>NZ_VMOA01000006.1 GCF_020662345.1 Methylobacterium sp. W2 | reverse complement strand
TCGCATGGCGGTCGAATCGGGGGGCGCGTGGCGGTATCGGCCAAGCCGCCGGTCCCCTCCGGGAGGGCCGGTCAGATTGGGGCGGCGTGCCGCTCCGATAAGCCCATAAGCATTATCATGCTATATTTTACCCGGATCGGGCCGGGTGTATGGCACTTTCGTTCTGGACCCCACTGAGCGCCGTTTGCCCGATGATGAGCCATCATTGCCTCGACCCCCATGATTCCTACGCTCAGGCGGAGGTGTTGGTCACGTTCGAGGGAGTATTCCCGGACGTGCATCTCTTGTCGGCCATCGACGGCGAAGGTGACGACATCCTCCCGGACCTCATCGACGAGCAAAGGCGCGACCTGATCCAGGAGATCGCCGAGTTCTACTACGGGGCACGCACGGCGGCGTGACTGTCGATTACCCCGCGCTCAGCGATGACGCTGCGCTGCCCTTCGCGCCGTCCGTGCCATCGGCTCCGCTCACCCCTTCGTCCCCTGGAAGGGGCGGAACAACCAGGCGAGGCGCTTGGCATCGGCCTCTTCACCCTCGGCCGGCACGGTCGCGGCCTCCTCGGTCGCGGTCCCGGCCGGCGTCCCGGCATCCTCGTCTTCCAGGGTCTCGACCATCTGCTCGAGCAGCGGCGGCAGCCTGACCTCGTATTTTTCGAGAATGATGGCCGCGTCCAGCAGGGCGTGAATGTGAGCTTTTGGAATGGGTTGGCTGGCGATCTGCGCGCTGAGGACGCGGTCCGCCAGAAGGCTCGCGAGGCGTGACACCTCGGACAGCCGGCCGGCGGGGTCCGAGGCTGTGGAGGACGGCTCCGGGCTCTCGTTCATGGCAAATGTTTCTCCCCCACCAGGTGCTTAACCCATTATCCGCCATCCCCCTACATGCGCCAGACGCTTCGTTGTCCCGGTGGACGGAGCACAGCGCCGGGCGCGTCGAGGACGCCGCTCCGTTGCCGGGTTTCCCTCGTGGCGCAGCCGCCTGCGCGGCTCTGTCGAAGGCCGCATCTCGTGGGCCATTCCTCAGCGGGCTTCGCCGGGACGGCTGCGGTCCTGCGGCCGAAAGCCTGCGGTATTCCAATGACTTAAGTGAGGGTGGACGCGTTGGCCTGCCGATGCGAGCCGGCGTAGCGACACGCCGAGATCCGGTGGGGAATCGGTGTTTCAGCAGGCGCTCACATCGATCATCGGGGGCGAAGGCCTTCGAGAACCGCAAGAAGCGGTTCAGGCCTGCCGCGTCAGGCAGGCGCGAGTCGCGGCTGACGGCAGCGAGCGATCTGACTGGAAAGGCAGTGCCGAAGACCTGTAGGATCGGTTTAAACTTCCAGGCTCCTGACGGCCCTGGCCGCCGGCTTCACCCGGGTGTTTGAGTCAGGTCTGGACACCTGACGTGAGTAATGGCGCGCCCGAAAGGATTCGAACCTCTGACCCCCAGATTCGTAGTCTGGTGCTCTATCCAGCTGAGCTACGGGCGCCGACCTGACCGGGGGAGAGTTGTGCGCTCCGCCGTCGGTGGGGGTGTCTAGAATCTCCTTTTCAGCTTGGCAACCCCTTCTCGACCGATCGGCGTCCCTTTCTGCGATCCGCGTGAGGAAGGGTGGTCGCGGGACGCCGTGTCGGTCATGCTCGTCGCTCTCCCCATCGCAGGACACGCCCGACCCGCCATGACCACGCGCAAAGCTTCCCTCTCCGGCGACGTCCTCGCCGCCATCGGCGGAACGCCGCTGATCCACCTGCGCCGTGCCTCGGACCTCACCGGCTGCACCATCCTCGGCAAGGCCGAGTTCCTCAATCCGGGCTTGTCGGTGAAGGACCGGGCCGCCCTGTCCATCGTCGCGGATGCCGAGCGGCGCGGCTCGATCCGGCCGGGCGGCACCATCGTCGAGGGGACGGCGGGCAATACCGGCATCGGGCTCGCCCTTGTCGCCTCGGTCCGCGGCTACCGCACGGTCATCGTCATCCCGGAGACGCAATCGGCCGAGAAGAAGGAAACGCTGCGCCTCGCCGGCGCCCGCCTCGTCGAGGTGCCGGCCGTGCCGTTCTCCAACCCGGACAATTACGTCCATGTGGCGCGCCGGCTCGCCGAGCGTCTGGCAGCGACCGAACCGGCCGGCGCCTTCTTCGCGAACCAGTTCGACAACGTCGCCAACCGGCAGGCGCATGTGGAGACGACCGGCCCCGAGCTCTTCGCAGCGACGGAGGGGCGGATCGATGGCTTCGTCTGCGCGGCCGGGACGGGCGGCACCCTCGCCGGCACCGCTGAGGCGTTGCGAGCGCTCAAACCCGGAATCACCGTCGCGCTCGCCGACCCCGAGGGATCGGCCCTGCATGCCTACTACACCACCGGCACGCTGAAGGCCGAAGGCTCCTCGATCACCGAAGGGATCGGCCAGGGCCGGGTGACGGCCAATCTCGAAGGGTTCCAGCCGGACCATTCCTTCCGCATCCCCGACACGGAGGCCCTGGACATCGTGTTCGGCCTGATGCGCGAGGAAGGGCTCAGTCTCGGTGGATCATCGGGGATCAATGTCGCCGGTGCGATCCGGCTGGCGCGGGTTCTCGGCCCCGGCCACACCATCGCGACGATCCTCTGCGACGGGGCGGCACGCTACGCGTCGAAGCTGTTCAACCCGGCCTTCCTCACCGAGCGCGGGCTGCCGGTGCCGGCCTGGCTCACGGAAACGGCGAGCGATCTTCCGGACTGGCGGGCCTGAGAGCGGCTTTCCTGCAACACCGTCATCAATCTGCATCATTGAAACGCGCAAGCGTTGAACGGAATCGGCGGATGGACGTTTCACCGGTCAAGCTCAAGCAATGTTGGTTGGGCGTGACCGGAGTTTCTTTCCCATGACCCTGACCACCATCCTGCTCATCATCCTGATCCTCGCCGTCCTCGGCGGCGGTAACTTCCTCGGTGGCGGTGCTTATCGCGGGCAGAGCTTCGGTCTGGGCGGTATCCTCATCATCATCCTGATCGTGCTTCTGGTCACGGGACGTCTCTGATCGCACGTCCGAACCGGCGGGGTGTTCCGGCGCCCCGCCGTTCACACATCCGGGTCACCGCGGTCCCGAGAGGCTCGAGCGGATTCCCTACGGACAGGTGAGGCCGACCACCGAGCCGGCCGCCCTTGAGGCGACCGCGCCGAGCGTCGAGCCCGACCTGTCGGCGGCAGCAACCGGGGAGATGCCGTTCTCGGCTAGGAACGCGAGCACCACGCGGCCATCGACCAGGGGGTAGCTCATCGGCGGCGCCACACCGGCGACGAGACGGGGCGACGACGGATAGCGGGCGACGAGGCCGGCCAGGGCGCCGTCCCGGTCGAGCACGACGGCCCCCGACGATCCAGGTTGGAGCGGCGCCGAGAGCCGCTCCTGGCCGGATTGGCCGGATAAGACTTCGCCCGATAAGACGGCGATGCCTCCTCCCGCATCGGCCCCCAGGACCACGAGCGCCTCGCCCGGCATCAATGCGCTCCCTCTCGCGGCCAGGGCGGCGACGCGGCCCGTCACGCCGGACCCTTCCAGAAGCGCCAGACCACGTCCCGCATCCACCTTGACGATGCGCACCGCCATGTCGCCGATCCGGGGCGCTGCGCAGGCCTCCAGGGCCGAGGAGCTCGTCAGGACACGCCCCGGAGCGACGACGAGGCCGATGCCCGTCGTCGTCGCGGGTCCGGCCAGAGCCGGCAGGGCTCTCACGGCCGGGCGCGGCATGGGCTTGTCGAGCGTCCCGCCCGGTTTGGCCACCATCTGGGCGGGAGCCGCATTCGCCGTTTCCGGGAACGGCACGAAGCTGTTGGCAATGGCGATGACCAGACGGTCCATGTCCGGCCCGAGGGCCTTGTCGTAGCCGATGGTGAAGCCGCGAATTCCCCCCGCGCCGGCGGCATAGCGGATGTAGGACTTACCCGTTGCCGTCTCGCCGGTGACCACGAGGAAATCCGGCCGCTTGATCTTGTAGGTCACCTTGCGGTCGGCGGCCGGCGCGGTGGCGCGGGCGAACAAAGCGTCGAGATCAGTCTCATTCGGGGCGAAGGACTTCGTGTCGAGGGTGACGCGGCCATCCCCGCTCTGCCAGCGGGTTCCGCCGGTCTGAGGGCTGCGCTTGGCGAGCAGCCGTTCGGGCACGCCGATGACGACGCCGCTCGCCGGATCGGGCTTCACGGCGAAACGCGCCGCCTTCCGGGCCGTGTCACCGGCCGCGAGGATCGCCGCCCGCATCCTCGCGTCGGGGAAGCCGGGCGCCGGGTTGCCGGCACGCTTCTGGTAGGAGAGCAGGGCGTCGTAGGTGCGCCGCCCGAACGTGCCGGTGATCACGCTGTTGTAGTCGCCGGTCCAGACCAGGGCGTCCTGCAGGCCCTTCCTGTCCGCCTCCGGCAGGGGCTCGAAGGCTGCCTTCGCCGCTTCGAAGGCGGGATCGGCCGCCGGTGCCGCACGGGCGGGTGTTTGAACGGGGCCTTGCGCCTGAGCCGGCATGACGAGGAGGGCCAGAGCCGCCGCAACCCCTGCGAATCGCGCGCGCTGCGTCATGGTCCACGCTCCCCGATGGCCTTTTGGCGATGCTGTTTGCGAAGGTGTGGCAGAGGGATCGCCGGATTTCCAGCGGATCGTCAGGGCGAACGCGTCATTGCGGCGGCCGCGCGAGGTGGTAGGGTCCGGCGCGGCCCCGAGGAGGATCGGATGCCGAGGACGAGGTGGGCGATGTCGGGATCAACCGGGCTCGGGCGCGCGACCGCCCGCCTTGCCAGAAGCTTTGTTGCGGGAAGCGTTCTCGCCGGCTCGTTGGCCGGGACTTTGGCCCTCGGCGGCCTCATTGCGGCACCGGCTTTCGCGCAGGCCCCCGACCGTCCGGTGGCTCGGATTGCCACCCCGAAACCAGCGCCATCCCCCAAGGCTTTCGTGCGTGACGCGCTGGCCAGTGACGCGGTCCGTCTCGAAGCGACGGTAAAGGCGGATTCCGCCACGTCGGGCCTCACCAAACCGGCGGCCAAGCTGCGCGCCGAGGGTGAGGCCCTGGTGGAGGCTGAGAAGCCCGCCGACGCCCTCAAGCCCCTCGCCGGGGCCGTTGCCGCCGATGCAGGCGACCCGCAGAACTGGCTCGCCTATGCCCGCGCCGCGAGCACGGTGGGTAATGACGACCAGACCGGCGACTATTCCTACCGCCGGACCCTGCGCGGCCAGGCTCGCGCCGCCGCCTATCAGGCTTATCTGAAGGCCCGCGGTGCCGCCACCGAGGCCGAGGTCCTGGCGACGCTCGGCGAGGTCTATGCCGATGAATCCGAATGGCGGCCCTCCCTCGAGGCCTACCGGGCCAGCCTCGCGCTCGCCGACGACGCCACGGTGCGCGAGACCTATGAGAGTCTGCGCGCCGAGCACGGCTTCCGCATCCTCGACTACAAGGTCGATTCCGATGCCGCCGCCCCGCGGGTCTGCTTCCAGTTCTCCGAGAGCTTGGCATCGAAGACCGATTTCACGCCCTTCGTCGCCGTCTCGGGCGTGGCCAACGCCGCCGTCACCGGCAGCGGCCAGCAGATCTGCGTCGACGGGCTGAAGCATGGCGAGCGCTACGCTTTCGTGCTGCGCTCGGGCATCCCGTCCTCCGTGGGCGAGGCCCTGCTGAAATCGGCCGATTACGAAGTCTACGTCCGCGACCGCTCGCCCCAGGTGCGCTTCACCGGGCGCAACTACGTCCTGCCGCGTACCGGACAGGCCGGTGTGCCCCTGGTCTCGGTCAACGCGCCGAAGATCGACGTGGAGGTTCTGCGCGTCGGCGACCGTGGCCTGCTGCCGTCCCTGCGCTCGGAAGAATTTCTCGGCCAGCTCAGCGGCATGACCGCGAAAACCATCGCCGACCAGAAGGGTACCCGCGTCTGGAAGGGCACCCTCGACACCGCCAAGGCCGAACTGAACCACGAGGCGGTCACCGCCTTTCCGGTGCTGCAGGCGGTCGGCAAACTAGAGCCGGGCATCTACATCATGCTGGCCCAGGCCAGCGGCGTCGCTGCCTCGACGGACGAGGATGGCGGCTACGAGGCCCAGGCGACGCAATGGTTCGTCGTCTCGGATCTCGGGCTCACCGCCTTCAAGGGCCGCGACGGCATCCACGTCTTCGCCCGCTCGCTCGCCAGCGCGAAGACGGTGCCCGGCGCCGAGATCCGTCTGGTGGCCCGCAACAACGAGGTGCTGGCCACCAAGAAGACCGACGGCCAGGGCCATGTCGCCTTCGATCCAGGCCTCGCGCGGGGCGAGGGCGGCATCGCGCCCGGCCTCGTGGTGGCGCAGCTCGGCGACGATTACGGCTTCCTCGACTTCTCCCAGAGCGCCTTCGATCTCACCGATCGCGGCGTGAAGGGCCGTCCGCAGCCGGGAGCGGTGGAGGCCTATGTCTTCCCCGAGCGCGGGGTCTACCGCTCCGGCGAGACCGTGCAGGTCACGGCCTTGCTGCGCGACGCCGCCGGAATCGCCGTGCCGAACCTTCCCCTCACCCTTGTGGTGAAGCGGCCGGACGGGGTCGAGTATCGCCGCGTCCAGATCGCCGATGCCGGCCTCGGCGGCCGCGCCCTGCCCCTCGCCCTGATGCCGGGCGCGATGCACGGCACCTGGCGGATCGCCGCCTATACCGACGCGAAGGCGCCACCTGTCGGCGAGGCCACGTTCCTCGTCGAGGATTACGTACCCGAGCGCCTGGAGGTCACTCTCACCCCGAAGAGCCCCACCCTGACGAAGGGCGAGCCCGCGACCATCGACGTCGCCGCGCGCTATCTCTACGGCGCGCCGGGCTCGGGCCTCGACGTGTCGGGCACGGTCCTGGTCCAGGCCGCCGCGACGAGCGGGATCAAGGGGCTCGACGGGTTCTCCATCGGCCTCGACGACGAGAAGGTGGAGGCGACCTCGGCCGAGATCGAGGCCAAGGCCACCACCGACGCCAAGGGGGCGGCGACCTTGACCGTGCCGGTCCAGGCGCTCAGCGCTCCACGCCCCACCGAAGCGAAGATCACGCTCCAGGTCGGCGAGCCGGGCGGGCGGGCGCTGAGCCGCAGCCTCACCCTGCCGATCCTGCCCTCCGGCCCCGTCCTCGCCATCCGCAAGAATTTTTTAGGCGACCTTACCGAAGGCGGTGTCGCCACGTTCGACGTGGTCATGGCGAGCCCCGACGGACGGAAAATCCCGCAGAACGGCGTCGCCTGGACCCTGTCCAAGGTCGACCGCAACTACCAATGGTACCGCGAAGGCGGGCGCTGGTCGTTCGAGCCGGTGACCTCGACGCGGCGCATCGCCGACGGACGGCTCGATCTCGCCGCAGATGCGCCGGGCCGGGTGAATTCCACCGTCGGCTTCGGCACCTACCGCCTCGAAGCCCTGGTCGCCGGAAGGCCCGAGGCCACGGTCAGCGTCACCTTCACCGTGGGCTGGGGCGGCTCCGAGACCGCGGACGTGCCCGGTCTCCTCGACCTCAAGCTCGACAAGCCGAGCTATGCCGCCGGCGAGACCCTGCGGGCGCGCCTCCAGCCGCGCTTCAAGGGCACGGCCACCCTCGCCGTGGTGAGCGACAAGGTGCACGACATCCTCGACGTCACGGTGCCGGAGGGCGGCGCCACGGTGGACATCCCCGTGAAGGCGGAATGGGGGTCGGGCGCCTATCTCGTCGCCACCGCCTACCGGCCCCTCGATCAGGCGGCCAAGCGCCTGCCGGGCCGGGCGCTGGGCCTTGCCTGGTTCTCGGTGGATACCGACAAGCGCAGCCTCGCCGTGACCGTTGGGGCGCCCGCGACCACGCGGCCCCGCGAGACCCTGACCCTGCCGATCCAGCTCGCCGGCCTCGCCTCCGGCGAGGAGGCGCGGGTGAGCGTGGCCCTGGTCGATGTCGGCATCCTCAACCTGACCCGCTACGAATCGCCCAATCCCTTCGGCTACTTCTTCGGCCAGAAGGCGCTGGGACCGGAGATCCGAGACCTCTACGGATACCTGATCGACGGCATGCAGGGGACCCTCGGCGCGATCCGCTCGGGCGGTGACGGCGGCGCGGCGGAACTCTCCGATTCGCCCCCGACCCAGGCGCCGCTGGCGCTCTATTCCGGCGTGGTCGTCGTCGGCCCCGACGGCAAGGCGAGCGTCGACTTTCCCCTGCCCGCCTTCAACGGCACCGGCCGGGTGATGGTGACCGCCTGGAGCAGGACCAAGGTCGGCTCGGCCCAGGCCGATGTGATCATCCGCGATCCCGTCGTGCTCACCGGCACCCTGCCGCGCTTCCTCAACGTCGGCGACCGCTCGCGCTTCTTCATCGCCATCGACAATGTCGAGGGCCAAGCCGGCGACTACACCGTGGATCTCGACCTCACCGGCCCGGTCCTGGTCTCGGCCGGCGCGGTTCACAGCACCATGAAGCTGGAGGCCGGCGCCAAGGGCTCCCTGGTGATTCCGATCACCGCCGCCGGCCCCGGCCTGTCGCGGCTCGATGTGAACCTCTCCGGCCCCGGCATCACCGGCAACGTCGGCCAGAGCTTCTCGCTGAACATCGGCCCCGGCACCGGCGCCCTGGTCCGCCGCTCGATCAGTTCCCTCGAACCCGGCGCCAGCCTGCAGGTGACGGGCGACCTCCTCGCCGACATCCTCCCCGGCACCGGCTCGGTCTCGGTGACGGCCTCGTCGCTCGCCGCCCTCGACGTCCCCGCTTTGCTCCAGGCGCTGGACCGCTACCCCTATGGCTGCTCGGAACAAACCGTGAGCCGGGCGATGCCGCTCCTCTACGTCAACAAGCTCGCCTCCCTCGACAAACTCGGCATCGACGACAAGGTGGACGAGCGGGTGCGCGAGGCCATCGACCGCGTGCTCTCGCGCCAGGACGCGTCGGGCGATTTCGGCCTGTGGAGCGTCGGCGGGTCGAGCGACGTCTGGCTCAACGCCTACGTCACCGACTTCCTGACCCGCGCCCGCGAACGCGGATTCGCGGTGCGGCAGACCGCCTTCGCCAACGCCCTCGACCGCCTGCGCAACACCGTGGCCAATACCACGGAGGTGCGGGACGGCGGCATGGACATCGCCTACGCCGCCTACGTGCTGGCCCGCAACGGACGGCCGGTGATGGGCGACCTGCGCTACCTGGCCGACACCAAGCTCGGTGAGTTCGCGACCCCCCTCGGACGCGGCCAGATCGCGGCCGCCCTCGCCCTCCTCGGCGACCGGGGCCGCGCGACCAAGGCCTTCGAGTCGGCGGTGACGGCGCTCGGATCCACGCGGGACACCTCGACCTATCGGGCCGATTACGGCTCGCGCCTGCGCGACGGGGCCGGCCTTCTCGCCCTCGCCGCCGAGACCGGTCTCGCCCGCGAGACCATCCGGCCGCTGGGTCAGGTCATCACACAGGAGCGGGCCAGCGGACGCCTCACCAGCACCCAGGAGAATGCCTGGATGGTGCTCGCCGCCGAGGGCCTCGGCAAGGACGCGGAAGCGTTGAGCTTCAGCGTCGACGGCGTGCGGCAATCCGGCCCGGTCTCGCGGCTCTACCGCGCGCCCGCCCTCGATGGGAGGACCGTCACCATCACCAATGACGGAAAGGGCGCCGCCCAGACGGTGGTGAGTGTGTCGGGCAATCCCATCGCCCCGGAGCCGGTGGAATCGCGCGGCTATGCCATCGAGCGGAGCTATCACCGTCTCGACGGCACGGTGGTGGATCTCGCCCAAGGAGTTCGCCAGAACGACCGCCTCGTGGTCGTACTCAAGGTGACCGAGTCCAAGGCCAGTGCCGGTCGCCTCCTGCTGGTGGACCGCCTGCCCGCCGGCCTCGAGATCGACAACCCGAAGCTCCTCGATTCCGATGCCCTGGCGGGCCTCGCCTTCGCCAAGTCGGACGTGCAGCCGGTGAGCACCGAGTTCCGCGACGACCGTTTCGTGGCGGCCTACGAGCGCAACCCCGAGCAATCCGCCTTTTTCACCGTGGCCTATACCGTGCGGGCGGTCTCGCCTGGCACCTACGTCCATCCCGGCGCCACCATCGAGGACATGTACCGCCCCGAACGCTTCGGCCGCACCGCCTTCGGCTCGGTCGAGGTGAGCGCGAAGTAGGATGGGTGCCGCGCCCCCTTTCCCTCCCCCCGCTGCGGGGGAGGGTGGCCCACGAAGTGGGTCGGGAGAGGGGACCGACAGGTCCGGAGAGGTCGCCCCCTCTCCCGCCTGCTCCGCGAGAACCCTCCCCCACCTCAAGTCGGGCCTGTCCGACTTGAGCACTTGCAAGCGGACCTCGGGCAAGCCCGAGGTCCGTGGGGGGAGGGTTTTCACAGGCGTCATCGCCCTCCTCATCCTCGTCGTTCTCCCCGCCCTCGCCCTCTGGCGCTTCGTCGCGACCCTGCCGCCCCTCGATCTGACCCAGGCGAGCCTCCGCTCCACGGTCATCCTCGACCGGGACCGCCATCTCCTGCGCCCCTTCGCCACCGCCGATGGGCGCTGGCGGCTGCCGGTGACGGGGGCGGACGTCGATCCGCGCATGCTCGCCATGCTGAAGGCCTACGAGGACCGGCGCTTTGCCGACCATACCGGCATCGACCCCGCCGCAACCCTGCGTGCCGCGTGGCAATGGCTCCGGCACGGCAGAATCGTCTCGGGCGGCTCCACCCTGTCGATGCAGGTGGCTCGCCTCGTGGAGCCGCGCCCCGAGCGCTCGCTCAGCGCCAAGCTCCGGCAGATGGTGCGGGCGGTCCAGCTGGAACGCCGGTTGGGGAAGGACGGCGTGCTCGACCTCTATCTCGCCCTCGCTCCCTATGGCGGCCCGGTGGAGGGCTTGCGGGCGGCGAGCTTCGCCTATTTCGGGCGCGAGCCGGCCCGGCTCTCCTTCGCCGAATCCGCCCTCCTCGTCGGCCTGCCGCAGGCGCCCGAGGCGCGCCGGCCGGATCGTTTTCCCGCCCGCGCCCGGCAGGCGCGCGACCGGGTCCTCGACATCGCCGCCGCGCGCGGGGTCATCACGCCCGCCGAGGCGAAGGCCGCCAAGGCCGAACCGGTGCCGGACCAGCGAAAACCCTTCCCCATGCTGGCGGCCCATGCGGCGGAGGCGGCCGTCGCCTCCGATCCCGCCGCGCGGGTCCAGCGCTTCGCCCTGGACGGGCGCCTGCAGGCGAGCCTCGAACGCCTGGCTGCCGAGCGCGCCGCCGCCATGGGGCCGGGCATCTCGGCGGCGATCCTCGCCATCGACAACCGCACCGGCGCGGTGATCGCGCAGGTCGGGAGCGCCGGCTATCTCGATGCCAGCCGCTCCGGCGCCATCGACATGACGGGGGCGATCCGCTCGCCGGGCTCCGCCCTGAAGCCGTTCATCTACGCGCTCGCCTTCGAGAACGGCATCGCCCATCCCGAGACCCTCCTCGACGACAGGCCGGTGCGCTTTGCCGGCTCCTACGCGCCGGAGAATTTTGATCTCAGCTACCAGGGTACCGTCACCGCGCGGCGCGCGCTCCAGCTTTCCCTGAACGTGCCGGCGGTGGACCTGCTGGAGGCGGTGGGCGCAGCCCGCTTCATCGCCCGCCTGCGCGGTGCGGGAGCGCGGATCGACCTGCCGCGCGACACGGCACCCGGCCTGCCGGTGGCTCTGGGTGGCCTCGGCATCACCCTCACCGACCTCGCGCGGCTGTTCTCCGGCCTTGCCCGGGGTGGCTCGGTGCCCGACCTGATCCGCCGCCTCGACGGGCCGGCCGCCCCGCCCCCGCCCGACCTGCGCGTCACCGAGCCGGTGGCGGCGTGGTATGTCGCCGATACCCTGCGCGGGGCGCCGCCCCCCGAGAATGCGCTGCCGAACCGGATCGCGTTCAAGACCGGCACGTCCTACGGCTATCGCGATGCCCTGGCGGTGGGGTTCGACCGGCGCGTCACCATCGCGGTCTGGGTCGGGCGGCCGGACGGCAACGCCGTGCCGGGTCTCGTCGGCCGCGTGGTCGCCGCGCCGATCCTGTTCGACGCCTTCTCGCGCTTCGGCGGCGAGCCCGATTCCGTGCCGATGCCCCGCGACGCCCTGGTGACCACCACCGCGGGCCTGCCGCCGCCCCTGCGCCACATCCGCAGGGACGTGCCCAAGACCCTGTCGGCGGCCCTTGGCTCGGCCCTCAAGATCGCCTACCCGCCGGATGGCGCCCGGATCGATCTCGGCCTCGCCGAGCCCGGCCCCGTGCCGAGCCTTGCTCTCAAGGCGCTGGGCGGCGTGCCGCCTCTCACCTGGATGGTCAACAGCCTGCCGGTGGCCGAGAGCGCCCGGCGCCAGTCGGAATGGGCACCGGACGGGGCGGGCTTCGCCAGGATCTCGGTGATGGACGCGTCAGGGGCCAGCGACAGCGTGGTAGTCAGGCTGGAGTGAGAGGCCGGCCCTTATTCCTATGCGGGCAGGACGACCACCTTCGTCTTCACCGGCGTCCGCGAATACAGGTGGATCATGTCCTGGCTGAGCAGGCCGACACAGCCGCTCGTGATGCCCGAGCCGATCGAGTCGGGCTCGCTGCTGGCGTAGATCGTGTAGAGCGTATAGGCGCCGTTCTGGTAGAGATGGAGGGTGCGGGCACCAAGAGGGTTGTCGAGGCCGCCCGGCATGCCACGGGCGTATTGGGCCACCTCGGGCTGGCGCCGGATCATCTCCTTGGGCGGAGTCCAGGTCGCCCATTCGGACTTGCGACCGACATAGGCGTCACCACTCCACAAGAACCCGGCGCGGCCGACATTGGCGCCGTAGCGGGTGGCGGCCCCGTCCTCCTCGATGCGGTAGACATAGAAGTTGCCGGGATCGACGATGATCGTGCCCGGCGCTTCCCTGGTCTCGTAGCGCACCGTCCGGCGATAATACTTTGGATCGACCTTCCTGATGTCGGTGGCCGGGATCGGGAATTTCTCGTCCGGCATCGGCCCGTAGATCTTCGCTGCCTCGGCGAGGATCAGGCCGTCGGTCGTCGCGCAACCGGCGAGCCCCAGCGCGCCGAACCCGGCGGCCGAACCGGCCAGGAACGACCGGCGGCTGAGACGCCCCGCACACCACCCGAGCCGGGCACTCTCGTCCATCCCGCCGGCAGCGGCCTTCCCAGTATCCATCGTCATGATTCCGGACTTTCCTGCCCTGTGGACCGCCATGTCCTGCGGTCCGACAGCACAACACTGCGGCAGACATCCGTCGAGCCGACTGCCAAGCTGAATTAGCCGGTCCCCGACTTGGCTGGCAAGCTCGGCATTCCCTCTTTATCCCTTCCCCCGTGGAAGGAGGGGAGCGCTCCTGCCGCAATGGCGATCCGCGCGTGCGGCGCGTCACGCCGGAGGCGCGCGAATTCGTGTGTCCTCCGCCTTGGCCAAGCTTCAACGCGGCCGAGTGATTCGACGGATGGAGGGGCGGCGGACATGAATGAGGATCGGACATGAGCGGCAGCATGGTCCCGGCGACCGATCCCCTCGACGTCGCGGAAGCGGCCCTGGCCGATGTCGCTTCTTCCCTCCAACCCGCGAGTGCACAACGCCTGCCGCTGGCCCTCAAGCTCGCCTATACGGCCTTCATGGCGGTGCTCGTGCCCGTCTACTGGGCCTGGTACGGGCCGACCAACTTCCTCTACTTCTGCGACGTCGCCCTGCTGCTCACCCTGGTCGGGGTCTGGCGGGAGAGCCCACTCCTCGTCTCCATGCCGACGGTGGGTATCCTGGCGCCGCAGGTGCTGTGGGTGGCGGATTTCCTCGCCGAACTCGTGGGCGTGCCGCTCACCGGCATGACCGCCTACATGTTCAAGGCGGAGAACCCGCTGTTCCTGCGCGGCCTCTCGCTGTTCCACGGCTGGCTGCCGTTCCTGCTCGTCTACCTGGTCTGGCGCCTCGGCTACGACCGGCGCGCCTGGGCGGCGTGGTCCGGCCTCGCCGTCGCGGTGCTGCTCGTGTGCTTCTTCCTGATGCCCGGGCCGCGTCCCGATGCCGGTCTGGTGCCGGTGAACATCAACTACGTCTGGGGCATGAGCGACGCCGTCGCCCAGACCCTGATGCCGGCCTGGGCCTGGTTCGGGAGCCTTCTCGTCGCCATCCCCCTCGTCCTGTGCGGGACGACCCACCTCGTCCTGCGCCGGCTCATGCCGGCGCCGGTCGGGCAGTAGAGTCCCATCAGCTCCCGGATTTCCGCACGGCGTCGGAGATGGTGATGGGCTTGGGAAGCAGGCCGAGGCGGTGGAACGTGTCGGCCACCTTTTGCTGGTCGGCAACGACGGCCGCGTCCAGCGGTGTCACGCCGTAGGTCAGGCGTTTGAGGGCGACGGTGAGGATCGGCGCCGGGATGCCGATGGCGGGAGCCAGTTCGGCCGCCACCGCGTCGGTATTGTCCTTGGCCCAGGCGTCGATCTCGCCAATGGCGGCCAGGGTGGTATCGAGCGCCTCCTTGTTGGCGTCGGAGAATCTACGCGTCGACAGATAGAACTGGCGGTTCGGCACGATGTCGGTCCCGTTGACGAGGGTCCGCGCGCCGGTGGCCCGCTCGCCCGAGGCGAGGAAGGGGTCCCAGATCACCCAGGCATCGACGGCGCCCCGCGAAAAGGCGGCGACGGCGTCGCCGGGCGCCAGGAAGACCGGCGTGATCGCGTCGTAAGGCACGCCGGCCTTGGCCAGGGCCTCGACCAGGAAGTAATGGACGTTCGAGCCCTTGTTCAGGGCGATCTTCTTGCCGCGCAGGTCGGCGATGGTCTTGATCGGGCTGTCCTTGGCGACCAGGATCGCCTCGCCGAGCGGTGCGGCCGGCTCGTGGGCGACGTAGAGGAAATCGGGGTTGTTGGCCTGCCCGAAGATCGGCGGGGCCTCGCCGGCCGACCCGAGATCGATGGCGCCGGCATTCAGCGCCTCGAGCAGCGGCGGCCCCGACGGAAACTCGGCCCAGGTCACCCGGTAGCCAAGGGGCGCTAGTTTCTTCTCCAGCAGGCCCTTGCCCTTGAGCAGGACCAGCGTGCCGTATTTCTGGTAGCCGACCCGCATCACCTTGTCCTCGGCGCGCGCCAGAAGCGTGCCGAGGATCAGGAACGCCAGGGCGGTGAGGAAGGCGAGGGTCGTCTGCCCGGGCGGGGAGAGGGTGCGCGCAGTGGAACGGGGCATGGAACGTCCTCGTACAGCGTTTGGAACAGGTGTCCGGTGAGAGCCCCGCCTCTCCCTCAATGCGCCGCGATGCGGCGGCTTGGGACGATGTCGTTGGCGATAACTTCGCCGAAGGGGCCGTTGTTGCGGGCGTTGCTCGGGGGAACGCCGGTGGTGGCGCGGAGTGGCAGCTTCGGGAAGACGAGTTCGGCGAAGCGGTAGGCCTCTTCCAGATGCGGGTACCCCGACAGGATGAAGCGGTCGATGCCCAGATCGATGTATTCCTTCATCCGGTCGGCGACCTGATCGGCCGAGCCGACGAGTGCCGTGCCGGCGCCGCCGCGCACGAGGCCGACGCCGGCCCAGAGGTTGGGCGAGACTTCGAGCTTCGAGCGGTCGCCGCCATGGAGCGCCATCATCCGGCTCTGGCCCACGGAATCCTGGCGCTTCAGGGTCGCCTGCGCCCGCGCGATGGTCTCGTCGTCGAGGCGCGAGATCAGGTTCTCGGCCGCGGCCCAGGCCTCGCCCTCGGTCTCGCGAACGATGACGTGGAGGCGGATGCCGTAGGAGAAGGTCTTGCCCTTGCGGTCGGCGGCTTCCTTCGCCTTGGCGATCTTCTCGGCGACGCCCGCCGGAGGCTCGCCCCAGGTCAGGTAGACCTCGCAATGCTCGGCCGCGACTTCGATGCCGGCCGGTGAGGAGCCACCGAAATACAGCGGCGGATAGGGCTTCTGGACCGGCGGGAAGATGAGCCGGCCGTCCTCCACCTTGAGATGCTTGCCTTCGTAATTCACCGTCTCGCCGGACATCAGCCCGCGCCAGACATGCAGGAACTCGTCGGTGACGACATAGCGCTCGTCATGGTCGAGGAAGACGCCGTCACCGCGCAGCTCCACCGGGTCGCCGCCCGTGACGACGTTGATGAGCAGGCGCCCGTCCGAGATCCGGTCCAGGGTCGCCGCCATGCGCGCGGCCATGGACGGCTCCTGCAGGCCGGGACGCACCGCCACGAGAAAGCGCAGACGCTTCGTGAGGGCGGCGAGAGCCGAGGCGATGACCCAGGAATCCTCGCAGGAGCGGCCGGTGGGCAGCAGCACGCCGTAATAGCCGAGCTCATCGGCGGCCTGCGCGATCTGACGGAGATAGGCCAGCGACACGTCGCGGGCGCCTTCCTGCGCGCCGAGGTAGCGGCCGTCGCCGTGGGTGGGAAGGAACCAGAGGACGTCGGTCTCTGCGGTCATGGGATGCTCCTGGGGTTGTGCCGGTGGGATCGCGCGCGTCCGGGGATCAGGCCGGGGCACGGTCCTTCAGCAGATGGTCGAGGATGCGACCTTCCAGCCGCGCGAGTTCGGGGTCGCCGCGCCGGCGCGGGCGGGGCACGTCGACGGTCAGGTCGAGGGCGACACGGCCTTCCTCCACCACGAGGATGCGGTCGGCCATGGCCGCCGCCTCGGCGACGTCGTGGGTGACGAGGATGGCGGTGAAGCCCTGGTTGCGCCAGATCCGCTCGATCATGTCCTGCATGTCGATGCGCGTCAGGGCGTCCAGGGCACCCAGGGGCTCGTCGAGGGCGAGCAGGCCCGGTCGGCTGACGAGGGCGCGCGCCAGGGCGACGCGCTGGCGCTGGCCGCCGGAGAGGGTCGCCGGCCAGTTGCTGGCCTTGTCGGTGAGGCCGACCTCGGCCAGCACCGCCGCCGCCCGCTCGCGCCGTTCCTGGCGCCGCCCGGCCCCGCCGAGGCCCACGGCGACGTTATCGACGACCCTGGCCCAGGGCAGCAGGCGCGGCTCCTGGAACATGATGCGCCTGGTGGCCGAGCGTGCACCCTGGTTCTCCAGGTCGATCCGCCCGGCGCTCGGCTGGTCGAGCCCGAGGATCAGGCGCAGCAGGGTGCTCTTGCCGCAGCCCGAGCGGCCGACGATGGCCACGAACTGGCCCGCCGGGATATGCAGGTCGAGCCCCTCGATCACCTGATGGCCGTCGAAGGATTTTGCCAGTCCGCGCAGGGTGACGGCGACCCCCGTGCCTGTGGCCGGCGCGGGGCGCACAGTCTGGCGTGCCTGGGAAGCGACGGGAACCTCGCGGGGCGGCGCGAGAGCGGCGTCGGGCGCGCGCAGCAGGGTGGAGGTGGTCATGGACGTCGTCCGTGGGGTTGATCGAAGAACGGGGGCATGTCGCGATGCCCCTCAGATGTTCCGGTAGGCCGGGTTCCAGGCGAGGAACGAACGCTCCAGCAGCCGGGTCAGGGTATCGGCGATCTTGCCGAGGAGGGCGTAGATGACGATGGCCAGCACCACCACGTCCACCAGCATGAACTCACGCGCCTGCATCGCCATGTAGCCGAGGCCGGACGAGGCCGAGATCGTCTCGGCGACGATGAGCGTGAGCCACATGATGCCGAGCGCGTAGCGCAGGCCGACGAAGATCGAGGGCAGCGCGCCGGGCAGGACCACCCGCAGGAACAGGGTGGTGGGCGACATTCCGTAGACCCGGCCCATCTCCACCAGTTGCGGATCCACCGAGCGGATGCCGTGCAGGGTGTTGGCGTAGATCGGGAAGAACACGCCGATGGCCACGAGGAAGAGCTTGGCCTCTTCGTCGATGCCGAACCACAGGATCACCAGGGGGATCAGCGACAGGTGCGGGATGTTGCGCACCATCTGCAGGGTCGTGTCGGTGAGCTTCTCGGAGAGCTGCGACAGGCCGTTGGCGAGGCCGAGGGCGAAGCCGATGCTGCCGCCGATGAGGAAACCGACGGCCGCGCGCAGGAAGCTGATCCAGAGATTGCTCCAGAGTTCACCGGTCCGGCTCGCCTGCCAGCCGGCGGCGATCACGTCCGAGGGGGCGGGCATGAAGCGTGTGGAAACGAGGCCGGTGGAGGCCGCGGCCTGCCAGCCGGCGATGATCGCCACCGGCACGAGCCAGGGTGTCAGGCGGCCGAGGATGTCGGAACCGAGGGTCTTCTGCCGTGACATGGTCCAGCCCTTGTTGACGTAGGCCTTGAGATGGGCGCCGACGGGGGCATCGCCCGGATGCAGCCGGGACGGTCGATCCGGTCGGCCGAGCGGGCTATCGATTGGGGGCGGCGAAGGCGGCGGCCTGCGCCGTGTCGTGGGAAGCGGACGGCTTCGCCCGCGCCCCGAGCAGTGCCGCGAGCTGGCTCGCCGCGTCGGACACCCGCGCCCGCACGCCGTCGTCGATGAGGACACCGTCGGAGAAATCCGCGTCGCTGCCATAGACCGAGGTCGGGACGGTCTGCGCGCTGAAGAAGCCGAACAGGGGCCGCAGGGAATGCTCGACCACGAGGGCGTGACGCGCCCCCCCGCCCGTGGCCGAGAGCACAACGGGCTTGCCCGCCAGTGCCGCCGGATCGACGAAATCGAACAGATGCTTGAACAGACCAGTATAGGCGCCCTTGTAGACGGGCGTTCCGACGATGAGCGCGTCCGCGTTCTCGATCGCCTCCAGGATGCGCCGGGCCGGCAGCGAGAGCTGATCGCGCGACCAAGCGGCACCGAGGCCGGTCCCGGCATCGACCACATCGAACAGGCGGATGTCTGCGCGCAGCCGCGCGCCAGCGGCCTCGGCCACCGCTTCGACGAGCGCCCGCGTCTTGGAGGGACGCTGCAGGTTGGCGCTGAAGCCGACGATGCGCGGAAGCACACCTGGAAAAGAGCTGCCTTGAAGAGACATCGAGCGCCTACCGATCGGGTACGGGAATGCGCCGGGGGCTTTGATCCGAACGAGGCGTCCAGTCATGGATGCCCCTCGGCACCGTTACCGAAATGTGATGGCAGCGGCGATCCGGGTCAACGAAACGTGCTTTTAAAAGAACGAGCCGTGGGAGATTGGTCTTCGGCAAGACGTCGCCGTAGGAGATGAAACTTTCGACTTGGCAATTTCATGCAGAAAAGCGGTCGATCGACAGGGCCAACCTGGAAGAACCCTCCATGCGAAGCGGACAAGGTTCGGTAAACCGAACGCCCCGAGCGGCTAGACCAGTGCGTCGCCATGGCTCGATTGCAGGACGATGGGCTGGAAGGCCCGCACGAGCGGCATGTCGAGCTTGCCCGTCATGCCGAGCATGATCGCATGGGCCTCGGCATGCGGGAGCGGCTTGCGATAGGCCCGCCGCTCGGTGAGGGCTGAGTGGATGTCGCAGATCGTCACGAGGCGGACGAGATCCGGGATCGCATCACCGGAAAGGCCGGCCGGGTAGCCGCTGCCGTCGAGCATCTCGTGATGATGCCGGACCACGTCGAGCATGGAGGCGTCGAACCCCTCCTGCCTGGCGAGCATGTCGGCACCGGAGGCGGCATGCGTGCGCATGATCGCCATCTCGTTCGAGGTCAGCGCGCCAGGCTTGTTGAGGATGGAGAGGGGGATCTTGGACTTGCCAATATCGTGCAGCAACGCGGCCTTGGCGAGACGCTTCCGGTCCGCCCGGGGAATCTTGAGGTGGAAGCCGAAGGCCGCGGCAAAGCCGGCGACGCTGAGGGAGTGCTGGTAGAGCAACTCGTCGTAGCGTCCGATCACGTCGAGCCAGGCGCGAATGCCACCCTCCGAGACGGCCTCCAGGATGACGTCAGTCCCGGCATCCGCCTCGTCGGAGGAGACAGGCTGATCGGTTTGCGCCGCATGGAACAGGCCCGCGACCACGGAACAGGCGCGGTGTGCCCTGGCTTCCAACGCAGCGGTATCGGCGTCGTGACGCGTGCGCAGCTTCTGGCCGGCATCGATGAGGCTGAACAGGAGGGAGAGAATGGTCGGGCGCGGGGTGTCTGCCGCTGCCACGCGCAGGGCCGGATTCGCCTTGTCCTGAATGTGGGCGGGCGCATCAGTCAGGACGAGGCAGGGCACGCGCACGGTGAGGAAACGGACCACCCAGGCCGCCGCCACGCCGTCACGGGGATCCAGATCGATGATGGCGACGACAGGGAGGATGGCGGGAACCGACTGGTCCCCGAGAACGCTGCGGCAAGGCAGGATGGTGGTGATGGCGCGCGCCAACAGTCTCACCCGGTCCGGTCGATCCGATACGATGAGAACGGACTTGTCTTGTGTCACGATCCGATCCGCTTCAGACCGGCAAGGTCTGGGTTCGTGCCCAAACACAGGCGCGCTCACGAGGTTTACAGAAACAAATCCCTATAAATTGTTTCTTTTCGCAGAACGAACTCGACCCGGTCCGGTCTATCATTGAGACCGTGGACTGAGATAGTTCTCATGCCGGAACCATGGCGCGGCCTCGTCCAATCCTGGCGCCCTGGTTAACCGGATGGAACGGAATTTGCTCGCACTCCGCCAGATTCCGAGGCGGTAACTGTCTGTAGAGGCCTTTGGGTTTAGTGCTGGCGTGCAGTGAAGGCGGGCGCTCACCGCGCGGCACCTTCCGCCATCGGGAGGAGGATGCTTTGCTCGCGCGGGACTTCAAATCCTTCTTCGAGACGTCGAAGCGTAACGGTATCATCCTTTCGTTCGGCGGCGACATCTCGGAGAACGTCCTGTTTTCCCTCGGCGAAGTCCTCAAGCTTCGGATGATCCAGGGTGAGACGGACGCGACCATCGCCAAGCGGGTCTTCTCGATCTTCGTCGAGCAGGCCCAGAACATAATTCGCTATTCCGCCGACAAGCTTCCCGGGGCCAAGGCGTCCTGCGGCATGATCAGTGCGGGAATGATCGTGGTCGGTGTCGAGAACGCACGCTTCTTCGTCGTTTGCGGCAACGAGGTCCCGAAGGCCGATGCTGCCATTCTGCACGAGCGATTGGACCACATTGCCGGCATGTCCAGCGAAGAACTCAAGCGTTTCTACCGCGAGAAGCTGCGCCAGATCCCCGACGAGGGCAGCCTCGGAGGGAGCATCGGCTTGATCGAGATCGCCCGCCGGTCGAGTGCTCCCGTCGAGTTCGAATTTCACGACCTCGGCGGCGAGCGCAGTCTGTTCTGCCTCAAAGCCTATATCTGACGGCGCCCCAGCGATGGACCGGATTCAGATCCCAGCGACCCCCCGATCCCCCGAAGTGGATTTCGACTTCACCGCCGGCCGTTTCAGGCTGAGCGGCGAATCGTATCCAGAGGATGCCGCGGCCTTCTTCGGCCCGCTGCTTCAATCCTTGCGGACCCACCTCGCTGCGTCGGGCTCCGATCCGATCGTGTTCGAAGTCGCCCTCGTCTATTTCAACTCTTCGAGCGCCAAGGCCCTGATGAACCTGTTCATGCGCCTCGAAGACGCCGCCGGGGACGGTCGTCGCGTGACCATCCGCTGGCTCCATGCCGAAGGAGACGAGACCATCGCCGAGGCCGGGGAGGATTTTGCTTCGGACTTCTCCCACGCACGCTTCGATCTCGTCGAGACCTCGCAGACGGGGGACTGACGCGGATGAAGGTCAAGCCGGAGGTCGTTCCGCAGATCGGCGATCCCGCCGCCGTCAGCGAAGCATTCAGTCTCTACGACACCGAGGAAGCGGTCCTGGTGAGGACCGATGAGATGCTGGCCGGCCTCGCGCAGGTCGCGGGCGGCGTCCAGCAACTCGCCGAGGCCTACCGCCGCAGCTATGACGAGCAGCGGCGCCTCGTGAGGTTGAGCGACCGGATGCAGTTCGACCTGCAGAGGGCGAATCGCCGCCTCGGCGAACAACAACGCGACCTCCAGGCTCTCAACGAGGCCCTGTCCGGTGAGATCGAGCATCGGACCCGCCTCGAAGCAAAGCTGAGGAGCCTGGCCGATACCGACGACCTCACCGGCGCGGTGAACCGCCGCCGCTTCATGGAGATCAGCCGGCGTGAATGGCTGAGATACGAACGCGACCGGGTTCCCGCCTGCCTCCTCATGGCGGATCTCGACCGGTTCAAGCGCCTCAACGACGAATTCGGCCATGCCGCCGGGGACGCGGCCCTCATCTGCTTCGTGGAAACCTGTCGGCGGCGGCTGCGCAAGGTGGACGTGATCGGCCGCATGGGCGGCGAGGAATTCGCGATTCTGCTCACCGAGATCGAACCCGATGCGGGGCTCGCGGTCGCCGAGGACCTCTGCCGACTCATCGGTGAGACCGGCGTGGAATGGCCCAGCGGACCGCTGTCGCTTTCCGTCAGCATCGGCGTCGCATCCATCGAGGGAACCGAGACCTTCGAACAGACGCTCGGCCGGGCGGATGCCTCGCTCTATGCTGCCAAACATGCCGGACGGGGCTGCGTCCGCTCGTTCCGCAGCTTGATCCGGGGCGCATCGCCGCCATGACTCCCGATCCGGCGGCCGAGGTGGCATTACCCGTCATCGGCTCTCCCGCCCGCAAGCGCTCCTTGAGGGGCGGCGGGCCCTTGAGCGGCGACGACTTCCTGGAACTGGCCGGCTTTACCGACGCCTCGTCCTCCTCACCCGGCACGATGCGACCGGGCGCGCTGCGCGGCTCAGCGCGGGGGCGCGACCTTGACAGCCTGGCGCACACCCTGTTCCTGCGGATCTATCCGGTAATCGCCATCGTGGTTCTGGCCACGCAGGTCGGTATCGCCTGGGTGAACTACAACGACAGTCTCAGGCTCTATACCGAACGGGCGCACCTTCTCGTCACCCTCACCGCCCAGGCCATCGCCCGGCCGGATTGGAGCGAGCGGCCGGACGTCTACACGACGCAGGTCCAGGCCCTGACCCTCGATCCAGCGTTCCGCTTCGTCCGCGCCTGGAACGCGGAGGGTGGCCTGGTGATGTCCATCGGCGAGATGCCGGTCCGACGCAGCATCGAACTCATCCGCGCCTCCGCCGCCATCACCCTGGCGGGCCAAGCGAAGCCCGTGGGAAGTTTGACGCTGGGCTTGTCTACCGAGTCCCTGCGCGCCAATGCCGAGAAGCAGGCGCTCCTGGCAGTTGGAGCGAGCTTGGTGCTGATGCTCGCCTTCGTGCTGACCCTGCATGCCAATGTGCGCAAGCACGTCCTCGCCCCCCTGAAGCGCCTGCTGCTTGCCATGCGCGAGGTCGAGCACAAGCGATGGTCGACGGTGGCGTTCGACGGGGCCATACGGGCCAGCAACGAAATCGACGTGATCTCCTCGGCCTTCAACCGCATGGTGGAGGGCCTGCGCGCCGGCGACGAGGCGAAGCAGCTCCTCGCTGAACTGGAACTGGCCCATGCCAAGCTCGCCGAGGCCAACCGCCAGGTGATGGAGAGCATCGGTTACGCCCGTCGCATCCAGACCTCCGTCCTGCCCGACCGGATGGCGCTGGCCAGTGCGGGTCTCGACGTCGCCGTGCTGTGGGAGCCACTGCATCAGGTCGGCGGCGACTATTTCTGGCTGGAACGCCTCGGAGACGTCAGCCTCATCTTGGTGGCCGATTGCACCGGCCACGGCGTACCGGGCGCGTTCATCACGCTCATCGTCGCCACCGCCCTCGACCGCGTACTGCACGAGCGCGGCCTGCGCTCGCCGGCGGAGATCCTGGCGGCCCTCGACGAGATGGTCCGTGTCCAGCTGCGCCAGGACGGGCGCGGTTCGGATTCCGATGACGGGCTCGATTGCGGCCTGTGCATCTGGGACCCGGAGGCGGGGCGCCTGACCTTTGCCGGCGCCGGCCTCTCGCTCACCTCCGTCACGGATACGGGAGTGACCCGCATCCGTGGGGCGAAGCGCGGGCTTGGCTACCCGCGCCATGGGAGCGAGCGGTTCAGCGTTGGGAACGTCACCCTGGATGTGACGCCGGGCGACACCTTCTACCTGATGACCGACGGCATCACCGACCAGATGGGAATGCCGGGTACGCAGCGCAGGCTGCTCGGGCATCGCGGCGTCGCGGATATCCTCCTACGCACCCGCAAGGAGGAACTCGGCCTGCAGATCGAAACACTGGAAGCCGAGCTTGCGGCCTATCGCGGCGCCGAGACACGTCGCGACGACATGACCCTGGTTGCATTCCGACCGACACAACGAGTGTGACACGCCGCCCCCGAGCCGGGACGATCGTCGCACGGTGCGCTGGCACACGCAAAATCGCCGGGCAATTCGGCACTGTAAGAGCCTACCATTCGAAATATCGAGTCGCGACGCCTGAACCTTTCCGTCATGATGGACGAAGAGGGCCGGTATTCGGGGCGTTATCTTCGTTTGCCTCCGCTGCGTCTCTACAGATTCGAAGAGCCGAGATTGTTCATGACACGCTTCCTTGCCGCGTCCGTCTGTCTGGGCCTGCTTGTCGCCCTGCCTGTCCAGGCCCAGCCATCGAACACGGCGCAGCAACCGGCACCCAAGCGCATGACCACCGCCATGGGCGTGACGAAGCCGCCGACATCCACCTACAACCGGGCCTCCACCGAAAGCGACATGCTCAAGGCGCAAAAGGTGTCCGCCGCCCGCGACAAGGCCTGGGACCGGAAGATGCGGACCACGATGGGCTCAATCTGCCTCGGCTGCTGAGATCGAAGCCCGGAGGGCTCGGCCGATGATTCGGTTCGAGGGCGTCTCCCGCCGCTTTGCCGGGGCGGATCGTCCGGCCGTCGATGGAATCGATCTCGACATTGCCGAAGGCACGACCTGCGTCCTCATCGGCCCTTCCGGCTGCGGTAAATCCACCACCCTGCGCATGGTCAACCGGCTGGTAGAGCCGGATGCGGGACGCATCCTCCTCGATGGACGAGACGTCGTGGGGGTCGATCCGGTGCGGCTGCGCCGGGGTATCGGTTACGTCCTGCAGGGTATCGGCCTGTTTCCGCATCGGACTGTTGCAGAGAACGTCGCCACCGTGCCCAACTTACTGGGGTGGACCCGCGCCCGGATCGCGGACCGCGTGGACGAGATGCTCGCCCTCGTCGGCCTCGATCCGCGCGAGTACCGCGACCGCAGGCCCGACAAACTCTCCGGTGGTCAGCGGCAACGCGTCGGCGTTGCCCGCGCCCTGGCGGCGGACCCGGCCGTTCTCCTCATGGACGAGCCCTTCGGCGCCGTGGATCCTATAGCCCGTAGCCGGCTACAGAGCGAAATAGGTGGAATCCTTCGCCGGCTCAAGAAAACCGTCATCATCGTCACTCACGACATCGACGAGGCGATGCGGATGGGCGACCGCGTCGTGCTGATGCGCGAGGGGCGGATCGCCCAGGCTGACACGCCGGACCGCCTCCTCGTCGCCCCCGCCAACGCCTTCGTCGAGAGCTTCGTCGGCGAGGACCGCGCCCTGCGCCGTCTGGCGCTGACGGAGACCGGGGCCGTCGCGGTTCCCGGCGAGGCCGAGAATGCGCCAAGCGTCACTGCCGAAACATCGTTGAAGGACGCCCTGGCACTGCTTCTCTCGACCGGCGCCGATCACCTTGCGGTGACGGGGAATGGTGCCCCCGCCATTCTGACTCTCGCCGCGATCCGGAACGCCGCGTCGCAGCGGACCTGAGCGCACTATCGTCACGGCCGGGCGCATCGAGGAGGGAGGCCTTCCCCTCACTCCGCCGCGTCGGAGATCCGGAACGTCTCGATTCCCTGCCGCTCCGGATTGATGGCCGCGAGCGCGCGTTTGGCCGTTTCCAGCGGGTGCTCCGCCTCGATCCGCACCGAGGTCAGGTCCGGGCTCTTGTAGACGGTGACGATGGTGTCCATCACCTCGGTGAGGGTCGTGCGCTTGTCCTCGGGCGCCGCGATGAGGAGTTGCAGCCCCCAGGCCTGATAGAGATCTACCAGGGCCTGCGAGTTGCGCACGTCGAGCTTGGAGAAGGCCTCGTCGAGGAGACAGAGGCCGAGGCCGGGGTTCTCGTCGCCAGGCCTGTCGCCGGGGTAGTAGGCGGAGGCCAACGAGGCGGCGATGGCCACGTAGAACGGCGCCTGCGCCTCGCCGCCCGAGCCGCGAAGGGCCCGGTTCGACATGGTGGTGCGGTTGCCCGCCTTGTCGCGCATGCCGATCTCGTAGACGAAATAGTTGCGGTAATCGGCGAGCCGCGCCGCGCTCTCGTCGCCGGCGATCAGGGCGGTGATCTCCTCTATGGCGGCAGCGAGCGGACCCGAAGGCGCTTCCTCGCCTTCCCCCGGCAGAATCGCCTGTGCCGCGTCGGCCGAGCGCGCCACTTCGGTGGCGAGCGCATGCACGGCGGCGTAGCGACGATCGACGGTGGCCTCGAACGCGTAGGTCTGGCCGGTGAAGGTCTGGGTCGAGAGCCGCTCGTTCAGGGCCTCGAGGCGGGTGCGGACCCGCTCGAACTTGTCGGCGAGGCGCGTCAGCAGATCCTCGGTCATGAGGCGGCGCATCTCGCTCTCCGCGCGCACCGCCTGGTCGCGATAGCGCCGCAACTCGTGGCCCGCCACCTCGTCATGGGCGCGAGCGACCCAGGAAAAGCCGAACGAGGCCGGGGCGTCGCTGCTGCCGAGCGGGTTCTCGATCCGCCATTGCACGCAATACTCGGCGAGATCACGCTCGGCGGCACGGCCTTGCGTGCGTGCCGTCTCCATCGCCTCGCGGGCGGCGCCGCGCGCTGCATTGGCCAGAGCCGCTAGTTCCTTGGAGTCCAGGCCCGCCGCGTCGGCCCGGGCGTTTGCCACCGCCAGCGGGTCGACCCCCTCGGGCCGGACGAGACGGATGCGGACGGAATCGCCGGCGATCCAGCGCGCATGGGCGCTGCGCCTCGCCTGGAGCGCGCCGCGTATCGCCTCCCGCGCGGTAGCGACCTTTGCCTTCAGCCCGGCCTCCTCGCCGAGCAGAGCGTCGCGCTTGGGCTCCAGCACCTGGACCAGCTCGGTGAGATAGGCCGAGCGCTCCTTCGCGAGTTCCTTGATCTCGGCCTCCAGCGCGCCGGTATCGGCCTTCTCCACCGCCTCACGCTCGGTGGTGAGGCTGCGCCGGCGCCCTTCCATGGCGTCGGCCTCCTGGCGCAGGGAGACGATGTCGAGATTCGCCTCCGCGAGGCGGACCCGCAGCATGGCGGCGATGCGGGCGGCCTCGCGCAGCACGCCCGCCTCGCCACGCAGGCGCCGCGCCTCGGCCACCGCGCGCTCCAGGTTCTGCCGTCCCTCCGCCGTGGGACCGCGGCTGCCCCGCGTCATCATCAATTGAACTGGCCGCACCACGGAATAGGCCATGCCGGAGGTCGAGCGGCCGCTCGGCGCCACCGCGCGGCTCATATGGGCCAGCGCCGCGTCGTTGGGGGCGAGATCGTAGCCGCCGAGGCGCGCGGCGAGGAAGGCCTGCGCATGGGGATCGCGGGTCTCGATCAACGAGATCGGCCCCTCGTCGTCGCGCCCTCCCCGGCGCCGGGCGGTGTCCGTGGTTTTGACCAGCAAGCAGCGGTAGAACTGGCTCTTGCGGGCTTCGAGGTGGGCAAAGGCGTCGTTCAGCCGGTCCGGTTCGACCACCAGGGCCTCACGAGCTCCGCCGAGCAAGCCCTCCAAGGCCGCCCCCCATTTCGGATCGGTGATCTCGGCAAGCTCGCAGATCGGCGTAGCCTCGATCCCGACCCGGGCGAGCTCATCGCGAAAGCCCGCCGTGTCGGAGGAGAGGCGCGCACCGCCCGCCCGTCCGGTGCCAATCTCGGCCGAAAGGGCCTGCGCCTCCTTCTCCTGGGCGCGGGCGCGCAGGGCCATGTCCTCGGCGGCGGTGTCGAGGGGGGTGGCGATGTCGGGCAGGGCCGCGAGCATATCGATCAACCCGCCGAGGGGACCGTCCATGCGCAGGGATTCCTCAGGGGGCGCATCGCGGCGCAGGCCGGAGCGCGAGCACGCGGCCACGATCCGGGCGGCGTCAGGGTCGATCCGCTGGATCTCGGCAAACAGGGTGTTGAGCTTGCCCGCCTCCTGCACCATCCCCACGAGGTCGGAGACGCGGGCTGAGAGGTCGCGCTTGTCGCGCGCCAGCATGGCGAGGCCGGCATTCGAGGCAGCGAGCCGCCCCTCCCCCTGGCTCCCGGCGAGCATCGCCTTCTTGCCTGCGATCTCCCCATCGATCTCGCGCACGAAGCCCTGGCTGGTGGCGACGCTCTCGCGGGCGATGCGCAAGCGCTCGGCCACCTCGCCGAGCCTGGAACGGGCGGTCGCATAGTCGAGAATGCGGCGGCGCAGGTCGGCGGCGGCGGCTCGCAGATCGTCGAGGGTAGCCGAGAGGCTAGCCTCTGCCCAGGTTTCGTAGCGTTTGAGGATGCGCCCGAGATGGGAAAGCCGCCGCTCCAACTCCTCGATCGTCTCCAGGAGACGGCGCCAATTCTCCACCGACTGGCGGATACGGGCGACGTCCAGGGGCTCCGGTTCGAGCACGAAGGAGCGCACGAAGGCGGAAGAATCGAAGATCGGCTTGAACGCTACGGCGTTGGAGAAGGTGCGCAGGAAATGCCGCGGCTCCGGGCTCGACGCCCCCTCGCGCATGAGCGCCAAGAGTTCGGCAGTAAAGCGCTCTCCCGACGAGCGGAATTCCTCGAACCGATCGGCCTGGATGCGCAGATCCTTGGCGATTTCCGGCCAGGGCGCGACGAAGCTGCCCTCAGCGGTCTCGCGCACGTAATCGGCGATCTCGAACCGGTGGCCGACCGCGATGAAGCGCGACAACGTAGTCTCGCGGCTGTCTTCGGCGCGGGCAGCGAGGGCGAGGCCCACCGAGACGACGCGGCCGGTGGTCTCGTTCTCGAAGACCAGGACGATCAGGGTCTCGCAGGTCTCGCGGGTCGGGCGGCCGCCCTCGGCCGGGTCGCTGATCCAGCCGAGGCAGTAATCACGAACGGTGCGGGCGCTGCGCCCGGAGGCGGAGGCATTGAGGGCGAGCCGGCTGGCATTGTTGCCGGCCAGCACCGTTCCCACCGCATCGAAGATTGTCGACTTGCCGGCGCCCGTCGGCCCCACCAGGGCAGCCGCACCCCGGATGCGGATCTGCTCACGCCGGATCAGGTACCAGTTGGAGAGGACGATGTCGGTGAGGCGGTACACCGGTCGGGCGGCTCTCTGCGGGGCGTTTCGGTGGCCCGGCATGGACGCCGTCGGCCCGTGATGCAAGTCGGGGGGCAGCGTCACCTCCTGCATGGGAGGGAGGGTGCCTCCCCGCACCGGAATGTTTTCATGTGAAATCTTAACCATCGGTTCGCCGGCCCCGGCGACCCGCTTTCAGCCGTCGTCGTCGAGGCGCGCCGCGGCCCAGGCGCGGACCTGTTCCATCCAGGCATCGGGGGAGAGCACAGCGATCCCGGGAAGCAGCATCAGTGGCGTGATCTTCTCGGCCTTGTCGCGCTCGCCCAGGCGCAGGGCGCCCTTGCGGGCGAAGAGGCGGAGGATCTCGGTGAGGCGCGCCTCCTCCGGCGCCTCGCTGCGGGCGGCGGTGCGGATCGATTCGGCGATGTCGTCGGTGGTGCATTCCACCACGCCGTCGGTGGTGACGCGGTGCGCGCGCAGCCCCTCCTCGTAAGCGAGACGCAGGGCGAGCAGGACGAGGGTCTCGTCCTTGCGCAGGCGCTCGGCCTGGCCGTCGTGGCGCACCCCGTCCGGCGGCACGCGCAGGAACACCATCTGGTCGCGGGGCGAGACTTCGAACCCGTATCCGAGGCAGGCAAAGTAGCTCTTGAAGAAGGGCGCGTAGTGCCGGGCGATCTCATAGGAGCGCCCGATGCCGGGGGTGTCGGAATAAACGCATTGGCTCTTGAGCAGCACCTGGAGCGCCCGCGTCAGATCCTCGTCGGACGGTGCCCGCGTCCCCGGAGGCGGAGGCTCGTCGCCGTCGACAATGGCGCGGAAGGCCTCGATCATCCCGTCAATCCATGAAGCGTCAAGGCGGAACGCGAGTCCCGCCGTGGCGCCTCGTTACCCGGATCGCAGTCGTTTCACAAAGGCCTGGCGCTCACGCGGCTTGCTGCGTCGCCTTGAACAGCGACAGGCACTGGGTGTCACGATGCATGCTCAGGATCGAGGCGCGGTCGATGGACGGGTTCTCGGCAAGCACGCGCTGGACCTCCGCCACGACCCGGTCGTAGCGGGAGGGATCGAAGTTCCGTTCCAGCGGACTGACGGCGATGTAGGTCTCGACCACGAGCACGCGCTCGGATCGCTCCTTGCCCACCTCGACCGCGATCCAGGCGGACTTGATCAAGCATTTCCCGGACGTCATCGGCGCATCTCCCGATATTCCTGCAGCTTCCGCAGGCCCCGCATCTTCGGCGGATCTTGAGGAAGCATGATCCTACTTTCAACATCTGCCAAGTCCGGAAACATCAATGTGATCCGGCAGCACTCCAGTGTCGTCACCCATCGTAGCCCGATGGGGGGACTCGTCTCCGCTCAGTCGCCGCGCTGACGAACCGATACCGGGTGGACCGCCGAGTTTCGTCGCTCCACCAGGAAATCCGGGCAGTCGAGCCAGCCGTTGGAGACGCGGCCCGCGATCCGCGAGAGGCGGTAGCGCGTGGTCAGGATGCCGTCGAACAGCACGTCGATCTCGCGCAGGCGCTGGAACACGACGAATTCGTCCACATCCGCCACCACGATCTCGGAGCCCCGGATGGCGGGGCTCGCCCCGAGCTTGCGCTCGACGAAGGCGATGACGCGCTCCGGCGTCACCATCACCCGCTGGCGGAAGGCGTCCTTGGCCAGGATGAAGGCCTCGATGGCCGGGTCGAGATGGATCTCCGGCAGCGGCTCGGACAGGATCGCCGCGCGCCGCATGCGGGGGGTGTAGAGATGCGGCTCGCCGATGGGCGGACGTAGGAGCGAGACCTCGGCGGAGGGACCTGTCTCCGACCATTCGGCGGCGCCCACCGCCCGCAACGCTGCGGCGGTACGCTCGATCCGGTCAGAATCGCGATGGTCGGTGTAGCGCAGGGCCGCCGCGATCCGGCGCTCGAGGCGTGCCACGATGTCGGCCACGGCGTCGAGATGCCGGTCGAGCCCCTCGAAGATCGACAGGATCTCGGCGAGATCCGCCCGCACCGCCCGCTCGGCGAGGGACAGGTCGGGCGCCCTTCCCTCGCGCAGGCCCGCTTCGGCCAGGGCCCGGAGGGTGAGATCGTCGCGCAGGGCGCGGCCCGCCTCGCGGACAATGCCGGAGCGGAAGCGGAACGGGTTCAGGCGGGTGTGCAGGGTGCGGTAGTCGCTGACAAGATGGCGCGCCACGAACTCCTCGAAATAGAGGCGGAACGCGACGCCCTGGTCCTCCTCGCGCAGGATCCGCTCCTCGATCTTGCGCATGGAGCCGGCGAGGCTGCGCAGATGGCCGAGGAAGGCACGCGAGGCCTTGGCCGCATTGACCAGGGCCTCCGAGCGTTCGGCCGGGTTGGCCACCGCGCTTTCCAGGCTGCCCAGCACCTCCAGCACCGCGCCGCCATAGGAGCGGGTCTCACCCCGGTCGAGACGGGCGAGTTCTTCGATGACGAGGCGGGCATCCGGATCGAAATCGACCACCGGCACGTAGCGTTCGCGCCGTTCCACCAGCCAGCCGGCATCGAGAAGCCGCCGGTAGACCGCCGAGCGACGCTCTACCGGATCGACCGGCGTCGCCTCGTCGTCGGCGATCTCACCCTGGGACCAGTCGACGGAGAAATCACCGATGGAGGCGAGCAGCTCACTCTTGCGCAGGGGTTCGGTGGTCTCGGCGAACACCCTGGCATGCAGATGCAGAAGCAGGGCCGCGTTGAAGGCCCGGCTCGGCGAGGCCAACGGCTTGAACAGATCGTCGGGGAGGCGGGTGAACAACATGGCGGCGCGGGTGAGGACAGCCAGCGCCAGGGGCCGGAGTCAATCGACTGGCCGTAACAGCCTGTGTGCCGGCCGCACCCTACCCTTACCGCATCGGCTCGTCCGAAAACCGGTTCCGGCCTTTCGGGCAGACGATCTACAGCCCGCGGCAGCGCGTCCGGATGATGCCGGAGAAATCCTTCTCGGATGTCTGCACCTCGGCGAGCTTGGCGGCGCGCTCGGCCCCCGACAGGCAGCGGCCGTAGACGCTGGCAACCCGGCGCATGGTTTCCACGTGGCGGCGCCAGACCCGGCAGCGGTTGGAATCGTCGCCATCCGCCTGCTCGAGCTGGTCGATCGCCTGACGCTGCATCGAGTTGGCCACGAGCACGTCGCGAGCGCAGGTCACGTCGGCCAGCGCCGGCGTCTGCGACAGGACAAGTCCCGCCATCGCGGCCGCCACCAGCGCCCGCTCCGCCTTCACGTCCATCGGGATCATGCCGCCTCGGATTTCGTAGGCTGGGTCAGCAGCGCATAGAGGGCACTGGCATCTCTAGCGGCCCGTATCCGGTCAAGAACCCCCGGCTCGCGCAGGAGCCGCGCCACTTGCGCCAGAGCCTTGAGATGCTCCGCGCCAGCACCTTCCGGGGCGAGGAGGAGAAAGGCGATGTCGATTGGCTGACCGTCGAGGGATTCGAAATCCACCGGCTTCTCCAGCCGTGCGACGAGGCCGAACAGCCGGTCGAGGCCCGGAAGCTTGCCATGGGGAATGGCGACGCCGTCGCCGATGCCCGTGGAGCCGAGGCGCTCCCGCTGCATAAGAGTCTCGAACACCTCACGCTCGTCGAGAGCGGGAAGCTGGCGCACCGCATGGGTGCTCAATTCCTGGAGGATCTGCTTCTTCGCGCGAGCGCGCAGAGAGGTCACCACGGAATCCGGACTGAGGAATTCCAGAATCGGCATGAAGGACCATCGCCCCATCGGCGGCGACCCACAGGCCCCCGCTCGTCTACACTAGCGCTGCGGATGCGTGGTTCCCACGCATCCCGAGGCGGCCGATGGTCGGCACGCAGCCGGCAGAGCGCGTTAAGCTGCCGCCTCCGGCGGGTCCACCCAACCGATCGCTCCGTCACTACGGCGGTATACGACGTTGATGCGGCCGGTACCAGCGTGAACGAACACGATCACCGGGGCACCCGTGAGATCGAGAGCGGTGACAGCCTCGCTCACCGAATGGCGCTTGAGCGCCCTGGTGCTCTCGGCGACCACGGGCGGGTGAGCCTCTTCGTCCTCGGCGAGGTCGTCATCGATAACGTCCTCCTCCGCATCGCTCGGCGCAGCGAAGACGGCGTAGGCCGCCTGGACGGTGGCGCCCTCATGCAGGGCCGCGCCATGATCCTTGAGCCGATGCTTATAGCGCCTCAGGCGCTTCTCGAGCTTGTCCGCCGTCTGCTCGAAGCTCGAATGCGCGTCGTGTGAGGCGGCGGACGCTTCGAGCGTGAGGCCCGAGACGAGGTGAAGCACGCAATCGGTACGGTAGGCCGTCCCATCCCGTCGAAGCGTCACATGGCCGGAGCAGGTGCCGTTCATGTGGCTGTCGAGATATTTCGACAAGGTGGCGGCCATTCGCTCTTCGACACGCCCGCGAAGGGCTTCGCCGAGGTCCAGGCCGTGGCCTGTGACGCGCAATGACCCCATGTATCCTCCGGTTCTTGTTGCGTTCGGCAGACAAGTAAAGGAGCCCTGGGAAGAGAAGTCAACGGAATGGCGAGCCGGCTTGGCACGAGAGGTGACAGGCGGGAGGGCCTGAAGCGTCCGGCTATGGGCACACCTCATCCGCAGAACACACCCGCCCTCAGCGGGCGTAGGCGAAATGCTCGCGGCGGCGCTCGATTGATGAGGGGATGCGCAGGGATTCCCGGTATTTCGCCACGGTGCGGCGGGCGATGTCGATGCCCTCGTCGCGGAGCTTCTGCACCAGGGCGTCGTCCGAGAGCACGTCGCCGGTCGCCTCGCCGTCCACAAGCTGCTTGATGCGGTGGCGTACGGCCTCGGAGGAATGCGAGGCCGTGCCCGCCGCCCCCGGAATGGCGGCGGTGAAGAAATACTTCATCTCCAGGGTGCCTCGGCTGGTGCCGATGGATTTGTTGGAGGTGACCCGCGACACGGTGGATTCGTGCATCCCGATAGCCTCGGCGACCGTCTTGAGGTTGAGGGGGCGCAGGTGCGCCACGCCGTTCACGAAAAAGGCGTCCTGCTGGCGGACGATCTCGGAGGCGACCTTGAGGATGGTGCGCGCCCGCTGCTCCAGGCTGCGGGTGAGCCAATTGGCGGTCTGCAGGCACTCGGACAGGAACGCCTTGTCGCCCTCTGCCGCCGCTCCGCGCGAGACGCGCGCATAGTAGCTCTGGTTCACCAGCACGCGCGGCAGCGCCTCGGCGTTGAGCTCCACCAGCCACGATCCGTCGGAGGCCGCCCGCACGAACACGTCGGGGATCAGCACCTCCACGGCGCGCGAGCCGAAGGCCCGGCCGGGCTTCGGGTCGAGGCGGCGAAGTTCGGCCAGCATGTCGACGAGATCCTCGTCGTCGACGCCGCAGAGCCGGCGCAGACTCGGGAAGTCGCGCTTGGCCACGAGGTCGAGACGGGAGACCAGGGACTGCATCGCCGGATCGAACCGGTCGCGCTCACGCAGCTGCAGGCTCAGACATTCGGCGAGATCGCGGGCGGCGATGCCCGGCGGATCGAAGGTCTGGATCAGCTTGAGCACCCGCGCCACGGAATCGAGGCTGGCGCCGAGGCGCTCGGCTACCTCGTCGATGGATTCGCGCATGTAGCCGGCATCGTCCACCGCATCGATGAGGAAGCCGGCGATCAGCCGGTCACCGGGATCGCGGGTGGCGAGGTCGAGTTGCGCGCTGAGATGCTCGCGCAGGGAGACTTCCGAGGTCAGGGTGGCCTCGAAATCCGGCGCCTCGCCGTCGAAGCTGCCACCGGTATTGCCGTAGGGCGCCGGGGTCAGGGTGAGCATGTCGCCCGAGGCCGCCTCGCGGGCATGGCTCGGATTCTCGTCGGCAAAGACGTTGTCGAGGCGGGTGTCGAGGACGCTTTCCATCTCGGCGCTGCTGGCCGTGAGTTCGGTCGACATCCAATTGTCGGGCTCGGCCGAGTCGAACTCGCTATCCCCGTCGCCCGAGGCCTCCGGGGCCGCCTCCGGGTTCGCGCGGTCACCATCCGGCTCGCCCTCGACGCGTTCCAGGAGCGGATTGCGCTCCAATTCGGCATCCACATAGGTGGCGAGATCGATCTGGGAGAGCTGAAGAAGCTTGATCGCCTGGAGAAGCTGTGGCGTCATCACCAGGGCTTGGCCCTGACGCATTTCCAGTCGCTGCAGCAAGCTCATGGTGTTGCCCCGACGCCTTCAGGTGAGCCCAGCCGAAGGCGCGAACAGAACCCGACGCCGCTCGGCATGAATGTTGCTTCTTTTTATCTTCGCATAGGTCTATCGCCATCTTGCGCCGCCGTCAAAGTGCGATGCTTCCGATTTCCACTCCCTTGTTGCAACGCAACATCAGTCCGGCCGTCCCCCAGGGTGGCCGAAAGGGATTGATAGGCACGCAACTGCCTCGCACCAAAGAGAAATCAAATTCTCCCGTTTTAGATGCGAGCGGCAGGCCAACCCGAAAGCATGCACAAAACGCATGCATTTTTTGGTCGTCATCAGGCGCGGCGAGAATTTAGGCAGACGATGGGAGATCCGGCCATGACCGGACGATCCTCCACGGTCGCGACGGTGCGGGCAGCGCGGGCCTGAACGTGATTCGCGGGTTCGGATCGGGCCTGCGGCTTAGAGCCGGAACCCCTCGCCGAGATAGAGCCGCCGCGCGTCCTCGTTGGCGACGATCTCCTCCGGCGTGCCCTCGGTGAGGATGCGGCCGGAATGGGCAATGTAGGCCCGGTCGATGAGGCCCAGGGTCTCGCGCACGTTGTGATCGGTGATGAGCACGCCGATGCCGCGCTGCTTCAGGTGTTTCACCAGATCCTGGATGTCGCCCACCGCGATGGGGTCGATGCCCGCGAAGGGCTCGTCGAGCAGCATGAAGCTCGGCGAGGTCGCCAGGGCGCGGGCGATCTCGCAGCGCCGGCGCTCACCGCCCGACAGTGCGATCGAGGGCGCCTTGCGCAGGCGCGCGATGTCGAATTCTTCAAGCAACGAATCGAGCTTGCGATCGCGTTCCTTGCGGCTGGGCTCCACCACTTCGAGCACGGCGCGGATGTTGTCCTCCACCGACAGGCCGCGGAAGATCGAGGCTTCCTGCGGCAAGTAGCCGATGCCGAGGCGCGCGCGCTGATACATCGGCAGGTGGGTGATCGGCAGCCCGTCGAGGCTGATCGAGCCGCGATCCGCCGAGACGAGGCCGGTGATCATGTAGAAGATCGTGGTCTTGCCCGCACCGTTGGGGCCCAGCAGCCCCACCGCCTCGCCGTTGCGCACGGTCAATCCGGCCTCGTGCACCACGGTGCGCGCGCCGTAGCTCTTGCGCAGGCCCTCCACGTGGAGGATGCCCGGACCGCCGCCAGTCCCGGACAGGCCCACCTCGCCACCTGCCGCCCGCCCCTTGCCGCGACGAAAGAGGCGCGACAGGAGAGAGGGCGCGCGTACGGCTCCATCAGGAGCGGCACCGGCGATCCGCGCGCTGATCGGGTCTGGCGCGGGGGCCACTTGCAGGGCGGAGGTCAATTGGCCTGCGCTCTCGGCTTCGTAGCGGGCTTGTCCGCGCCGGCCTCGGAAGGTTTTGGCGCGGGCTTGCCCGCAGCGCTCGCCGGTTGGGCACACCCCTTGGCCCCGCCCTTGGCGGCCTCCTCCTTCTGCGGCATGAACATCGCCGAGACGCGGCCGCCGGCGACCGGGTCCATGTTCGCCCGGCCGGTATTCATGTCGTAGACGAGGCGACTGCCCCGGGTGACGTTCTGGCATTGGCTCAGTACGACATTGCCGGTGAGCACGATGCGCTTGGCCTCTTGGTCAAACACGGCATTGTCGCCGGTGGCGACCTGGTCGTTCTGAACCACGGTGACGGGGCCGGCGCATTCCACCTTCTGGATGCCGTTTTCCGCCATTCCTGCGGGTGACTTGGCGGCATCGGCAGCGGGCGGGGGGGCGCCGGGCTTGGCGTCCTTGCCGCGCTTGTAATGCACCGTCATCGTCGAGCAGCGGATGGTGCTGTCGCCCTGCACGGCCACGACGTTACCGGCGAAAATCGCCTTGTTCTCGCGGTCAAACACGTCGAGCCGGTCCGCGTCGATCTTCACGGGTTCCTTGCCGCCGCTGGCGCCGAAGGTGCTTCCCGGAGCGGTCGGCTTGTTCGCCTTCGCGGCGGCCGCCGGAGCGATGCCGGCGGGGATCTGCGCCATTGCGCTCCCCGCTGCGAGGAGGCAGCAGAGGGCGAGGGCGGAGACCAGCGTGGAGCGAATCACCGGCGCGCCTCCCCGTCCCGCGGCTCGGCGGCGGAGGTGAGGATGCGCGGCGATTTCACGTCGGGCTTGGTCTCGGATTTGGATTCGACGGTCCGTTCCTCGGCCTTGTCCGATCCGTGGAACACCGCGTGCACGTTGCCGATGAAGGAGATAACGCGGCCGTTATCGACCATGTCGAGGCCATCGGACACGACCGTGCCCGTGGGAAGCGTCACGGTGACGACCTGGTCGGACTTCACCGTCCCGGCCTTGAAATCGATGGCGGCGGTCTGGAGGCGGATGTCCTCGCCCTTGTCGGTCCACAACTTGATGTCACGTTCGAGGGACAGGGTCTCGCGTGCCGAATCGAAGAGGCCGGCGGCGGCCTCCATATGGGCGAGCCCACCCGAATCGTCAGTGACGAGATGGCCCTTCATGGCCTGGAGTTCGATCAGCGTCGGCTTGCGCACATCCTGGAAGGCGGCCGTGGCGATGACCTCGTAGCCCCGGTTGTCCTTCCGGAAACCGGAAAGGCGCGGGTTCTCCATCTTCACCTTGGTGCCCGACAGGGTGACCGGCCCCATGGTGACGGCCGGCAGGACACTGCCGAACGGGTTGAACAGCGTCACCACGGCGAGGGCAGCGATCGCGGCTCCGGCCGAGAGGGGAATGAGACGACGTAGGTAGCGCACCTGCGTGCTGTGGTTGCGAGCCCGCGCATGGGCGCGGTTACGGCGCGCATCCGCGCCCGATCCCGTCGTCCCTGTCGCGTTGATGGCGTCGACCCCGTGCATGGTGTTGATCCGAGCCGCTCCGCCTGACCGATCCGATGGAACACCGGCAGGTTGCGCCCCGCAACATGCCACGTTTCGCCCATCGTGTGTTGAGCCGTGGGAGCCAGCTTCCCCCATGGTTCAGCGCCGGATGCGCGCGGCCGATGGCGAAGTTGTGGCCGTGCCGGAACCTTATGAGCGGAGCATTGAGGAATCATCAACCGTGCGGGATCGCCGCGGCACCGTCTATGTGCGCCGCCGCACCGTCGCAACGACCTGCATAGAGGCCTCGATGACCGTGCCCGATCAGGTATGGGCGAAGATGTCGGTCTCGGCCCAGCCTTCAAGATCGAGGAGGGAGCGGGTCGGCAGGAAGTCAAAGCAGCGCTGCGCGAGATCGGTCCGCCCTTCGCGGGCGAGCATCGCGTCGAGGCGGGCGCGCGCCGCATGCAGATGCAGCACGTCGGAGGCTGCATACTCCACCTGCGCCTGGCTCAGGGACTCGGCGCCCCAATCCGAGGATTGCTGCTGCTTCGACAGGTCGACGCCCACGAGTTCGCGGACCACGTCCTTGAGGCCATGCCGGTCGGTATAGGTACGGGCGAGCTTGGAGGCGACCTTGGTGCAGTAGACCGGCCCCGGCATCACGCCGAGGGCCTTGAACAGCACGGCGAGGTCGAACCGGGCGAAGTGGAAGATCTTCGTCACCGCCGGATCGGCCAGAACGCGCTTGAGCATTTCGGGCGGGGCGGAACCGGGCAGGATCTGCACCACGTCGGCACTGCCGTCGCCGCGCGAGATCTGGACGACGCAGAGCCGGTCCCGATGCGGATTGAGACCCAGCGTCTCGGTGTCGATGGCGATGGCGGCGCCCGGCACGTAATCGGCCGGGAGATCACCGCGGTGGACGCGGATCATGGGCTGGGGAGGCATCGGGCTTATGTCTTCTGGCGGGAAACCAAGGTCTCGGGCCGCGTAACACCGTGCCCCCCGGCGAACAACCCGGCACCGGACCGGCGCCGGGCTGCCAGAGCGGAAGAGCTACTTCTGCTTCGCGATGACTTTGTCTTTGATCCCGTCATAGACGCCCTGGGTGAGGATCTTCTTGGACACGAGCTGGTCCTTGCTGTGATAAGGGCGGCCCTTGACGATCGCAGCCGAGCGCGCCGCACCGATGCCGGGCAGAGCTTCGAGTTCGGCAGCCGAGGCGCTGTTCAGGTCGATGAGATCGGTCTTGGCCGCAGGCGCGACGGGAGCGGCGGGCTTGTCCGCCGTCGGCTTGGCCGGGGCGGCCGGAACCGTGGGCGCCTTCGGTGCGACGGCGGGAGGAGTGGAGGTCGAGGGGCTCGGCGCCTGGGCGAGGACAGGAGCCGCCGCGAGGCAGCTCAGCACGGCCAGGGTGCGGAGCAGAGATGTGGTCATGCGAGATGAAGTCATGGCAATCTCCCGAGATGCGGCGGCGCAATCTTCGTTGAGGCGTCTCCGTATTCGCAGGTAGGACACGACGGTTGAACCGGCGCTTAACGAGGCTTCACGGCCTCGCGAGCCCCGCCGCGAACCGCGGCCGCCCCCCCTTCGCGGATCGATCCGTCCTTTTTGGAAGTCCGGCCCCGGGCGGCTCTAGCCAGACGGTCGATGTGCCGCTATACAGCCGCCATCGAATCTCCGTTTGAACACGGTGCCGAGGCGGCCTCTTCCCTCGCGGGGCGGCGCCCGTGCACCCTTTTTGTCGTAGCAGGACTACCCCATGGCCGTTCCGAAGCGAAAGACCTCCCCCTCGCGGCGCGGCATGCGCCGGTCCGCCGACGCCCTCAAGGCCCCGACCTATGTCGCCGACAAGGATTCGGGCGAGCTGCGTCGTCCCCACCACATCGATCTGAAGACCGGCATGTATCGCGGTCGTCAGGTTCTCAAGGTGAAGTCGGCCGAAGCCTGACCTGTCGCATCGTCTCGTCCCGCCAGGGACCGGGACGAGACGATGTCTGCGAGAACCGCCTCCGGGCGGTTTTTTGCATTCTGCGCCCTGACGAATCAGGCACGGCGTCTGCCCGTCCCGATCTGTGTCGTCTCGGCGTAGCGCGCCGTGGCCGAGCGCATGCGCTCGGCGCGGGAGGCGCGCATGGTCGGCTCGCAACTGACGAGAAGCTGAGTCAGGAACTCGGCGTTCGGCCTGCCACAGGCAGCATTCGCCTTGCGGGCCACCGCCTCACCGCCGTCGATGACCACGAGCGTCCGCGCCGTGTCGCGGTCCCCCTCGGGGACGAAATGTCCCGTTTTGGTACACTTTCCTGTGCCAGTTTGTGCCACACGCTGCCTTTCCGCCTGCAATGGGCAGAAAAGCGCAATGGGTGAGCCGACTTTAACAGTTCGTTAGCACTCTCTCAGGACGCAATCGGGGAACCGGCCGCCGAGGCCGCCGGCCTACTTCTTGGCGAGGTCTTCGAGGCGGTTGCGCATCTCCGCCATCTGCCGCTTCAACTCGTCGAGGTCGCTGTCGGGCGCGGCCACCGCGGTCGCGGGCTGGGACGGCGTCGGCGCGGACGCGGAGGACTTCATGCCGGAGAGTGGCCCGGTGCCGAAGGTGGTGAACATCTTCATGGCATCGCCGAAGAAGCTCATATTGGCCCGCACCTGTTCCTCCATGGCGCTCTGAAACACCTTGGGGGCGAAGCTCTGATTCATCTTCTCGCGCAGGCCGTCCTGGTCGCGGGCGAAATTGGCCATGGAGAATTCTAGGAAGCTCGGCACCATCGTCCGCATGCTGTCGCCGTAGAAGCGGATAAGCTGGCGCAGGAAGGCCACCGGCAGCAGATTGTCCTCGCCGGCCTTGTTCTCCTGCTCGAAGATGATCTGCGTGAGCACGGAGCGGGTGATGTCGTCGCCCGAGCGGGCGTCGTACACGAGGAAATCCTCGCCGTTCTGGACCATCGTCGAGAGGTCCTCGAGCGTGACGTAGGTCGAGGTTCCGGTATGGTACAGTCGCCGGTTCGCATACTTCTTGATGACGGTCTGCTGAGACTTACCGTTATCCGCCATCCTCGTGGCCTTTCCCGACACGTTCATTCCAGCGCCCAATCCCTTCGAGGCCCGATGCGCCGTCCGGGTATCATTCGTATCCGCGCGTGAGCGGACCTTAAGGCTTTCGCCCGCTGACGAAAACAGCAATCTGACCCCGATCCCCGCAGAATAGTGCCACACGCCGTGCGGCGCCTCCGGTGACAAACGCCGGCCGGTCACTCGCCGACCTTCCGCACGCGCTTGACTTCACTCTGCCCAGCGCTTTCATCGCTTCAGTTGGCCTTAAGTGCGCATGCCCATCGGAGGGCTTCAACGTCGCGCGGGCTACCCAGAGGAGAACGTCAATGGCAGCGGAAGACATCGTCATCGTCGGAGCGGCGCGCACCGCCGTGGGATCGTTCGGAGGTGCCTTCAACACCGTGCCGGCCCATGAGCTCGGCGCCGTCGCGATCAAGGCCGCCCTGGAGCGCGCCGGCGTGTCCCCCGACGACGTGGACGAGGTGATCTTCGGCCAGGTCCTCACCGCCGGCGCCGGCCAGAACCCGGCCCGCCAAGCCGCCATCAAGGCCGGCATCCCGGAGAAGGCCACGGCCTGGGGCGTCAACCAGGTCTGCGGCTCGGGCCTGCGCACGGTCGCCCTCGGCATGCAGCAGATCGCCAACGGCGACGCCACGGTCATCGTGGCCGGCGGCCAGGAATCGATGTCGCTCTCCCCCCATGCGCAGTACCTGCGCGGCGGCCAGAAGATGGGCGACGTGAAGCTCGTCGACACCATGATCAAGGACGGCCTGTGGGACGCCTTCAACGGCTACCACATGGGCAACACCGCCGAGAACGTGGCCCAGGCGTTCCAGCTGACCCGCGAGCAGCAGGACGAGTTCGCGACGAAGTCGCAGAATAAGGCCGAGGCCGCCCGCAAGGAAGGCCGCTTCAAGGACGAGATCGTCGCCGTGACCGTCCCGGGCCGCAAGGGTGACACCATCGTCGACACCGACGAGTACATCCGTGACGGCGCCACCATCGAGGCCATGGCCAAGCTCAAGCCCGCCTTTTCGAAGGACGGCACGGTGACGGCCGCCAACGCATCCGGCCTCAACGACGGCGCGGCGGCCATCGTGCTGATGTCGGCCTCCGAGGCCGAGCGTCGCGGCATCACCCCGCTCGCCCGGATCGTGTCCTGGGCCACCGCCGGCGTCGACCCCAAGGTCATGGGCACCGGCCCGATCCCGGCCTCGCGCAAGGCCCTCGACAAGGCCGGCTGGAAGCCGTCCGACCTCGACCTGATCGAGGCCAATGAGGCCTTCGCCGCCCAGGCGCTGGCCGTGAACAAGGACATGGGCTGGGACACCGACAAGGTGAACGTCAATGGCGGCGCCATCGCCATCGGCCACCCGATCGGCGCGTCCGGTGCCCGCGTCCTCGTCACCCTGCTGCACGAGCTCAAGCGTCGCGACGCCAAGAAGGGCCTCGCCACCCTCTGCATCGGCGGTGGCATGGGCGTCGCCATGTGCATCGAGCGCGTCTGACCCGACCGAGCTCGATTGAATACAGTATAATCTCTGCGTTCGTGACAGATCCGCGAGGATGCCCGCAAACATTGGGGACATTGTCTTGGAGAATTCTTGAGAACGCAGCAAATTTAAATGGCATGGGCGGGCGGAGCCGATTGGGCTAAGCCCGCCCGCGCCGAAAATCTGCAAGAAATTGCATTACGCACGCCATCGAACATCAAAGAAAATCGGAGGAAGCCATGGCTCAGGAACGCATTGCCCTCGTCACGGGTGGAACGCGCGGCATCGGTGCCGCGATCTCGACGGGGCTCAAGGCCAAGGGCTACAAGGTGGCCGCCAATTACGGCGGAAACGACGAGGCGGCCAACGCCTTCAAGGCCGAGACCGGCATTCCCGTCTTCAAGTTCGACGTCGGCGATTTTGCCGCCTGCGAGGCCGGCATCAAGGCCGTCGAGGCCGAGCTCGGTCCCATCGACATCCTAGTGAACAATGCCGGCATCACCCGCGACGGCGCGTTCCACAAGATGACCTTCGAGAAATGGCAGGCGGTCATCAAGACCAACCTCGACTCGATGTTCACGGTCACCCGTCCGGTGATCGAGGGCATGCGCGCCCGCAACTTCGGCCGCATCATCCTGATCTCGTCGATCAACGGCCAGAAGGGCCAGGCCGGCCAGACCAATTACTCGGCCGCCAAGGCCGGCGTGATCGGCTTCGCCAAGGCGCTGGCCCAGGAGAGCGCCTCGAAGGGCATCACCGTCAACGTGATCGCGCCGGGCTACATCGCCACCGACATGGTGATGGCGGTGCCGGAGGACATCCGCAACAAGATCATCTCGACGATTCCCGTGGGCCGCCTCGGCGAGGCCGCCGAGATCGCCCGCGCTGTGGAATACCTCGCGGCGGAAGATTCGGGCTTCATCACCGGATCGACCCTGACGATCAACGGCGCCCAGTACATCGCCTGACGCTTTCCCGCGGCATCGACAAGACGAAGGCCTGCCCCGGCGACGGGGCAGGCCTTCTTCGTTTTCGAAAACCGTCTGCCTTCAGGGACCGAGCTTCAGGGAGCCTTGGGCGCCACGGCGGGCGTGCCCGCATCGGTGCGTTCGATCTTGGCGCTCTCACGCAGCTTCAAGATCAGGTCCTGCTGCGACTTGCGGGTGAGGTACTGGTCCACCTGATCCTTCATTTCGGCGAAGGTCGGCACCGGCTTGGTGCGCCGCTCCTCCACCTTGATCACGTGCCAGCCGAACTGCGTCTTGATTGGGTCGGAGACCTGGCCGACCGGGAGCTTGAAGGCGGCCTCCGCGAAGGGGGCGACCATGCGCTCCTTGGTGAACCAGCCGAGATCGCCGCCCTCGGCTTTGGAGCCGGGATCCTTGGAGAGTTCCGCTGCGATCTTCGAGAAGTCTTCGCCGCCCTTGATCCGGGCCGAGATCTTCTTGGCCTCCTCCTCGTTGTCCACGAGGATGTGGCGGGCATGGGCCTCCTCCTCCGGCTTCATCGTGGTGAGGGTCTGGTCGTAGAGGGCTTTGGCGGCCTCCGGGGTCACTGCCTTCTTGGCCTCCCGCTCGAGGTACTCGTCGAGGAGAAGCTTGCTCTTGAAGTAGGCAAGCTTGCGCTGGAACTCGGGCGAGTCACCGACCTTGGCCGCCTCGGCCGCCTGCGCGCCGACCTTGAGGTCGACCATGTAGTCGATGAGCAGATTCTTCTTCTGGGCCTCGTCGACGCCGGGCAGGGAGAGCGCCGGATCCTCGGCGGCGATGGCGAGGTCGCCCGCGGTGACCGGCGAGCCGTTCACCTTGGCCACCACCGTCTCGGGCGCAACAGGAGGCGCGGCGGGGGCGGCAGCCGGCGGCGTCTGCGCCAGGGCCTGCATCGGCAGCGCGACCGAGACCAGGGGGAGAGTAAAAGCCAGCGCCACGGCGCCGGTGCGCCGAAGAAGGTGGGGCGTCGTCATGAATGGAGTTTCCTCGGGAAATGGTACCACGCCCTCGGGGCACTGTCCGGCCGGGTTTGGAAGCATGGCAGCAGGCAAATGGTAGCAGAACAGGCGGCGGTACGCCGCGAGGATCTGTGGGCCACACGTGGCGCCGGCAAGGCCCGAAGGCAAGCGCAAGCGCGGTTTGATGAGAGTCCCCCCGATCACGATGAAGCGGCCGTGATACCGGACGGTGCGGCGGAGGGCGTCCGCTGCGTGCAGGATCGCCTTGTGAGCTCCGGCGCGGGTTCCTGCGAGATCGACTGACGGCCCCAGCCCTTTGGCGACAGCCGATTCGCCCGTTCTTCCGGACGGGCGCAGGCTTACCTTGCCCTGCGGAGGCAACGCCCGGATTCCCCCCGTGAGGGGCGACCGGGTCATCGTCGCGGGTCCGCGCGAAGGCACAGCCCTTTCGGATGCGCCCTGCAATATTTACCTCTATAAGCCCGCCCAACACACTCTTCCGATATCTCGCTTCAGATATCTCGACCGCAGGTTCACGATGCTCGGCGCCCTCGCTAAGAAGATTTTCGGCTCGTCCAACGACCGCCGCGTCAAGGGCTATCGCCCGCGCATTGCCGACATCAACGCCCTGGAACCGGAGATCGCCGCCCTGTCGGACGAGGCCCTGCGCGCCCGCACCGACATGCTGAAGGCCGAGCTCGCCGCCGGAAAGAGCCTCAACGAGATCCTCGTTCCCGCCTTCGCCACCGTGCGCGAGGCCGCCAAGCGCACCCTCGGCCAGCGGCATTTCGACGTGCAGCTCATCGGCGGCATGGTGCTCCACGAGAGCGGTATCGCCGAGATGCGCACCGGCGAGGGCAAGACCCTCGTGGCGACGCTGCCGGTCTATCTCAACGCCCTGTCGGGTCTCGGCGTCCACGTGGTCACGGTGAACGACTACCTTGCCTCCCGCGACGCCGAGTGGATGGGCCAAGTCTACCGCTTCCTCGGCCTTACCGTCGGCACCATCGTCCACGGGCTCGACGACGAGCAGCGCAGAGAGGCCTATGCCTGCGACATCACCTACGGCACCAACAACGAGTTCGGCTTCGATTACCTGCGCGACAACATGAAGTACGAGCTGAACCAGCTCTCGCAGCGCGGGCACAATTTCGCGATCGTCGACGAGGTCGATTCGATCCTCATCGACGAGGCGCGGACGCCGCTGATCATCTCCGGTCCCGTGGACGATCGCTCGGAGCTCTACGTCTCCGTGGACGCGCTGATGCCCCATCTCGAGAAGGAGCATTACGACCTCGACGAGAAGCAGCGCTCGGTCTCGCTCACCGAGAGCGGCAACGAGTTCATCGAAGACCTGCTCCGCGGCGCTGACCTCCTGAAGGAGGGCGATCTCTACGACGCCCATAACGTCAGCCTCGTCCACCACGTGAACCAGGCTTTGCGCGCCCACACCCTGTTCACCTTGGACAAGGACTACATCGTCAAGAACGACGAGGTGGTGATCATCGACGAGTTCACCGGCCGTATGATGCAGGGGCGGCGCTACTCTGAAGGCCTGCACCAGGCGCTGGAGGCCAAGGAGCGGGTGACGATCCAGCCCGAGAACCAGACGCTTGCCTCGATCACCTTCCAGAACTACTTCCGCCTCTACACCAACTTGGCGGGCATGACCGGCACGGCCTCCACCGAGGCCGATGAATTCGCCGAGATCTACAAGCTCGAAGTCGTCGACATCCCCACCAACAAGGAGGTCGAGCGCGTCGACGAGGACGACGAGGTCTACCGGACGGTGGGCGAGAAATACGACGGCATCATCGCGGAGATTGAGAAGGCGCATGCGCGCCACCAGCCAATCCTGGTCGGCACCGGCTCCATCGAGAAGTCGCAGCACTTGGCCGAGATGCTCACCAAGGCCGGTTTCCGCCAGCTCGACTATTCCGATCTCAACGCGCTGACCGATGTCTACGCCGCCGCCCGCGAGGGCCGCGTGACCAAGACCTTCGCCGTGCTGAACGCCCGCTTCCACGAGCAGGAGGCGTATATCGTCGCCGAGGCGGGCGTGCCGGGCGCCATCACCATCGCCACCAACATGGCCGGGCGCGGCACCGACATCAAACTCGGCGGCAACCTCGAGATGCGTCTTGAGAAGGAGCTCGCCGGTCTGCCCGCAGGCGCCGAGCGGGACGCGAAGGCGGCGGCGATCAAGGCCGAGATCGAGGAGAACCGCGCCAAGGTGCTGGCCTCGGGCGAGCCGGCCGACCCGGAGGCCGGGCGCAAGAAGGCCCTGCCCGGCGGCCTCTACATCATCGGCACCGAGCGTCACGAATCGCGGCGCATCGACAACCAGCTGCGCGGTCGCTCCGGCCGCCAGGGCGATCCCGGCCGCTCGAAATTCTACTTGTCGCTTCAGGACGACCTGATGCGGATCTTCGGCTCCGACCGCATGGACGGGATGCTCACCCGCCTCGGCCTGGAGAAGGGCGAGGCGATTATCCATCCCTGGATCAACAAGGCGATCGAAAAGGCGCAGCAGAAGGTCGAGGCACGCAACTTCGACATGCGCAAGAACGTGCTCAAGTACGACAACGTCATGAACGACCAGCGCAAGGTCGTGTTCGAGCAGCGCCGCGACTTCATGGGCCAGGACAGCGTGCGTGACACCGTGGACGAGATGCGCCACGGCGTCGTCGATGATCTCGTCGCCATCCACGTCCCCGAGAATGCCTATGCCGAACAATGGGACATCGAGGGCCTGCGCCTGCGCGTTACCGAGGTGCTGAACCTCGACGTGCCGGTGGAGGATTGGGCGAGGGAAGAGGGCATCGCCGACGAGGAGATGCGCGACCGCCTGCGCACCGCCTCCGACGAGGCCTATGCCGCCCGCACCGAGAAGAACACGCCAGAGGTGATGACCTATGTCGAGAAGCAGGTGCTGCTGCAAACCCTCGACCATCTCTGGCGCGAGCATCTCGTCACCCTCGACCACCTGCGCCAGGTGATCGGCTGGCGCGGTTTCGCCCAGCGCGACCCGCTCAACGAGTACAAGTCCGAAGCGTTCGAACTCTTCAACGGCCTCGTCGGCAGCCTGCGCGAGCAGGTGACCCAGCAGCTCGCCCGCATCGAGATCACGTACCAGGAGCAGGATTCGCAAGGGGCGAACCCGTTCGCGAGTCCGGAACTGCCGTCCATGTTCGCCCAGCACCTCGATCCCGTCACAGGCGAGAACGAGATGGACTTCTCCGATCGCGGCACGGGCAGTGCCGGCGGTGGCGGGCCGGCCTACGGCTATGCCGCGCAGGCGATGTCCACGGACGCGGCCGTGATCGAACGCGACCCGAACGACGCCACGACCTGGGGCCGCGTTGGGCGCAACGAGCCTTGCCCCTGCGGCTCGGGCAAGAAGTACAAGCACTGCCACGGCACCCTGACGGCCTGAACCGGACACGCACGGCCGGTTGTTCGATCCGGTCCGTGCATCCGCCCGTCGGTCGTCCACCGGAGCATCGCATGCGACAGAAGATCTTCGGGCCGACCGGGCGTCCCGTCCCCGTCATCGGTCAGGGCACGTGGTCCCTGGACGAAGGCCACCGGCCCGACGCCGTGGCTGCCCTGCGGCGCGGGCTTGATCTGGGGATGAGCCATATCGACACCGCCGACATGTATGGCGAGGCCGAACTCGTCGTGGCCGAGGCGATCGCGGGGCGGCGCGACGAGGTGTTTCTCGTCTCGAAGGTGCTGCCGAATCATGCCTCGGCCCGATCCGTCGTCACTGCCTGCGAGCGCTCGCTGGCGCGTCTGAAGACGGACCGGCTCGACAGCTATCTCCTGCACTGGCGGGGTGGGACTCCGCTCGAGGAAACCATCGGGGCTTTCGAAGGGCTGGTGCGGCAGGGCAAGCTGCTCTCGTGGGGAGTCAGCAATTTCGACGTTCCCGACCTCGAGGAGGCCCTGGCCGTGGCCGGAGACGGCCGCATCGCTTGCAATCAGGTGCTCTATCACCTTGGGGAACGGGCGATCGAACATGCCGTCCTGCCCTGGTGCGAAGCACACGGCGTCGCGGTCGTCGCCTACAGCCCCTTCGGCCATGACGATTTTCCCGGGCCGGACTCGGCCGGCGGGCGCGTGCTCGGTGAGATTGCCGCCGAAACGGGGGCGACGCAGCGGCAGATCGCGCTCGCAGCGCTGACGCGATCCGCCTCGGTCTTCACGATCCCGAAGGCCGCGCGCCTCGCGCATGTGAACGACAACGCTGCCGCCGGCGACCTAACCCTCACCGATCGTCAATGGCAGCGCCTCGACGAGGCCTGTCCGCGCGGGCCCAAGCCCGCGCACCTGCCGATGCTCTGAGGCGCGGACCGGGTTCGCCCTGCCCGGAGCGAGAAAAGCCGGGCGTGCCCTTCCGGCCACAGCATCGGGAAGATGATCGGGCCTCTCGAACCGTATCCGAAAAGAAACCACATTTCCCGCCGAGCTAGACCGTCCAGGAAACGGACGGGAGCGAGACGGCATGGGGTATCCCCAATCGGCGACGACGGGACTCTACGGGGTCCTGCTGATGACGACGATGGGCCTCGGTGCCTGTAATTCCCCTACCACGACCGGCTCCCTCGGCGGCCCGGGCCTCGCGGCCAGACCCATGGCGGTGAGCGACGAGGAGCGCGACTGCCTCGGACGCGCCATGTATTTCGAATCGAACCGCAGCGATTCCGAGGGCCTGCTCGCCGTCGGCACGGTGGTGATGAACCGCCTCGAAGCCGCAGCTTTCCCGAATGGCGGCATCTGCGCCGTGGTCGGCCAGCCCCGGCAATTCGCCACCGGCGTGCTCACCAAGCCCATGGCGGAGAAGGATCTGACCAAGGTCGCCGACGCCGCCGACGCGGTCCTGGCCGGACAGCGCCACCCGAAGGTAGGTCGCGCCATGTACTTCCACACCGCCGGACGTACGTTCCACTACAACAACATGCATTACGTGGCCGTGGCCGGCGGCAACGCCTTCTACGAGAAGCGCAAGCCCGGCGCCGTAGAGCAGGCCCGACCGCCGGCCGCCCTGGCCTTTGCCGCGGCCTCCACCCCGTCCATTCCCGAGACAGCACCGGTTCAGGTCGTGGCGAATTCGGCCCCCGCGGGCATTCCCTCGACTCCTCCGGTCGCCGCGCTGCCGGACGTGACGGGGACCCAGCCCGCCTCGACGGCTCTGGCGGAACCGGATCGCGCCGTTGCCGCCTCTCGCGCCGCCGTAGGTCAGGACGCGCGCTTCAAAGCCTCATCGAAGGCGGTCGCGAGAACGCGTGTCGCCCATGCCAAGAGCCCGGCGACGCTGGCCGCCCTAGCCCCCGAGGCGCCTCCGCCGCCGCCCATCATCAACCTGCCGAGGCCGTGACCCGGCCGGCTCAGACCGTGACCTGAGTCCCCACCTCCACCACGCGGCCGGTGGGGATCTGGAAGAAGTCGGTGGCGTCGTTGGCGTTCTTGGCGAGCGTGATGAAGATCCGGTCCTGCCAGAGCGGCATGCCGGAATGTGCGGCGGGGCGGATCGAGCGGCGCGACAGGAAGAACGACGTCGCCATGATGTCGAACTTGAAGCCCTGCTTCTTCAGGAGCGTCAGCGTCCGCGGGATGTTGGGCTGCTCCATGTAGCCGAACTTCATCACGATCTTCGAGAAGTGGGGGCCGATCGGCTCCAGGCGGATACGGTCCGCCTCGCTGGCGCGAGGGGTGTCCACGGTCTCGACCGTGAGAATCACGTTCTTCTCGTGCAGCACCTTGTTGTGCTTGAGGTTGTGCAGCAGGGCCGCCGGGGCGATCGACGGGTCGCTGGTGAGGAACACCGCCGTGCCGCGCACGTGATGGGGCGGGCTCTTCTCCAGCATGCCCACGAGTTCGAGCAGCGGCACGTCGGTCTTGCGGGTCTTGTTGAACAGAATGTTCACGCCCCGCACCCAGGTCCACATCACGACGATCAGGAATCCGGCCAGCACGAGGGGCACGTAGCCGCCCTCGAACACCTTCAGCATGTTCGAGAGCAGAAACAGGAACTCGATGACGATGAACGGCATGATCGCGGCGGCGGCGGCGATCGGCGACCATTTCCACGACTTCCAGAGCACGATGAAACCCATGCTCGCGGTCAGCAGCATCGTGCCCGTCACGGCGATGCCGTAGGCGGAAGCCAGGGCCGAGGACGATCGGAACAGGATCGCCAGGACCACGACCCCAATCAGCAGCAGGATGTTCACCTGCGGCAGGAAGATCTGGCCGGAATGCGATTCCGAGGTGTGTCGGATTTCAAGGCGCGGGAGCAGGCCGAGCTGGATTGCCTGGCGCGACAGGGAGAACGCCCCGGTGATGACGGCCTGGCTTGCGGTGACGGTGGCGATGGTCGCCAAGATCACCATGGGCAGAAGTCCCCATTCGGGGACGAGCTGGTAGAACGGATCGGTCGTGTCCGGTGCGTTGAGAACCAGCGCCGTCTGGCCGAGATAGTTCAGTGTCAGGCACGGGGCCACGAGGCCGAGCCAGGCCACCTGGATCGGCCGGCGCCCGAAATGCCCGAGATCGGCGAACAGCGCCTCGGCGCCGGTTACCGCGAGGAAGACTGCGCCCAGCGCCACCAGCGCCCCGGTGCCGTGGCCGAGAAGATAATGCAGCGCGTACCAGGGATTGAACGCCTGGAAGACCTCCGGCCGCGAGACGATGTGCGGCAGGGCCGCGAGACCCAGAGCCAGAAACCAGACCACCATGATCGGGCCGAAGAAGGCCGCCACCTTGCTGGTGCCCCGGCTCTGCACCATGAACAGGGCGAAGATGATCGCCACCGTAATCGGTAGGACGTAATGCTCAAAGGCTGGGGTGACGAGTTTCAGGCCCTCCACCGCCGAGAGCACGGAGATCGCCGGCGTGATGACGGCGTCGCCGTAGAACAGGGAGGCGCCGAGTAGCCCGAGCATGAAGACGATGCGCGAACCGCCGAGCGCCTTGCGAGCGAGCGCCATCAGCGAGAGGATTCCGCCCTCGCCGTTATTGTCCATGCGCAGCAGGATGACGACGTACTTGATCGTGACGATCAGCAGCAGCGCCCAGAGGATCAGCGACGTTGTGCCGAGGACCTCCTCGGGCAGCAGGATACCGTCCGCCCTCGCCGGGCCGAGGGCCTCGCGGAAGGCATAGAGCGGGCTAGTGCCGATGTCGCCGTAGACGACTCCGACAGAGCCAACGACCAGCGTCCAGAAGCTCGTCTTCCCGTGCCCGTGATTGCCCGCCCCCTGATCGCCGGACCCGGTCTCGGGTCGGGCCGCGGGGCCGGGCTGAGCGTCGGGGACGCTCGGGATGGCGGTTTGCGTCATGCGCTGCGATCAGGCTTCTGCGACGGGGAGAGGGATCGAACGGGGAGGCTCGGATTTTGTGACGCGGGCGACGGAGACGGGCGAGCGCCCCCCTGCCCCGCCTCGCGCCGACGTATCGTGGCCGAACCGGCGGCCGGCCACCAAGACACCGGTGCACGAAAACTCCCAGCGCGAAGCATGCCAAAGTCGTATCATGCGGGTGTGACGCCGAGAACGACGATCCCGCAATGGCCGGGAAGTCTTCTGCGGGGAGGCGAGCGGAGTCGCCCCGCGTGCCGGAGCAGCGCGGGGCGACGGGCGTCACGACGGACGGGCTCACTCGGCGGCGGTGCGGGCGCCCTGGCCGAAACGGCGCTCGATATAGTCGATCACCACCGTCTCGAAATCCTTGGCGAGTGTGGCGCCGCGCAGGGTCATCGCCTTCTTGCCGTCGATGAAGACCGGGGCGGTGGGGGTCTCGCCTGTGCCGGGCAGCGAGATGCCGATATCGGCATGCTTCGATTCGCCGGGTCCGTTGACGATGCAGCCCATCACCGCGACGTTCAGGCCCTCGACCCCCGGATAGGTCTTCTTCCATTCCGGCATCGAGGTGACGATCCAGTTCTGGATGTCGCGAGCGAGTTCCTGGAACGTGGTCGAGGTGGTGCGGCCGCAACCGGGACAGGCGGCGACCATCGGCACGAAGGTGCGGAAGCCCATGGTCTGCAGGAGTTCCTGCGAGGCCTTGACCTCCACGGTGCGGTCTCCGCCGGGCATCGGGGTCAGCGAATAGCGGATCGTGTCGCCGATGCCTTCCTGGAGCAGCACGCCGATAGCCGCGGAGGCCGCGACCAGACCCTTCGAGCCCATGCCGGCCTCGGTGAGACCGAGATGGATCGCGTAGTCGGAGCGCCGGGCGACCTCACGGTAGACCGCAATCAGATCCTGCACCGCCGAGACCTTGGCCGAGAGGATGATCCGGTTCTTGGGAAGGCCGAGTTCTTCGGCGCGCTGGGCCGAGGACAGGGCCGATCGCACCATGGCCTCGCGCATCACGGCGCGAGCATCGATGGGACGCGCGGACCGGGCGTTCTCGTCCATCAGGTGGGTGAGCAGAGCCTCGTCCAGCGAGCCCCAATTGGCGCCGATGCGGATGGTCTTGCCGTAGCGGATCGCCTGCTCGACGATGGTCGAGAACTGCGTGTCCTTCTTCTCCTTGAAGCCGACATTCCCCGGATTGATCCGGTACTTGTCCAGGGCCTCGGCGCAGGCCGGATGATCGGAGAGGAGTTTGTGGCCGATATAATGGAAGTCGCCCACGAGCGGCACGTGGACGCCGATGCGGGCCAGCCGGTCGCGAATCTTCGGGACGGCGGCCGCCGCCTCGTCGCGGTCGACGGTGATGCGCACGAGTTCGGAGCCGGCTCGCGACAGGGCGGCGACCTGCGCCACGGTGGCATCGATATCGGCCGTGTCGGTGTTGGTCATCGACTGGACGACGACCGGGGCGCCTCCACCGACGGTGACGGCTCCCTCGCCCTCGCCCACCGTGACCCCCACCGTGCGGTGGCGCGGCGTCGGACCGGCGATCTCCGGGCCGGTAATCGAAATGCCGGGGCCGAACGGATCGGCGGAAGTGGCTTCCATCATGGCGTCCATCGCTGACCTTGCTTATGGCTTGGCCTGCCCTGAAGCGAGCGCCCGGCCATGGTCGTCTGGTATCGAATCCTGCCGATCCTTTGCGAAGATCGGGTGAAGGGTCCGGTGATCGAGACCCTTGCCGGTTAGCTGAGATGGCGCGCCGCATGCGTCAAGCCCGCGTACCGCATGGTGGAACCACGGGGCAGGACGGACCGCGCGCAACACGTTGGCTCAGCGTCGGCTGACATGTCTTATCTCATGGGCGATGTCGAGGGAATTGGCGCAGTGCGACATGTCCGCCACAGGAACGGGCCAAGCGGAACCGATCCATGCAGTCACCGGTTTGCTGCCCTGCGACCTTTGATGCTGCAATGCAGCATGCCCATGCGCACCTTATCGATGCGCTTGTGCAATCCTGCCACGTGGAGCTGACGATGCTCGATTCCCACCAGCCTGCCCCGGTCGATTCGCCCTCTACCGACATGGAAGTGGCCCCGCCGCGCCCCGCCTCGCGCCCGCCCGTCAGCTTGGCTGGTCCGAATGCCGAGAAGACCGTGGCGCTGGCCCTGCAGGGCGGCGGCGCCCATGGCGCCTTCACCTGGGGCGTGCTGGATGCCCTGATCGAGGATGGCCGGCTCGCCTTCGAGGCCGTCACCGGGGCCAGCGCCGGGGCGATGAACGCGGTCGTGATGGTCGATGGCTGGATTGTTGGAGGGCCGGAGGGTGCCCGCGCCGCCCTCGACCGGTTCTGGCGCGAGGCGAGCCTCGACGGCGACCTGTGGCCGGCCCAGCGCGGCGTGTTCGACCGGCTCTTCGATTTCTGGAACGAGAACCCGGTTCTGGATTTCTGGATGCGGGCGCTCAAGACCAGCCCTTACGTCTCCAACCCGCTCAACGTGAACCCGCTGCGCAAGGCTCTGGCCAAGCACGTGGATTTCGAACGCCTCCGGGCGGCGGAGACCGCCGGGATCTATGTCTCGGCCACCAATGTCTGGACCGGCAAGCTCGCCATCTTCGAGCGGGATTCCCTCAGCATCGATCATCTGATGGCCTCGGCCTGCCTGCCGACAGTGTTCCAGGCGGTGGAAATCGACGGCGTGCCCTATTGGGACGGCGGCTATCTCGGCAACCCGCCGATCTACCCGCTCTTCCACGGGGCCAGGACCCGCGACGTGGTGCTTGTCCAGATCAATCCGGTTGAGCGCCGCGAGACCCCGCGCTCGCGCGAGGAGATCCAGGACCGACTCAACGAGATTACCTTCAACGCCAACCTGATGCGGGAACTGCGCGCCATCGATTTCGTCGACGGGCTGATCGAGGACGGTGTGCTCGGTCGCAACGACTACAACCGCATGCTGGTCCACCGCATCGACGGGACGGGGGCGCTTGACGATTACAAGGCGTCCTCGCGGATGGATGCCCGAATCCGCGTGTTCGAGGGCCTGCGCGACAAGGGTCGCGCGGCGGCGCAAGCTTGGCTCGCCGAGCATTACGAGGGCATCGGACGGACCTGCACTCTGAACCTCAAGGCGACCTATCAATAGGTTGCCGCCCGGCCGGATTAGCCGGCCGGGCTCGCGCGTTAACTGACCATGACGGCCGAACCCACTCAGACCGCCTCCGCCTCCACCATCGTCGACCTCCTGGTCCCGCTGCGACGCTATGCGCGTTCGCTCACGCGCGACGCGCTGAAGGCCGACGACCTCGTCCACGATACGCTCGTCCGCGCGCTGGAATCCGGCCTCTCCGTGAGGCCGAACACCAACCTGCGGACCTGGATGATGACGGTGTTGCACAACGTCTTCATCGACGACCAGCGCCGCAGGCGGGTGGAGGCTCGCCATGCCGAAGCCCTCGTCCAGATGGGCAACGAGAGCGTGCCGCCCGCGCAGGAGGGGCAAGTGCGTCTCGCCCAGATCCGCCAGGCCTTCCTGACTCTGCCGGAAGAGCAGCGCGCCGCGCTCCACCTCGTGACCCTCGAAGGCATGGCCTATGCCGATGCGGCGGCCGTCCTCGGAATTCCCATCGGCACACTGATGTCCCGCCTCGGTCGCGGTCGCGCCGCCCTTCGCGCCTTCGAGGAAGGCCAGGCCGGAAGCGGTCGCAGCCGCTCGGAAATCTCGTCGGAGTCGGGAACGGGCCGGCCCGAGCGACCGCACCTGCGCCTCGTCAGCGACTGGAACGGCCAGGATGCCCGGCAGGACGTCCGGCTCCAGTCGAAAGCCATCGGCGGGTCGTAACCGCACCGAATTCGAGGGTACTCGGTTCCTCCGAGTACCATGACTGCATGGAAGCCCCGCCGTTTCCGATCGTTGAACTGGATACGACCGTCATGATCGACCCGATCACCGACAGTGACCTCGCCGCCTTCGTCGATGGCCAACTCGACGTCATGCGCCGGCTCGAGGTGGAAGCCCATCTCGCCCGCACGCCTGAGGCAGCGGCGCGGGTGATGGCCGAGATGCATGACAGGGACGCCCTGCGCCAAGCCTTCTCGCAACTGCCGGGACCGGGACCGGAGCGCAACCGCGCGGCGGCCCGCCGCCTCGACCGGTCCATGGCCTGGCGGCGCGTGGGCGAGCGGCTCAAGCGGGCGGCGGTGATCGTGCTTCTCGTGGGTGCCGGCTGGATCGCGCATTCGGATACCGGCGTGTTCGGCGTCCCCGATACCTTCGCCGCGCCGGTGGATCCGGCCCTTGTCGCCGATGCGCGCCAGGCGAGGGAGGTGGCTCAGATCCGCGTTCGCCTCGGCTCGCGCGCCACGCCGAGCTACGACAAGGCCGGCATTTCCAGCGCCACGGGCATCGTCCTGCCGGACCTTCCGGGGGATTGGTCGGTGCGCGACGTCCAGATCGTGCCCGCGCGCCATGGTGCCGGCGTAGAGGTCGTAATCGAAGCCCCCGATCTCGGCGAGATCTCTCTGTTCGCGGCACGGGGCACCAACGAGGCGGCCTTCACCGGAGAGGTGACGAGCCCAGGTGACGGCGAGACCGTCTACTGGACGGCGGGCCGCTCGGTCTATGCCCTCAGCGGCACCGGCCGCCAGGACGCCCTGCAGCAGGCGGCGCGACGCCTCGCCTCGGTCGACCCCGCGAAGCGCTGATCCACCGAAGGACGCGGCCTGACCGTTGCCTCGGATCGTCAGCCGATCATCGACGGAACGCGGTCGCCTGCAATGAGTGTCCGCGCCTCGGCTGCGTCCACATCCATCCTGGCGATCAAGGCCTCGGCACTGGAGAAGCGTTCCTCGCCACGGATGTAGCCAAGAAACTCCACGGCGATGGTCCGGCCGTAGAGATCGCCCGAGAAGCCGAACAGGTTGACTTCGAGGAGAGGTGCGCCGTCGTCGAAGGTCGGACGACGGCCATAGCTCGCCACGCCGTCCCGCACCGTTCCATCGGGCAATCCGATGCGGACGGCATAGATGCCGTGGGCGAGGGCACAATCGGGCAAAGCCACGTTCGCCGTGGGATAGCCCAGCGTCCGACCGCGCTTGTCGCCGTGCCGGACCTCGCCGCAGACGAACCAGCGGTAGCCGAGCAGCCGGTTCGCCAGGACGATGTCACCCTGCCGCAGGGCTTCTCGGATCGCGCTCGACGAAACGGGAGCCTCGCCCTCCCCGATGGAGACGGGGGGAATGATCCGGCACGCCAGGGAGGCTTCGGCGCAGAGCCGGGCCAGCACCTCCGGCGTCCCCTCGCGTCCGCGCCCGAAATGGAAGTCGTGGCCAATCACGACGCCGGTGAGGCCGAGATCGCGCGCAAGCAGATCGTGGACGAACCCGGAGGCGGTAGTCCCCGCCATGAGGGCGTCGAAACGGCGCACGATCAGGCCGTCGAGGCCGAGGCGGGCGAAGACGATCTCCTTGGCGGCCGGTCCCGTCAGCCGGAACATCGGCAGGTCGGGGGCGAAATAGGCGCGTGGATGGGGCTCGAAGGTCAGCATCACAGCCGGCACGCCAAGGCGGTCGGCCTCCTCGCGGACGGCCTCCACGAGAGCGCCGTGGCCCCGGTGAACGCCATCGAAATTGCCGATCGCCGCGATGGCCCCGGCAAGGGCCGTCGGCACCGCCTCGTCCTCGCGGCAGATCGTGAAGGGCCGCCCCAACGGGGAGCCGGCTTCGGGGCGCGCGGAAGGATCGTCGGCTGGCGCCATCGGGTTCAAGCGGTCTCGAAGAAGCTGGGGCCGAAGCGGCGACCGTGGGGAGTTCCGCGCGGGAACCTGTCGAAAAGCCGGAGGAGGGTCAAGGGAAGCGGCCGCCCGATCGATGGGGGATGCACGATCGGCTGCGCAGTTAACCGCTTCGCAATGCTGGGTGCGGTACTTTCACGGACGAGAGGCGGCGCGTGGCGGCGCTTCCCCCCAATTCTTTTGCCACTTTTCCGGTCTGCGGCATGCCGCACCGGCCCTGCACCGACGGAGCACCCCGACCCATGGCCCTCGATCTCGGCATGCCGATCCTCGTCGTGGACGATTATCAGACGATGGTCCGCATCATCCGCAACCTGCTCAAGCAGCTCGGCTTCGAAGAGGTCGACGATGCCTCCGACGGGACCGCCGCCCTCGCCCGGCTGAAGAACCGCAAATATGGCCTCGTAATCTCCGATTGGAACATGGAGCCGATGACCGGCTACGAGCTGCTTCGCCATGTTCGTGCCGACGAGGCCCTCCGCACCACGCCGTTCATCATGGTCACCGCCGAATCGAAGACCGAGAACGTGATCGCGGCCAAGAAGGCCGGCGTGAACAACTACATCGTCAAGCCCTTCAATGCGGCGACGCTGAAGAGCAAGATCGAGGCTGTCTGCGGCGCCTAAGCCGCAGACCCGATCTCTTTTCTACGGCGATTCACAGCATCGTGGAGCGACAGGCGATGGCCATGGCGGAAAAGGCACGGACGGCCGGCCCAAACCCGGCATCGACGCGACCGTCGCTGATCCGGGAGTTGGTCGAGATCGCCGACTACATCGCGCATGTCCGCAAGGAGATCGCGGCCCTGCGGGCGAACGAGCTCACCCGCGACCGCCTGCCGATGGCGCATGTGGAGCTCGGCAGCGTCGTCGAGGCGACGGCGGGGGCGACGAACTCCATCATGACGGCAGCCGAAGAAATTCTCAGCCTGCCCAACGATAAGAATTACCGTTCCGCCGTCGAAGCACGGATGAACGACATCTTCGAGGCCTGCACGTTCCAGGACATCACCGGCCAGCGGATCGCCAAGGTGAGCGAATCCCTGCGCCAGCTCGAAGGCCGCCTCTCGCGTTTTGCCGTCGCGGTGAAAGCGAAGGACGAGGGCGGCGTCGACCCGGCCGAGGTGGAGCGCCGGGTACGGGCCGAACTCCTCCTCCTCAACGGGCCGCAGATCAAGGGGCCCGCAACCGCCCAGGACGAGATCGACGCCCTGTTCTCCTGATCGACTGGCCTCGCGGCGCGGGGGCGAAGAGATCCGGGAACGCTACCAGATCAGCCGCTCGATGACGGCATCCGGGCGCACTTCCTGCCGGGCGAACCATTCGGACACCTCGCCGAGCGTTTCGTGTTCGGCAAGAACGCCAAGTTCTTCCGCATGGATGCCGCGGGCCACCAGCAGGTTCGGGATCCCGTAGGCCGCCGCCCCCGCGATATCGGTGCGCAGGGCGTCGCCGACGGCAAGGACGCGGGCGGCGTCCGGTGCGGGGCCACCGTCGAGCTCTGCCGCCATGGCGAGCGCCGCCTCGTAGACGGGGCGGTACGGCTTGCCGGCATAGATCACCGCGCCGCCGATTTTTGCATAGGCTTGCGCGATCAGGCCGGCGCAGGGGATGAGCTTTTTTTCGCGCTCGACCACGAGGTCGGGATTGGCGCAGATCATCGGCACGTCCCGTGCCCGGAATTCGGCTAGCGTCTCCCGGTAATCCTGCGCCGTCTCGGTCGTGTCGTCGAACAGGCCGGTGCAGACTACGCGATCCGCTTCCCCGGCCGCCACGAGGCGGATGTCGAGGCCATCGAAGATCGTCGCGTCGCGTTCCGGCCCGAGATGGTGGATGCGCTCGCCCGGGTGCTCCGCGATCAGCCGCCGGGTCAGGTCGCCGGAGGTGAGGATGGCGTCGTAGGCCTCGCGCGGCACGCCGTAGCCATCGAGGATGGTCCGAACGCCAGCCCAGGGGCGGGGCGCGTTGGAGACGAGGATGACGCGCCGCCGGCGACCGGCCTCGGGCAGTGCGCGGAAGCGGATCAGCGCCTCGCCCGCCCCCACATGGGCACGCGTCCCGTCATGCAGCACACCCCAGACATCGCACAGGATGAGGTCGTAGGCCTCGGCCACGGCGCAAAGCCCGCGCAGAATCGGGACCGGCGCCGAGGGTGCGGCGCGCGCGATCGTTTCGCTCATGAATCTGGCCTGACTGGCAAGGGATCGGGGGCATCGAAGATGGCCGACCGGTTAGGCCGCCCGATCGCCGAAATCAACGCACCGACATCAACGCGTCGGGGTCCGAGCGGGTCTGCCTCAGCCGGCCCTGCGCAAGAAGTCGCGGAACGGCCGGCGCTGCGGCGGCGGTTCCGGATCGTCGCCGCCGGGTTCTCGGGACGGAGGCGGCGCCGGGGACGGCGCGACCTGCGGCGCCGCGACAGCAAGAACTTCGGCCCGCACCGCCCGCGCCGGGGCGAAGACGGTGCCTTGCGCCAGCGGCACGTCGAGGTCGATGAGATCGGGCACGTCGCTCTCGCGCTCGACCGCCTCCGCGACGAGCCGGATACCGGCCCGGGACAGAGAGGCGACGAGGTCGTCGAGGGCGATGTCGGGCATGGCCTGACGGGAGTTGGGGCGCAGCAGGAGATCGGCCGATACCTTGACCTGACTGACGCCCCGGTCGGCCAGGGCCAGGGGGTCGAGGCGCAGGTCCACGGGACGGTCGAGGGCGAAGCCGACACGGCCGCGCAGTTCGGCCAACGCCCCCGCCTGCTCGGCGTCGAGGCTGCGCCAGCTCGACTGGGGCAGCGCGATCACCAGGCGTCCGGAGAGGTCGGGCTCGCCGGCGAGCAGGCGCGGCAGCGTACGCAGGAAGCCGGGTTCGAACAGGGAATGCGGCGACAGGGCGTAGATCACCGCCGCCTGACTGCCGCGTCCGCTGAGATGGCGTGCCACGGTGGCGACGAGGGGAAGCATGCGCCGATCGAGTTCGGTCGTCCGCCCATGGCGTTCGAGGGCCGGCAGGAACAGTTCAGGCTTGAGGATGTCGGCACCCAGGCGCAGCCGCGCCAGCGCCTCGTACGACACGACCTTGCGTTGGGGCAGGGAGACGATGGGCTGGAGATGGACCTCGAGCCCGTCGCCGTCGAAGGCCGCGACCATGACCGCATCCCGGCTCCGGTCCGGCCGAGCCCTGTCCGTGACGGGCTCGGACCGCTCGAGCGGCGGCCAGGCGCGCGGCACCCAGGGCGCCGCGCCCGTGTCGTTCCGGAACGCCGGGGAAGGCGGCGGAACAACGGGCACATCGACGACGGCCTGACGGGAGACCGGCCGGACGACCGGGGGCGGGGCGGGACCGGCCGGCGGCGTCGCCTTCAGGCGGGCGATCTCGCCGTCCTGCGTGGCGACCACGGCGGCGAGCTCGCGGACGATGCCGCTGAGCAGGCCGATTTCCGCCGTGACTTCCTCGACGGCGGCATCCACCGAAGCATTCCCGCCCTGCATGCCCTGCGCCGGACCGGCTTCGTCGGTGCGGGCACGCTCGATCCGCATCTGCTGGTCGGCGATGAGGCGGGCCACCGTCTCCAGGCGAACGAGACGTTGCGAGAGAATGTCGAATTCGCCCGAGAGTTTCTCGCAGCGCTGGTCGAGCTTGCGCGCCCGGCGCGCGGCCAGGATAGCGACGAAGCCGCTCATGGCCGCCAATCCGAAGGCGCCGCCGAGGGGAGAGATCACTGCGAGCGGCGCCAGGACCACGAACCCGATGAGACTCAGGAGCCACGGGACCGTGCGTCGGCCGACGATCCGGGCCATCGGGATACTCTTACCCTCACGACGATCGAGCGGAGATCAGGGAGCCACGACCATGGATTCCGCAGGGATTCCGCAAGTCGAGACAGGCTCCGGTTGTCGCCGAGACGACGAAGTCCCACAAGATGGGCGCAGGCTGCGTGAACCGGTTTTTCGCCATGTGTTGCATGAGCTTCCAAGCTTGGCTTCAGCCAGTCTGGCATCGCCGCGGAAGCCGCCCGGGCCATCCCCCCCTCGCGGCAGGAGCGGATTTGGCGCTACATTGGCGCAGGACATGGCCCAGCGACGGGAGCGGGTGGATGGACGCGAGACGGGTTGACCTGCTGATGCAGGTGGACGGCATGACCTGCGACGGGTGCGCCGAGGCCGTGCGCAAGGCGATCCTGCGGATCGATCCGGAGGCGCATGTCGCCGTCGACCGCGATCACGGCCGCGTGGCGATCACCACCGATGCCCAGGCCCTGACGATCGCCGAGGCGCTGGACCAGACCGGCTACACCGCGACGGCCATGTCGGGCTGACGGCGGCCCCGCCCGCCGCCGCGGGCGATCCCTGCCGGATTCCGCGCTCTCAAATGAAATTTTGCAGACGCGTTGAAAAATTCCGACGCGCTTTTGCTTGCTCCATCGCTCACAGTGATGACAACGGTGAAGCCTGGTGCCCGTGGCGCCGATGCTCCGAACACACGACGTTCAACAATAAACGCCCGCGCGACACGCCATCGCGACGACAGACCGGGAGAGACCCATGCCCTCAGACATCGAGATCGCTCGCGCGGCAACCCTGAAGCCGATCACGCAGGTGGCCGAGACGATCGGCATTCCGGACGAGGCGCTGCATCATTACGGCCGGCACATCGCCAAGATCGACCACGCCTTCATCAAGTCTCTGGAATCGAAGCCCGAGGGCAAGCTCGTCCTCGTCACCGCCATCAGCCCGACCCCTGCCGGCGAGGGCAAGACCACCACGACGGTGGGTCTCGGCGACGCGCTGAACCGCATCGGCAAGAAGACCGTGATGTGTCTGCGCGAGCCCTCGCTCGGCCCCTGTTTCGGCATGAAGGGGGGTGCCGCCGGCGGCGGCAAGGCCCAGGTCGTGCCGATGGAGCAGATCAACCTGCACTTTACGGGCGATTTCCACGCCATCACCTCGGCGCACAGCCTCGCCGCCGCGCTCATCGACAACCATGTCTACTGGGCGAACGAGCTCAACATCGACGTGCGCCGCATCCACTGGCGCCGGGTCGTCGACATGAACGACCGGGCCCTGCGCTCGATCACCCAGTCGCTGGGCGGCGTCGCCAACGGCTTCCCGCGCGAGGACGGGTTCGACATCACCGTGGCCTCGGAAGTCATGGCGGTGTTCTGCCTCGCCCGTGACCTCGACGACCTCGAGGCCCGCCTCGGCCGCATCGTCATCGCCGAGACCCGCGACCGCAAGCCGGTGACGCTCGCCGACGTCAAGGCCACGGGTGCGATGACCGTGCTCCTCAAGGACGCGCTGCAACCGAACCTCGTCCAGACCCTGGAGGGCAACCCGGCCCTGATCCATGGCGGCCCCTTCGCCAACATCGCCCATGGCTGCAACTCGGTGATCGCCACCCGCGCCGGCCTCAAGCTCGGCGACTACGTGGTCACCGAGGCCGGCTTCGGCGCCGATCTCGGCGCGGAAAAGTTCATCGACATCAAGTGCCGGCAAGCCGGCCTGAAGCCGTCCGCGGTGGTCATCGTCGCCACGGTGCGCGCCCTCAAGATGCATGGCGGCGTCTCGAAGAAGGAGCTCGGCTCCGAGAACCTCGACGCCCTGGAGAAGGGCTTCGCCAACCTCGCCCGCCATGTGGAGAACGTGCGCGGCTTCGGCCTGCCCGTGGTCATCGGCGTCAACCACTTCTACGCCGACACCGATGCCGAGCACGCCAAGCTGAAGGAGCTGTGCCGCGACAGGCTCCAGGTCGAGGCCATCACCTGCAAGCATTGGGCTGAAGGGGGTGCGGGCGCCGAGGAATTGGCCCAGGCGGTGGTGAAGCTCGCCGAGGGCGAGCAGAAGCCGCTGACCTTCGCCTACGAGACCGACACCAAGCTCACCGACAAGATCAAGACCATCGCCACCAAGCTCTACGGGGCCGGTGACATCCAGGTGGAATCGAAGGCGGCCACCAAGCTCGCCCAGTTCGAGAAGGACGGCTACGGCAACCTGCCGGTCTGCATGGCCAAGACGCAGTACTCGTTCTCCACCGACCCGAACCTGATGGGCGCGCCCTCGGGCCACCTCATCTCGGTGCGCGACGTGCGGCTCTCGGCCGGCGCCGGCTTCGTCGTGGTGATCTGCGGTGAGATCATGACCATGCCCGGCCTGCCCAAGGTCCCGGCCTCGGAGGGCATCCATCTCGATGCTGACGGGCAGATCGAGGGGCTGTTCTAGCCTGACACCGGTGGCCCCTCTCCCGCTTGTCGGGGAGGGGCGCCTTCCCGGCACGCGTGATCCCTCGCCTCACCTGTGATAGCCGGGACGGCATGTCGTCCCGCCGATTCCGCCGATGATCCCCTGGACCGTCCTCGATACCGCACCGATCCCGGGGGATGCGGGCCAGCTTCGGCTGCTTCAGCGGGGCACGGAATTCTCGATCCAGCTCGGCCATAACGAGCTGATGAACAGCCGCCTCAGCGGCTCGGAGAAGGCGCTGGCGACCCTTGCGGCGGAGCGGGTCGGCACCCGCGCAGGCGCGCGCTTCCTCATCGGCGGGCTCGGCATGGGCTTCACCCTGCGGGCGGCCCTGGATGCCCTGCGGCCCGACGCCGAACTCGTCGTGGCGGAACTGGTGCCGAACGTGGTGGATTGGGTGCGCGGGCCGCTCCGGGACCTGTCGGCCGACGCGTTGTCGGACCAGCGGGTGGCGTTGCGGATCGGCGACGTGGTCGCTGCGATCCGCGCGGCCAGCTCGGCGTACGACGCCATCCTGCTCGACGTCGACAACGGCCCCGACGGCCTCACCCGGCCCGAAAACGACAGGCTCTACAACGAGATGGGTCTGGCTGCGGCCATGGCCGCCCTGCGCCCCGCCGGCGTGCTGGCGGTGTGGTCCGCCCATCCCGACCGGCACTTCACCCAGCGCCTGCGCCGCGGGGGGTTCGGCGTCGAGGAGGTGCCGGTGCGGGCCAACGTCACCAGCGGCGCCCGCCACACGATCTGGCTCGCTTCGAAGTCCGGCCGCGCCCGGCGCTGAAGCCAGAGGGGCGTGTCAGGCCGAGTGTCGACCGCGCTCCAGGCGTCGGTTGAGGCGGGTTACGCCGTAGATTTCGGCGAGGTGACGCCGGGCCGCCTTCACCGGCGCGTCGTCGCGCTCGGTGCGGGCCGCCGCGATGACGCGCAGCGTATGGGCCACGCAGCGCTCCAGACGGACCGTCGCGGCACCGTCCGACGGTCGCCGGTCCTGGGCCGGATTCTCGGCAATGGTCATGCGGCAAGCCCCCTCGCTCACGTCGGACGCGACCGGGTCTAACGGCGCCATGCGGCGGCCATTGGGTGGAGACTGGGCCACACGGTGGCAGCTTGGCCATGGCGGTGGCGCGTGGCGGTGCTCAGTCGCGCGTACTGCCCTCGTTGAACTTGTCGCGGCAGACATATCCGACGAAGCATTTGGCCACGTCCCGAGTGAGTTCGTAGGCGGGCTTGGGCGCTTCCGGCAGGGGACAGAACCCGCCGTCGCGGACGATCCTGTCGTAGGTGATCGGCCCTGTGGTCATCACGATGGCGCCGACGCGGTTCACCAGGGCGGCGGCGTCGGCGCAGAGCATGGCGGGGGTCGCGGGCCGCTCCTGTGCCGAAACAGTGAGCGGCGCCAGGACGATACAGGCGGCGACCGCGGATCTCATGGCGTGGATCTTCATAGCGGAGCGATCGGTTCGACCGGGGTGCCGGGCGGATGCGCCGCCCGATCGGACCGGAGGATAGCGCCCCGGGACACCGCCGCCAATCCGCCGCGTGACGCCATCTCTCACGCCGCCCGTTTCAGCGGTTCGGCGGCGGCGGCCACCGCGAGGGTGAAGTCCAGGGCCTCGTCGATCCCCTCCCGCCAGAGGGAGATCGGCGTCGGACGGGCCAGGATGAGAGCCCCCTTCGCATCGCCATCGGCCAGGGTTACGACGGCGCCGAGCTTCGTGGCGAGTCCGCGCATGGGTCCGTTCCGGCTGAGACAGCGGACATGCAGGTCACGGACGCCGCGGTTGCGCGCCGCCGAGACGATCCGGCGGAAGAGGGCGTGGCCGAGGCCGTTGCGGCGAAACCCGCGCTCCACGGCGAAGGCGGCCTCCGCGTCGCGGCCGAGGCTCAGCCCCGGAACGGGGCCGGTGAGCGGGCGCAATTCGCCGAGCGCGCGCAACGACCCCTCGACGAAGCCGCCGAAGACCAGCCCTTCGACCGTGAGGGCGCGGGCCGCATACGAGACGGCCGCCGCATCGCTCAGGGCGGCCATGAAGCGGTTGGCTCTGGTATCGGGGTCGAGCCGCAGGAAATAGGCCTCGACCATGGCACGGTCGCTCGGCCAGAGGCGCCGGACATTCGGTCCGGTCGGAATCGTGTCGGGCATGGTGGTGCCGTACTCCGGAATGACAGCGCGCACGCTGCGCGGGATCCGGGCGTAACCTCCCTCGAGGAGGCCACCAGATGGCATCGGCCCCGGCTGTGTGCAATGCAACAAAACGTCATCCCGCCGACGCGCCGCGCTTGATCGTCTCGGTGACGCGCGGCAGACCGGTCGCCGGGCCTCCGGTCTCTGTGTCTCTGTGTCTCCGGTCTTCGGGGCCTGTCGCCGGACCGGTTCCATCGACGCGCGGCCGCCGCGCCGTCCCGTATCCGAGGTCGCCATCGTCGTGAGTCCCCCCTCAGGTTCCGCCCCGTCCGCCGGTTCGCAGGGCGGCGATTCTCCTCCCGGTCCGGTCTCGGCACGCTACGACATGCTGGTCTCGTCGGGTGCCATCGAGCGCGACCCGGCGCAGATTCATCTGGTGCAGGCCCTCGACCGGCTGGTCCAGGATCTCGACCGGCGCAGACGGGCGAAGAAGGGCAGCGCGCTCGGCTGGCTGTTCGGGCGCAGCGGCGACGGCGAAGGCCCGCCCAAGGGTCTCTACATCTGGGGCTCCGTCGGGCGCGGCAAGACCATGCTGATGGACCTGTTCCACGAGGCGGCGCCGGGTAAGAAACGCCGCGTCCATTTCCATGGCTTCCTGTCGGATGCCCATGAGCGCATCCACGCCCACCGGCAGGCGCTCAAGGCGGGGACGGCCAAGGGCGACGACCCGATCCCGGTGGTGGCGGACGCGCTGGCCGACGAGGCGACGCTGCTGTGTTTCGACGAGTTCACGGTCACCGACATCGCCGATGCAATGATCCTCGGGCGGCTGTTCGGGGCCCTGTTCAAGCGCGGCGTCACCGTGGTGGCGACCTCCAACGTCGAGCCCGACCGGCTCTACGAGGGCGGGCTCAACCGCGCCCTGTTCCTGCCCTTCGTCGCGGAGCTGAAGAACCGGGTCGAGATCCTGCGCCTCGATTCCCGCACGGATTTCCGCCTGGAGAAGCTCGGCGGGGCCTCGGTCTATCACGTCCCCGCCGACGAGGCGGCCGAGGCCGCCCTGACCCAGGCCTTCAAGGGCCTCACCGGCAAGGCGAGGGGCAAGCCGGCCACGATCCGGGTGAAGGGCCGCGAGGTGGCGGTGCCGGAGGAGGCCGCCGGCGTCGCCCGGTTCGGCTTTGCCGATCTCTGCGCCCAGCCGCTCGGTGCCTCCGACTACATGGCCATCGCCCAGTCGTTCCAGACGGTGATCGTCTCGGGAATCCCGGTGATGGGGGAGGCGAACCGGAACGAGGCCAAGCGCTTCATCACCCTGGTGGACACGTTCTACGACGCCCACGTGAAGCTCATCGCCTCGGCGGCGGCCGAGCCGACCGGTCTCTACACGGCGACCGAAGGCCGCGAGGCGTTCGAGTTCGACCGCACCGTCTCGCGCCTCATCGAGATGCGCTCGTCGGAATACCTCGCTCTGCCGCATGGGCGGGGGGATTCGGAAGCGAGCGGGTCGAGCTTCGGCCTCGTGGAGACCTGAGCGCCCGTTTGCGGTGTTTCTCCAAGGCCTTCCTCATCGTGAGGTGGTCTGCCGGGATGATCGACTTTGGTATCCGCATCCGAGCGGACCGAGCGATCATGCGGTGTGACCACGACGAGATCGACGTGATTCGAAAGGTTTGGCCCGCAGCCGGGGCGATGTCGGCGGAGCCGGCATAGACAACGCGCGACCGTCGAAAGCGTCGCACGATCCCGATACGCGCCGTGCGCAACAGCACATCGAATCCGCGGCCGAGCTTCGCGAAAGCGGCGGCCGTGGCTGCCGGCCGTTGCACTGCAGCACCCCCACCGTTTAATTGGATTCATTATGAGGTACGGGGCGTGGGCGCTTCGTGCACTGCGACGGCTCCCTGTCGAGGGGCGCCGGATCCGCTGCCGCACCTCAATGATGTTTCGATGCGGGACGACGTCGCGCGCGCCCCGCGCCTGACTGACGACCTCCAAGGTATTCGCGAGCCCGACGGATTGGTGGCCAGCCGATCTCGACCGGTCCGTGGCCTGAGCGATGACAGGATACACCGATGATCAAACTCACCGTGAACGGGGCTGAACGCAGCTTCGACGGCGATCCCGACATGCCGCTGCTGTGGTTCCTGCGCGACGAAGTCGGCCTCACCGGCACCAAGTTCGGCTGCGGACAGGCCCTCTGCGGCGCCTGCACCATCCATCTCGGCGGCACCGCCGTGCGCGGCTGCGTCACCCCCATCTCCGCGGCCGAGGGCCAGGAGGTGGTGACCATCGAGGGGCTCTCCCCCGACGGCAACCACCCGGTCCAGGCCGCGTGGCGCGACCTCAACGTCTCGCAATGCGGCTATTGCCAGTGCGGGCAGATGATGCAGGCGGCCTCTCTCCTCAAGGAGACGCCCAAGCCCAGCGACGACCAGATCGACGAAGCCATGAGCGGCAACCTCTGCCGCTGCGGCACCTATCCGCGCATCCGCGCCGCGATCCACCAGGCCGCCGGAAACGCGCCGGCCGCCAACAAGGGAGAGCGCCTGTGATTCACGACGCACAGCTCATGGTCGACCTCGCCACCGAGACGACCGCCGTTCCCCCCGAAGCGCCGAGCGCTCTCGCCAATGTCAGCCGCCGCGCCATGCTCGGCGGCCTGGGCGCCCTGGTCCTCGCCCTGTCCTGGAAGGATTCCGCCCAGGCGGAAGACAAGAAAGACGAGCCGAAGAAATTTGGCGCCGATGCCATGCCGCATGGCTGGCAGGACGACCCGAAGGTGTTCGTGGCCATCGCGCCGGACGGCACCGTGACCATCACCTGCCACCGCTCCGAGATGGGCCAGGGTGTGCGCACCTCCGTCGCCCTCGTGGTGGCCGATGAGCTCGAGGCCGATTGGGCCAAGGTGAAGGTCGCCCAGGCCTGGGGTGACGAAGCCCGGTTCGGCAACCAGGATACCGACGGCTCGCGGAGCCTGCGCCACTTCTTCCCGCACCTGCGCCATGCGGGTGCCGCGGCGAAGGCCATGCTGGTCCAGGCCGCCGCCAAGCAATGGGGCGTGCCGGCCTCCGAGGTTAAGGCCGAGAACTCGGTCCTCACCCATGCGAAGTCGAAGCGCACCCTGGGCTATGGCGACGTGGCGGCGGCGGCGGCCGACCTCGCCGTGCCGGCCCGCGAAAGCGTGACCCTGAAGGACCCCAAAGCCTTCAAGTTCATCGGCAAGGGCAAGATCGGCCTCATCGACAACCGCGACATCACCACCGGCAAGGCCATCTACGGCCTCGATACCCGGCTCGACGGCATGCTCTACGCCCTCGTCGCCCGCCCGCCGGTCTTCGGCGGCAAGGTGGCGAGCTACGACGATGCCGAGACGATGAAGATCCCCGGCGTGGTCAAGGTGTTCAAGATCGACGCCCCCGAGATCCCGTCCGAGTTCCAGCCGATCGGCGGCGTCGCCGTCATCGCCAAGAACACCTGGGCGGCCATGAAGGGCCGCGAGGCCCTGAAGATCACCTGGGACGACGGCCCGAACGCCACTTACGACTCCGTCGCCTTCCGCGGCGAGTTGGAGAAGGCGGCACGCGCGCCCGGCAAGGTCGTGCGCAACCAGGGCGACGTCGACGGCGCCATGGCCAAGGCCAAGCAGCGGATCGAGGCCGAGTATTTCGTGCCCCATCTCGTCCAGGCCCCGATGGAGCCCCCGGCCGCCACGGTGCGGATCAAGGACGGGTTCTGCGAGGCCTGGGCCTGCACCCAGGCGCCCCAGGCGACCCATGACCGTCTGGCCAAGAAGCTCAACCTGCCCGCCGACAAGGTGCGGGTGAACGTGACGCTGCTCGGCGGCGGCTTCGGCCGCAAGTCCAAGCCCGATTACGTGCTCGAGGCGGCCCTGTGCTCGCAGGCCATGGACGGCGCCCCGGTGAAGCTCACCTGGACCCGCGAGGACGACCTCCATCACGGCTACTACCACACGATCTCGGTGGAGCGCCTGGAGGCCGGGCTCGACGACAAGGGCATGCCGGTGGCCTGGCTCCACCGCTCGGCCGCCCCGACGATCGGGTCCATCTTCGCGGCCGGCGCCAAGAACGAGCTGCCCTTCGAGCTCGGGATGGGGCTGACCAACACGCCCTTCGACGTGCCCAACATCCGCCTCGAGAACCCTGCGGCGGACGCGCATGTGCGGATCGGCTGGTTCCGCTCGGTCTCGAACATCCCGCACGCCTTCGCGATCCAGTCCTTCGTCGCCGAGTTGGCGCATGCGGCGGGCCGGGATCCGAAGGAATACCTGCTGGCCCTGATCGGCCCCGACCGGGTGATCGACCCGACCAGCATCGGCGATGTCTGGAACTACGGCGAGGATCCCGCCCGCTACCCAATCGAGACCGCGCGCCTGCGCGGGGTCATCGAGGCGGCGGCCAACGGGATCGGCTGGGGCCGGAAGCTGCCGAAGGGACGGGGCCTCGGCATCGCCGGACATTACAGCTTCGTCACCCACACGGCGGTGGCGGCCGAAGTGGAGGTGGGGTCCAAGGGTGAGGTCTCGGTCAAGCGCATCGACATCGCCGTCGATTGCGGGCCGCACGTCAACCCGGAGCGCATCCGCTCGCAGATGGAGGGCGCCGTCGTCATGGGGATGGGCTTGGCCTTGTCGGCCGAGATCACCTTCAAGGACGGGCGCGCGCAGCAGAACAACTTCGACGGCTACGAGATCACCCGTCTCGACGCCGCCCCGAAGGAGCTGCACGTCCATCTGATCCAAAACGCCGACTATACCCGCCCGCTGGGTGGTGTCGGCGAGCCGGGCGTCCCCCCCGTGGCGCCGGCCATCGCCAACGCGGTCTTCGCCGCCACCGGCCGCCGCATCCGGCAATTGCCGATCCGCGACCAGTTGAGCTCGTAAGACCGAAACGCTCTTCGGCCCCTTTCCTGTAAGGGGCCGAAGATTATCCCGATCGGCGGCCCTGGATTCCGGGCTCGCCTTCGGCGCCCCGGAATGACCAGGTCTTGTCAGACGGGTCCCGGCCTCACTCCGCAGCCACGGCCCCCCCATTCCGGTTCCCCTCGCGATACTCGCCCCAGGCCTGTTTCAGGATCTGGATCGAGGAGGTGAGGAAGATGCCGGCCATGAGGGCGGCGACCGCGAGGTCCGGCCAGGCCGACGTGGTGCCCCATACCGCCAGGGCCGCGCCCATCACCACCACGTTGCCGATGGCGTCGTTGCGCGAGCACAGCCAGACGGAGCGGACATTGGCGTCGCCGTCCTTGTAGCGCATCAGCAGCAGCACCGAGGCGACGTTGGCGGCGAGCGCCAGCAGGCCGATGCCGCCCATCCATTCCGCGCTCGGCACGCCGAGGACGAGGGTCTGGTAGATGGTCGAGCCGAAGACCCAGAGCGCCATCAGGCTGAGGCTCACGCCCTTGGCCAGGGCCGCCATGGAGCGGGTGCGCAGGCTCGCGCCGATGACCGCGAGGCTGAGGCCGTAGGTGACGGTATCGGCCAGGAAGTCGAGGGCGTCCGCCTTCAGCGCCTGAGACCCGGCCGCCTGCCCCGCCGCCATCTCGGTGACGAACATCGCGCCGTTGAGGGCGATGACGAACCACAGCACCCGCTTGTAGCGCGGATCGACCCCGTCGAAGACCGGAACGCCGCCGCCGCAGCCGCAGGATTCGTCGTGCGGCGAGGCCTTGGGTGTCTGCGTCGCGACGGCATGGTGATGCCCGTCGCCGGCCGCATGGGCATGATCGTGGGTGTGGGTGGCAGGCTGGTTGATGCCCGTGCCGCAGCAGGATTCGGCCATGGCTCTCTCCTCGTTTCGTCGTTAGAAAGGAGTCTACAAGCTCTAGCGACTAGAGGATCAAGCGGAAAATGACGTTCTCGATCGGAATCCTGTCGCGCCGCGCCGGGGTGAAGGTGCCGACGATCCGCTATTACGAGCAGGTCGGGCTGATGCCGTCGCCCCCGCGCACCGACGGGCAGCAGCGCCGCTACGGCGACGCCGAGGTGGCGCGGCTCAATTTCATCCGGCATGCGCGCGAACTCGGCTTCGAGGTCGATGCGATTCGCGAACTCCTCGCCATGAGCGCCCAGCCGGAGGAATCCTGCGCCGAGGTGGATCGCCTGGCGCGACGTCACTTGGCGGAGGTCGAGCAGCGCATCGCCCGGCTGATCTCGTTGCGCACGGAATTGCAGCGCATGGTGACGGAATGCGGCCACGGGCGGGTCGGCGAGTGCCGGGTCATCCAGGTTCTGGCCGATCACGGCGAATGCGACCACGACCATGGCGGTGCGCGGACAGGGTTCGCCGAGGCGTAAACTTCGCCGCTCCGGCGGAGCCGATGGGGCCGGCGGCGGGTTGTCCCGTCACAGACCCGCCCGTTGAGGAAACCCCATGATTCAGAGATCCCGTCCCCTCGCCGCCTTGCTGGCCGCCGGATTCGCCGCCGGCCTCGTGGCGAGCCCGGTCCTCGCCTCTCCCTGTTCGGAGGAGATCACGCGTCTCGACGCCAAGGTGAAGGACGAGGCGACCGGCGCCATCTCCGCCTCCACCTCCGGCAAGGCCGCGGCCGGCGCACGGGAAGGCCAGGGCGAGACCGGGCAGGGAGGCAACGCCTCGACCCCGGCCGCTCCGCCGGAGAAATCCGCCGAGGCCGGTAAGGGCGCCGATGCCGCGATGCAGGCCAAGGTCGCCCTGGACGAGGCCCGCACCGCCGACGGCAAGGGCGACGCCAAGGCCTGCGACGAGGCTTTGGGACGGGCCAAGAGCCACCTCGCCACGGCCCCCTGAGGGGTATGACTGTCGGGCGAGCGCGCGGGGCACCGGCCGGGCAATTCCGGCTCGGTGCCCCCGGGTGCACGACGTCTCAAGGATGGGTCAAAAGAGAAGTTTCTTCTTCCGGGGTCGAAACCGAACCCGGTGTCGTCGCGTCAAGAAGTGACTGCGTGCGGCGCAAACCTTGCCGCATCCAGAAGCCGACGCAGGAACACCATCGAAGCCGCAATCGCCGGCCTCGAGACTGCGTTACGCGGCGGCGCTCAGCGCGTGTTTATTGCCCTGAATGCCGGCACAGAGATCGTCGATTTCCGCAAGATCAAGACTTTCACCTGAGTGACTTGCAATTGCATCGATCAGGTGGTCTTGCCGCGGATCGAAAGGATGGCCCTGAAGGCGATAGAATTGATAGTAACGCAATGCCGCCAATACGGTATCGCGCTCTCGCACTGTGATGGTGATGGTCTGCATTCTTTGAAGATCTCCCCTTCGTGCGGCGATCGCCCTCCGAAGACTTGAATCCGACTCGGTGAGCGAGAGCGTTGTAACCCTGCTTCGGCGCAGCCGTCCACAGCCGGAAACCATTCGCTAACCCTGTCGGCGGATGGTCCGGGGGCATGGCGGGAGGCAACCCTTTGCAAGCGCGCCATTTCCTCCCGGAGGGGCGAGCGGCGGATTTATTTCGCCCTTAAAAATGAAAAATGTCATTGACAGAAAAGGGGAAAACTGGCGCTGCCCGCAAAAGCTTGGCCGCACACGTCTTTTGCGGAATCGATAAAATTGTTCTTAACCAATCCGTGTGAACCTTTTGGTCACGACCGACACACTCACCCGTGAGGAGGTCGGTATGAGCGGAGCGCTCCTGATGACCAAAATGCAGCCGGATGACCGGCAGGACGGTCGGGCGCATCGGACGAGACCCGCGCCGCTCTCGGCGAGCGTGAGACGCCATCTCGGGCTGAACCTGCGCAGCCTCTATGCCGATTCGCTGGTCGAACCGGTGGGCGAGCGCATCGAATCACTGCTGACGAAGCTCGGCCGCAGGAAAGGCTGACGCGTCCCCTAGGATGAGCGGGACGACACACGACGTTCAGAATTGCGGTGCTATGGATCCAGCCTACGCACCGGATCCGCCCGGCGCATCCTCAGCGAACCCGCGAAACCCCCTTCCATGACCATCCTCGTTCTCGTCGTCGCCGGAAACATCCTGCTCGCGACCGTCTTCTCTTTGGTGGCCCTCGCCTCCGACTGAGGTCGCCTTGGCCTTCGACTGAGGTCGCCCTGGCCTCCGACCGAGGCGCCCCTTCGGGCAACGCCCTTTCGCGTTCAACCTGCCTCCCCATCACGGCTCTCGAAATCAGCGAGAGCGATCCAGCCCGGACGACCGGTTGCGGCATGCCGCAGCCGGCTTTTCGTCGTGCGTCCCTGAACCGGTCCGACGCCGTCCGGCCCCCTTCGATTCGCTGAGCACGCGGCTTCGATGAATGGCCGTATGTCGCAACACGGATCGGCCTGCGATTCGCGGCAGTACGTCCTTTCTAAAGAACCGCCCTCCGGAAACGCTTTCTTCCCCACTTGGACTCAGTGAGAGAAATCGATTCTCCGCGCCGCCTATAGTTCTTCGAGGCCTCGCCTATTGAAGGAGAATTACCTATCTGAGCATAGTAACCGTCGCCCGGCCAAGCTTGACATTGTTCTTTAAAAAGAACGAAACGTAGCATCACCGGGGCGCCCGGACCGCAAGGGTCCCTCGCCACGACGTAGCCGGAGACAAACCTGTGACCGCGACCATGTCCTCGACGCCCAACGCCCGCCGCCTCTCCCGGAGAAGGCGCGTCCTCGCCCTGTGCGCCGGTTCGGTCGGCCTGGTCTCGGCGGGGCTCGCCTCCGCGTTGCTGACCTCCGGCGCCGCCCAGGCGCAGACAGAACTCCTCAACGTCTCCTACGATCCGACGCGTGAGCTCTATAAGGAGATCAACGCGGCCTTCATCGAGGAGTGGAAGGCCAAGACCGGCGAGACCGTCACCGTCCGCGCGGCCCATGGCGGCTCCGGCTCGCAGGCCCGCACCGTCATCGACGGCATCCCCGCCGATGTGGTGACCCTGGGCATCCCCTCCGATATCGACGCGATCAGCCGCCTCTCGAAGAAGATCCCCGCCGACTGGCGCACCAAGCTGCCCAACGAAGGCCTGCCCTATACCTCCACCGTGGTGTTCCTGGTGCGCAAGGGCAACCCGAAGGGCGTGAAGGATTGGGGCGACCTGGTGAAGCCCGACGTGAAGGTGATCACCCCGAACCCGAAGACCTCCGCCGGCGGGCGCTGGAACTTCCTCGCGGCCTGGGGCTACGCCTACGAGAAGGAAGGCAAGAATGTCGACAAGGCCAACGCCTTCGTCGGCCAGCTCTACAAGCAGGTGCCGGTGCTCGATACGGGGGCGCGCGGCTCCACCGTGACCTTCGCCCAGCGCGGTCTCGGCGACGTGCTGCCGACCTGGGAGAACGAGGCCTATCTCGTGTTCGACGAGTTCGGCCGCGACAAGTTCGACGTGGTCGTCCCGCCGACCTCGATCTACGCCGAGCCGCCGGTGGCCCTGGTCGACGCCAATGTCGACAAGAAGGGCACCCGCAAGCAGGCCGAGGCCTACCTCCAGTTCCTCTACACGGACAAGGCGCAGGCGATCTTCGCCAAGCACCATTACCGTCCGATCAAGCGCGAGGCCGCCAAGCCCGAGCATCTGGCGCAGCTGCCCGAGCTGAAGCTCTTCAAGATCGAGGATCTCCAGGGCAACTGGGACGATATCCAGAAGAAGAACTTCGACAATGGCGGCCTGTTCGACCAGCTGAGCAAGCCGCCGCAGTAACGCGCCCCTCCCCGGCCGACGATAGGCACACATCTCGCGGGCAGCACGGGGCCCCTCTCCTGGAAGGAGAGGGAGCCCGTCGCGCCTCGTGCCGAACCCTCTTGGATGGAGGGACGGCCTGCGACGGAGCGGGGCGGGCGCACCGCCTTGACACCACGCTCCCTCCTCCGCCGAGGCGGGAGGGTGGCGATCCAACGAGCATTCAGGACCACCCCATGGCAGAGCCGCCTCTGCGTCCGAGACGACGCTTCCGTCAGCCCAGCGTGATTCCCGGCTTCGGCATCACCTTCGGCTACACCCTGACCTGCCTCGGCATCATCGTGCTGCTGCCGCTCGCCGCCCTCGTCGCCCGCGCCTCCGGCCTCGGCCTGTGGGGGATCTGGGAGGTGGCCACCGATCCGCGCGTCGCCAGCGCCCTGCGCGTGAGCTTCGGCGTGTCGCTCCTCGCGGCGCTCACCGCCTCGGTCTTCGGCTTCCTCATCGCCTGGGTGCTCACCCGCTACCGGTTCCCCGGCCGCAAGATCGTCGACGCGGTGGTGGACCTGCCCTTCGCCCTGCCCACCGCCGTCGCCGGCATCGCCCTGGCCTCCCTCTATGCGCCCAACGGCCTCGTCGGCGAGCAGCTCGCCAAGCTCGGGATCGAGGCCGCCTACACGCCGGTGGGCATCTACATCGCCATGGTCTTCATCGGCCTGCCCTTCGCCGTGCGGACGGTGCAGCCCCTCATCGAGGAGATCGACAAGGAGATCGAGGAGGCCTCGGCCACCCTCGGCGCCGATCGCTGGCACACCCTGATCAAGGTGGTGGTGCCGCCGCTGATCCCGGCCGTGCTCACGGGCTTCGCCCTCGCCTTCGCCCGCGGCGTCGGAGAATACGGCTCGATCATCTTCATCGCCGGCAACCTGCCCTACGTCTCCGAGATCGCGCCGCTCCTCATCGTCATCAAGCTCTCCGAGTTCGATTACGGGGGCGCCTGCGCCATCGCGACAATCATGCTCGGCATCTCGTTCGTGACGCTGCTGGCCATCAACCTGATCCAGGCCTGGAGCCGCCGGAGGTTCGGATATGTCTAGCGCCAGCGCCACCACTCAGCCCCCCGCCCGCGCCGGAAGCGTGGTCACCGAAGGCTTCGCCGTCCGCGCGTTGCTGATCGGGATCGCGGTGGTCTTCCTCGCCCTGTTCCTAGTGCTGCCCCTGGTGACGGTGTTCATCCAGGCCTTCGCCAAGGGCTGGTCGGCCTATCTCGCCGCCTTCTCCGAGGTGGATGCCCGCTCGGCGATCCGCCTCACCCTGCTCACCGCGGCCATCGCCGTGCCGTTCAACCTCGTCTTCGGCATCATGGCCTCCTGGGCCATCGCCAAGTTCGAGTTCCGCGGCAAGAACCTGCTCGTGACCCTCATCGACCTGCCGTTCTCGGTCTCGCCGGTGGTCTCGGGCCTGATCTACGTGCTCGTCTTCGGCGCCCAGGGCCTCCTCGGCCCGTGGCTGCTCGAGCATGACATCCAGATCATCTTCGCCGTTCCGGGCATCGTGCTCGCCACGATCTTCGTCACCTTCCCCTTCGTCGCCCGCCAGCTGATCCCGCTGATGCAGGAGCAGGGGACGGCGGAGGAGGAAGCCGCCCTGACCCTCGGCGCCTCCGGCTGGCACGCTTTCCGGACGGTGACGCTGCCCAACATCCGCTGGGGGCTGCTCTACAGCGTGCTCCTCTGCAACGCCCGGGCGATGGGTGAATTCGGCGCGGTGTCGGTGGTCTCGGGCCATATCCGCGGATTGACAAACACACTGCCGCTCCACGTGGAGATCCTCTACAATGAGTACAACTTCGTTGCCTCTTTCGCCGTCGCTTCCCTCCTTGCCGGCCTCGCTCTTGTCACCCTCCTCGTCAAATCCCTTCTCGAATGGCGCTTCAGCGCCGAGATCGCAGCAGGCGCACGGCGCCACTGACCCGGCGGGATCATCCACGGCGATCCGGGTCGAGGGGCTGTCGAAGACCTTCGACACCGCGGCGGTGCTGCACGACCTCTCCCTCGACGTGCGGGCGGGCGAGCTGCTGGCGCTGCTCGGCCCCTCGGGCTCGGGCAAGACCACGCTCCTGCGCATCATCGCCGGGCTCGATTTCCCCGATCGCGGGCGGATCATCTTCGGTAGCGACGATGCCACCCGCGTTCCGGTGCAGGAGCGCGCCGTCGGCTTCGTGTTCCAGCACTATGCCCTGTTCAAGCACATGAGTGTCGCCGAGAACATCGCCTACGGCCTCAACGCCCGGAAGCGCGCGGACCGGCCGGCCAAGGCCGAGATCAAGCGCCGGGTCGGCGATCTCCTCGACCTGATCAAGCTCTCGGGCTTCGCCGACCGCTACCCGTCGCAGCTCTCCGGCGGCCAGCGCCAGCGCATCGCCCTGGCGCGCGCTCTGGCCGTGGAGCCCCGCGTGCTGCTGCTGGACGAGCCTTTCGGCGCCCTCGACGCCCAGGTGAGGAAGGACCTGCGCCGCTGGCTGCGCGAGATCCACGACCGCACCGGCCAGACCACGATCTTCGTGACCCACGACCAGGACGAGGCGCTGGAGCTCTCCGACCGCGTCGCCGTCCTGTCCAAGGGCCGCCTCGAACAGATCGGCACCCCCGACGAGGTCCAGGAGAACCCGGTCTCCTCCACCGTGCTGAAGTTCCTCGGCGACACGATCGAGGTGGAAGCCATCGCCCAGGGGAGCGAGGTCCGCGTCAACGGCCGCCTCACCCCGGTGAAGGCCCCGCCCGGCCTCGTCGGCCCGGTCAAGCTCTACGCAAGACCGTGGCAGCTGCAATTCGCCGAGCCCGGCCAGGCCCATCTCGAAGGCCATGTCCGCTCCTCCTACCGCAGCCAGGGCCGCCAGCGGATCGAGGTGGACCGCTCCGAGGGGAAGACCGTCGTGGTGGAAGCCTCCGACACCCACCGCCTCGCCGCCGGCCGCCCGGTCGGCCTGACGATCAACGCCGGCTACGTCTTCAAGGATTGACGGGGCGGCCACGAGGCCGCGGAGGAAACGGTTGCGCTTCCTCCGCGGATCGGCTGTGACTGCCGCCGTCGAAATCGAGCGGGAGCAAGCGGCATGTCGGGTCATGGAGCCATCGAGGGCTCGAACAAGAAGGTCGCGCTGCTGATCTCGGTGCTGGCGCTGTTCCTGGCGCTGGCCGAGACCCTGGCCAAGGGGGCGCAGACGGAAGCGCTCAGCGCCAACGTCGAATCCTCCAACCAATGGGCCTATTACCAGGCCCGCACCATCCGCGGCACCATCCTCAAGACCGCCGACGAGACCCTCGCCCTGATCCCGCCGGAGACGGCCAACGCACCGGCCATCGCGGCCAAGCGCGCGGAATGGGCCAAGACCATGGCCCGCTGGGAATCGGACCCCGCCACCGGCGACGGGCGCAAGGAGCTGCAGGAGAAGGCGCGGGCCTCGCAGGAGCACCGCGACCTCGCGCTCCATCGCTACCACCATTACGAGTTCGGCTCGGCCGCCTTCCAGATCGGCATCGTCCTCGCCTCGGCCCAGGTCATCACCGGCATCGCCGCGCTGACGCTGGCGGGCGGGTTCCTGGGCGTGGCCGGCCTGGTGATGCTGGGCTTCGGCCTCTACGCGCCGCATTTTCTGCCGTTCTTCCACTGACGCGCGAATCCCGGCGCCGAGCCTGGACTCTCGCCTCCCTCGCGACAGTTGAAGGATGAGGGGGGCGAGACATGGCGCGAGACAGCGAGCAGGAAGGCCGGCTGACCCGGATCTCGGCCTTCGTCTTTCTGCATACCGAACACGCGGTCTATGCCGCCCTCGGCCTGCTCCTCGCCGGGACGGCGATCCTCGCGCTCATCGACGCGACGGGCCTGCTCTTCGGCGCCATCCGCCATCTCGGGGGTTCGGGCGAACTCCTCAAGATCGTCGACAGCCTGCTGTTCCTGCTGATGCTGGTGGAGATCCTGCACACGGTGCGGGTCTCGATGCGCTCGGGGCGGCTCACCTGCGAGCCCTTCCTCATCGTCGGGCTGATCGCCTCGATCCGGCGCGTCCTCGTCATCACCCTGCAATCCTCCGAGGTGATGCATGCGCCGATGACGGCCGAGCGCGAGGCGCTGTTCCGCGCCTCGATGATCGAGCTCGGCGTGCTGTCCGGGCTCATCCTCACCATGGTGATCTCGATCTTCCTGCTGCACCGCGCCCGCGACGACAACGAGGTAGCCGGCAAGGAATGATCCCGCCGTCGCGGAATTGGCTTCGCACTTGCGAAGACGAGGCCCGATCTTCAGATCAGGCCGATGAGACGAGCGGTCGCGACGCCGCGATGCCGCGGATGAGACGGACCGGGACCGATGATCAGCGCCTTCGACCTGTTCAAGATCGGGATCGGCCCGTCGAGCTCGCATACGGTGGGGCCGATGGTGGCGGCCCTCGATTTCCGCGAGCGGACGCGGCGGCGTCCCGGCCTCGCCCGCATCCGCGCCGAGATCTTCGGCTCCCTCGCCTGGACCGGGCGCGGGCACGGGACCGATGTCGCCATCCTCCTCGGCCTCCTCGGCCATAGCCCCGCCGGGATCGACCCCGACCGGGTCGACGAATACGTGGCCGAAGCGAAGCGGACGGGCCGGCTCGGCCTCGGCGGGCCGGCCTTCGCCCTCGAGAGCGATCTCGTCTTCAATTTCACCGAGGTGCTGCCGGTCCACACCAACGGCATGCGCTTTCGCGCCCTCGACGGTCAGGGCACGGTCCTCGACACGGTCACCTGCTACTCCATCGGCGGCGGCTTCGTCGTCGGTGAGGAGGAGGTCCGCGAGGGCGAGGCGGTGACCTTTCCGCTCCCCTATGCCAGCGCCGCCGATCTGCTGGCGACGTGCCTGCGCACCGGTTTCTCCATCGCCCAGGTCCAGCGCGCCAACGAGGGCGCGAGCCGCAGCCGCGAGGCCATCGACGAGGGGCTGGATTCCATCCGCGACGCGATGTTTTCCTGTATCGACCGGGGGCTGCGCCAGACCGGGGAACTGCCCGGCGGCCTCAAGGTGCGGCGGCGGGCGAAGAAGCTGTTCGAGGACCTGGAGGCGAACCGCCACCTCAACGCCCGGCCGGCCCACGAGATCATGGACTGGATCAGCCTGTTCGCCCTCGCGGTGAACGAGGAGAACGCCGCGGGCGGCCGGGTGGTGACCGCGCCCACCAACGGCGCCGCCGGGATCGTCCCCGCCGTGTTGCGCTACGCCCGCGACTTCTGCCCCGGCTGGTCGGACGAGCGCGGCCGCGAGTTCCTGCTGGTCGCGGCCGCCATCGGCGGCCTCATCAAGAGCCGCGCCTCGATCTCCGGCGCCGAGGTCGGCTGCCAGGGGGAGGTCGGCTCGGCCGCCGCCATGGCGGCGGCGGGCCTCGCGGCGCTGCTCGGCGGCTCGACCCTGCAGATCGAGAACGCCGCCGAGATCGCCATGGAGCATCATCTCGGCATGACCTGCGACCCGATCGGCGGCCTCGTCCAGATCCCCTGCATCGAGCGCAATGCCTTCGGCGCCAATAAGGCGGTGGTCGCCGCCTCCCTGGCCCTGCGCGGCGACGGCATCCATCGGGTCAGCCTCGACGAGGTCATCGAGACCATGCGCCAGACCGGCCACGACATGCAGGCGAAGTACAAGGAGACCTCGCTCGGCGGCCTCGCGGTGAACGTGGCGGCGTGCTGAGCCGCCGATCCCGTCTCAGCCGTCACGGCCGGTTCTGCAGATGATCCAGACGGTGACGAGCGGACCCCATGGCCGTCCGTACACTCTGCGAACCCTCAGCTGCTGGGGCTAGCTGGCGAGACGCTGCGCCTGACGCTTGGCTGCATCGAAGGCCTGAAGATCGAGGGCAAGATTGATGACGTGAGCGCTCTTCAGGCGTGTCGGCTCGATCGCGCTTCCGATACCGTGCTGCAGGTAGACTTCTTCCACCTCTGGCGTTCGCATCGCGCCACCCATGGTCCAATTAGGGAAGGAGCGGCCCTGAACATTGCGCGCATCCATGATGGTTGCAGTGGCGTGGCGCGGGTCGCGTGCAATACGCGTATAGGTGGCACTCACCTGGGCTTGCTCACCCTCGAGAATCTGAATGAACCACGTCTTGTCGAAGATGAGGAAGCCGGTGATCCCGTCTCTGCTATTATTGCGCTGAGAAGTGGCAACGATGTCCCGCAAATTCGCAAGCATTGCGCGGTCGTTACCCTGCACGACGTTACGGCTGTAATAGACGAGCTGGTGAACCATCGCAGATTGTCACTTCTGTTGAAAAGCGGAGTGTAAGAGAATGATCGTCTCTTACGCTCATGCATCTCACCAACGCAGCACGAACCCTATCGTCCTTGATCCCATTGTCTTGTTTGACAGCTCAGTTAATCAAATCTCAAGACGCAACGATAAGCAGCTGTTGGACTCCTCCTCACGGCTCTGGCGAGCGACAGCCGGAGGTTTTTACGCGATGTGCCGGATGCCGGAGATGAGCCGTCGGTCGTCCTTCCACCACGGTCCCGGCTGAGCCTTCGGCATGAACGGCGCGATGACCGCTCACCGTCCAGCCGAGCGCCCGATCACAGGATCGCCGCCGTCAGCGGCGTCCCCGGTCCTTGCCCTCCGCCGCCCGGCGCAGGGCTTCGGCAAATGCGCCGTCCGGGGCCGGGCCGCGTGGCGCCGGATTTGGCGCGGGCCTCTGTTGGGGCCGTGAGGAGGAGCGCTCCTCCGGTCGCCCCGGTCGCGCCGCGCCCGCTTCCTCCGAGCGCATGCTGAGCGCGATGCGCTTGCGGTTGGCATCCACCTCGACGACGCGGACCTGCACCATGTCGCCGGGCTTCACCACCTCGCGGGGGTCCTTCACGAACCGGTCGGCCAGGACCGAGATGTGAACGAGACCGTCCTGGTGGACGCCGATATCGACGAAGGCGCCGAAGGCGGCGACGTTGGTCACGACACCTTCGAGGCGCATGCCGGGCCGGAGATCGGTGATCTTCTCGACACCCTCCTGGAAGGTCGCGGTCTTGAAGGCCGGGCGCGGGTCGCGGCCGGGCTTTTCCAGCTCCGCCAGGATGTCGGTGACCGTGGGCAGGCCGAAGGTCTCGTCGGTGAAGCGCTTCGGGTCGAGGCTCTTCAGGACGGGGCCGTTGCCGATGACGGCCTGGATGGGCTGCCCGGCGGCGGCGAGGATGCGGCGCACCACCGGATAGGCCTCCGGATGCACGCCCGACGCGTCGAGGGGATCGTCGCCGTCGCGGATGCGCAGGAAGCCGGCGGCGAGCTCGTAGGCCTTGGGGCCGAGGCCGGCGACCTTCTTGAGGCCGGCGCGGGTGCGGAACGGGCCTTTCTCGTCCCGCGTCGTCACGATGTTGGCCGCCACCCGCTCGGACAGGCCGGAGACGCGGGCGAGCAGGGGCGCGGAGGCGATGTTCACGTCGACGCCAACGCCGTTCACGCAATCCTCCACGACGGCATCGAGGGCCTTGGACAGCTGACCCTCGCCGAGATCGTGCTGGTACTGCCCGACGCCGATGGCCTTCGGCTCGATCTTCACCAGTTCGGCGAGCGGGTCCTGAAGGCGCCGGGCGATGGAGACCGCCCCGCGCAGGGTCACGTCGAGGCCCGGCAATTCGGCGCTGGCATAGGCGGAGGCCGAGTAGACCGAGGCGCCGGCCTCCGACACCATCACCTTGGTGAGTTTCAGCTCCGGCTGCTTGGCGATGAGTTCGGCGGCCAGCTTGTCGGTCTCCCGCGAGGCGGTACCGTTGCCGATGGCGACGAGCTCGACCTTATGGGCGCGGCAGAGCTTGGCCAGGGCGACGAGGGCGCCGTTCCAGTCGCGGCGCGGCTCGTGCGGGTAGATCACGTCGGTGGCCGCGACCTTGCCGGTGGCATCGACCACCGCGACCTTCACCCCGGTGCGGAAGCCCGGATCGAGGCCGAGGGTCGGCCGGGCCCCCGCGGGGGCGGCGAGCAGCAGGTCGCGCAGGTTGCCGGCAAAGACGCCGACCGCGCCGGTCTCGGCCACCTGGCGCAGGCGTCCGCGCAGGTCGGTGTCGAGGGCGGGTTTCAGCTTGGTGCGCCAGGTCCGGCGCACGGTCTCCATCAGGAAGCGGTCCCCCGGCCGGCCGTGATCGCCGATGCGGAAGGCGCGGGCGATGCGCAGCTCCTGCCAGGAGGGCACGCCCTTCTCGGCCCCATCGCCGGGGGCATCGGTGATGTCGAGGTCGAGGATCTCCTCCTTCTCGCCCCGGTACAGAGCGAGGATGCGGTGCGAGGGCAGGCGCGTGAGCGGTTCGGAGAAGTCGAAATAGTCGGCGAACTTCTCGCCCGCCGCCTCCTTGCCCTTCTTGACGGTGGAGGTCATCCGGCCGCGCTGCCAGACCGTGTCGCGCAGGTGTCCCACCAGTTCTGGGTCTTCGCCGAACCGCTCGATCAGGATGGTGCGCGCACCCTCGAGCGCGGCCTCGACATCGGCGACGCCCTTGCCCGCATCGACGAAGGCGGCGGCGGCCTGTTCCGGCGCGCGCTCGGGATGGGCGAGCAGCGCCTCGGCGAGGGGGCCGAGCCCGGCCTCGCGGGCGGCCTGCGCCTTGGTGCGCCGCTTCACCTTGAACGGCAGGTAGAGGTCTTCGAGCCGCGCCTTGGTGTCGGCGGCGAGGATGCGGGCCTTGAGGGCCGGGTCGAGCTTGCCCTGGCCGTCGATGCTCTCGAGGATGGCGGCGCGGCGCGCCTCCAGGTCGCGCAGATAGGCGAGGCGCTCTTCCAGGTCGCGCAGCTGGGCATCGTCGAGGCCGCCGGTGACCTCCTTGCGGTAGCGCGCGATGAACGGCACCGTCGATCCGCCATCGAGGAGCTCGACGGCCGCCGCGACCTGCCGCTCGGCGACCTTGAGCTCCGCCGCGATGGTTGCAGTGATGGCGGCCATGGAATCCTCGCGCGCGTGAAGGGGCCGCGGTGTCTACAGGCCGGGCCGGAGAGCGGTCAAACCGCGTCCGGCCGCCCTGCGCAGGCTCCCGGGCCGATGTGTTCGTGACAAAGCCCCCCCTGTCGATACCGATTGTCGCCACAGAGGCCGCGGATCACGCTTCCACGCGATGGACAAGGGGGTCGTCGCAGCGGAGACTTGTCGAAACAACAAACGGGTCAGGGAGAGAATCGCATGAGGCTCAGGCTTGCTCTGGCCGCGTTCGTCGTCGCCTTTTCAGGCGCGGCCTCGGCGGAACCCCCGACCTTCCAGGTCGATCCGGCCTGGCCCAAACCCCTGCCGAACAACTGGATCATGGGCCAGGCCTCCGGCGTCGCCGTGGATGCCGAGGACCGGGTCTGGGTGCTGCAGCGGCCCCGCTCGCTGACCGACGACGAGAAAGCGGCGAGCCTCACGCCGCCGCGCACCAAATGCTGCCACCCCGCCCCTCCCGTGCTGGTCTTCGACCAGGCAGGCACCCTGGTTCGCTCCTGGGGCGGTCCGGGCGCGGGCTATGACTGGCCGCAGAACGAGCACGGCATCCATATCGACCACAAGGGCTTCGTCTGGCTCGCCGGCAACGGCGAGCAGGATGGGCTGATCCTGAAATTCACGCCGGAGGGCCAATTCGTCCTGCAGATCGGCAAGCAGGGCCCGCAGACCAACAGCCTCGACACCACCCGCCTCGGCCGCCCCGCCGCCATGCAGGTGGACCCGGAGACCAACGAGCTCTTCGTCGCCGACGGCTACTTCAACCACCGGGTCATCGTGTTCGACGCCGAGACCGGGGCGTTCAAGCGGCTATGGGGCGCCTACGGCAAGCCGCCCACCGACGAGACCCTGCCGGCCTACGACCCGGCCGCCGCGCCGGCCCAGCAATTCCGCAACCCGGTCCATTGCATCCAGATCGCCCGCGACGGGCTGGTCTATGTCTGCGACCGGGCCAACGACCGGGTCCAGGTGTTCCGCCGCGACGGCAGCTTCGTGAAGGAATTCTTCGTGGAAAAGACCACCCGCGCCAACGGCTCCGTCTGGGAACTGGCGCTCTGGCCCGATCCCGACCAGACCTACCTCCTCAACGCGGACGGCGCCAACAACGAGGTCCGCACCCTGAAGCGCGACACCGGCGAAGTGCTCGGCGCCTTCGGCCGCAACGGCCGCATGGCCGGCGACTTCCACTGGGTCCACAACCTCGCCATCGACAGCCGGGGCAACGTCTTCACCACGGAGGTGGATACGGGCAAGCGCGCGCAGAAGTTCTTGTTTCGGGGGGAGATGGTGGTGCGCAAGCGGGTGGGGCCGTAGATCGACCGAGGACCGGGATACAGGTCCCATCGGGCCACCCTCCGGGTATCCGCTTCCGACAATTAAAAGAATATAATCATATAATCGCTCGATCCCCGCTCGCATGAGTTACGATGCTCACACATCGCGCGGGCAGCACGGGTCCCCTCTCCTGGAAGGAGACGGACAGGGTGAGGTGTGTGACCTCTTCGGAGATGGACCACACCTCACCCCAGCCCTCTCCTTCCAGGAGAGGGAGCCCGGCGCGCCTCGTGTCGATGCCTTCGGCTAGAGAAAACAGCCGTCGAGGAGATGTGTGAATCCGGTAGCTCCCATAAGGGAGACCGGCTCGACGGAACTCTCTCGGCGCGTCGGGCCGGAGACCGTCCCCTCACCGGGCGTCGATGAGGTTGAAGCTCGTGAGGCAGGCGTGCTTGACGAGGGAGGCACGCGGGATGATCGTGGCCGGGGTGGTGCCGAACGGGGCGCCGTCCTCGGCATCCTCCGGATCCTTGTATTCGCCCTCGACGTACTTTGTCTCGCAGTCGTTGTACTTGTTGCAGGTGGCGAGCTTGGTGCAGATGACCTTGCTGTTCTGCTGGTAGATATAATATGTCGCCCCGGAATAGGGCGGGCGCCCGAAGACCTCGGTCCTGATCGTGATGGGAGCGGCCGTATGGATGCCGGCGGCCTGTGCCTGGAACGCGACCGCAGACAGGCCGATCGCCGCGAGGATGCTGGTTTTCATGGGATTGACCTTTCGGTTCGCAGTCCGGTTTCGGATGATGTCGGATCGGGACAGCGGCGCCGTCCACGACCGCATCGGCCGCACGAAACCCGGTCCGTTCCGACGACGGATGGGTTTCTGCTTTTCCGTTCCAAGGCCGGCACCTCGATACTATGGTGAGCGATGCGAATACTGGAACACTCAGACGTAGTGACCGGGTATCCAGCGGGTGCGCATCGGGTTCCAATGGCCCTGAATGTAGGGTCCAGGCTGATCGGACGCGTGGCATGACGCCATCCAGACCGGGCCATGACTGCAGAGCTGACCGTAACGTCCGACCCATGCCGCCTTGGTGATCAAATCACTCACTGAACGGGTATCGTTCACACTATTGATCGCATTGGTGGCCGGCATTTCCGCTGCATCAGCTGCGGTGATCATTGCGGCCACGATGATGGCGGCGCTCATAAACATCTTCATGATATTGTTCCTTGTCGTCTTTGACTTGGGAATACCGGCTCCGTTGCCGGTAAGAGGGGGATATGCCTCCCAAAAACGACAGTCAACGCGATAGTTAGACCAAATGGTCAAAAACGACGCCTATCACGCTTTGTTGATTGTACTAGTCAAGTAGAGGCAAGCTTAAATAGATAATACAAAATTCCCGTCGAACCGCCTCCCCCCGGCCGCATCGGGTCGCCGGCCCCAAGCCTATGTCCGCAAACGCATTCTTTCATCGAACGGGTTTCCCCGTCGTCGGAATGCGCTCGAGTCCCTGCGCATGAAGAGGAGCGGCCGAGAACGAGTCGCTGGCGTCAAAACCGTCCCGCCCCCCTCAGCCGCACGGCCATCGGCTCCGCCGGGTGGAGATGCGTGTGGGCCACGCCGTCGATCCGAGCCCGGCGACGTCCACGAGGTCCGCACCCTCGCGGTGGACGATAAGCGCACCGTGTCCACCCCGGAGATGACCGGCGGCCGGGCAGGCGCAAAAATTCGTGTTCCGGGGGAGATGGGGGCGCCGAGGCGGGTGGGGCCGAACGATTAAGGAAGGGGTCGAGGCCTCGGCCCCGCCCCCTTGGACCCGACGACCAACGCAAGCGCGCGTCCTCGCGACGCGGCGGATCATGCCGACGGATGAGACGGCGCCGATGGTCCGTCAGGCATTGGCGCCGCCATCGACGGTGATCCCGGTCCCCGTGATCTGCCGCGCGGCCGGGCTGGCGAGAAACGCGACCGCCGCCGCGACGTCCTTCGACGTTCCGTAATGCCCGAGCGCGGTGAGCGCGCGCTGGCCATCCGCCTGATCGCCGGTCGCCGGGTTCATGTCCGTGTCCGTTGGTCCCGGCTGTACGAGGTTCACGGTGATCCCGCGCGGACCGAGTTCCCGGGCCAATCCTCGCGTGAACGCGAGCAGAGCGGATTTCGACATCGCGTAGACCGTCACCCCCGGCATGGGGACGCGCTCGGCGAGACAGGAGCCGATGGTGATGACCCGGCCGCCCTGCCCGAGATGCGGAACGGCGGCCTGCGACGCGAGGATGACGGAGCGGATGTTCACCCCGAGGATCGCGTCGATATCCGTCAGGCTCATCTCCTCGACAGGCCCATAGCGGACGATGCCGGCATTGTTGACGAGGATGTCGAGGCCACCCAGCCCTGCGGCGGCCTCGTCGACCGAGCGCTTCACGGCCGCCGCATCGGCGCTGTCGGCCTGGATCGCGAGCCCGCGCCGGCCTTTTGCTTCGATGGCCCGAACCACCTCGGCCGCGCGGTCGGCCGATCGCTCATAGGTGAGCGCCACATCCGCCCCCTTGTCGGCAAGCGCCAAAGCGATGGCGGCACCGATCCCGCGCGAGCCACCGGTGACGAGGGCGCGCCGGCCCATCAACTCAGTCATGATGTCCTCTTTCTATAACGATCGACACATAAATGGCTAGATGCGTTGTCGGGACGGGTCAAGCCATTTATAGATCGATCGATGCAGAAATCGGAACGGACATCGAGAGCCGCCGGGACGGGACCGGGCCGTGGTCGCGGTCGACCCCGCGCGTTCGATCGTGACGCCGCCCTGACGCAGGCGACCCGCTTGTTCTGGCTCAAAGGCTACGCCGCGACGTCGATGGCCGACCTGACCCAGGCGATGGGGATCGGCTCGCCCAGCCTGTATGCCGCGTTCGGCTCGAAGGAGGCGCTCTTTACGGAGGCCCTGCGCCACTACAACGACAGATACGAGGCCCTGGTCTGGGACGGGTTCCGATCGGCCGGGACCGCCCGCGACGCCATCCTGTCCCTCCTGCTGGATTCGGCTGCCGCCTTGACGGGATCCCTCGCCGACAATCCCCTCGGTTGCATGGTGACTCTGTCGGCGGTCGGCAGTGAGGGCCGTCCGGAACTCGGCGAACTCGTCCGCTCGGCCCGTGCCGTCACGCTGGAGCGCTTGAAGGCGCGGCTCGCTGCAGCCGTGTCGGCAGGGGAACTCCCGGCCTTGGCGGATACCCATGCCCTTGCCCGTTTCGTGCAGACGATCCAGAGCGGCATGTCGATCCTGGCCCGCGACGGGGCGAGCCGCGCCGAACTGGAGGCCGTGGCCGAGCTCGCGATGCTGAGATGGGACGATCGCGAGGGAAGCGCATCGGGCTAAGCAGGCTCGCATTGGCAAGCCAACGCTTCGCCTTGCTTAGGCCTTTGAAGTGTCGCAGGTTTTAGGACGCAGAACCGGTGACCACTTCTGCGAAACCTGCTTGGGGCTGGTAGAGCCCTGACGGGACGGGTTAGACCGCCGGTCCAGGCTTCAGAACCGCCCCGCCACCGTCAGCCGCACGGCCATCGGCTCCACCGGATGCAGATGCGTGTCCGCCACGCCGCCGGCGGGTTCTCCCCGCAGGCGAGACTCGTAGAAGTAATCGATCTGGCTCGCCTTGACGTTGAGCAGGTTGAGGATGTCGAGCTGCACCGTGACGCCGTTGTCGAAATTGTAGCCGATGCGGCCGTTCACCAGGGTGGTGGGCTTCGAGCGGACGGAATTGTCCTCGATCAACGGGCGCGGCCCGAAATAGCGAAGCCGTAGCGTACCGAACCAGCCGAGGGACTCGCCCAGCGTGAAGCCGGCGGCCGCGATGGCGGTGGGGGCGGCGGGAATGCGGCTCCCCGCCGGGTCGCGGTCGGCAAAGCGCGCATGGGTCACGGTGAGGTCGGCATCGAGCGCGAGCCAGGGCGTCACCGCGTAGTGGTTGGTCCACTCGATGCCGGTGCGCCGGCTCGGGCGGCTCGGCTCGGTGGTGCCGGCATCGCCCACGAACAGGTTCTCGGAGTCGAAATCGAGCTGGAACAGGGTCACGGTCGATTCGAGGCCGGCGATGGAGCGGTTGCGGAAGCCCACTTCCGAGCCCACCGAGCGCACCAGCAGCGGCACCCGGTCGAGGGGGAACAGAGGGTTGCCCGGATCGACCGTGATGGTCGCGCCCCGCGCATCGTTGGAGTGGAAACCCTCGCCGTAATTCACGAACAGCTCGGTCTCGGCCCAGGGCCCGAACACCGCGCCGAGCTTGGGGCTGACGATGCCGTCCCGCGCGTGGCCCGAATTCAGCGGATTGTTCGATCTCACGGTGGCGTCGTAGGCGTCGGCGCGCAGGCCAACGCTGGTGCGCAGCCAATCGGTCCAGCGCAGGCGGTTCTCGACGTAGAGGGCGGCGCTGCCCTCCTGCACGCGGTCGTCGCGCACGGTGGAGAGCGAAGAGCGCGCCCGCGTGTTGAACAGGCCGACATGGATGTCGTCGAACCGGGTCTGCACGCCGATCTCGTTCTCCATGGAGAGACCGAAGACCTCGCCCTTGAACACCCGGGCGATCTCGCCGCCGGCGACGGTGCGGCTGTCGAGCTGGCGGAACTGGTCGCCGTTGACCGGATCGTTGAGAAAGTAAGTGAAGTTGTTGAAGAGGTTGAGGTTCGAGCGGATGACATAGGCGCTGGCGCGGGTGACGCCGCCGTCGTCCGACCGGCTCCAGCGGCCCGACAGGGAGAAGCGGCTCGCATCGCCGCCATCGCTGGGGTCGAGGGTGCCGAAGCGGCCAATCAGGCCCTCGGAGATGGCCCGCTGGGGGATCTGGTTCGTCGCCGTCCAGCGGTTGGAATAGGCCATGCCGGTGACGGAGAACCCGTCGAGGGCGTTCCCCTGGCTGTAGCGCAGCACGCCGTTGAGCTTTCGGATGGCGTCCGGCACCACCCAGGGGCCGTCATAGACCTGAGCCTCGCCGGCGGCGAGGAGAGTCCCGTCCCCGAGGGGCGCGGAGGCGATGGTGAGCGCCCGCTTGTAGCCGAAGCTGCCGAGGGAGGTGAGCGCGAGAGGGCGCGGCACCGCGTCGATCGTATCGATCCGCACCGAGCCGGCGGAGGCGAAATCGCCGTCGCGGGCGAAGTACGGGCCCTTGTGGAACTCCACAGCGCCGACGAGTTCGGGAATGAGGAAGTTGATGTCGGCATAGCCCTGGCCGTGGCCGTGGGTGCGCATGTTGGCGGGCATGCCGTCGATGGTGATGGCGATGTCGCTGCCGTGATCGAGGTTGAAGCCGCGCAGGAAGTACTGGTTGGCTTTTCCCTCACCGGAATGCTGCGTGACGATGAGGCCGGGCACGGCTTCCAGCACCTCGCCGGGGCGGGTGACCGGGCGGTCGTTGAGGACCTTGCCGGTGATGACGCCGGAACTCGACGTCAGCGCGGGAGCGGACAGGGCGCCGAACGCCTCGGCCCCGCCGGCTCCGCCCGTGGCCCCGCCGAAACCGGGACCGGCGGCAGGAGGCGGCCGCATGTCGGCGGCCACGGAGAGTTCGTCGAGGGTCGCCTCGGCGGTGGTCGCCGCGCCGGCCTGGGCGAGGACCGGTGAGGCGGAGGTCAGCAGCGCGAGGACGAGAAAGGGAGGGAGAGCGCGTGGAGGATGGGCGGACACGGCGGGAACCTCGGGCGACGGCAGTGGCACGTCACCGCGAACGAAGCCGATGCGTTCGCGACATGCGAACGCCCCGACACCCCACCAGGACACCCCGCCCGATGCGTTTCGCGTGTGACCACGACTGACGGCAGGTCTCCTGGCTCGCGGGTCGCCGCCCTCTCATCGTCTTCCCAGGTGGATCACCCAGTGACGTGTTGATGAAGGACTCGCCGCTTACAGTTGCGGGGGCAGCCGCGGCATCGGACGCAAGATCCTCACCGCGTTCCCTTTTGATCCTCCGAAGAGGAACCGTCGCGGCCACGCTAGGTCGGGGCTGACGGGACGGTCAATGGCGAGATTCTCCCGCACCGACCATCGCCGCCGCCCTGTCGCATCGCGGCAACGTCGGGCTTTACTCCGGCAGCGCGTCGAGGCTCCTCGGCTCCTCGATGCGGCGGCCGTTCTTCTCGGCCCGGAAGCGCTTGCCCATCTCGTAGGCCGATTTGCGCATGCGCATGATGCCGCCCAGGGGCCGGTGCGCGGCGAGCCCGTGCCAGGGGCTGAAGGACAGACCGTCATCGACGAAAGCCGCGCGGGCCTCGCTCCAGCTCGCCTGCGGCGCGGCGGTGAGGGTGGCGATGGTGCGGTAGGGGCTCGCTGCCTCCGGCCAGACCACGGAGGCGTCCTCCACCGGCATGTCGTCGAGGTTCAGGCAGAGCTGCGCCCGCAACTCCCAGGTGCCGCCATGGAGGCGGAAATGCTCCAGCACCGCCTCGCGGATCGCGTTGGGGGCGCTGGTGTCGTCCAGCGGCTTGTCGGTGAGCGCCGTCAGGTCCGGCGAGACCGGGACGAGGGCGATCTTGGCGATGTGATCGCCGAAGCGCAGCGGAACCTGGCTGTAGAAGCTGTCGCCGAGGATATGCGTCTCCGGCTGTCCGCCCAGCGTCGCCAGGGTCGGGCTCGGCGAACCGGTGGTCGCCACGACCGCGCTCTGCACGCCGCGCAACGCCGCCGAGGCCACCTTCTTCAGCCCCTCGGCCCGGTCCGTGGTCTTGGCGAGGAGCTTCAGGGTCGCGAGGAACTGCTTCGGTCCGGGTGCGGAAAAGGCCGGGCCGTTGACGAGCACGAAATCCTGGGTGGCATCCCCCTCCGACCCTTCGAGACGTTCGCCCTCGACGCCGACGATCTTGATCGCCACGCCGCGCGGGGTGGAGACGCTGTCGTCGAGGATATCGCCGGGGATGGTCGAGAAGCGCATCACCACCGGATAATGCCCCGGCTTCGCGAACAGGCCCTGCGCCAGCTCGGGGGACAGGCCGGGCGCCACCTCCAACTCGGCCCTCAGCGCGCCATGCGCCTTGGCGTGGACGCTGCGGATGGCATGGCCGCCATCGGCGAGGGTCGTCTCGCTGATGGAGCGCATGGTCTCGTTCAGGGACCGGCTGGTCTCGGCCTCATCGGCGTCAGGGGTCTCGACGGCAGGCGTGTAGCGCAGATAGGGGGTGTTGATCGCCAAGGGTGCTGCTCCGGGGGATGGCGGACGCCGCACCCCAAGGCGCTTCGAAGGCCCCGGGGGAACCGGGCGGCTCCGCAACTTGGTGGTGTTCCAAGGTAGAAATCCCCGACCGGTGCTCACGTTCCGATCCCCTCGCCAAGTCGTGAGGCCGTGAGAATGCCCGGTGATCAGGCGGGGTTGTCCCAGGTCTCGCTGATCGGACGACCGGCCCGCATGAGGCGCGCCCGCAGGATGACGTCGCCGGGCGGCAGGGGCGTCGGTGGGCGCCATTCCACATAGAGGCGCCAGCCCCCGGTCTGGGGCACCCGCTCCACCACCGGATCGACCATCGTGCCGGCACTGGCCGAGACCTCGGCCGCGATGTCCCCGTCATGGCCGGCGGGCAGGCCCGGCCCTTCGAAATCGATGACGTAGAGGCGCCGGTCCGGGCTCGGCGGCGTGGTCGGGCGCAGACGTTCCGCCGAGCCGACGCGGGTCGAGACCACCCGGGCCAGCGCGCTGAGCACGGCGGTGTCCGGCTCGGCCCCGACAGTGGCGAGGGTGTAGGCGAGGTCGAGGGTGCTTCCCGCCGTAATGGGTGCGCCCGGCACGAAGGCGGCGACGATGTTGTCCATGTACTCCTCGCGCGACGGGATCTCGAAGAGCTGCACCGCCCCGGCGCCGAACCCCGCCTGGGGCGTGACCCAGAGGCCGGGCCGGGCCTCGTGACGGGCCTGGACATCCAGATAGGCGGCAAAGCTTCGCTCGCGCTGGAGAAGCCCGAACCCGTCGAGGGGATCGGTCCGGAAGGCCGAGATCTGCGGATCGCGCCGTCCGTTGCTCAGGGGACGCCACAGGCGGTCGTCCCTGGTGGAGACCACGAGCCCGTCGGAATCGTGGACCTGGGGCCTGAAATCGTCGAAGGGCGCGGCTCCGCGCGCGCCCGGACCGTTCTGCCCGTGCAGGAACATGCTGGTGAGCGGGGCGAGACCGAGACGCGGGATCGCGGCGCGGGGATGCAGCGAGGCGGTGACCACCATCCGCGAGGTCTCGCCGGGTTCGACCACGAAGCGGTAGGCGCCGGCCAGGCTCGGCGAATCGAGGAGGGCCAGGATCGTGACGGCACGGGCTTCGGCCTTCGGCTCGCAGATCCAGAACGCCGTGAAGTCCGGAAACTCCTCCGCTCCGGGGCCGCCGGCCTGGATCGCGGCGCCGCGCGCCGACAGGCCGTATTCCTGCGTCTTGCCGCGAAGCCGGAAATACGAGGCGCCGAGGAAGACCAGGAACTCCTCCTGGTGAGCCGGCTTCGCATCGTCGAAAGCATGATGCAGCCGGAAGCCGGCAAAGCCGAGATCGCGGGAAAAGTCCTGCCCGCCGAGGTCCGATCCGAGATCGAACAGACTCGACTGGTAGAGGATCGGTTGCGGCGGGCCGTCCGGCGGCTGGAGGAACAGGGCGACGCGCTTCTTCTGCAGAAAGCCGCGATGGAACAGCTGCAGCGAGAACGAGCCGCCGAGGCGGGGGGACGCGTCGGGGCGGAAGGTGATCGCCCGGTAGCCGTCATAGCTGAGGCCGACGAGGGGGGGCGGGAGATCGTCGGGAGCGGGCCGGTAGGGTGCGGCGGCGAGGCGGCGGGCCTGGGCCACGACGCCCTCGAAGGTCATCGGCGCGTCGCGCGGTGGGTCGAGAGTGTCGGCGGCCATCGTTCTGGCGGTATTCAGGTCGACGGCACTAGGCATTATCATGCCTGCGGTCATACCGAGCGCGGTTCGCAAGGTCTGCCGCCGCGAGAGGGGCTCGCGTCCCGAACGCTCGTCTCCACCATCATCCCGTGTCATCGATGCCCTTCATGTCGTGACGGATGACGGCCCACTTCACGTCGATCGAGTGCCCATCGCCCCATGTCCATCACCCGGTTGTCGCACGACGCATCCCAAGCCGGAATCCCGGACCCGGCGATTCCCGCGATCCGGCCGAGCGAGACGCCCTCGTTCGAGGCGCCGTCGTTGCTGCGGCGGCGGCTTCTGCTGGCGGTGCCGACCCTGGTCACCGCGGCCGCGATCGTCTGGCTCGCCCTGTCCGCCTATGGACGCCCCGACGGCGCCTTGGGCTGGGCCGTGCTGGTGCTGTTCGGCCTGGTGATGACGTGGCAATCCTACGTCGCTTGGCAATACGTCTACGGCCTCGCGGCGGCCGGGTTCGGCGATGCCGCCAAATCCGCGATCGAGATCCGCTCGGCCACGGTGCCGGCCACCGCCTCGGGCCTGAGCCGCACCGCGGCCGTGGTGGCGATCCATGCCGAGGACGCGGTGGCGGTGTTTGCCGCCCTGCGCGTCATGGCCCGCTCGCTCCAGCGTGGCGGCGGCGACGGGTCCGATATCGACATCTTCGTCCTCTCCGACACGCGTGACGGCGCCATCGCGGCGGTGGAGGAGCATGAATTCGCCCGGATCGAGGCCTGGGCGCGCCTGAACGGCCCCGGCCTGCCGCGCTTCCGCTATCGGCGGCGCGAGGACAATGCGGGCCGCAAGGCCGGCAACATCGCCGAGTTCTGCAAGTCCTACGGCTCGGACTACGATTTCATGATCGTGCTCGACGCCGACAGCCTGATGACCGGCGCCACCATGCGCCGCCTCGCCCGGCTGATGGAGGAAGCCCCCAAGGTCGGGCTGATCCAGACCGTCTCCTACGCCACCGGCCGGGACACGCTGTTTGCCCGCATCCAGCAATTCGCCGTGCGGCTCTACGCGCCGCTGTCGATCCGCTGCCTCGAGACCTGGCAGGGCGCCGATGGGAGCTATTGGGGCCACAACGCGATCCTGCGGGTCGCGGCCTTCGCCGACAATGCCGAACTGCCGGTGCTGCCCGGCAAGGCGCCGCTGGGCGGCGAGATCCTGTGCCACGACATCGTCGAGGGCGCCCTCCTGCGCCGGGCCGGATGGGAGGTCTGCCTCCTGCCGGAGATGGGCGGCACCTGGGAGGAAATGCCGACGAATCTCGTCGATCTCCTCGGGCGCGAGCGGCGCTGGTGCCAGGGCAACATGCAGCACCTGCGCGTCACCACCCTGCCCGGCCTGCGCGCGGCGAGCCGCTGGCACCTGATCGTCGGGATCCTGTCCTACCTCGCCTGCCCGCTCTGGGTGCTGTTCCTCGCCGCCGCCTCGATCCAGGCCGCCGTGACCGGCGATCTCGGCCTGCTGGCCTATGGGCTTACCGGAACCGGCCTCGCCGCCCATGCGCTGGCCGCCCTCGTCGTCACCGTGATGGCCCTGCCGAAACTCCTCAGCCTCGGCCATGTCCTGGCCTCGCCGACCCGCCGCGCGGCTTTCGGCGGCACCGCCTCGCTCCTGAAGAGCGCCGTGCTCGAACAGATCGTCTGGGTGCTGCTCTGGCCGGTCATGACGGTCTTTGCCGCCGGCGCGGTCGCCACCACCTTCATCGGCCGCGTGGTGCGCTGGGATTCGCAGGCACGCGACGACCGGCAGGTGCCGTGGTCCGAGGCGATCCGCCTGCAGGTGGACGCCCTGGTGGCGGGAGCCCTGCTCGCCGGCCTGCTCGTCTATGCGGGAAATCCCTGGCTCGCCCTGTGGATGGGGCCGGTGGCCCTCGCCCTGCTCACGAGCCCCGCCTTCAGCGTGCTGACCAGCCGCGCCGATCTCGGCCGCGCCTCGCAAAGCAACGGACTGTTCCTGTCCATCGACGACACGGACCGCGCCCCCGAACTCCTCGACCTGGCCTCGGTCCGCCGGGGCGAGGAGCGGGGCCTGCGCCTCCATGAGGAAGCCTGGGCGCATTGAGGAGCCGGCATCTCGGCGCCGCGGCGAGGTTAGAGGGGCGCGAGGCTGGGAGCTCGGTCCAAACCCAATCGGCTTGACAATGCGAAGGGCTGCTCAGGGTGGCGAGCGGGCCCTGATTGTTCGCCTCGAAGCGGACGTTGCGCCACCGACCCAACTCGGTCCTCCAGACGAAGAGGCAGGATGCGCATAAGCGGACGGGGCGGACACCTCACGCTGTGTGTCTAGGGCCGGGCAAAGCGCGCCCGGAACTCACCAGGGCTGATACCGATGCGTTTGCGAAAGTGGTGCCGCAACGTGTCGGCTCCGCCCAGCCCGACGACAGCAGCGATGTCGTCAACGCCCAGGCGGCCTGCGGCGAGAAGGCGCTTGGCCTCTTCGATCCGCTCTGCGGCAAGCCACTCGCCCGGCGGTGACCCGGTGGCCTCGGTGAAGCGCCTGACGAACGTACGCAGGCTCATGCGGCATTCCTCGGCCATGCGCGTCAGCGGCCACGACGCGCCCAGTTCGGCCCGCATCTGGTCGAGCAAGGGCGCGACCTCGCTGTTCCGCCGCACCGGTACGGGGCGCTCCAGGAACTGCGCCTGCCCGCCCGTGCGGTGGGCGGGCATCACGAGGCGGCGCGCCACCGAGTTCGCAGCCTCCGGCCCGTAATCCTGACGCACGATCTCAATCAGGAGGTCGAGCCCTGCCGCACTCCCGGCAGAGGTGAAGAGGCGCCCGTGGGATTGGTAGAGCGAAGCGTGGTCGACCGCGACCTCGGGATGGCGCCCGCGCAGAGCCTCAGCGTAGCGCCAGTGGGTCGTAGCCGGCCCGCCATCGAGGAGCCCCGTCGCGGCGAGCACGAACGCGCCGGAGCAGATGGAGGCGAGCCGCGCTCCGCGCTCGTGGGCCGTTCGCAACCGGCGGCAGAGATCCTCCGGGACCGGCTCGTCTGCACCCTTCCAGCCGGGCACCACGATGATGTCGGCGTGGTCGATCAGTTCGATGCCGTGGTCCGGCGTGAGCGTGAAGCCCCCGTGCGCACGCAGCGGCCCCCCCTCGATCGCGCAGCTGGCGAAGCGATACCAAGCCTCACCCATCTCGGGTCGGGGGAGACCGAACACTTCGGCCACGATCCCGAACTCGAAGGTACATAGGCCATCGTAGAGAAGCGCGACGGCGAGAGGTCCAGTCGTGTTTGGCACGATCTTCACGATGTCTGGCGTTTCAGCCAATTGCAAGCCGAACTCCGCGAGGGCGACATGGCATGGTCAAACGAGGGAGATTCCGATGCCTACCGCAGTCACCGCAGTGCCACCCGCCCCGAGCGCCCTTGCCTGCGAGCGCTTCGCCGCTGAGTTCGCTTTCGAGACCGACTGCTGGGACGTGCATGACGCTCTGGCGCATGGGGCGGACTTCGTGCTGCTCGACGTGCGCGGCCCCGCCCTCTTCGCCGCAGGTCATGTTCCGGGTGCGATCAACCTGCCACACGGCAAGATCGTGCGTTCGAAGCTCGAACATTGGCCGGAGCACACGGTGTTCGTGACCTACTGCGCCGGGCCGCACTGCAACGGTGCTGCCAGGGGGGCGCTGCGGCTTGCGGAACTCGGCCGACCCGTCAAAATCATGGCTGGCGGCATCACCGGCTGGCTCGACGAAGGCTTCGAATTGGCGCGGACTGGGGCAGCGTCATGAGCACGCGCGTCCGGAAAGCGATGGTGCCCGATGCGCCAGCGCTCCTCAATCTGGTTCGGGCGCATGCCGCATTCGAGCGGGGCGAGGCTCCCCTGTCGTTCGGTGAGCTCGAGACGATCCTTTCGGCGGACGACCCACCGACGCATCTGCTCGTGGCCGAGGGGCATACCGCACTTGTCGGCTACGCTGCGGTCACATTCGATTTCTCGCTATGGCAAGGGTGTCCCTATGGCCACCTCGACTGCTTGTTTGTCGTGGCTACAGCGCGTGGTCGGGGCATCGGCCGGCAACTCTTCGACGCGGCGGTGAGACTTGCGCAGGCGGAGGATATCGATCGGCTCGAATGGCAGACGCCGCTCTGGAACAAAGATGCCATCCGTTTCTATAGCCGGACTGGGGCACTCGGCGTCACGAAGGAGCGGTTCGCCATACCGCTCCGGTGATAATGACCGCTTCTTCGGGTCGGCTCGCCAACGCGAACCCGCTCATGGCTTCTCCAGCACCTCGATCGGGTTGGTGCGCTGGCTCGGCCTGGGCTCGGCGGTGGCCGCACCGGCATTGCCGTCCGCCTTCTCGCGCCGGGCGCCGGAGCTGGTATCCGCGCCGGGGCCGGTGCCCTGGGTCGGCACCGTGCCGCTGGCCAGTTCGAGGCAGGTCACCATCTCCACGTAGGACGGGAAGCCGCCGGCCTGGAACTGCTTCTCGCACTGGCTCTTGGCGGCCGGCGAATAGTCGCCCCAGCGGCGCTGGGCTTCCTTGCGCGCCGCCTCCTCCGAACGCAGGCAGCCCTCGACGGTGGAATTGTCGCTGACGCTGGCCTCCGCGCGGACCGAGGATTTGCAGGTGGCCTGAACGTCGAGCTTGGGCGGTCCATCGGCGGCCGAGGCGGCCCCGGTGAGAGTGACGAGCGCGAGGGCGCCGGTCAGAAGGGTGAAGGGGTATCGCATCGGGTCGTCCTCGATATCGGGTCACGCCAGCCGCCCACCGGCGGCTCCTCCTTCGCACAACGCGCGAAGGCCCCGATCACGCCACGTGCGCGCGAGGAAATCAGCCCAGCGCCGCGTCGAGATCCGCGAACAGGTCGTCCACATGCTCGATCCCCACCGAGAGCCGCAGCAGATCGGGCGGGCACGGCGTGCCCGGCCCCTCCACCGAGGCGCGGTGCTCGATCAGGCTCTCGACGCCGCCGAGCGACGTGGCGCGTTTCCACAGGCGCACCCGCGCCGCCGTGGCGATGGCCGCCTCCTCGCCGGCCGCGACCCGGATCGACAGCATGAAGCCAAAGCCGCCCTCCATCTGCCGCGCCGCCACCGCGTGGCCGGGATCGCCCGGCAGGCCGGGATAGAGCACCGAGGCCACGCGCGCATGCGCCGCAAAGCGCCGGGCGAGGTCCGCCGCGGAGGCGGATTGCGCGGCAACCCGCAGGGGCAGGGTCCGCAGCGAGCGCATGAGGAGATAGGCCTCGAACGGCCCGAGGATCGCTCCTCCCCCCGCCCTGATCGCGCCGATCCGCTCCCAGAACGCATCGGCGCGGGCCGAGGCCAGGACACCGGCGACCACGTCGGAATGCCCGTTCAGGATCTTGGTGGCCGAGTGCATGACGATGTCGGCCCCGAGCGTCAGGGGCCGCGTGTGGATCGGCGAAGCGGCGGTGGAATCGATGGCCAGACGCGCCCCCGCCTCGTGCGCGATCTCGGCCGCGGCGGCGATGTCGGTGATGGTCCACAGCGGGTTTCCGGGGGTCTCCACCCAGACGAGCTTCGTCGTCCCCGGCCTGATCGCAGCGCGCAGGGCGTCGAGATCGTCCATGGCGACGAAATCGAGGCCCCAGCCCCGGCGCGGCGCCTCCTGCTGGAGCCAGCGCTTCAAGGCCCAGTACATCACGAGGGGTGCGACGATGTGGTCGCCAGGCTCCAGGGCCGTGAAGACGGCGGTGGCCGCCGCCATGCCGGAGCCGAACAGCATCGCGCCGGCCTCCGCCTCCTCGAGCATGGCGATGACGGCCTCGGCCTCGCGGGTCGTGGCGTTGTCCGGCCGGGCATAGGAGAAGCCCGAACTGTAGCCGTTGTCGGGATCGCGGAGGAACGTCGTCGAGACATGGAGCGGCGCCACCACCGCCCGCGTCACCGGATCGACATGGCCCATGGCCTGTGCGGCCAGGGTGCGCTTGGTGAAGCCAAGCTTGGCGTGAGTGGGCGAGGGATCTTCGGCGGGTTCGGACATGGGTATCGTTCCGGCAAATGGGCCGCTTGACCCTTGGGAGAGACGTAGCGAAACAATAGCGGAATGCTATGTTCGACCTCGACGAATTTCGCTATCCGCTCACGTCATGATGCAGGTCGCCTACAGCAAGGATGCCGTGAGGGCACTGACCCGCATGCCGGCGAACGTAGCGAGACTCATTCGAACGAAGATCGACGAGTATGCGGGACATCCGGCGTCTCAGGCCAACAACGTCAAGGCTCTGAAGGGCCAGCTCGGCGTCTACCGCCTCCGGGTCGGTGACTGGCGAATTTTGTTCACCCAGGACGGGCAGATCCTCGCCATCATCAAAATCGCACGTCGCGGTAGCGCATACGATTAAATCAGGACGGTTCGCCATGGGTGCCCAGACGATCGTGACGGCAGGGGGCGAGCGGCTCGTCGTGTTGCCGGAAGCGGAATACGAAGCTCTCCTCGAAGCCGCCGAGAATGCGGAGGATCGCCTCGCCGTTACCGAGTTCCAGCGCAAGCTGGCCCTCGGCGAAGAGGAACTCGTGCCCTCGGCGATCGTCGAACGATTGCTCTCGGGTGAGAATCGCATCCGTGTCTGGCGCGACCATCGCGGCATGACGGCGGCAACCCTCGCGGACAAAGCTGGCATCGCACAGGCCTACCTGTCGCAGATCGAGACGGGGAAACGGGAGGGGACGATCGAGACCCTGCGCAGGCTCGCCTCGGCCCTGGCCGTCTCCCTCGACGATCTCGTCGGGTTCAGCCCCCACGGCACCGGAACGGAGCATCGCGATACGGGTAAGACATCGGCATGACCACGTCCCACATTCCGTTTCGTTCGCCGCTCTCTCCGATAGCGAGACTCGCGGTCGCCATCCTCCCGGTGGTGGCCACTTCGGTGATCGGCTCGCTCAGCACCACGCCGAATATCGAGAGTTGGTATGCTGGCCTGACGAAGCCTAGCTTCAACCCGCCGAACTGGCTGTTCCCGGTGGCCTGGACGATCCTCTATGCGATGATCGCGCTGTCGTTCTGGCGCTTGCTCGGGGCGTATCCGGCAACGGGTCCGACGCGGCGGGCCTGGGGGCTGGCGGTGGGTGCCTTCGCCGCCCAGCTGGCGCTCAACGCGGCCTGGTCGCCGGTCTTCTTCTCGGCCCATGCCCTCGGCTGGGCGGGGATCGTCGCCGCGGCGATGCTGGTGATGATCCTCTGGACCATCCGCCTGTCCTGGCGCTTCGACCGGTTCGCGGCGGGGCTGCTCGTGCCCTACGCCGCCTGGGTCACCTTCGCGACGGTGCTCACCGTGGCGCTCTGGCGGTTGAACTGACCGCCCCTATTCCGCCGCCTCGACGAACACCGTGCCGGCGCGGGGCAGGTCCAGGGTGTCCCAGGTCTCGGTGAGGGCCGCCGTCAGCTTGGCGATGCGGGCCGCGTCGTGGAACGGCGAGGGCGTGATCCGCAGGCGTTCCGTGCCGCGCGGTACCGTGGGGTAGTTGATCGGCTGGATGTAGATGCCGTGCTGCTCGAGGAGGTGGTCGGCCGCCGCCTTGCACAATTCGGCATCGCCCACCATCACCGGCACGATATGGGTCTCGGTGGGAAGTACCGGCAAGCCCGCCTCTTCCAGCGCCACCTTGGTGAGGGCGGCCTGGCGCTGATGCGCCGTCCGCTCGACTTGCGAGCGCTTGAGGTAGCGCACCGAGGCGCGGGCCGCCGCCGCGATGGCCGGCGGCAGGGCGGTGGTGAAGATGAAGCCCGGCGCATGGCTGCGCACGGCGTCGCACAGGACCGTGGAGGCGGTGATGTAGCCGCCGACGCAGCCGAAGCCCTTGGCGAGCGTCCCCTCGATCACGTCGACCCGGTGCATCACCCCGTCGCGCTCGGCGATGCCGCCGCCGCGTTCGCCGTAGAGGCCCACCGCATGGACCTCGTCGAGATAGGTCATGGCGCCGTACTTGTCGGCGAGATCGCAGATCGCGCCGATCTCGGAGACGTCGCCGTCCATGGAATAGACGCTCTCGAAGGCGATCAGCTTCGGACGGTCGCCGGCCGCGATCAGCAGTTCTTCGAGATGGGCGAGATCGTTGTGGCGGAAGATGCGCTTCTCGCAGCCCGAATGGCGCACGCCCTCGATCATCGAATTGTGGTTGAACGCATCCGACAGGATCAGACAGTTCGGGATCAGCTTGGCGATGGTGGAAATGCCGGCCTGGTTCGAGACGTAGCCCGAGGTGAAGACGAGGCCCGCCTCCTTGCCGTGCAGATCGGCGAGTTCGCGCTCCAGGTCCACCAGCGGCGAATTGTTGCCGGCGATGTTGCGGGTGCCGCCGGCGCCGACGCCGCAGCGGGCGGCGGTCTTGGTCATGGCCGAGACCACGTCCGGGTGCTGGCCCATGCCGAGATAGTCGTTGGAGCACCAGACGGTGATCTCGCGGGTGCTGCCGTCCGGACGGCGCCAGTTGGCCGTGGGGAAGCGCCCGGCGATCCGCTCGATATCGGCGAACACCCGGTAGCGGCGCTCGTCGTGCAGACGGTCCACCGCCTTGCGGAAATAGCTCTCGTAATCGGTCCGGCCCTGTCCGAACGACGCGCGGGTGGACGATCCCTGGCTGGAGGAATCGCGGGGCGTCGTCGTGTCGCTGATCATCGTCATCGCGGGCATCCGATTCACGGGCATCCGTCCTTCAGGCTAGGGCCGACCGCATGGCAGCGCCGCTCTTGCACGGCTCCGGCATCCGCTCGTCTGCATTCAGCAGCAGCATCGTTACAAAGGGCTTGTTCCGAAGCACCAAACTCTCCGCTGCGGGTCTTTCCCACCGTCAAGTCCCGCTGGCGCAACGATCTCGCTTCGCATGGCGCGGAAGGAATCAGACGGTGCTGATTTCGACGCCACGGCCCCGACGATACAGGCGAACTTGGAATTGGTTCAAGTCGACTCCTGCATTCCAGCTCTGCGCCTGTTGAGACGGGGTGGCAAAGTCGGTATTTCGCCGTGGCGACGATGGGTCGCGCAGTGATCGCCATGGTAGAGTGATCGCCATGAAGAACGACGCCACGCGCAACGAGCGGCTGAAGGCGGCCCTGCGAGACAACCTGAAGCGCCGCAAGGCCCAGACGCGGGTCCGCGGGCAGGCCAGCGCCGCGGCGGAAACCGGCGATGCCGGCGAACGATCGGACGCGAAGCCGGATCGCGACGGCGACGGCTGACGATCCTTTTTCGGACAAAACTCACGTATAGGCGGCTCGATAAGGCCGTGCCGCGAGCGCACCGCCACCGATTGCAGAACCAGGTCGGCGCCGCCCTCCCGTCACGGGAAGGGGCAGGACGCCGCGCGAAGGACGACGATGGACCGGATCAACATCATCGGCGGAAAGCCGCTCCACGGCGTCATCCCGATCTCGGGCGCCAAGAACGCGGCCCTGCCCCTGATGATCGCGAGCCTGATGACGGGGGAATCCCTCGAACTCATGAACGTGCCGCGCCTCGCCGACATCCATGCCCTGCTGCGCATCCTCGGCAATCACGGCGTCGACCACATGGTGGTGGGCAAGCGCCCGGGTGATACGACGGAGACCGGCCAGACCATCCGGCTCACCGCCTCCAACGTCATCGACACCACCGCGCCCTACGAACTCGTTTCCACCATGCGGGCGAGTTTCTGGGTGATCGCGCCGCTGCTCGCGCGGTTCGGCGAGGCCCGCGTCTCGATGCCCGGCGGCTGCGCCATCGGCACCCGCCCCATCGACCTCATGCTGATGGCCCTGGAGCGCCTCGGCGCCACCGTCGAGATCGATGGCGGCTACGTGGTGGCAAAGGCCAAGAACGGCCTGCGCGGCGGCGAGATCCACTTCCCCAAGGTCACGGTGGGCGGCACCCACGTGGCGCTGATGGCGGCGTCGCTCGCCAACGGCTCGACCCTGATCGAGAATGCCGCCCGCGAGCCGGAAGTGGTCGATCTCGCGGACTGCCTCATCAAGATGGGCGCCAGGATTTCGGGTGCCGGCACCCCGCGCATCACCATCGAGGGTGTCTCGCGCCTGAACGGTGCCCGCCACACCGTCCTGCCGGACCGGATCGAGACCGGCACCTACGCCATGGCCGCCGCCATGGTGGGCGGTGACGTGACCCTGGAGAACACCCGCGCCGACCTCCTGCACAGCGCGCTCGACGTGCTGAAGACCACCGGCGCCGACATCACCTCCACCGCCGACACGATCCGCATCCGGCGCAACGGCGGCGGCATCGTGGCGGTGGACGTGACCACCGACCCGTTCCCCGGCTTCCCCACCGACCTGCAGGCGCAGTTCATGGCGCTGATGACCCTGGCCAAGGGCCAGTCGCACATCCGCGAGACCATCTTCGAGAATCGCTTCATGCACGTGCAGGAGCTCGCGCGCCTCGGCGCCAAGATCCGGCTCGAAGGCGATCTCGCCATCGTCGACGGGGTGGAGCGCCTCAAGGGCGCCCCGGTCATGGCCACGGATCTGCGCGCCTCGGTCTCCCTCGTCATCGCCGGCCTCGCCGCCGAGGGCGAGACCAGCATCAACCGGGTCTACCATCTCGACCGCGGCTTCGAGGCGCTGGAGGCCAAGCTCGGCCGCTGCGGCGCCGAGATCAGCCGGGTCCGGTCCTGACCCTGTCCGACCCGGGAGGCGGCCCGCGCCTCCCGGACGACGGCCCTATTCCAGCACGTTGCCGCGCTTGGGACCGAAGCCCGGGATGTCGCAGCGGCAGGGCGACTGGATCGGGCTCGGATAGGCGGGACAATTGCCGCGTGAGGTGACGCAGACGCTGCCCATGCGCTGGCGTCCGTATCGCGGCGGCAGGGGCCGGCGCTCGCCATCCTCGTAGGGCCGGGCATAGCCATCGTAGCGATCGTAGCCCCGTCCCCGGTCGTCGCCGTAGGGCGAACGGCCATAGGGCGACCTGTCGTAGCCCTCGTCGATCCGGAACTGGACTTGTGCCTGGGACTGCCCCAAGCCGAGGGCCGTCGTCGCCGCCAGGGCGGTCAGGGCGGCGAAGGCGATGCGGCGTACGGGTCCGAGAATCATGGCGAGGGATGTCCCAATCGAGAATGCGGCGAAAGACTAACCTTGTCTGCATGAACGCCGTCTGAGGTCGCCGCCGCAAGCGGCCCGTATCGCCGGCACCCTGCAATTGTTCCCGGCCGCGCGGTTGCCGCAGGGCGGCCGCCTCGCTACCTACGACCGACCCACTTCCACACCCGGCGCCCGATCCGGCGGTGTCCGGCCAGCTGCGAACCCGACATGGAGCTTCTCAAGCTCGCTGCCCTCGACGCGGAGGATCTCGCCATCCTCTCGGCTCATCTCCAGGATGCGGTCCTGCGCCCGCAGGATCTCGCCTATCTCGCGTCGTCGCACCGCTTCGTGCTGGTGGGGCGGCGTTTCGACTGGTCGACGCCGGATGCCGAGGCCCCGCGCCGGCGCCTCACCGGCCTGCATTTCGAGCGGGTCATGGCCGTGCGCGCCCGCGGCATCACGCCCGGCTCCACCTCCGACGAGCCCCTCAACCTGCTGGCCGTCACCTTCGAGCCGAAGGCGGACCCCTCCGGCACCGTGACCCTGGTCTTTGCGGGCAAAGCGGCGATCCAGCTCGATGTAGAATGCATCGAGGCGCGGCTGAAGGATCTCGGTCCGGTCTGGGAGGTGGAAGGCCGCCCCGACCACGAGGCGGCGGAAGCCGGCCGCGCCGCGATCCAGGGTCAAGCGTTCCAGGGCCATGCGGATGAGGCTCCTTCCGCCAAGGACTCCGCCAAGGACAATGTCGTGAAAGATTCTGCCTGATGGTGCGCCTCGACAGCCGCGACGCCGATTTCGCCGCCGCTTTCACCGGTCTTCTCAGCGTCAAGCGCGAGATCTCCGAGGATGTGGACGAGACCGTGCGCGGGATCATCGCCGGCGTGATCTCCGGCGGCGACGCCGCCCTGGTGGACTACACCCGCCGCTTCGACCGGCTCGGCGAGGACTTTTCCGCCGCGACCCTGCGGGTGACGCCCGATGAGGTGCGGGTCGCCATCGCCGCCTGTCCGGCCGAGGCCCTCGACGCCCTCCGCCTCGCCGCGACCCGCATCGAGGCCTTCCATCGTGGCCAGGTGCCGGCCGACCACATGGCCACCGACGATCTCGGCGTGACCTCGGGCTGGCGCTGGACGGCGCTCGAATCGGTCGGCCTCTACGTGCCCGGCGGAACCGCGAGCTACCCCTCCTCCGTCCTGATGAACGCCATTCCCGCCCGCGTCGCGGGGGTGCCGCGGGTCGTCATGGTGGTGCCGATGCCGGAGGGGCAGATGAACCCCCTGGTTCTCGCCGCCGCCGACCTCGCCGGCGTCAGCGAGATCTACCGGGTCGGCGGCGCTCAGGCCGTGGCGGCGCTCGCCTACGGCACCGGGACCATCGCCCCCGTGGCCAAGATCGTCGGGCCGGGCAATGCCTGGGTGGCGGCGGCCAAGCGCCGAGTCTTCGGGCAGGTCGGGATCGACATGATCGCCGGCCCCTCCGAGGTGCTGATCCTCGCCGACGGCCACGCCAACCCCGATTGGGTCGCCGCCGATCTCCTCGCCCAGGCCGAGCACGATGTGGCCGCCCAGTCGATCCTCATCACCGATTCGTCCGACCTCGCCGACGCCGTGGAGAGCGCCGTCGAGCGGGCTCTCGCCACCCTGCCCCGGGCCGACATCGCCCGGGCGAGCTGGCGCGATTACGGGGCGATCGTCCGCGTCCGCGATTTCGACGAGGCCGTCCCCCTGGTGGACCGCCTCGCCCCCGAGCACCTGGAGATCGAGACCGCCGACCCGGAGGCCCTGGCCGCCAAGGTCCGCAATGCCGGCGCGATCTTCCTCGGCAGCCATACGCCGGAAGCCATCGGCGATTATGTGGGTGGCCCCAACCACGTCCTGCCCACCGCCCGCTCGGCCCGGTTCTCGTCGGGCCTCGGCGTGCTCGACTTCATGAAGCGGACGACGATCCTGCGCTGCGATCCCGCGGCGCTGAGGGTCCTGGGGCCGGCAGCCATCGCCCTCGGACAGTCGGAGGGCCTCGACGGCCACGCCCGCTCCGTGGCGATCCGCCTGAATCTGTGAGGGGACGATGGCAGGCCCAGACCAATCTGAAACGCAACAACCGGAAACGGGACGATCGGCAGGGGCATCGTCGTCCATCCACCGCCTCGCGGCGGTGACCTTCGACGAGGATTCCATCGGCCGGGGCAACCCGGACCAGGAACACGAGCGCGCCATCGCGATCTTCGACATCCTGGAAGAGAACCACTTCTCGATTCCCGGACGCGAGGGCCCCTACGCCCTCACCCTCGGTCTCGTGGAGAACAAGCTCGCCTTCGCGATCCGCCGCGAGGACGGCGAGCCGGTGATGACGCACCTGCTGTCACTGACCCCGTTCCGCCGGGTGATCCGCGACTACGAGATGATCTGCGAGAGCTACTACAACGCGATCAAGACCGCCTCGCCCACCCAGATCGAAGCGATCGACATGGGACGGCGCGGCCTGCACAACGAAGCCTCCGAGCTTCTGCGACAGCGGCTCGAAGGCAAGGTCGATCTCGACCACGACACCGCCCGGCGTCTGTTCACCTTGGTCTTCGCCTTGCACTGGAAGGCGTAAGCGCCCTCCCCGTCGTTTGAAGCCCGAGGCAGTCACCGGATGGCGGAAGAGGCCGGCCCGAAGAAGACGCGCGTGCAGTCGGTGCTGTTCATGTGCAACTTCAACGCCGTGCGGTCCCTCGCGGCGGAGGCGGTGGCGCGCCACTATTTCGGCAAGTCCACCTATGTCCAGTCGGCGGGCGTCCGCTCCGGCGAGCCGGCCGACCCGTTCATGGTGGCGGCTCTCGACGAGATCGGCATCAACGCCTCGAAGCACCGGCCCCGGACCCTCCTCGAACTGGAGGAATGGGAGGGACTGAACTTCGACCTCATCATCACCCTGTCGCCCGAGGCTCACCATGCGGCCCTGGAAGTCACCCGCACCAACGCCGTCGATGTGGAATACTGGCCGACACCGGACCCGACGCTTATGCAGGAAGCCTCCCGTGAGCAGCGCCTCGACGCCTATCGCGACGTCAGGGACGGGCTGATCACCCGCATCAAGACCCGGCTGAAGGCGTGATCCGCCGGATCGACGTCACCGCGCCGTAGCTCTTCTCGGCGATGCGCTCCACCGCCACCGCCAGGGGCTCCACCGCCACCGCCATGTGGTGGCCGTTGGCGTGGATGAGGCGGGTCTCGTCCAGCATCATCCCCACATGGCCGCGCCAGAACACGAGGTCGCCCCGAGCCAAGCCGTCGAGGCGCGTGGGCAGCGCCGTGCCGAGGGCCGCCTCCTGCTGGTCCGCGTCGCGGGGAGACGGGATGCCCGCAAGGGCGAGGCAGAGCTGGACGAGGCCCGAGCAATCGAGCCCGAGGCTGGTGCGCCCGCCCCAAAGATAGGGCGTCCCCACGAGACGCTCGGCGGTGGCGGCAGGATCGGGCTCCACGATGCCGGCAGGCGCGCAATGATCGGCGAAGACGTAGGCGCCGCCGGCAAAGGCACCATCGTGAAAGACATGCGCATCGTCGGCGAGGCGCAGGAAATCGCCCTCCCGCCCGGTGATGCCGAGCCCGGCGCCGAGGCTCACATGGCCCAGCGGCGGCCGCTTCATGTTGGCGGCCGGATAGAGGAACGTGCGCAGGGCCGTCACCCGGTGGCTCGGAGCCGGAGTCTCCAGGGCGAGAGCGGTCTCCGGCAGGTAGCCGACATAGCCGTCGGTCACGAGCTGCACGAAGGCGAAGCCCTCGCCCGTGTCGTAGAGGGTGACGGGGTCGCCCATCACCGCCTCGGTCTCGATCCCCGCATCCGGGCTCGGCCTGCGCCGCAACGGGGCCGAGGCGGCGACGAGGCGGCCGCTTCGCCCGGCGACGTAGCGGGCGGCCCCGACACGGCCCTGCAGTCGGATGTCGGCCAGATCGGGGCGGGCCGGGACCAGCCTGGCATCGGTGAGATCGGTGATGGGAAACATGATCGGGCCAGTATCGGCGGCAGCATGGCCGCATGCAACGGCGCACGGAACAGCTTCGCCGTCGCCTCATGGATGCGACATATCGACACGACGATATGCTCGTTCCCTGGGCAATCCGCCGCCCGTGCGGAAGCAGACAGGGCATCTCTCGCCGTATCTGCGGGAAAATCCGGCGGTCTGAGGCGGAATGCGCGGAACGCGTGGGTGTGTCGTCAAAATGGTGCAATGCACTCCCGCTGCCGTCGCGCTATCCTCGGTTGGTGTGGAGCGCGGGCCGAGTCGTGAAGAAGACGCCGAAATCCTTCCAGGATCTGCCGCCGATCCGTGTCCGGCGCGAACCGCCGACGATCCCCGAGGCGATCGCCGCGGCGCAGGATCTCGCCGACGATCTCGAACAGCAGGTCGAGATCGCCGCCGGCCTGATCGGACTTCCCCTCGACGAGATGCGCCCGCACGTGCTCGCTGCCGAGAAACCGAAGCCCGAGCGGGTCTCCGAGCGCATCCTCACCGCCGGCAGCCCGAGCCGGGCGCCGCGCACCGTCATCGTCGAGCGCCGCACCCGCCCGCCGGTGGTGGTGGAACGGCGCGGCCGCCCCCTCGACGGACGGCGCTGAGCGCCTACCAGGCCAAGGTCGCACCGGTATAGTCGAGATAGGCGATGCCGGTTTTGCCGAGGCGGCCCTCGATGACGTCGGCCAGACCGGCGACGCTCGTTCCCACGTCGACATCCGCATCCTCGCCGCCCATCTCCGTGCGGACCCAGCCGGGATGGAGGAGAGCGACGCCGAACCCCTCGTCGCGGTGGCGGATCTCGAAGCTGATCGCCAGCGTGTTCAACGCCGCCTTGCTCGCGCGGTAGGTCTCCCATCCGCCGCTGTCGTTGAGGGAGACGCTGCCGAGGACGGAGCTCATGAAGGCAATGAGGCCGTTGTCGGCCAGCCGGTCGCGGAACAGTTCGGCGAAGCGGATCGGGCTGATGGCGTTGGTGAGATAGACCTGCGCGGCGACGTCGCGCGGGACCTGATGGGCCGGGTCGTGGGCCTGGGTCGCCACGCCGGCTACCACGAAGATCAAGTCGTAGCGCTGGTGGACGAGCCGGTCGTGGAGGGCGGCTACCGCCCCGTCGTCGTCGATATCGGCGGTCTCGATGCTGAGCGCATCGGAGGCTAAAGCCGCCAATCCGCCGGAGGGCGAGCGCTGCGTGGCGGTGACGGCCCAGCCGCGCTGGAGGAACGTCTCCACCAATCCGAGGCCCAGGCCCCGCGAGGCCCCGACGATCAATGCGTTCCTGCGTGTTCCGGTCATGATGAGGGCTCTCCGCCGCCGGGGGCGAGCCCGGCCTCACCGGTCTAGGTTGGTCTTTTCCTCACGGCGACAATGGCGGCGGATGCGCTCAATCGGCGGTCTGGACCGACCAGGTGGCATGGCTGATCCGCCCGTCGCGCTCCAGCCCGGCCACCACCGCGTCGAGTTCGGCGGAATCCACCGCCGTCGCCACCAGGGTCGCCACCACCTCCACCGTCTCCTCGCCGCGCTCCACCACCTCGGTGCCGCCGACCGGGTAATGCGCCGCCTCGAGCCGCTCCACGAGGAGGTCGCGGGCGGGGCCGGCATGCTCGGCCTGCACCGTGATCTGCACTTCGTAGGTGGCCTCGGTCTGGCTCTCATCGATGGGGACGCGGTTGATGGCGTTGACGAGGGGCCGCAGCAATGTGTTGCCGGACAGGACCGCCGCCGTGACGAAACAGGCCTCCAGGGGGAAGTCCGCCCCGGCGAAGGCCCCCACCGCCGCCGAGCACCAGAGGGTGGCGGCGGTGTTGAGGCCGCGCACGTTCATGCCCTCCTTCATGATGACGCCGGCCCCGAGGAAACCGACGCCCGAAATGACGTAGGCGACCGTGCTCACCGCGCCGCGCGTTCCTTCGAGGCGCATGCCGAGATCGACGAAGGCCGCCGCGCCCACCGCCACCAGCACGTTGGTGCGCAGGCCCGCCGTGCGCTGGCGATATTGCCGCTCGGCCCCGATCATCGTGCCGAGGACGAACGCGACGACGAGGCTGATGGCGGAATTGACGAATTCGGGGAGCGGCGAGGCGAGGAGCGCGGTCATGGGCGCTGCATGTCGCCCGCCCATGACGAAACGGTGACGCTTCGCGCGTCAGCCCTCGAGAAAGGCCCGCAGGGCTTTCAGGGTCTCGGCCGGGTTCTCCTCCGCCAGGAAATGCCCGGAGGTGATGTCCACGGCCTCGGCCTTCGGCGCGAAGGTGCGCTGCCAGGCCGCCAGGGGGGTCTCGTGCGAATGGTCGAGATAACCGTCCCCGGTGAGGATCAGGGTCCGGCAGGATAAGGTCTTGCCCGCCGCGAGGTCGTCGAGATCCGCCTCGCGGTCGCGGGTCGCACCGGCCCGGTAATCCTCGCAGAAGGCGTGAATGCGCTCGGGCACGGTCCAGTTGTCGCGGTAGAGGCGCAAGGCCTCCGGGGCGAAGGGGTCGAGGTTCCGGGCGTTGCTCCATTGCCGGAGGAGGCCCTCGAAATAGGCGACCGGATCGCGGCCGATCTCCTCCTCCGGACCGGGGGCCGGCCGGGCCAGGGATGCCCAATGCGACGACACGTCGGGATCGGCTTCGATCCGCTCCCACTGGACGAGGGTGGGCAGGATATCGAGGAGGGCGAGGCGCTCGATCCGGCCCGGCTCGTCGAGGGCGAGGCGGTAGCCCACCCGCGCCCCGCGATCGTGACCCACGAAACCGAAGCGGACATGGCCGAGACGCTCCATGATCGCCACCACGTCCCGCCCCATGCGGCGCTTGGAATAGACGTCGTGGCGGGCGTCGCCCTTAGGTGCCTCCGACCAGCCGTATCCCTTCAGATCGAGGCAGACCACGCGATGGGTCTCGGCCAAAGCCGGCGCGATCCGGTGCCAGCAGGCATGGGTCTGCGGAAAACCGTGCAGCAGGATCAGGGGAGGCGCATCCTCCGGGCCGCCGCTGCGGGCGAAGAACCGGCCCTCCGGGATGTCGATCCAATCCGCGCTGAAGCCGGGGAAGAGGTCCGTGCTCATGGTCTGCTCCAGTCTGCCCGCTTAGCGTGCCTCACAAAACTCCCGATCACGGTCGGCTCTCGCTTCGAGCACGACAGTGCAGCGGGAGTTTTGTGAGAGACACTTGGTGAGGACGGAAACCGGGAGGCCGGCCCCGGGTTTCCACCGACGTCGCACGGGATGCGACATAACGCCGAAATCCGCCCGAAAATCCCTGGACCGGCGGAGAAATCCGCTCTGCATGCATTCGACTTCATGAAATCCCGGTGGTCGGGCATTCTGCCCGATCTCACCCTCGTGTTTCACGGGAAACGTCCCACGGGATTGACGCCGGTGCTGCGCAGCAGGCACACCCGATCGACATAGGGATCTCTTAAGAATCCGCCCGAGGAGACGCGCATGGTGCTGTACGCCGGCCCTGCCACGATCATGACCCGCTCATGAGTGATGCGACATTGGCCACGCGTCCCGCCGCCCTGCCACCGCAGGCCGCCGACGAAGCCTTGCGCGCCCGCATCTTCGCCCTTCGCGATGGGCTGAGCCATGGGCTCATCGGCGCGGAGACCCTGGTGGAGCGCCTGCTCATCGGGCTTCTCACCGGTGGCCATCTCCTCATCGAGGGCGCGCCCGGCCTCGCCAAGACCCGTGCGGTCAAGCGCCTGTCGGACGGGCTCGACGGCAGTTTCGCCCGCATCCAGTGCACGCCCGACCTGATGCCGGCCGATCTCACCGGCACCACCGTCTGGCGCCAGGATGCCGGCGACTTCGAGTTCCTGCCCGGCCCGCTGTTCCATTCGCTGATCCTTGTCGACGAGGTGAACCGCGCCCCGCCCAAGGTCCAGTCGGCGCTGCTCGAATCCATGGCCGAGGGCCAGATCACCGTCGCCGGACACACCCATGTGCTGCCCGACCCGTTCATGGTCGTGGCGACCCAGAACCCCATCGAGCATGCGGGCACCTTCCCCCTGCCGGAAGCCCAGCTCGACCGCTTCCTCCTCCACGTGGTGGTGGAGATGCCCGACGAAGCCTCCGAGCGCCGCATCCTCGACCTCGTCGAGGGCGAGTTGAACCACCATGCCGAGGCGATGGCGGTGAAGCTCACCGTGGCGGAGATCCGCGCCGCGCGCGCGGCGGCCCTCAACGTCCACGTCTCGTCGGCCCTCAAGGACTATCTGGTGCGGCTCGTGGCCGGCACCCGCACCGACAAGGCCGCCCCGGATCTCCGCGCCTCGATCGAGCATCCGGCCTCCCCGCGCGGGACGCTGGCGCTCATGCTGGCCGGCAAGGCGCGAGCCTATCTGCGCGGCCGCGACCACGTGATCCCGGAGGATATCTCGGATCTCGCCGCCGACGCCCTGGCGCACCGGATCGGTCTCACCTGGCGCGCCGCCGCCGAGGGACAGACCGCACGGGGCATCATCAAGGGCCTCGTCCAGCGGGTCCGGGCGCTCTGAAGGCGGAATGGTCGGGTAGCACAGCCATGGCGTCTCCCCCCGGCCCGACCACGGGCTCCGTGCACGGCCCCAGTATCCATCTCTCGGGCGAGGCCCTGATGGGCCTGCGCCACCTCGCCCGCCGGGGCGTCTCCCCGGCCACCCGCACCCTGGCTGGACTGCCCGGCGGCATCGTCACGCGGCGACGCGGGCGCGGCTCGGAGCCCGACGACGTGCGGCTCTGGTCCGAGGGCGACGACCGCCGCCATATCGACCGCAACGCCACCGCCCGCACCGGCATCCTCCACGTCCGGACCCACCATGACGAGCGCGACCGCGCCGTGGTGCTGCTGGCGGATTTCCGCCCCTCCATGCTGTTCGGCACGCGCCGCGCCCTGCGCTCGGTGGCGGCGGCCGAAGCCCTGGTGCTGCTGGGCTGGCGCATCGTCGGCGATAGCGGCCGGGTCGGCCTCGTGGCGGCCTCCTCCGGCGAGCCGGTGGTGGTCCGTCCCGGCGGCGGCGAGCGGGCGATGACGGCGGTGACGGGGGCCCTTGCCATGGCCCACGCCCAGGCGCTCGCCGCCCCGGACAGGATGGACCCTCCCCTCGACCGCAGCCTCACGGTGGCGGCGAGTCTGCTTCCGTCCGGCGGCCATCTCGTCATCGGCAGCGCCCTCGACGCACCGGGGCCCGAGTTCGACCATCTCCTCACCGTTCTGGCCGAGCGCCTGTCGATCCGCCTCGTCCTCGTCAGCGACGCGTTCGAGCGCCGGAAGCCGGCGGGGTTCTTTCCGTTCTCCACGCCGGACGGACAGCGCGGCACGGTCCAGGTCGGGCGCTCCGCCGCCATGGCGGACGGCGCGCCCGACGACCGGCTCATCGCCTATGCACGGCGCGGTATCGAGGGGTTGCGCCTCGACGCCGAGGCCGGCCCCGAAGCTTATGCCCCGCTGATGGAACGCCTCGATGCGGTGCTGTAGCGCGTGAACCCGCTCGCTTCCCCCACCGATCTCGCCCAGCTGCGCGGCCTGCACCTGCCGGCCGATGCGGCCAGCGGCGCGCAGGGCGAGGTGGTGCTGGCCATCGCGCTGGGTTTCGTCGCGGCCCTCCTCGTCGGCCTCGTCAGGCTGATGCGGGCACGGTCGAGGGCCTCGGTGCGGGCCTCGGCCCTGCGCGCTCTGTCCGAGACGCGGGCACTTCCCCCGGAGGCGCGCCTCGTCGCGCAGGCCCGCCTGCTGCGGCGCCTCACCCGGACGCTGGCCGGCGACGAGGCCGCCTCGACCCACGGGAAAGACTGGACCGCCACCCTCGACCGCCTCTTCGCCACGGACCTCTTCAGCAAGGGCGCCGGCAGGGTCGTGACGGAGGGCCTGTACCGGCGCTCCTCCCCGGCCGACGTCGAGGCGATCGATTCCGAACTCGGCCGTCTCTTCGCGCGGATCAGGGCCTGACCCGATGCCAGCCTGGTTCACCGCCTTCCTCTCGGCCTTCGATCTCGCCGCGCCCCTGGCGCTGCTGCTCCTGCCGCTGCCCTTTCTCGCGGCCCGGCTGCTGCCGCCCGAGCGGATGGGATCGAGCGGCGCCCTGCGCGTTCCCGCCTCCCTGGTGGCGGGAACGGGCCGCGGCGACAGCGTGGCGGCACGCGGACGCGGCCGCTCGCTCCTGATCTGGACCCTGTGGGTCGCCCTGGTGGCGACTCTCGCCGGCCCCCGCCTCGTCCTGCCCGCCACCGCGCTTCCGGCCTCGGGCCGTGAGATCATGCTGGTGATGGACCTGTCCGGCAGCATGGAGCGTCGGGACTTCGCCATCGACGGCGAGACCGTGACGCGGCTCACCGCCGTGAAGCGGGTGGGCACCGACTTCATCCGCCGCCGGGCCGGGGACCGGATCGGCCTCGTGATCTTCGCCAACGAATCCTACGTGGCCGCGAGCCCGAGCTTCGACACCCATACCGTGGCGCGTGCCCTCGACGAGGCGACGATCGGATTGGTCGGGCGCTCCACCGGCATCGGCGACGGTCTCGGCCTCGCCCTCAAGCGGCTGGTGCCGGCGACCTCCGGCGAGGCGCCCGACGCACCGCAGGCGACATCGAAGGTGGTGGTGCTGATGACGGACGGCGCCAACAATGCCGGCCAGACCACGCCGCGCGACGTGGCGGCCTTGGCCAAGGAACTCGGCGTCAAGGTCCACACCATCGCCCTCGGCCCCCGCGACATGTCCAATGCCGACGGCGAGCAGGATGTCGTCGATGCCGAAACCCTGCGCGAGATCTCGGCTTCCACCGGCGGTACCTTCTTCCGGGTGAAGACCACGGACGACCTCATCGCCATGGCCGATTCCATCGACGCCATCGAAGGAGGCCGTGCCAAGGCTCCCCCGGTGCCCCTGCGCCAGGACCTCTGGCCGTGGCCGGCCGGGCTCGCTCTCCTCTGCGCGGCGGGCCTGCTGGCGAGGCGCACGGCGTGAGCGCCCTCCTGTCCTTCGCCATCCTGCGGCCCTGGTGGCTCCTGGCGATTCCCGTCATCCTCGTCCTCGCCCTGCGCTCGGCCTGGCGCTCGGCCCCGATGGGCGATTGGGCAAAGGCCGTCGATCCCGGCCTGATGGCCTTCCTCGAGACGCGGGGGGCCGTCCTCGGCGGGCGGCGCCAGGCCAACCTCGCCGCCGCCATCGCGGCCGGGATCATCGCCGTCGCTCTGACCGGACCGGCCATCGAGCGTCCCGACGCGGCGACCTTCCGCAACCTCGATGCGACGGTCGTCGTCGTCGACCTCTCGCGCTCCGTCGCCGAGGGCGGCCACCTCAAGGAGGTCCGCCAGATCGCCGACAGCGTGGCCCAGGCGGCGGGGACCCGCAGCGTCGCCGTGGTGGTCTATGCCGGCGACGCCTATCTCGCCGCCCCGCCGACCACGGACCGCGACGCCCTCAGCCTCGTCCTCTTCGCCCTCGACGGCGACACCGTACCCGATCGCGGCACCCATCCCGAGCGCGGCCTCGCCATCGCGCGCCGGACCCTGGAGGAAGCGGGCGTCATCGCCGGGGACGTGGTCCTCGTCACCGATGGCGACGGGATCGGCGATGCGGCCATACGGGAAGCCACCGCGATCCGGACCAAGGGCTGGCATCTCCACGCGGTGTTCGTGCCGGCCACCAAGTCCCTGCCGGACGGTTCGCCCAAGCCCGACCGGGCGGCCCTCGACCGCGTGACCGGCGCGGGCGACGGTGTCACCGTCGATCTCGACAGGCCCGCCGCCCTCCTCGACATCGTCGGCGCCAGCACGGCCCAGCATCTGGCGGCGGGCGGCTATACCGTGCTCGCCTTCGCCGATCTCGGACGCTGGCTGATCCTGCTCGCCCTGTTTCCCGCCCTCGTCCTGTTCCGCAGGAGCGCCTGATGAGCACGGCGCGTCTCTCCTTGTCCGATCGTCTTTCTCTCCCCCGGCATTGGACCGGCTGGGCGAGGATCGCCGGCGTGACCCTGGCCGGGGCCGGCATTCTCGGCCTCACCATGGTCTCCGAGCCGCGCACGACGCTCGGCCGCAGCCTGATGGGCCTCGGCCTGCCGGGTGCCGCCGCCGTGATCCTCGCCGATCCGGCTTGGCGCGGGCCGGCGCTCTACGAGGCGGGACGCTACGAAGAGGCCATCGCGATCTTCCGGAACGGCGGCCGGCGCAACGCCTACAATCTCGCCAACGCCCTGGCGCGGTCGGGCGATTACCAGGGCGCCATCGACGCCTACGACGTCGCCCTGCAATACAACCCGCGCGATGCGGATGCGCAGGCCAACCGCTCCCTCGTCGCGCGCCTCGTGGCCGAGGGCCCGGGCGATCCGGGCAAGGGCGGCGGCCTCGCCAACGCCACGGCGACGGTGGGCTCGCGCTACAACAAGACTTCGAACCAGGACCCGAACGACGACATGAAGGCCTCCTCCGTCGGTGAGGGACTGGCCGGCAACAAGGAAGGGGGCACCTCCTCCTCGACGCCAGGCAACAGCAAGGTGGCGCGGCGCGGCAAGGCCGAGCAGCAATCGGTGGATTCCGGCAAAGGTGAAGCGAGGGGCTCGGCCAGCGACGCGGCCGGTCGCGGCCGGACAGGCGCCGGTTCCGCCATGGTCGCCGCCGCCCCGGAGCGGGAGGTGCGGCGCGTGACGAAGAGCTTCGAGGCCCACGAGATCCGGCCCGACCGGCTCTGGCTCCAGACCCTGCCCGACGATCCGGGCCGGTATCTCAAGCTGCGCCTGAAAGCCGAACAGGCGGTGCGTGTAGAGGCGGGCACGGCGGTCCCGGCGGGAAGCAACCCATGGTGAGCTTTAACGGAGAGATGCCGGTGTATTTCCCCTCTCCCCGCTCGCGGGGAGAGGACCGAAGGCACCTCGTCGTGCCTTCGGTAAGCGGAGGCGAACGCCGGAGCGAGGGTGAGGGGGCTTGTCCGAAGGAGTCTCTTTCGGACAAGCCCCCTCACCCTCGGCTGCCGCCTCGCCGCGCCGACGACGGGGTCGTCGCGGCCCTCTCCCCGCGAGCGGGGAGAGGGGAACGTCTCACGCTGTCCAATCATGAGCTTCCAGCCCGCAAAGCGGGGAGGGAATACGCCCGGCGCGGCATCCTCCTGCTCGGCGCGTTCTTGCTCCTCGCCGGTCCGGCCCATGCCGAAATCTCCCCCGGCGACCTCACCCTGACGGTGACTCCGGAGCTCAACGGCAATGCGGCGCCGTTTTCGCGGGAGATGGTGCTGCTCCACATTCGCGGCGTCTACCGGCAGGCGATCCTGCTGGAGGAAGTGGTGCAGCCGTCGCTGGCGAATTTCAGCTGGACTCAGCTCGGCCGCGACACCTGGTCGAAGACCCGCCTGCCGGACGGACAGGTGGCGGTGGCCTTCGACCGCACCATCGCGATCTTCCCGCACCATCCGGGCGATTTCACCATCGAGCCGTTCATCCACCGCCTCACCATCAACGATGGTGGCACCCGCAAGGTGGTGGACGTTCCCTCCGTGCCCGTCTCCCTGCCGGTGGCCACCTGGACGAAGGGGGTCGGCGGCCCCGATGTGAAGGAGCCGTGGTGGCTGCCGGCACGGGACGTGACGATCACCGATTCGTGGAATCCCGACCCCGAAACGGTGAAGATCGGCGAGACCACGCGGCGCATCGTCACCCTGGAGGCGCAGGGGCTGGTGGCCGAAGGGCTGCCGCCGCGCCCGGTCATGCGCACGCGCGGCATCCTCACCTTCGCCGGCCCCGTGACCCGTGAGACCATCATCACGCCGACGGGGCCGGTGGCGCGGGCCACCTATCAATGGGATGTCCGCCCTGCCGTCACCGAGATCGTCCCGCTCGATGCGATCTCCATCCCCTGGTTCGACACCGTCTCGCGGACCCTGCGCGAGGCGGAAATTCCGGCCCGCCAGATCGGCGGAGGCCTGCCCGACCGGGATGAGGACGCCAAGCCCGTCGCTCCGGCCTCGCCGATGCTGGTGGCGGCAGCGGCTCTGAGCGCCTTCGGGTTCGGCCTTGCCCTCATCGGCTTTGGCGTTCCGAGAGGTTCGCGCCGGTTGCGCCTCGATAGTGCGACACGGCGCGAGCTCGCACGAGACGCGGAGGCGGGCGACGGACCGGGTTTCCGCGCCGCCCTCGGCCCGGTCTTCGAGCGCGAGCCCGAACTCGTACGGCATTGGCGCTCCACCCCCGCCATCGCCGAGGCTCTGGCCGCCCTCGACGCGTCGCTCTATGGCCGAGCCGAGGAAACGACACCGGATCTGACTCTGTTAGCCGGCAACCTGTCGAAGCCGGTCAAGATCGACAGGCCTTCCACCGAGCCTGTCACCCGCCTGGCGGATCTCGATGGCCGGGCTTTGCGACGGTAACCTTTCGTTCACCCTGTTCTGAGAACGTTGAGCCTCGTCCACGGACGATGAGTTGGGTGGTGAACGTCCATGGACAGGGCTCCCGGCGACGGGAGCACGCAGCGGAATGACATGAGCCGAGGGCGCGAGACAGTCAGGGGCCATGCCGCAAGGGTGCTGATCGCAGCAGGTCTCGTCGCGTCCGTCTGGTGCGGCCCGGCCCAGGCCGCCGATGCGCGGGAGCGCTGGTCCACCCCCTACGGCGTGGAGGCCAACCGCCCTGTCCCGGGGGCCGAGCCGCCGCCGCGTTACTTTCCGCGCGCGGACGAGGACGGCGCGCCGCGACGGGAGCGTGCGAGACCCCGGCGGGTCGCCTGCATCCCGAGAAGCGTGCCCATCCCCACCGACGCGCCGGACGATCCGAGCTATGTCGGTTCCGCCTACGGGCTCGGAAAGCCGAGTTATTACGGGTTCAAGCCGGCGCTGGGTGTCGACGATCCGTTCGGCCGGTCGTTGCTGCCCTATTGCAACTGACCTCGGCCGCCCGCGGCGTCTGGCCTTCCGGCGCCGAGTTGGGATAGTCGAGGGACGATCCGACGTCCCTTAGTGTCTCTCACAAAACTCCCGCTGCGCCGTCGTGCTCCGAGGAGAACCGACCGTAGTCGGGAGTTTTGTGAGAGACACTCTCAGAGCCCTGCCGAAGAGTCCCGATGAGCAGCCAAGCCTCGCCCGTCACCCCGGCCCGGTTCGACGCCGTGGCCCCCATGCGGGCCTGCATCCGCGCCTGGAAGGCGGCGGGCGACCGTGTCGTCCTCGTGCCCACCATGGGTGCCCTGCACCAGGGCCACCTCTCCCTCGTGAGCCGGGCGCGGGAACTCGGAGAGCGGGTCGTCGTCAGCATCTTCGTCAACCCGACGCAGTTCGGGCCGAGCGAGGATTTCTCGCGCTATCCGCGCGACACCGAGGCCGATCTCGCGCTCCTGTCGGAGGCGGGCGTCGATGCCGCGTATCTTCCCACCGTGGAGACGATGTACCCGGCGGATTTCTCCACCAGCCTCGCGGTGGCGGGCATCAGCGAGGGATTGTGCGGCGCCTTTCGGCCGGGCCATTTCTCCGGCGTCGCCACGGTGGTGACGAAGCTCGTCAATCAGGTCCAGCCCGATACCGCCCTGTTCGGCGAGAAGGATTTCCAGCAATTGCAGGTCATCCGCCGCGCGGTCCGTGACCTCGACATCCCCGTCACCATCGGCGGCGTGCCGACCCTGCGGGAGGAGGACGGGCTCGCCCTCTCCTCGCGCAACCGCTACCTCGATGCGGACGAACGACGGATCGCCCCCCTGCTCCACCGCGAGCTGGTGCGCATCGCCGAAGGGCTGAGAGCGGGGAACGCCGCCTCACCGCTCGTCTCCGCCTCGACCGATCGCCTGATCGAGGCCGGGTTCAGCACAATCCAGTATCTCAGCGTGTGCGAGGCCGACACGCTGGCCCCGGTGGAGCACGCCACGGGACCGACCCGAATCCTGGTCGCCGCCTATCTCGGCTCGACGCGGCTCATCGACAACGTCGCCGTCTGACGGGACTGTGGAGTCAGTGGCGCGGCCGGTCCAGGCGGTGAGCCATGAAGAAGTCGACCATCGCCCGTGACGCATCCGGGCCACGCGCATCGGTGTAGCTGCCCGCCGGGTCACCGCCCGACCAGGAATGGCCGAGGCCGCGCACGACCCAGCTTTCCACCACCACGCGATCGGAGGCATCGGCATAGCGCGTGCGGAGATAGGCCAAGCCGCCGGGGCCGGTCCCATCCGAGACGGACGGCTGCAGGGCCTCGACGCCGGCCTGGATGAGAACGTGATCGCCGTTGCGCGGATGGACGGTGCCGTCACTTTCGCCATGGACCATGATGGTCGGCACCCGCGCGGTCTCCGCCGGCGGGATCACCACGGATCCCGACGGCCCGAGACGCATGGTCGTCAGCGCCGTGGAGATGTCCCCGGCGCAACCGGCGGCGAGACCCGAATGCACGCCGACGGCGGCATAGAGGTCGGGATAGGCCAAAGCGATGTTGGCGGCGGCAGCGCCACCGGCTGAGAGGCCTGCAATATACACCCTGCGCGTATCGACCTTGTATTCGCTCATCACCGCGCGGGTGAGACCCGCGATGATCTCGGCCTCGCCGGACCCGCGTCCCTGGTCGCCGGGCTGGTACCAGTTCCAGCAACGCTGGCCGTGAGCCCTCATGCTCTGGGCGGGATAGACGACGAGGAATCCCTCCGTCTCGGCGAGACGGTTCATGCCGGTTCCGGCCGCGAAATCGTCCGGCGACTGGGTACAGCCGTGGAGCATGACGAGGAGGGGAGGCTCGGCGACCGTCCTGCTCGGAACGTAGAGCTTGTAGTCGCGTGCGCCCGCATCGCTGGCGAACGCATGCTCGGTGAAGGTCCCCTCGCCTGCGGGAGAAGCCGGGACGTTGCCATCCCGGAACAGGTTGGTGGGATCGAACCCGGAGAATCCCGACGGCACCGATCCCGGCGCGACCACGCCCTGACCCGCCTGCCCGGATGGCGACGACAGCCCGAACTTCCGCACGACCTGGTCGATGGCCTCGCGCAAATGCTCCTGCAGGCCTTCCGTCATCGACCCGGCCGTCGGATGGCCGGGCTTTGCGGGCTCGCCGCCCCCGACTTGCACCATCTGGCCCGAAGTCTCGGCGCCGGACCGACCGAAGAGGCCGCGTTGGATAAGATCGACAGCTTCCTGCAGTCGCCCTGCCCCCGTCAGTTTGGTCGCTTCGACGAGATCGTCCATACGCGTCCGGTTCGGGTGATCAGCCATCGCATGATCGCTTTCTTGGGTTTTGGGAGAGCGGACGACGGATCCGATCGATGCTGGATACACAGAGATCCCGCATCGACGATGGGCTTGATTCGCCTCCGCGCCGACTCGATGTGCAAAGATGTAGGCTGGTTCTGTTGCAATGCAATATGTCTTTTATTGCATTGCACCTAACGGGTTTCACTCACCATCGTTCTCGCTGACGTAGTCGCGCCAGATTGGGCTGGAACCGAGGGTGGCGACGAACGCCGCGTGCTCATTAACTTCCAAGGTGTTCAAACGGTTGCGCAATCGGCGCGGTTCCGCGGCGATGGGTCCGTCGCCCGAGGCGATGATCCGGGCCGGCTCCGTAGTCTCGACCATGGCAAGGCCCAGGCTCGTCTGCTTGCCGCCGAGCAGTTCGATATAGACCTCGGCCAGGATCTGGGCATCGAGGAGCGCCCCGTGTTTGGTGCGCCGCGTCGTATCGATCCCGTAGCGGACGCAGAGCGCGTCGAGGCTGTTGGAGGCGCCGGTATGCTTGCGCCGCGCCATCTGCAACGTGTCGACCACGGCGCCCAGGTCGATCTGCGGCGGCCCGCCTTCGCCGAGCCGGGCGAATTCCATATTGAGGAAGCCCACATCGAAGGGCGCGTTGTGGATTACGAGGGGGGAATCGCCGCAGAAGGCGACGAAATCCGCGACGATCGCCGAGAAGACCGGTTTGTCGGAAAGGAACGCGTCGGACAGACCGTGGACGGCGAAGGCGCCCTGCGAGACGGGTCGCGTCGGGTTGACGTAGCGGTGGAAGGTCACCCCCGTCTGGATGTGGTTGATCAGCTCGACGCAGCCGATCTCGATCAGCCGATCCCCGTTCTTGGCGTCCGTTCCGGTGGTCTCGGTGTCGAGGACGATCTCACGGAGCATGGTGCGGTCCAATCGAGGGATACGAAGCGATCGGTCAGACCGGCCCTAAGCCGGCGAGACGTTCAATGAGAGCGTCGACCTGATTTTCGGCGTCAGCAAGGCCAAGCCCGGTATCGATGAGGACGTCGGCGCGGGCGCGTTTCTCGGCATCGGGCATCTGCTTGGCGAGGATGGCGGCAAGCGTCGCCTCGGACATGCCGGGACGTGCGAGCACACGCTGCCGCTGAACCTCGGGATCCGCCGTCACCACCAGAACCGCATCGCATCTTGCCTCCCCGCCGGTCTCGAACAGGAGGGGGATGTCGAGGATCACCAGGGATGCGTCGGCATGCTCGTCGAGGAAGCTTTGCTCCTCCGCCCGGACGAGGGGATGGATCGCGGCCTCGAGCCGGGCAAGGGATTCGGGCTGGCCGAGCACATGGTCGCGCAGGCGCGCACGGTCGACGGAGTCATCCTGCGCGATGGCATCGGGAAACAGGTCGGCGATGAGGCGAGCACCCGCGCCCCCCGTCGCGTAGAGGCGCCGCACCGCCGCATCCGCGTCGTGGATCGGGATGCCGCGCCGGGCGAATAGGGAGGCCGTGGTCGATTTCCCCATGCCGATGGAGCCGGTGAGGCCGAGGATGAAGGGCCGGGTCATCGCTTCGCCACCAGATCGGCGACGATGAGGGCACGCAGTTCCGACGTCACCACGGGACGGGTTCCGAACCAGCGCTCGAACCCCGGTACGGCCTGGTGCAGCAGCATGCCGAGCCCGTCGACCACACGATGCCCTCGCACCGCGGCCGCGGCGAGAAGCGGCGTCTCCAGGGGCGAGTAGACGATATCGGCGACGGCACATTCAGCCCGTAGGCGATCGAGGGTGATGTCGAGGGGCGGCTTGCCGGTCATGCCGAGGGAGGTGGTGTTGATGAGAAGCCGCGCGCGACCGAGAGCGGCGTCGAGGCCGTCCCACGCGATGGCCTCGACGCGGGCCGGGTCGAGCTCCGCGATGGCCTCGGCCCGTGAGCGGGTGCGGTTGGCCACGAGGATACGGGTCGCCGGCCCGTCGAGGAGACCCGCGACGACGGCCCGTGCCGCTCCCCCCGCCCCGAGGATCACGACGTCACCGGTATCCGCGCCGAGCCAGTCCGGTCCGAGGGTCTCGTCGAGATGGGCGGTGAAGCCGACGGCGTCGGTGTTGTCGCCGACGAGACGGCCCTGCCCGTCGAAGGAGAGCGTGTTGACCGCGCCGATCCGCCGGGCGGCCTCCGTCAGCACCTCGGTACCGGCGAAGGCGGCTTCCTTGTGCGGCAGGGTGACGTTTCCGCCGGCGAATTCAGAGGTTTTCAGGTTGCGCAGGAAGGCTCCGAAATCCTCCGGCGCCACGTCGATCCGCTCGTAGGACCCGTCGAGCCCGAGGGTCGCGAGCCAATGTCCGTGGATCATCGGCGACCGGGAATGGGCGATCGGATGACCGACGACGAAGGCTTTGATCATGAAGGGGTCTCGCGAGGCGTTCGGGATCAGAAGGCAAGACAGCCGTGGCTTCGCAACCGGTCGAGCAATCCGGTCAGCGGCAGGCCGAGAATGGTGGCATGAGCGCCTTCGATCCTCGTGAAGAGATGGATGCCGAGGCCTTCCAACTGGTATCCGCCCACCGTGCCGGTGACGCGGTCATGCCCGGCGATCGCCAGATAAGTGTCGATGGCTGACGCGCTCAGATCCCGCATGGTGAGACGGGCCTCGTCGTGAAGGAGGTCCGGCTCCCGTCCCGGCACGATGAGAGCAGCGGCGGAATGCAGCGAATGCGTCTTGTTCGATAGCCGGCTCAGTTGCTGTTTAGCAGCGTCGAGAGTGGCGGATTTGTGAAACACCTCCCCTTCGCAGGCGAGAACCTGATCCGCGGCGAGGACGATCCTGTCGCCGACCGTGGCTGCCACCGCCTGCGCCTTGGCCATGGCCAACCGGAGGGCGAGATCGGCGGGAGCGAGGGGACCGGAATCGGCCTCGATAGCGCGCTCGTCGACATTCGGGATGACGATTTCCACGTCGAGGCCGGCGGCTTCGAGGAGAAGCCTGCGCGTCGGCGAACCGGAGGCGAGGATGAGCGGGCGTTCGGGAAGCCAGAGGCGGGTCATCACGGATCTCGCTTCGCGCATCATGCCACGATGAACTTGAGGCGATGCTCGCGGTGCAAATCGACGATCGCGGCGGCGGTCTCCTCGATCGACCGCCTCGTGACGTCGATGGTCGGCCAGCGATGCCGGTTGCAGAGTTTGCGGCAGGCGGCAATCTCGTCGGCCACAGCATCGCGATCGACATAGAGTGACGTGTCGTCGGCCTTCAGGCTCAGCAGGCGGTTTTGCCGGATCTGCACGATCCGCTCCGCGCTCGCCAAAAGGCCGACGACGAGGGGCTTGCGGGCATTCTCGAGATTGGGCGGCACTGGCATGCCCGGCACGAGGGGGAAATTCGCGGTCTTCAGCCCGCGATTGGCCAGATAGATCGCCGTCGGCGTCTTGGAGGTGCGGCTGACGCCCACGAGGATCACATCGGACTCGTCGATATCGAAGGGCAGGTTGCCGTCGTCATGGGCGAGGGTGAAGTTCATTGCGTCGATGCGCTTGAAATACTCGGCGTTCAGCATGTGCTGCGCCCCCGGCCGGGCCGTCGTCTCCGCGCCGAGATAAGATTGCAGCAGGGCGTGGACCGGCTGGAGCACCGAGAGGCAGGGCGACCCGGTCTCGCGGCAGGCCGCTTCCAGCCGCTCGGTCAGATCGTGGCCGACGAGGGTGTAGAGGACGAGGCCCGGCGCCGCCTCGATCTCGGAGATCACCCGTTCGAGTTGGGCCGAGGATCGCACCAGCGGATAGACATGCTCGATGGCCGAGACACCCTCATACTGGGCGGCAGCGGCGCGACCCACATTGATGAGGGTCTCGCCGGTGGAATCCGAGACGAGATGAAGGTGGAAGTAGCTGCGACTCATCGGAAATTCCCATCCCAGGCCGGCGGACGGGCGTGAGGGATCTCCGGGTTATCCACCACACCTGACGGCCGGAGTCGACAGGTGGGGATAAAGCACCCCTTCACGGGTCGGGGGCGGAACCTTCCCCCGCGTTGTCGACTCTCGCGTCAACATGCAGACCAACGACCCTCGTCCCGATCCCGGTTTGGGAGATTCAGGGAGGGTTCGGGCACGGGGGACCCATCACGGCGCGCAAGTCGCTGATTAGACTTCCCGTTCTCGAAAGTTAGCGCGAACCCGTTAAAGCCCCGTTAACGGCGGTGGCGCGGGGATGGGGTGTGGACAAGTTCGCGGTCCCGTCATCCCCCGTCTAAAAGAAAAAACAGAGTCCTAGAATCTCTCTTTTCTTATTAGATAGACGGGACGGGGACAGGGATTTCCGGTCACCCTCGGAGGCTCTCGCAAGGAAGACGGTTTTTGGAATCGAGCCTTGGAGACGCGAGGACGTCCTGCGGTAAAACAACCTCCCGGGGCGAAAGACCTTCCAGAGGGCGGACGGGGGCGTCATAGCTCTGTCCCAGGTGAGACGATCTCTTCCCTTCCATGATCGATCGGACGGATACAGGCGGGTGGATACAGGCATGACTCGACGTGACGGCACCGATCGTGCGCTGCTTCAGGTTCTCGACGGCAAGCCGTCCCGGATCCCTCCCGCCTGGATGATGCGGCAGGCCGGACGTTATCTTCCGGAATATCGCGAGGTCAGGGCCAGGGCCGGCTCCTTCCTCGACCTCTGCTACAATCCGGACTTTGCCACCGAAGTGACTCTGCAGCCGATCCGGCGTTTCGGCTTCGACGCGGCGATCCTCTTCTCCGACATCCTCGTCGTGCCGGACGCCCTCGGGCAGGATGTCCGGTTCGTCGAAGGAGAAGGTCCGCGGCTCGATCCGGTCCACGGCCAGGACGAGTTCGCCCGTCTGAAACAGGCCGACGATCCGAGCATCTTCCAGCACCTGGAGCCGGTCTTCGAGACCGTCCGGCGCCTGCGCTCCGAGCTGCCGGCCGAGACGACGCTTCTCGGGTTCTGTGGCGGTCCCTGGACGGTGGCGAGCTACATGATCGGCGGACGCGGCACGCCCGATCTCGCTCCCGCCCGCGCACTCGCCGATACCGAGACCGCCCTGGTGGAAGCGCTGATCGACCGGCTGGTCTCGGTGCAGATCGCGTACCTGTCGCGCCAGCTCGAAGCCGGTGCCGATGCGGTCCAGATCTTCGAATCCCATGCCGGCTCGCTGCCCCGGGCGCCGGGCGGGACGGCGGATGCCCTCGCGCATTGGAGCTTCTCCCCCATCGCCCGCATCGTCGACGGGGTCAGGGCACGCGTGCCGGGCGCGAAGATCATCGTCTTCGCCCGGGGCTCGGGGCTCGAAGGCCATGCTCGTGTGATGGCGGAGACCGGCGCGGACGCCGTCGGCGTCGATTGGAGCGTCGATCTGAAGGCCCTGCGCGGTGCCGTGGCGCCCCGCACCGTGACCCAGGGCAACATCCACCCCGAAACGCTGATCGAAGGTGGCGAGGCCCTGGACGCGGCCGTGGACGGGGTGCTTGAGGCGACGGACGGTCTGCCGCACATCTTCAACCTCGGCCACGGCATCACGCCGCAGACGCCGATCGCCCATGTGGAGCGGATGCTCGCCAGATTGCGGCGCTGACGGTCGGACCATGGCCGACACGCTCTATCCTTGGATCAAGGCGATCCACGTCATTGCCGTCATCTCCTGGATGGCGGGATTGCTCTACCTGCCGCGTCTCTTCGTCTATCACGCGTCCCTGCCCGAGGGCGCAGCCTCCTCGGCCCAGTCCGAGACGTTCAAGGTCATGGAACGGCGCCTGATGAAGGCGATCATGAACCCGGCCATGATCGTCACCTGGCTGCTCGGCCTGTTCCTCGTCTGGCAGAGCGGGTTCTACGCGTCGGGCTGGATGCAGGCGAAATTCGCCCTGGTGCTCGCCCTGAGCGGCTGCCACGGCTGGTTCTCGCGGATGGTGAAGGACTTTGCCGCCGACCGGAACATGCGGCCCCACCGCTTCTACCGGATGGTCAACGAGGTTCCGACGCTCCTCATGGTGGCCATCGTCATCCTCGTCATCGTCAAGCCGGGATTCGGATCATGACTTCATCGCAGTCTCGCTACCGGGCATGGGGTCTGGCCGCCGCCATAATGCTCGCCGCATCCTGCGCAGTGTCTTGCGCCGAGGCCGCGAGCTTCCCGTGCGCGAAGGCCGAGACGCCCGACGAGACGGCGATTTGCGCTCATCTTCCCCTCAACGACCTCGACGTGGAGATGGCGGTCCGGTTCGAGATCCTGCGCGGGCTCCTGCCCATGGGCGGAAACGCCAAGCTGCGCGACGATCAGGAGGCCTGGCTGCAGGAACGGCGCAGCTGCGCGGCGGACGTCGCCTGCCTGACCAGGGCCTACGAGGCCCGCCTGAAGACCCTGCGCAGCGTCTTTTCGGAATTCGCCAAGCAGGGGCCCCTGTAGAAGGCAGGCCCCTGAAGGATTCAGCCCAGCCGCGTGAGCAGGCGGTCGATCAACGGGTTGTCCGGGCCGAAAGCGTAGTCGATCCGCCTGACGCTGACCGCGCTCGCACCCGATTTCACGAGGTCGTCCACGAGGTCGAACGTGGCGTCCACCGGGCAGTGCAGCACGATCTCGGCGCTCCGGGTCTCCGGCATGCCGTAGGGCAGCTGCGCATCGTGCAGGGCGCTGATCCCGGCGAGATCGAGATCGCCGTCGGGCGGCATCGCCGCCCTGATCTCGCGGGTGAGCCGCGCACGCTCCTCCGCCGCGATCCGGCCGAGCACGGTGCGCAATGCCTTCTTCTGGGTTTGGCCCCAGGGCGCCGTCAGCGAGGCGACGAGATTGGCCTCCGAGCGCAGGATGATGCCGTCATCGAGGATCTTGAGGGCATTGGCGGCGAGCGTCGCCCCCGTGGTGGTGATGTCGACGATGATCTCCGCCGAACCCGAGGCGGGGGCGCCTTCCGTGGCGCCGAGGCTTTCCACGATGCGGTAATCGGCGACCCCGTGCTCGGCGAAGAACCGCCGGGTCAGGTTCACGTATTTCGTGGCGATGCGCAGGCGGCGCCCTTGGCGGACGCGGAGTTCGGCCGCGACCTCGTCGAGATCGGTCATGGCGCGGACGTCGATCCAGGCCTGCGGCACCGCGACGACGACGGTGGCCTGCCCGAAGCCGAGCGGCGTCAGCAGCTCGACCTGGCCCCGCGCGTCGGGAAGGCTCTCGCGGATCAGATCCTCGCCGGTGACGCCGAGATGGGCGCTGCCGCTGGCGAGCTGGTTGGCGATCTCGGAAGCCGAGAGATAGCGCACCTCCACATCCGGCACGCCGACGAGCTTGCCGCGATAGTCGCGCGCGCCCGCCCCCTGAGCGAGTTTCAGCCCTGCCCGTGCGAAGAAGGCGGAGGCGTTCTCCTGCAGACGCCCTTTCGAGGGCACGGCAAGGACGAGGGGGCCGTCGACCGCGCCTTGCGAAGCCTGGGGGGTCGGAACGGTGTCAGCCACGGGACGATCCTTCCGACGTGAGGACGCGGGACAGCCAGACGGCGCAGCCCACCGCCGGGATCGGCGTGGGACTGCCCAGATGCTGGAGCAACCCGTCGTAGCGGCCGCCGCCGACGAGGGGGGCGGCCCCTTGTCCCCGCGTCACCTCGAAGATGAAGCCGGTATAATAATCGAGGTTGCGGGCAAAGCTGCCCGAGAAGCGGAACCGCTCCACATCGAGACCGCGCGCGGCCATGAACCCGGTCCGCTCCTCGAACAGGGAGAGGGCGGCCTCCAGCGGCGCGTAGGTGACGCCCGCCGACGCGGCGAGTTCGCGCATGGACCGGGCGGCCTGATCCGGATCGCCCGTGATGGCGCGGTAGCGCTCGACGACGGCGCGGTTCTCGGCGTTGAGCCCGGCGCCGCCATTGGCCCGCGCCGAGGCCTTGGCGAGGAAGCGTTCCGCGATCTCGCCGGCGCTGCGCCCACCCACGCGGGAGATGCCGGCGATGGACAGCACGTCCTCGACGAAGGCGCGCACGCCCTTCGGATCCTGGCCCTGGATCGCGGCCAGCAGCCCGGCATGGGGGTCTTCGACGGTGGCCACTGAGGTGACGTCGTCCAGCGAGCGTCCCGCCGCGAGCGCCCGCAGGGTCCGCCGCTTGGCGGCGGGCGGTACGCTAAGTCCGTCGAGCAGCGCGTCGATGACGCCCATATCGCCGAGCCTCACCGAGACGTCTCCCGCTCCGAGGAGATCGAGGCCTTCGAGGGCGAGGCCGAGCATTTCCGCGTCCGCCGCCGGGATGTCGGTGCGGCCGATGGATTCGATGCCGGCCTGGAGGAACTCCTCCGCCTCGCCGGAGCCGAGCCGGAAGACCGGGCCGAGATAGCTGTAATCGGCGGTGGCGCCCACGCCCCGCGCCAGATGCTGGCGGCAGACCGGGATCGTAAATTCCGGACGCAGGCAGAGCTCCGCGCCGGACGCGTCCTGCGTCACGAAGATGCGCCGGCGGATGTCCTCGCCGGAGAGTTCGAGGAACGGCTCCACTGGCTGGAGCACGGCGGGGGTGACCGCGCCGTAGCCGGCTTGCGAGAAATGCGCGAGGAGCCGCGTTCCCTCATCCGCTCGCACGGTGTCGATCGGATCGACTGCCTCCGGTCTCGTCATGGTTCACCCGCCGCCTGATGCCGCGTCCTTTATCAACCGTATCAGGACTTGGCGACCACCCACGGAGCGGGAAGTCCGCCGACCTCCCATGCGGGCGGTGGCGGCGTCTCAGATCCAGCCCTGCAATTCGCGGCGGACCACGTTCTCGATCACCTTCATCCCGAGATCGCTGTCGTTGAGGCAGGGGATGTAGGCGAAGCGCTCGCCGCCATTGTCCTCGAAATAATGGCGGTTCTCGCCGTCGAGCTCTTCCAGGGTCTCGAGGCAGTCGGCGGTGAAGCCCGGCGCCACGATGGCCATGCGCTTGACGCCGGATTTCGCCAGGGCCTGCACAGTCTCGTCAGTATAGGGCTTGAGCCATTCCTCGTTGCCGAAGCGCGACTGGAACGTCGTGCGCATCCGCTCCGTCGAGAAGCCGAGGGCCTCGCGGATGAGGCGGCCCGTCTTCACGCACTGGCAATGGTAGGGGTCGCCCTTGAGGAGGTAGCTCTTCGGCACGCCGTGGAACGAGGTGAGGATGACCTCCGGCTCGAAATCGAGCTTGGCCAAACCCTCGCGGATCGAGGTGGCCATGGCGTCGATATAGACTGGATCGTCGTGATAGGGCGCCGAGACCCTGACGGTCGGCTGCCAGCGCATCTGCATCAGCGCCTTGAAGGCCTGGTCGCAGGCCGTGGCCGAGGTGGCGGCGGCATATTGCGGATAGAGCGGCACCAGGAGGATGCGGTCGCAGCCCTGGTCGAGGAGGGCCTGGATCCGCAGGGAGACCTCCGGCTTGCCGTAGCGCATGGCCCAGTCGACCACGACGGAATCACCCATCGCCGCCTGCAGGCGCTCGCACTGGCCCCGCGTGATGGTCTTGAGCGGACCCTCGTTGCGCTCGTTGTTCCAGACGGAGGCGTAGTCGCGGCCCTTCGGACCGGGGCGCTTCGTGAGGATGATGAGGTTGAGGATCGGCCACCAGATCAGGCGCGGCACCTCGATGACGCGGCGATCCGACAGGAACTCCTTGAGATAGCGGCGCATGGGCCAGTAGCTCGTGCCCTCCGGGGTGCCGAGGTTCATCAGGAGCACGCCGACCCGGCCCCAGCGCACGGGCGGGTGGTCGGAGGGCAGGCTGGCGGTCGCGGAGGAGCTGGTCTGCAACGGCTTGAGGTCCTTGAGGGACGTCGGTTCGACGCGTTCGTTCATCGGGTTCCCGAGCGCCCCGGCAGGGCGCGGTTTGTCAAAGCGGTCTTCGTGGCGCAGTTGTCTGACGCAGCATATCTATCTAGAGCACGAGGCCTGCCAGCGACCATCTCTTGCTTGAAGGCGCGACATGCCGTCTCCCCGGTACTTCTTCAACCACTTCATGCCGTTCACCGGCTACCCCTATAAGGGGGGACCGACGGTCTGCAATCTGTGCGGATCGGCCGAGACGGTGACGGTGGCCGAGACCGACCGGCGCCTGAAGACCCTGAAATCCGTCGCTTGCGTCCAGTGCGGCCTGATTCGCACCGACCCGATGCCGACGCCGGACGAGCTGGCGCATTATTACGCCCATGCCTACCGGGCCGATTACCAGCTCGCCTTCGCCGGCGGTCCGCCGCGCCACCACCTCAACCGTTCGGCCCGTGAAGCGACCTTTCGCGCCGACCTGCTGGCGCCGAAGCTGAAGCCCGGCGCGCGGGTTCTCGATTTCGGCTCCGGCTCCGGCGAGTTCCTGGCCGCGGCCCGCGCCAAGGGCTGCGAGGCCATCGGCATCGAGCCCGGCCGCGATTACGCCGCCTACGCCCGCGAGCATCACAAGGTCGAGGTCCTGGACGACGCCGACGACGGACGCTTCCCCGCCGGGCATTTCGACGTGATCTCGACCCATCACGTGTTCGAGCACCTGCGCGATCCGGCCGTGGTGATGGAGCGCCTGTCCCGCTGGCTGAAGCCCGATGGTGTCATCTACGCGGCGGTGCCCAACATGGCCGCCACCGGCAAGCCGCCGCACGAGCGTTTCCACTTCGCCCATGTCCACGGCTTCGTGCGCGAGACCTTCGACCTCAACGCCCGCCGCGCCGGCCTCGTGCCGCATCCCGATTACTGGCGCGAGGACACCACGGTGGTCTACCGCAAGACCGACGCTCCCGTGGGCGAACTCGCCAATCCGGGTCTCGCGGAACGTCTCGTCGTCGAGCTCAAGGGCACGCCGGCCGCCGCCTATCTCGTCTCCGGCGCCTGGATCTGGCCGATGCTCCGCCGCAACGCCAAGGCGGTGCGTGACGGTCTCGCATCGCGCTGAACTCCGCGTTCCGGCCTGACGCCGGGATCGGCTCGCCGCTGTTGCAGCGGCTTCATCGATCGCGTCCACACTGGGCTCTGGGCGGAATCTCCACCGCCCGGCCCTTCGGAGACCTCTCGCGATGCCTCGTCCTACCCGTCGTCAGACCCTGAGCCTCGGCCTCGGGGCGGGTCTCGCGGCAGGTCTGGCCGCACCCGCCGGTGCCGCGGCGATCGAGCCGACCTTCACGCTTCTTCTCGTCAACGACATTTACCTGATGTCGGAAGTGGATGGCCGCGGCGGATTTGCCCGTCTCAACGCGGTGGTGAAGGCCGAGCGCGCGCGCGGCGTGCCGATGCTCTACGCCCATGCCGGCGACACCCTGTCTCCTTCGCTGATGTCGGGGTTCGACCGCGGCGCGCATATCGTCGAGCTTCTCAACATGGCGCCGCCCGATGTGTTCGTGCCGGGCAACCACGAATTCGATTTCGGCCCCACCACCTTCGCCCAGCGCATGGGCGAGGCGGCCTTTCCGGTCTTTGCGGCGAACCTGCGTGGTGCGGACGGCAAGCCCCTCGCGGGCCTCCGCGACCGGATGATCGTGAGTCTGGGCGGGATCCAGGTCGGCCTCGTCGGCATTGCGTTGGCCAGCACGCCGGAGAAATCGCAATCCGGCGACCTCGTCTTCGGTCCCGAGATCGAGACGCTGCGCGCGGCGGCCCAAGCCCTCCGCGACGAGGGGGCCGAACTCATCGTCGGCATCTGCCACACGGCGCGGGTCACCGACGAGGCCATCGTGGCGGCGCGGATCGTCGACATCCTGCTCTCGGGCCACGACCACGACCTCATCGTGCAATATGACGGCCGCAGCCTCCTGGCGGAATCGAGCTTCGACGCCCGCTACGTCACCGCCATCGACATCGCCGTGACGGTGAAGGGAACCGGCAAGGCCCGGACCCTGTCCTGGCACCCGACCTTCCGCATCCACGACACCGCCGACGTCACGCCGGACCCCGAGACCCTCGCGCTGACGCAGCGGCTCGAAGCGCGGCTGGCGAAGGAACTCGACGTGCCGGTGGGGACGATCAGCGCGCCCCTCGACAGCCGCATCTCGACCGTGCGCCTGCGCGAAGGCAGCTTCGGCAACCTCGTCGGCGATGCGCTCCGCGCAGCGACGGGGGCCGAGATCGCCATCACCAATGGCGGCGGCATCCGCGGCAACCGGCTCTATCCGGCCGGTACCGTGCTGACCCGGCGCGACATCCTCACCGAACTGCCCTTCGGCAACACCACGGTTCTGGTCTCGCTAACGGGCGCTCAGGTGCGGGCCCTGCTGGAATCGGCTCTCGCCGATCTCGGCCGCCCGGCCGGCCGTTTCCCGCAGGTCTCGGGGCTCGTCGTCACCGTCGATCCGGGGGCGAATGCGGGACACCGTATCCAGTCCATCCTCGTGGACGGACAGCCCCTCGACGAGGCGCGCGCCTACACCGTGGCCTCCAACAACTTCCTCTACGATGGCGGCAACGGCTACGGCCTTCTGGCCGACGGACGCACCCTCATCGGCGCCACGGACGGCAAGCTCGTCGCCAACGAGGTCATGGCCTATATCGCCCGGCATGATCCTCTCTCCGTCCCCGATGGCGGTCGGATCGTGATCCGGTGACGGCGCGCGGCCCGCTATGCCTGGCCCTCGACGAGTTCCGTGCCTCGGGCTCGTCCTGGCTGACGTTGCCGTTCTTCTCCAATGGGGTGGCGGATGCCGTCTGCGCGCGGGTCGATGACCGGATTGCGCAAGGGGCGAGCGTCCTGCCCTCCCCCGATGCGGTCTTCCGCGCCCTCACCCTGACGCCGCTGGAGGATGTGAAGGCCGTCATCCTCGGGCAGGACCCCTACCCGACGCCGGGCGATGCCAACGGCCTCGCCTTCTCCTATGTCGGCCCCCGCCGGCTTCCCGCCTCCCTCAAGGTGGTCCTCGCCGAATTGCCGGATCGGCCGGCGAGCGGCGACCTCACGCCCTGGGCGAGACGGGGCGTGCTGCTCCTGAACTCGGCGCTCACCGTGGAGGCCGGCAAGTCCGGCGCGCATCTGCGCTACGGCTGGTCCGCCCTCACCGACGACGCCGTGAAGGCCGTTTCGGAACGCTCGACCCCCGCAATCTTCCTGCTCTGGGGCGCGCAGGCCCGGGCGCGGGCGGGACTGATCGACCGCGAAAGATGCGGGGTGATCGAGACCGGCCATCCCTCCCCGCTCAACCGCCTGCGGGATTTTGCCGGAACGCGCCCCTTCGATGAGGCCAATGCCTGGCTGGCGGGCTGGGGCCTTTCCCCCATCGACTGGTCGCTCGACTGATCCCTTCGGCCGACGCCGCGAATCGGTCGCTTTGACAGTGCGGCCCGGCGGTCTATCTCGATGGGGCAGCATAAGCGGAACTTAAGAAGCCGCGTCTGCCCCGAGATCACGTCGCCGAGGAAACGCCGTCCATGCTCCCCAGAACCGTTCTCGCCGGTGGCCTCGCCGCCGGTCTGCTCATGACCTCCCTGGCCGAGGCCCAGATCCGCAACGCGCCGCCACCCCGCGCGCTGGAATTCGCCGCCTACATCTTCGCCGCCGCCAATGTCTGCGGGTACCGGGTCGGCGTCGACCAGTTCGATGCGCTGCTGCAGAAGCAGGGCGTGAACGCCGCCGATGTCGGACCGCGCGGCCCCTTCGGCGGCAAGGTCCAGACCATCTTCGCGCTGATGTCGAACCAGATGCAGCTCAACCGCGAGCAGGCCTGCCTTGCCGTGGCCGGCGAATACGGCCCCGAGGGCAACGTCACCAAGAACGTGCTGCTGCCGGCCGCCATGGACGGCGCACCGGCCGAATCGACGCCGCCCGCCGAGGCCAAACCGGCCCAGTAACCCCGCCATTCCGCCCACGCATCGGGACACATTCGCGTTCCGGTGCGGGATCGCCTATATCGGACCGATTCCAAGTCCGAAGGTTGAGTGATCCATGGCGACGGCGTCGGTCGACACCGCCGGCCGCGACGAAAGCGTCGTGGCCGCAATCGAGAAGCTTCCCGAGTTCCAGCCGGACGCCGTTCCGCCGGGACGCTCGTCCCTCATCGGCCTGACCCGTGAGCAATTGAAGGAGCGGCTGGCCGCCATCGGCGTGTCGGAGCGCGAGCAGCGCATGCGCTCGGGCCAGCTCTGGCACTGGCTCAACGCGCGCGGCGCCACCGATTTCGACCAGATGACCAATGTCGGCAAGGGCCTGAAGGCCGAGCTGGCGCGGGCCTACACCCTGGAGCGGCCGGAGGTCGTCACCGAGCAGATTTCTCGCGATGGCACCCGCAAGTGGCTGCTGCGCATGGCGCCTACCGGCAAGCACGACCACAATCGTGGCGCCGAGATCGAGTGCGTCTACATTCCCGGTCGTGGCCGCGGCACCCTCTGCGTCTCGTCCCAGGTCGGCTGCACCCTCACCTGCAGCTTCTGCCATACTGGCACGCAGCGCCTGGTGCGCAACCTGACCGCCGCCGAGATCACCGCGCAGGTGGTGGTGGCCCGCGACCGGCTGAACGACTGGGTCGGCCAGAACCCGGTGGCCGCCGGCGAGGACGAGACCCGTCGGGCCGTCACCAACATCGTCTTCATGGGCATGGGCGAGCCCCTCTACAACATCGACAACGTCATCGATTCGGTGGGCGTGATGTCCGATCAGGAAGGCCTTGGCCTCTCCCGCCGGCGCATCACCGTGTCGACCTCCGGCGTCGTGCCGCAGATGCAGCGGCTCGGGGTCGAGGCCCATGCCATGCTGGCGATCTCGCTCCACGCGGTGCGGGACGACCTGCGCGACACCCTCGTGCCCCTGAACCGCAAATATCCCCTGGCCGAATTGCTGGCGGCCTGCCGCCACTATCCCGGCCTCAACAACGCCCGCCGCATCACCTTCGAATACGTGATGCTGAAGGGCGTCAACGATTCCGATGCGGATGCGCGCGAGCTGGTGCGGCTGCTCAAGGGCATCCCGGCCAAGATCAACCTGATCCCGTTCAACCCCTGGCCCGGCAGCATCTACGAATGCTCCGACTGGGAGCGGATCGAGCAATTCTCCGAGATCGTCTACGAGGCCGGCTACGCGTCGCCTGTGCGGACCCCGCGTGGCCGCGACATCCTCGCCGCCTGCGGCCAGCTCAAGAGCGAGACCGAGAAGCTGCGTGCCCGCGCCCGGATGATGCTGGAAGACGGGATCGGCGCTGAGGGCGTCTATGCCGGGGCCGATGACGACGAAGGCTGAGCGCGTCTCATGCGGTTCCTCGGCCGCCTGATCTGGACGGGCCTCGCCCTGTGCCTCGCGATTCCCTGCGGGGCTCTGGTGCTCGTTCTCGCCATTCTCCTTGATCCGGTCTCCAGCGAAGCGCTGACCCGGATCGGCCTGTTCGGCTTCCTGCAGGGCATGACCGACCTCGCCTCCGGGATCGGACCCGACGCGATCCTCGTCCTTGCCGCTGGCCTCGCCAGGGCCGGGTTCATCCTGCTGGTGCTGCCGCCCGTGGCCATGGCGCTCATCGGCGAGGCGATGAACCTGCGCAGGGCCACCGCCTATGCCATTGGCACGGGCCTCGCCACCGCCCTGGTACCCTGGCTGATGCGGGGTGGTTCCGGCTCTCTCGCCGCGCGAAACCTCGCCGTCGAGGGACGGGTGACGGCCCTGCTGTTTCTCGCCGGAGCGGCTGCCGGGCTGGTTTATGGCTGGATCGCCATTCGTGACCGGCCGGCAAGGGCCTGAACGGGCCTCGCTGCCGAACGTTGCCTGTCGTGAGCATCGGTTTTGGCACAGGATGCCGTGGGAGAGCCTTCGCATGACGGATTGGGCATGACCGGACGTCGTCTCAGCCTCGCCCTGGCGCTTCTCACGCTCCTGCCCGGACCGGCCCTCGCGCAGGCGGTTCCGGAACTGCCGCCGATCCCCTCCGACGATGCCCGCATCCTCCCCGTCCTCGGGATCCACGGCATGGTGTCCTCGCAGGACGCCCTGGCGACCCGCGTCGGTGTGGCGATCCTGAAGGGCGGGGGCAACGCCGTCGACGCCGCCGTGGCGGTGGGCTTCGCCCTCGCGGTGACGCTGCCGCAGGCGGGCAATCTCGGCGGCGGCGGGTTCATGCTCGTCCGTCTCGCCGGCACCGGCGAGACCGTGGCCATCGACTTTCGCGAGACGGCACCCGCCGCGGCGACGGCGGACATGTTCCTCGCCGCCGACGGGCAGCCCGACCGCGGCGCATCCATCCGCACCGGCAAGGCCGTCGGCGTTCCCGGCTCCGTGCGCGGATTGGCCGAAGCGCACCGCCTCTACGGCTCCGGCCGCTTCGCCCTCGCCGACCTCATCGCCCCGGCCCGGGCTTTGGCCAGGGACGGGATTCCCGTGGACGGCGGGCTCGCCGATTCGCTGCCCCGTGCCGCCGACCGCCTCGGGCGCTGGCCCTCGAGCCGGGCCGTGTTCTTCCGCGACGGCCGACCGCTCCAGCGGGGCGAGACCCTGGTCCAGGCCGATCTCGCCGCGACCCTCACGGCCATCGCCGAACACGGGCCCGACGCGTTCCATACCGGCCCGATTGCGGAGCGGATCGCGGCAGCGGCGAGACGCGTGGGCGGGGTGCTGACGCCCGCCGATCTCGCCGCCTATCGCCCCGCGATCCGCCAGCCCATTCGCGGGACCTACCGTGGCTACGAGATCGTCTCGATGCCGCCGCCGAGTTCGGGTGGCGTCCATCTCATCGAGATCCTGAACATCCTCGAAGGGTTCGATCTCGCCGCCATGGGTGCAGGCAGCGCCCAGGCGCTCCACACCCTCGCCGAGGCGATGAAACCGGCCTATGCGGACCGTGCCACCTGGCTCGGCGACCCGTCCCGCTCGCAGGTGCCGGTGCGCGGCCTCACCGCCAAGGCCTATGCCGAGACCCTGCGTGCCGCCATCGACCCCGCCCGCGCCCGTCCGGTTGAGGCGGTGAAGGCCGGCGACCCGCTGCCTTACGAATCCGATCAGACCACCCATTACTCGGTGGTGGACCGAGCCGGGAACGCCGTCTCCACCACCACGACCCTCAACTTCTCCTACGGGCTCGGCCTCGTGGCCGAGGGGACCGGCGTCCTCCTCAACAACGAGATGGACGATTTTTCCGCCAAGACCGGGAGCGTCAACGCCTATGGCCTCGTTGGCGGCCCGGCCAATGCGGTGGCGCCCGGCGCCCGGCCGCTCTCCTCGATGACCCCGGCCATCGTGCTCAAGGACGGACGCCTCGTCCTCGTCACCGGAAGTCCGGGCGGCAGCCGCATCATCTCCACGGTGCTGCAGGTGATCGTCAACGTCATCGATTTCCGCATGAACCTCGCCGAGGCCGTCACCGCCCCGCGCATCCATCACCAATGGCGGCCCGACATGCTGTTCGCAGAGGACGGGCTCTCGCCGGACACCCTCGCCTTGCTCCGGGCGAAGGGGCACGCGGTGCGGGTGGGGTCGAGTTCGGGCTCGGCCAATTCGGTGATGACGGGAGACGGGCTCGTGGCCGGGGCCGCCGACACGCGCCAGCGCGGAACCCTGGCCGAGGGCGACTAGGGCGGTTCGGGTCCGGCGGATGGTGCGGCGGGACTGCGCGCGCTACAGGAAGGGCATCATTCCGGGTTTCCGATGCACATCCTTCGCTCCATCGCCTTCAACATCGTCTTCTACCTCGCCACCGCCCTCATCGCGATCGGCGGCTTGCCGGCCCTCGTCTCGGAGCGGGCCTGCATCCGTGTCGCCCGGTTCTGGGCCAAGGTGAGCCTGTGGCTGCTGCGCGTGGTTGGGGGTGTGCGTGTCGAGTTCAGGGGGCTGCACCACCGCCCGCCCGGCGCGCTCCTGGTGGCGTCCAAGCATCAATCCGCCCTCGAGACCCTGGCCCTCGTCACCGCTTTCCCGGACTTCGCCTATATCCTCAAGCGCGAGCTGCTCTGGATCCCGCTCTTCGGCTGGTTCCTGTCCCGCTCCGGCATGGTCGCCATCGACCGCTCCAAGGGCACCCGTGCCATGGCGGCAATGAACGAGGCGGCGGCCCGCGCCATCCGCGACGGGCGCCAGCTCATCATCTTCCCCGAGGGAACCCGCAAGGCGCCGGGTTCGCCCCCCGCCTACAAGCTCGGCATCACCCATCTCTACGCGGCGCTCGGCGTGCCCTGCCTGCCCGTCGCCCTCAACAGCGGCCTCTACTGGCCCCGCCGCCAGCTGACCCGCCGCCCCGGCACCACGGTGATCGAGTTCCTCGCCCCCATTGCTCCCGGCCTCGACCGCACGGCGTTCCTGGAGGAGATGCAAACTCGGATCGAAGCCGCCTCCGACGTCCTCCTGGCGTCCGGCCGGGCGGATCTGGCGGCACGCGGGCATGCCGTGCCGGAGACCGGTGCCGTCGGAGAACAATCCAGGACCGCGTGAGCGCGTCATCTATCCACAGGCTGTGGATAAGCCGGTCGGAGGCTCCCTGCGGAGAGCGAAAGCGCGACTCTTGACGGAAGGAAATTGTTAAGATTACTCTGGAACAAAGAGCGAACGAAAAAGCCGTGTTCGTTCTCAGTCCGCAAGGCGCGGAACACGGCTTTCACCGACGTCCATCCTCTGATCCGGAGATCCATCCATGCGCGAAGTACGTCTCAGGACGACAGCCAGCCTGCGTGGAACTCCTGCCCTGGCGCTGAGCGCCTGGCGCGGCCGGTCCGGGCGTCGCTACGTCGTCGGCATCCATGAACTGGCCGAACTCGAACTCGACGACATGGGCGAGGCGGTGGTGATGGCCGTGCGGCGGGACTCCGCCGGGATCGGCGAACTCATCGCCGTGGCCACGGCCGGATCGAGCCCGCGCGAGCGGCTCACCCGCAACTGGATCGCCCGTGCGCGCCATGGCGGCGCTACGGAGATGCATGTCCACCGTCTGGCCGAGGACGAGGCTGAGCGGTGCGAGATCGTCGCCGATCTTCGTGTGGACCGGCCCATGGATCGGTCCATGGACCAGATCACGGGCGTTGCCGCCTGAATCGGCGAGCGGCCATGCTTTCGCCGCCTTGAGACCCGCCAAAGCTCACTCACGAAGGAACCCCCGTCGACGGCGGCGGGGCTTCGAGAGCGAGGCGAGCGGACGATGGCGCAGGCACCGGATTTGACGGCCAGGAAACGGCCATCGCGGACCGGCCTGTTCCTGCCCTACATCCTCCTCCTCGCCGTTATCCTGCTCTGGAGCGCGGGCTGGTTCTGGATTCGCGGCAAGGCCGGGTCCGAGATAGATGCCTGGATGGCCCGCGAGGCCTCGGCCGGGCGCAACTGGACCTGCGCCGATCGCTCCATCACCGGCTATCCCTTCCGGATCGAGCTGCGCTGCGCCTCCCTCGCCTTCTCGCGGGCGGACAGTCGCTTCACCCTCGGGCCTCTGACGGCGGTGGTCCAGGTCTATCAGCCGCGCCAGGGCATCCTGCAGGCGAGCGGACCGTTCCACGTGGAACAGGACGGCCTCGTCGCCGACGCCACCTGGACCTCGCTGGAAGGGAGCTTCCACGGCACCTCCGACGGGTTCACGCGGGCCTCCCTGGCGGTGGATGGACCGAACGTCAGCGTGACGAATGCCGGACCGCAGCCCATCGACGTGGCGGCGAAGCACTTGGAATTCCACGCCCGGCCCACCCCCGCCCGCTTCGCCACCGAGGGCGCCGTCGATACCAGCCTGCGGCTGACGCAGGCGAACGTGCCGTTGCTCGATCCCCTCCTCGGCAACACCGCCCCCATCGACATGGCGCTGGATGCCACGGTGAATCAGGCGGCCGTCATCCGGACGGGACAGGTGGCCCGTGAACTCGAAACCTGGCGCCGGGCCGGCGGCAGCCTCGACATCGCCCTGCTCTCCCTGGCCAAGGGCGACCGCCGCCTCCAGGCCCAGGGTAAGATCGCCCTCGACGACGAGCACCGCCCCGCCGGCCAGATCGATATCCGCGCCGCCGGGGTGGAGGCCCTGGTCGGGCAGATCATGGGCCAGCGTTTCGGGGCGGAGAAGGGGGCCCTGATCGGAGGGCTCGTCGGCAAGCTGCTCGGTGGCGCGAGCCGTCGCCAGGAAACCGAGCCGGCCGCTGCGCCGGCGGCGGCGGGAGATCCGTCCCTCAAGGCGATGCCACCCCTGCGCCTCGCCGATGGCCGGCTGATGCTCGGCCCGTTCCCGATCCCCAACGTCCAGGTGCCGCCGCTGTACTGAGAGGCCGTTCGACAGATTCCGCCTGGTGTGGAGGAGGTCATCATCCCAGCCACGACCTCATCCTGAGGTGCGGCGACAGCCGCCTCGAAGGAGGCTTCCAGAACCCGCTGCGCGAACTGGAGCCCTCCTTCGAGGCCTCCGCTTCGCCTCGTCACCTCAGGATGAGGTGGTGGGTGAGAGACGGGTAGCGCTTGCCTCGGCCGGATGAACCCTACCGTTCGTTGACCGGTTCGTCCTTCGCCTGTTCAGGCGGGGTGCGGCTGCGGCCGAAATCCGCCTCTGCCGTCTCCTGCCCCAGGGCGACGATGCCCCGGCGGATGGCGCGGGTGCGGGTGAACAGATCGAACAGCGCGTCGCCGTCGCCCCAGCGGATGGCGCGGGCCAGTGCTGCCAGATCCTCGTTGAAGCGGCCGAGCATCTCCAACACCGCGTCCTTGTTGGTAAGGAACACGTCCCGCCACATGGTCGGGTCGGAGGCGGCGATGCGGGTGAAATCGCGAAATCCGCCGGCCGAGAACTTGATGACCTCCGATTGCGTCACCGCTTCGAGATCGGCGGCGGTGCCGACGATGTTGTAGGCGATGAGGTGCGGCACGTGGCTGGTGATGGCGAGCACGAGGTCGTGATGCTCCGGCGTCATGCTCTCGACGATGGCGCCGAGTCCCTCCCAGAAGGCCTGGACCCGCGCGGTGGCGGCCTCGTCGGTGCCCTCCGGCGGGGTGAGGATGCACCAGCGGCCCGAGAACAGGGTCGAGAAGCCGGCATCGGGGCCGGAATACTCGGTGCCCGCCACGGGATGGGCCGGGACGAAATGGACGCCGTCGGGCAGATGCGGCGCGACGGCGGCGACCACCGATGCCTTCACTGAACCGACATCGGATACGATGGCACCGGGTTTCAGATGCGGCGCCATGGCCTCGGCGACGGCACCGACCGCGCCCACGGGCACGCACAGGATGACGAGGTCGGCGCCAGCGACGCCCTCAGTCTCGCCCGTCGCCTCGTCGGCGAGGCCGAGGGCCTGCACACGCTCGATCACCGCCGGGTCGCGGTCGATGGCGACGATGTTCCGCGCCAGCCCGTATTGCCGCGCGCCCCGCGCGATGGAGGAGCCGATCAGCCCGAGGCCGACGATGGCGAGACGCTGGCAGACGGCTTTCGCCTCAGGCACGGATGCCGTCCTTCACGAAGGCGGTGAGCGCCGTGACGAAGGTCCGGTTGGCCTCTTCGCCGCCGATGGTGACGCGCAACGCGTCCGGCAGCCCGTAGGACGTGACCCGCCGCACGATCACGCCGCGCGCGGCGAGATAGGCGTCGGCCTCGGCCGCGCTGCGATTCGGCTCGTCGGGAAAGTGGACGAGGATGAAGTTCGCCACACTCGGCGTGACCACCAGGCCGAGGGAGGAGACGACCTCCGTCGTCCAGGCGAGCCACGTCTCGTTATGGGCGACCGCCGCCGCCACATGGGCCTCGTCGGCGATGGCGGCTGCCCCGGCCGCGATGGCGCTGCTTGACAGGTTGAACGGCCCGCGGATGCGGTTGACCGCGTCGACCACCTCGGGCGGACCCACCATCCAGCCGATCCGCAGGGCCGCCAGGCCGTGGATCTTCGAGAAGGTGCGGGTCATCACCACGTTCTCGGATTCGAGGACGAGTTCGAGGCCGGCGCTGTAATCGTTGGTCCGCACGTACTCGGCATAGGCCCCGTCGAGGACGAGGAGGACGTTCGGCGGCAGGCCCGCATGCAGGCGCCGGATCTCGGCGAAGGGCAGGTAGGTGCCGGTCGGGTTGTTGGGGTTGGCGAGGTAGACGATCCTCGTGCGCGGTGTGACGGCGGCGAGGATCGCGTCGACATCGGCGTGCAGATCGCGCTCGGGCACCACCACGGGGGTGCCGCCGGCGGCCAGGATGGCGATGCGGTAGACCAGGAAGCCGTGCTCGGTGAAGATCCCCTCGTCGCCCTCCGAGAGATAGGCGTAGGCGAGGAAGGACAGGAGCTCGTCCGACCCGGCGCCGCAGACGATGCGGGCGGGATCGAGCCCGTAGCGGAAGCCGATGGCCTCGCGCAGGCGTGTCGAATTGCCGTCCGGATAGAGGGCGAGGTGGAAGGCCTCGTCGCGCATGGCCTCGATGGCCAGGGGGCTCGGGCCCAGCGGCGTCTCGTTGGAGGAGAGCTTATGGACCTTCACCGCGCCGGGGGCGCCGCTCTTGCCGGGCACATAGGCCTCGATGGCGAGGATTCCGGGGCGGGGAACGGGACGGGACACGGGGGAAGCGAAGGACATGAGCGCGGGCCGGCTGGAGTTCAGGCTGCCCCTCTAGCGCAGCTTGCCCGCCTTGACGAGAGAACCGGCCGCTCTGGCCGTCGCCGTCACACCCGGAAACGGGCGGCGTGGCTGCCGATCTCGTCGAGGCGTTCCACGCTCGCGCCGGCCCGTTCCAGGGTCTCCCGCAATTGCCGGCCGCCGACCCCGCCCGGCACCGCGAGGAGAAGGCGGTGACCGTCCGCTGCCGCCGCGCGCGCCACCACCTCACCGTAGAGGTCCTGCAGGGCACGGGCGCTCTCGGGCGACCAGTTCCCGAGCCGGGCCGCGTGGAGCACCCAGTCGCGCTGGGCGGCGGCCGGATCGTCGAGGGGGTTGGCGACCACGAAGACCGGCGTACCGGCGGGATGGGTCGGCCGCTCGATGAAGGGCAGTCGCGCGATCACCTTGGGCCGACCCTCGCCGACGAGACCTTCCCACCACGGCGCCTCCGGGCTCGGCGGCGCTGCGCCGTCGGGGTCGAGGCGGAAGATACCGAGATCGCCGCGCGAGGCGGCCACGGCCTCGATCACCGCAGCGCAGGTGGGGTGCGGCCGGTAGGGCACCGTGAAGCCGAAATGGAATCGGGCCGAGTCGCGCATCGGGGCGTCGCCGCCGGACACGTCGGCATGGACGCTGAACGGGGCCTGGACCCAGGTGAAGGTGGCGATGATGACGCGCCATATCCCCTCCACGGTGTCGAGGGGGAGGAGCCCGCGATGGCGCTCGGCCACGCGCCGCATCATCGAAGCCTCGCGGCCGGGCCGGAAGGCCGAGCCGCTGGCCGAGGTACGCTTGACCGCGATGAGCCGGTCGATGATCGAGCCGCGCTGGATCAGCAGGGCATGCATCTCCGCGTCGATCCGGTCGATCTCGGCCCGCAACTCGGCGAGGTTGTCGAGGGGCGGTGCGGGTCTCGTGGTGAAGCGCATGCGGGCTGTCGCGTCCGGCGGCGGGTGTGAGGATGGCCGTTCCCGCATGAAGGGTCCGGCGTATCGTGTCTACGTTTCCCGAAGCCCGAGGGCCAGAGCGCTGGTCGTGACCTTCTCGCGAGCGGCCCCTTTCGTTGACGCCCGTGCATGCGCACATTACGCCCACATGTCGTCCGGCTGGGCCGGGCATCGATGGGGATGGACCTTCGCGCGACGCGTCGATGGGGTGGCAACCGGCCGCCCCTCTCGCATCACCGCGGAAGCGAATCGGCGAACAACGCGCGAAGACGCCTGATGACCATGTCGCTCGACAGTCTCGCAAGGCCCGACGAGGGGAACCTCCGCCAGGACGGCATCCCGACGGATGCGCCGCCCTCCCTCGATCCGCGAAGCCCGGTGGCGTTGTTCGGCCTCGATGAACCGCTCGCGATGGATGCCGGCGTCGATCTCGCGCCGTTCCGGATCGCCTACCAGACCGCCGGCACCCTCAACGCGGACCGGTCGAACGCGGTGCTGATCTGCCATGCGCTCACCGGGGACCAGCATTTCGCCCATACCCATCCGGTGACGGGCAAGCGGGGCTGGTGGGAGACCCTGGTGGGACCGGGCAAGCCCATCGATACCGACCGTTACTTCGTGATCTGCTCGAACGTGATCGGCTCCTGTATGGGCTCCACGGGTCCGGCCTCCACCGATCCCGCCACGGGCAAGCCCTACGGCCTCGCCTTTCCCCTGGTGACCATCCGCGACATGGTGCGGGGCCAGGCGATGCTCCTCGACCGGCTCGGCATCCGCGACCTGTTCCTCTGTGTGGGCGGATCCATGGGCGGCATGCAGGTGCTGCAATGGGCGGCGCTCTATCCCGACCGGGTCTTTGCCGCGATGCCCATCGCCACGGGCGCCCGGCACTCGGCCCAGAACATCGCCTTCCACGAGGTCGGCCGCCAGGCGATCATGGCCGACCCGGCCTGGGCGGAAGGGCGCTACCTGGAGGTCGGGACTCGGCCCGCCAAGGGCCTCGGCGTGGCGCGGATGGGCGCGCACATCACCTATCTGTCGGAGCCGGCCCTGCATCGCAAGTTCGGCCGCCGCTTCCAGGGCGGCCATGCTCCGACCTTCTCGTTCAACGCCGATTTCCAGATCGAGAGCTACCTGCGCCACCAGGGCCTCAGCTTCGTCGAGCGGTTCGACGCCAACGCCTATCTCTACCTCACCCGCGCCATGGATTACTTCGACCTCGCGGCCGACCATGGCGGGGTGCTCGCCAACGCCTTCCGCAACACCAGAACACGGTTCTGCGTGATGTCCTTCACCTCCGACTGGCTGTTTCCCACCGCCGATTCCCGCGCCATCGTGCATGCGCTGAACGCGGCCTCGGCACCGGTCGCCTTCGTCGAGATCGAGAGCGACAAGGGCCACGACGCTTTCCTCCTCGACGAGCCGGTGATGTTCAACGCCGCCAAGGGCTTCGTCGATGCCGCAGCGCGGGCGAGGGGCTTGTGACGTCGGTGAGTCGCGTCGCCCCCGCCCCCTGGAGCACGACCGATACGCTGCCGCGCAGCGATGGCGCCCGCGTCGACCATCTCGTGGTCCTCGGCCTCGTCCCGCCGAGCGCTCGCGTCCTCGATATCGGCTGCGGCGACGGAACCCTGCTTGCGCTGCTGCGTGACCGGCGCGGCGTCGACGGGCGTGGCATCGAACTCTCCCGCGAAGGCGTCAATGCCTGCCTCGCGCGCGGCCTGCCGGTGATCCAGGGCGATGCCGACACCGATCTCGCCAATTATCCCGACGACGCCTTCGACGTGGTGGTCCTGTCCCAGACGATCCAGGCGACCCGCAACCCGCGCATCGTGCTGGAACACCTGCTCCGCATCGGCCGGCAGGTGGTGATCTCGTTTCCGAATTTCGGCCATTGGCGCGTCCGCTCGGAACTGGCCTTCCGGGGTCGGATGCCGGTGACCGAACTGATGCCGGAGGAGTGGTACGAGACCCAGAACATCCACCATTGCACCATCCGCGACTTCGTCGGCCTGTGCCGGACCGTGGGGGCGGAGATCGAGAAGGCCACGGCGCTCGACGCGCGCGGCCGGCCGATGCGGATCTCCATGCCGTGGTGGGTCTGGAACCTGTTCGGCGCGCAAGGGGTGTTTCTCTTGCGGCGCGGCGACGGATCGCCGTCCGACGCCGCATAGGGCGATCCGGGCGATCATATCCTCGTCCTGCGAAGTCGGTGCCCGGCATGCGGCAATCTCCACCGATGGCCTGCGCGGGCCGCATCCGGCATGAGGAGCGGCCGATGGCGCAGGAGGAGACAGCTATTGAGAACCGGGGATCGAGACCGGGCAAACGGGGAAGAGCCGCGTTCGCCGACGATCGCGCATCTGCAGCAGGCATCGAGCGGCCGGTCCTTTGCCCTGCAGCTGCTCATCGTCCTGGTCCTGCTCGCCACTGCGCAGGCCTATGACGGATCGATCCACGGGCTGGGGCACTGGATCGTGCTGTCGGCCTATGCCGGAGCCTCGATCCTCCTGGCCGTGGTCAGTCTGCGGACGGCGCCGGGTGCGGGCATCCCCGCGAAGCCGAGCCGGGAGTGGCTGAGCTGGGGCTCGACCCTGCTGAATGCCAGCGTCGCGATCTACGTCCTCATCGAGCACATGTTTCTGGGCGCCGCCGATACGGAAGAGGCCGCGGCGGCGGCCAGCCGGCTCCCCGCCTTCCTGATCCTGCTGCAGACCGCGCTGACCATGCGCGTCTGGCACACCTGCCTCTTTGCCGGTCTGGTGACGGCGGGGTGGGGCGGGGCCATCCTGTTCGTTTATCTCTCGCCCGAGAGCCATCATCTCGGGCCTCACGTTACCCTCGACGAAGAGGTGCCGGGACTTCTCACCTTCATGGTGGCCAGCCTCGTGGTCCTCGACGGAGTGCGGCGACTGACCTGGGCGGTGGCGGCGACGTTCCGGCTGGAGCGGGAGCGCCTGATCCTCACCCGCTTCGTGCCGGCCGCCGTCGCCGAGGATCTGGCGCAGGGCGGCGGTCCGGGCGAGGTCCAGGAGCGTCATGCCTGCCTGTTCGCCCTCGACATCCGCGGGTTCTCGGCGCTGACGCGGACGCGGCCTCCCCAGCAGGTGGTGGAGGTCCTCATGGAGATGCGCGCCCTGACGCACCGGGCCGTGACGGAACGCGGCGGCATCATCGACAAATACATCGGCGATGGGGTGCTGGCGCAGTTCCTCGTCGGCCCGCCCAATGCGCAGGCGCGCGCGGCCCTCACCTGTGCCGAGGCGGTCCAGCTGCGGCTGGCCGCCCTCAACCAACGCCTCGCGGAGAAAGGCCTCCCCTCGCTGCGCGTCACCATCGCGCTGCATGCCGGCGACGTCCTCGTCGGTGTGTTCGACGACGGCCACCGCGCCGAATTCACCGTCCTCGGTCCGGCGATGAACACCCTCGCGCGCATCGAGGCGCGGGCCAAGGCCGTAGACCTCCCGATCGCCATCTCGGAGGATTTTCGCGATCTCCTTGCCGGCTCCGGAGCGAGCGGCCTCAACTGGATCTCGGCCGGGACGGTGAGCGAAGCCTCGGGGCCTCGGCTCTACGCGGTCGCGCGCTGAGGCGTATCCGGGGCCCGACGCCATCGGCAGGCTTGCCCCTTAATCCCGCATGGTTCGTGTGCGGTGACACGTCATGACGGAAAAAGACTTCCTATATCAGGTTCATACAGAGTGAAGCAGGCCAAACATCTGGTCTGCACTGTAAAGGAACTTATTGAACGCTATGATGAACCGTATCGCCGCCGTCGCTACCGCTCTTGTGCTTGGCGCCGCTTCGATCTCTTCTGCAACGGCGTTCGAGCGCCCCTCGCGCTACACCGCTTTCTCGCCCTACGACGTCACCGAGACAGGCTCCCTCAGGGAGGTTAGCCGCCCGCCGGCTTATCTCGGCTGCCCGATGAGCTCGGCCGCCGAAGGCAACGCCAACCAGCCGAATTTCCCGGTCCAGCAGTACGGTCAGACCTCCGGCGGAAACCGCTGCTGATCCTTTGAGACGAGAGGGACGAACATGGTTCTGAAGGGCTTTTCCTACGCCATGATCGGTGCCTTCGCGGGCGGCCTGATCTGGACGATCGTCGGCTCCGCGAGTGTCCTTCTGGCCTCGTAGGTCGGACGTTCACCGAGACCGGAACGCTGTGCGGCGGGGCGAGAGCCCCGCCGTTTCCATGTCAGGGATCGCGCCGGATCTCCAGGGTGGCGACCTCGTAGGTGATTGCCGCTCCCCCCGTCTCGAACTGTCTGATCACCGTGCGCAAGGCGCCGGGGGAGAGGGGACGGACGGCGCCCGGCGTTCCCGCCCCGATGGCGCGGAGCGATCGGAGGAAGGCCCGGCCGTCGGCATGCTCCTCGACGACCGGTTCCAGGGACAGGCTGCTCGTGCAGCCGGCGAATCGAAGCCGGGCCAGGGCCTCCGCCGTCGGATAGGACGGTGTGGCCGGGTGATGGCCGACGGCGTCATGCGCCTCATGCCATTCGCGGAAGGTGCCCGAGGCCAGGGTCGTCACCACGAGGAACCCGCCGGGCGCCAGCAGACCGGCAAGGCGGCCGAGCGCGCCCTCCAGATCCTCGAACCATTGCGCCGCCAGGCTCGAACAGATCAGGTCGAAGCCCGGCGCCAGGCAGGGCCGCTCGCCGTCCATGACGAGGAACGCCAGGTCGGATCGGTGCTTCAATCGCTCGCGCCCCCGCCGGATCATGGCGGGGGCCAGATCCGAGGCGACCATCAGGCCGGGCGTCACATGATCGAGGACGGCCCGCGTGAGGAAGCCGGTGCCGCAGCCGATCTCGAGGATCCGCGGCGCCGGGGGAAGGGGCAGGGCGGCGATGCGTTGCGCCAGCCGCCCGGCGACCGCCGCCTGGATGATTCCGGCGGCATCGTAATTGTCCGCCCCGTCGAAGGCCCGGGCCACAGCCTGTTTCCAGGGACGCATCGGTGCCGTCGGCGGGATCATCGGTGAGGCTGCGATAGACCGGGCGGGGGGCGCGCTCAAGCGTTCCGGCGCCACTTGCCGTCCCGCCGAGAAAGACGGAAGCGTCGACTGTCCACACTCCTCAACAGGTGGGCGATCGCTCCGCATCGTTGACGAACGCTTTACGAAAAGCTGCCCATTGTTCCGATATGTGGCGTAGCGTACTCGCGTTTTCCGTTCTCGGCCTCATCGGCGCAGGTCTCACCGGCTGTGGACGCAGCCCGTTCGAGAGCCGCGAGGCCTGGCGCGACCAGACCGAACAGGCCTGCAACGCCAAGCGGCTGGTGGACACCACCGAGTTCGTGACGCCGGTGAAGGAGATCAACGGTCCCGGCGTCTGCGGCATGCTGCAGCCTTACCGCATCACCCGTCTCGGCAAGGGCTCGGTCGTCCTGAAACAGCGGATGACGCTGGCCTGCCCGGCCCTGGCCGAGGCCGAGGCCTGGCTGGCGGACACGATCCAGCCCGCCGCCAACCTGTATTTCGGCCAGCCCGTGGCCGAGATCAACGCGGGCTCCTATGCCTGCCGCGGTCGCAACAACCAGGCCGGCGCCAAGCTCTCCGAACATTCCTTCGGCAATGCCGTCGACATCATGTCGTTCAAGCTCGCCGACGGCTACGTTATTACCGTGAAGGGTGGCTGGCGTGGCACCGAGGCCGAGCAGGGTTTTCTGCGCGAAGTCTTCGTGGGGGCCTGCGCACGCTTCTCCACCGTGCTCGCCCCCGGCTCCAACGTGTTCCACTACGATCATATCCACGTGGATCTCGCCCGCCACGACCCGCGCGGCCTCAGGCGCATCTGCCAGCCGCTGCTGAAATTCACGCCGCAACTCGGCGCCGACGGCGTGCCCCGGCCGATCTCGCGTCCGCGCCCGGTGGAGCGCCAGCCCGCCC
>NZ_VMOA01000069.1 GCF_020662345.1 Methylobacterium sp. W2 | reverse complement strand
GGACACGTGGGCTGCATCCGCGATGAGTGAACGGGCAAGCCTTCCGTGGGCGGCGCCTCGCGCCTCGAGTTCGCCCGTTACTTCCAGCTCGCCGCGTAGAAGCGTGGCAGCTCGTCGGGCTGCGCAGTAAAGACGAGGTCGGAGGTGAAGGCGTAATTGGTCGAGTAGGAGAACAGCGGCAGGATGTAGGCCTGGGCCGCGATGCGCTTCAGGGCCTCGGCGTATTTCACCTTGCGCGCGGCCGGATCGGTGGCGCCGTCGCCGGCCTGGAGTGCCGCGATGGTCTCGGGATCCTTGGTCAGGTCCTCGTCACCGCCCTTGAGGTAGACGCCGGTGAAGGCCGAGACGTCGAGGACCGAGAACGAGCCCCAGGTCTGGAAGGCGATGGAGACCTTGCCGCCCCGGATCATGTCGCGCAGCGCCGCGTAGCGCAGATAGTTGAGCCGGGCGGTGATGCCGACGGCGCGGAGATACCCGATCACGGCCTCGGCGTAGTCGCGCTCGCGATAGGCGCCGAGATCGATCTCGAACCCGTCGGGATAGCCGGCCTCCTTGAGGAGCGCCTTGGCCTTGGCCGGATCGTAAGCGTAGCGCGGCACGCCCTCGTCGGTACAGCCGAACTGGTCGATGAAGCAGGCCGCGTTCATGACGCGGCTGCCGCCGCGGACAAGGTTGTCCACCATCGCCTTGCGGTCGATGGCGTAGGAGATCGCCTGCCGGACGCGGGGGTCCTTCAGGGGCGAGTTCTCCTTGGCGCGGCCGAGGGTGTCGAACTGGAGGAAGCCGACCCGCATGGTCTCGGCGCTGAGCACGCTGACATTGGGCGCAGCCTTCAGCTGGTCGGCCTGGTCGCTCGGCACACGCCAGATCCAGTCGATGCCGCCGGTGACGAGTTCGGCCATGCGGCTGTCGGCATCGGGGATGACGCGGAATTCGAGCTTGCCGATCTTCGGCGAACCGATTGGGCTGCCGGGCCAGTACTTGGCGTTGCGCTCCATCTTCACCCCGCGTCCGTTCTCGACGCTGGTGATGCGGTAGGGGCCGGTGCCGATGGGAGCCTTGGCGAACCCGTCGAGGCCCACCTTCTTGAAATAGGCCGCCGGGAAGATCGGGGTCGGTCCGGCAAGGTATTCGAGGGCGGCCGGGAAGGCGGTCTTGAGGTGGATGCGGACGGTCCTGGCGTCCACCACTTCCGTCGACTTCATCCAATCGACGTTCTGCTTCGTTACCGTGCGGGCTTCCGGCGTCAGCACGTAATTGAAGGTGAAGGCCACGTCCTCTGGACCGAAGACATCGCCGTTATGGAAGGTCACGCCCTCGCGCAGGGTCAGTTCGAGGGTGGTCGGGTCGACCCAGGTCCAGGCGGTGGCCAGCATCGGCTGATACGTGCCGGTCTTCGGGTCGCGGTAGAGCAGGGTGTCCCAGACGTTGCGGGCGAGCACGACGCCCTCGCGGGCGCTGTTGTGATACGGGCTGACGTTCTCCGGCTCGGTATCCGAGGCATAGACCAGGGTATCGTTGGCCTTGCCGGCGAGCGCCGGAACACTGAACGTCGTCAGCAGGAGAGCGAGTGTGGCGCCTGCCGCGGGAAGGTATCTCGCCATGATCTGCATCCCTTCAGCTCCGCGACATCCCGACGGACACTCTCACGTCTCGCCCTGCCGCTTTTTTCGTCGTGCCATGATGTTGTGCATTTTGCATCGCAACAAGTAGAATTTGTCGAAGCTTGCCGTGCCGTTTCGGCAATGGTCCTGAAGCCGGCGTGGGATGGGAGAGCGACCATGCAGATGTCAGGCCTGCGCTATTTCCTCGCCGTCGCCCGCACGGGCTCCATCGCGGCGGCCTCCGCCCAGCTCAACGTCGCGGCCTCGGCGATCAGCCGGCAGATCGCCAATCTCGAAGCGGAGCTCGATTGCGTGCTGTTCGAGCGCCGGCCCCGCGGCATGGTCGTGAGCCCGGCGGGGGAATTGCTGGCCCGGCATGCGCGCCAGACACTGGTGCGGGCCGAGCAGGTGGCCGCCGAGATCCAGGAATTGCAGGGGCTGGCGCGGGGCTTCATCCGCGTCGCCACGGCGGAGGGATTCGCCCTCGACCTCTTGCCGAACGCCATCGCCGAGTTCCACGCCCGCTATCCCGGCATCCGGTTCGAGATCCAGGTTCTGCCGCCGGCGCAGGTGACGCAGGTGGTTGCGGCCGGCGACGCCGATATCGGCATCACCTTCGCGCTGGCGCCGACGAACCTCGTCACGGTGATCTACGACACGACGGTGGAGATGGTGGCGCTGGCGGCCCCCGACCATCCCCTGGCCGGCCGGGCATCGATCGGGATCGGCGAACTCCAGGCCTATCCGATCGCGATGCCGCCCCTCGACACCACGGCGCGTCTCGTCTTCGACACGGCCTGCCGGGCGGAGGGGATCGCCATCGAGCCGACGCTGACCTCCAACATCCTCACGGCGCTCCTCCCCTTCGTGCGGCGGACGAAGGGGATCGCGCTGATGTCGGCCCTCTCGGTGCAGACGCCGGTGCGGCTCGGCGAACTGGTCTGCATCCCGGTCCAGTCGCAAGCGAGCCTGCGGCGCGGCATCCAGGTGCAATTGATGCGGGACCGCAAGCTGCCGCATGCGGCCGAAGCGTTCCTGCGCCAGCTCATCGCCGCCCTGCCGCCGGCCGAGGCCGGCGGTGCTTGGTGAGGGATGCTTGCGCGGGTACCCTTCCTGAGAGGCTAACGGATTCACACATCTACTCGACGTCTGTCCGCTCTATCCAGGAGTGTGCGGCCTAAGGCGCGACAGTCTCCCTCTCCTGGAAGGAGAGGGCTGGGGTGAGGTGTGGTCCATCTCCGAAAAGGTCCCACACCTCACCCTGTCCCTCTCCTTCCAGGAGAGGGGACCCGAGCAGCCCGCGAGATGTCTGAATATCGCAGCATGAGAGGAGAGGGGCAGCGGCGCGATCAGTCCATCCGAAACCTTCGATGGTTCTCGTCTCAGCCGTTCCGGAACGTGTAGCTGTAGCCGTTCAGGGCCGGCGCGCCGCCGAGATGGGCGTAGAGCACCTTCGAGCCCTTGGGGAAGAACCCCTTCCGGGTCAGATCGATCATGCCCTGCATCGACTTCCCCTCGTAGACCGGGTCGGTGATCATGGCCTCGAGGCGGGCCGAGAGGCGGATCGCCTCCACCGTCTCCTTCGAGGGCACGCCGTAGACCGGGTAGGCGTAATCCTCGTTGAGGACCACGTCGTCTTCCGTGATCTCGGGGGCGCCGATGAGAGCGGCCGTCTTCTGTGCGATGTCGAGCACCTGCGCCTTGGTCTGGGCGGGAGTGCAGGAGGCGTCGATGCCGATGACGTTGCGGGCGCGGCCATCGGCGGCAAAGCCCACCACCATGCCGGCATGGGTCGAGCCGGTGACGGTGCAGACGACGATGTAGTCGAAGTGTACGCCCATCTCGGCCTCCTGGGCCCGGACCTCCTCGGCAAAGCCCACATAGCCGAGGCCGCCGAACTTGTGCACCGAGGCGCCGGCGGGAATCGCGTAGGGCTTGCCGCCCTTGGCCTTGACGTCCTCCAGGGCGGCCTTCCAGCTCTCGCGGATGCCGATGTCGAACCCGTCATCCACGAGCTGCGTCTCCGCGCCCATGATGCGCGACAGCAGGATGTTGCCGACCCGGTCGTAGACGGCATCCTCGTGCGGCACCCAGGCCTCCTGGATCAGCCGGCACTTCATGCCGATCTTGGCGGCCACCGCCGCGACCATGCGGGTGTGGTTGGACTGCACGCCGCCGATGGAGACCAGCGTATCGGCTCCGCTCGCGATGGCGTCGGGCACGATGTATTCGAGCTTGCGCAGCTTGTTGCCGCCAAAGGCGAGGCCGGAATTGCAATCCTCGCGCTTGGCGTAGATCTCGACATCACCGCCGAGATGGTCGGTGAGGCGGGACAGCTTCTCAATCGGGCTCGGGCCGAAGGTGAGGGGATAGCGCTCGAATTTCGACAGCATGGTGTGACGCGTCCTCGGTATGGCGACGGTCGAACGCTAGCAAAAGACGACCGAAAGGTGCTCTCGAAGATTGGGCGATTTCTGCGGTCGCGGCTTGCATCCGCGCCACGATACCGTCCACATTGTCCATGAAAACCGGATATCACGAAAGAATCTTCCATGCCGGCAGCGCTCGACTGGATCGACCTGAAGATCCTGCGTCTGCTCCAGGCCGATGGGCGCATGAACAATGCCGAGATCGCCAAGCGGGTGAACACCAGCGCCGCCACCTGCCACCGCCGCACGCAGCGCCTGTTCGACGAGGGCTATATCCGCGGCGTCCATGCGCAGATCGCGCCTGAAAAAGTCGGGCGGGGGTCCCTCGTCATCGTCGGGGTGGTGCTCGACCGCTCGACGCCGGAGAGCTTCGCCGCTTTCGAGGCCGCCGCCCAGGCGATGCCGACCATGCTCGACTGCCATCTCGTGGCCGGCGATTTCGACTATTTCCTCAAGATCCGCGTCTCCGACATGGCGGATTTCAACCGCCTGCACAGCGACACCCTGATCGCCCTGCCGGGGGTGCGGCAGACACGGACCTTCTTCGTGATGAAGGAGGTGGTGGACAATGCGCCGATGGATCTCTGACGGCGAGGCTTGCGCGAGGCGGCCCCTCCGGTCCATCGAGCGCCGCGACGGCGCCGAGGCCACCGGGATTCCAGGAACGGAGAACGCATGAGCATGGATGCCGACACGTCGCCCGCCCCCTCCCTCGATGCCATTCCGGCGAGCGTGCGCGAGGCCCGGCCCAGCCTCTGGCTCAATCCCCATCTCCGGCCGGCCGCCGAATTCCTGCCGAGCCTGGCCTTTTCCCTCGCCGATGTGGAGGCGGCGGAGGCACGCTGGCGCCGTTTCGATCCGCTGCTACGCCACCTTTTCGACGATCTCGACACCGGGCGCATCGACTCGCCCCTGATCCCTCTCGCCGACCCTGTGGCGCAGGCCATCGCGGGTCCGGCCGGCGGCGCGGTCTGGGTGAAGGCCGATCACGACCTGCCGGTCACCGGCTGCATCAAGGCGCGGGGCGGCGTCTACGAAGTGCTGGTCTATGCCGAGCGGCTCGGGCTCGAAAAGGGCCTGCTGGGGCCGGGGGATTCCTATGCCCGGCTGGCGGAGGCGCAAGTCCGCGAGGCGTTCGGCGCCCATACGGTGGCGGTCGGCAGCACCGGCAATCTCGGCTTCAGCGTCGGCGTGATGGCGCGGGCCCTGGGCTTCGCGGTCGAGGTCCACATGTCCCACGACGCCAAGGCGTGGAAGAAGCAGCGTTTGCGGGACATCGGCGCCGAGGTGGTCGAGCATCAGGGCGATTACGGCAGCGCCGTCGCGGCGGCGCGGGCCGCCTTCGAGGGCAGAGCCGAAGCCCATTTCGTCGACGACGAGAGCTCGGTGGACCTGTTCCTCGGCTATGCGGCGGCGGCCTTCGACCTGCAGCGCCAACTGAGTGAGGCCGGGATCCGGGTCGATGCGGCCCACCCGCTCTGCGTCTATCTCCCCTGCGGCGTCGGCGGCGCGCCCGGCGGGGTCACCCTCGGCCTCAAGCTGCTGTTCGGCGACGCGGTTCGCTGCGTCTTCGTGGAGCCGGTGGCCTCGCCCTGCATGCTGGTGCAGCTCGCCGCCGGCCTGTCGCGCCCGGTGGACGTCTACGAGATTGGTCTCGACAACCGCACCGCCGCCGATGGGCTCGCAGTGGCCGGCGCTTCCATGCTGGTGGCGGAAACCGTCGGTCCGCTCATCGAGGCGGTGGCCACGATCGCGGATGCCGACCTGTTCGCCTGGGTGAAACGCCTCTGGTCCGATCCGGGCCTGCGCCTCGAACCTTCGGCCGCGGCGGGTTTTGCTGCCATCCGGCCCTATCTCGACGCTGCCCGACCTGCGCAGGCGACGCATGTGGTCTGGACCACCGGCGGGGCGCTCTTGCCCGAGGCTGAGTTCCAGGCCGCTCTGGCGCGCGGATAGAGGTGACGGACAAGTCTATCGTTCGGATGTGGCCCCGTTTCGGGCCACATCCGGATCGACGCGATCAGTTCGGGTGGAAGACCACCTTCACGCAACCGTCCTTCTTGTCCCGGAACGTCTTGTAGAGGTCGGGGCCGTCCGCGAGGTTGGTGGAGCGGTGGGTGATCATCGAGGTCATGTCGATTTTGCCCTCCTGGATCAGCTTCGTCAGCGTCTCGAGGTAGCGCTTCACATGGGTCTGACCGCTCTTCATGGTCAAACCTTTCTGCACGATCATGCCCATGTTGACCGGGATCGGGCCGCCATACACGCCGGGGACCGAGACGATCCCGCAGGGCCGCACCGCCTTGATCGCCTCCATGAGCGCGTAGGGACGCTGGGTCGAGGTGAGCTTCTCCTGGATCGTGTTGACGATGCTGGCGACGCCGTGCCCGGCGCTGGCCTCCATGCCGACGCAGTCGATCACGCCGTCGGCGCCCTCGCCCTTGCTGATCTCCTTGATCCGCTCGAACACGTCCTCCTTCATGAAGTCGATGACGTCGGTGGCGCCGTATTTACGGGCAAGCTCGATCCGCTCCGGCACCGTCTCGATGGCGATGATGCGCTCGGCACCCATGATCTTGGCGGATTGGATCGCGAACAATCCGACAGGGCCGGCGCCCCAGACCGCGATGATCTCGCCGCCCTTGATCTCGCAATGTTCGGCGCCCTGCCAGCCGGTGGGCAGGATATCGGTGAGGAACAGCAGCGACTCGTCGTCGACCCCCTCCGGCGCCAGCATCGGTCCCACATCGGCCATCGGCACGCGCACGTATTCCGCCTGGCCCCCGGAATAGCCGCCGGTGAGGTGCGAGTACCCGAACAGGCCGGCGGTGGTGTAGCCGAACTGCGCGGCCGCCATCTCGGCATTGCGGTTCGAGCGCTGGCAGACCGACCAATTGCCGAGCTTGCACTGCCGGCACTCGCCGCAATTGATGTTGAAGGGCACGACGATGCGGTCGCCCTTCTTGAACTTGGTGAAACCCTGGCCAACCTCGACCACCTCACCCATGAATTCATGGCCGAGGACGTCGCCGCTCTCCATGGTCGGCATCTGGCCGTCCATCAGGTGGAGGTCCGAGCCGCAGATGGCGCAGGACGTCACCTTGATGATGACGTCGCGGGCATCCTCGATCCGGGGATCGGGCACCGTATCGCAGCGGATATCGCCCTTGCCGTGCCAACACAGTGCTTTCATGGCGCTCTCTCGAAACCGGAATGTCAGGACAATCGCCGGGAACGCCCTGGCGGCCTGGACGCCGCGGGGCCGAACCCCGGCGCCGATGGCTCCGGAGGAAAACCCGAGCCGAGTCCATGAGTTCCAGAATGTCGATCGCGTCATTTCAAGCAAGTTCGAGCTTGAGCATATCGTGGATCAGTTCGTATGAATTAGGACAAACTATTCACCGCGAAAAACACCAGCGCCAAACATAAGTTACTCGCTAATTCGGCAGGAAATACTGCCATCCTGCGACGGCCCGGGATCGGCCGGATGGGAAACGACCAGGGATCAGCGGCCGAACAGCCTCGCTGTGAACGAGGCCGGTGCGTCGCCCTTGTGGCCGGCCACCACCACGAGGCGGCGGATGTCGCCGCGCAGATAGGCCTGCAGGAAGCGATTGTAGTCCCTGAACACCACGCAGCCGTTGGACGCGCCGCTCGGGCCGAGCATGTAGGTATGGGCGAGGATGCCGTCGCGGCCGTGGATGGCGGCGCTGCCGCCGACAGGGTTGAGCCGGATGGCGCGCACCCCGTGGAACAGGGCCTCGCGCTCGGTCAGATCGTAGGTGCCGGGCGGCGTCGCCCCGCGCATGCGGACATGGACGAGACGCGGATTGTCCATGTGCTGGCCAAGGCCGGAATGGGCCTCCAGCTGCTCCCCGCTCGGCAGCGTCACCGTGCTGGCGCTGATGTCGTAGATCGCGGTCCCGCCGCCCGCCGTCGCCGGCACGCGGTCGAGGACACGGCGCTGGCTCAAATCGATGGCCCCCGTATCGGCGGACGCATAGGCGAGGGCAGGTGCGGGGCTGCGCTCGGGATCACGCCGGCCGAACACCGTCTCGAAGAACGACCGCTCGGCCTCCACGTCCTGGCGGGCCGCCACCACCGTCCGCGACGACGGGCGGCGGGTGGCGAGGCGCGGCTCGCGGGAGAGAGGCTTCAGGTCGAAGGGGCGCGGCACCGGGGCGGGCATCGGCTGGACGAGGCGGGCCGTCTGCTGGAGCGGCCGTGCGGCGGGTGCGAGTTCTGACGAGGCCGGCGCCACGGCGGCGAGCGCGATTTCGGGGGCGATCTCGACGGGAGAGGCTTTCGGTGCCGCGAACCCGGCCACCTGCATGGGCTCCGAGGCGCGCCAATCCGGCGTCCGTGCACCCAAGGCAGGGGAGGGGTCGAGCATCCAGGCATAGCTGCGGGCGACCGCGGCGGGGGTCACCTCGGGGGAGACCTGCCGGCCGGCGAGCTGTGCCGTCGCGGCGGGCACGGGCGCGTCCAATCCGGTCAACCGGGGAAAGGTCGCGACGAACAGGGCGACGACGGCAGTCTTCAGAAGGACGCGGCTGCGCGGCCGGGAACGGCGAGGGCGGCGGCGATAGGTGGACGCATCGTCGATCATGCGGGCTGTACTCGGATACGCGTACCCTGCCCGCATGGCCCTCGAACGACCTCACCAAGCTCCCGCAAGAGCCACGAGAAGGTAACATCGATCATCCATGTCGTTTTAGGGAACCATCAACCTTGATGCCTCCCATTCAGCGCGAAGTTGGTTAATCACCAATAAATCGCGAGCATGTTTTTCGACAGAATGTCCTGGCCGCCAGAACGATTCCCGGCCACCCGACATGAAAGCGCCCCGCCTGCCTTTCGGCGGACGGGGCGCTCTCCTTGAGGCGACGCGTTCTGTCTCCAGAAAGCGCCCCTGACCTTTACTTGCCGCTGGGGGCGGCGCCGCTGCCGGTGGCGGCATTGCCGCCGTTCGAGCCGGCCGGTGCGCCCGGCGTCGCGTTGGAGGGAACGTCGCGGGACATGCCCGGAGCCATGGTGGAGCCGGTGGCGTCGGCTCCGCCGCCCATGCGCTCCATGCCCTTCTCACCGTTGCTCTTCACGCTGCCGGGATTGTTCATGTTGCCCTCGGCGCTTCCGCCGCCCGCAGCCGTCTGGGCAAAGGCCGCGCCGCTCAGCGAAACGGCGAGGGCGGCAGCAACAGCGAATGTCTTGATCTGCATAGTCTATTTCCTCATGTCGTACGGACTTGGCCTAATAACGCCGCACCATCCACATGGTTCACCGAAATAACGCCCCGGAAATTTTCATTTTAAAATACGACACGTGCCCGCTGACAGCCACGGCTCAGCTTATCTGGCGGCCGCTTTGTCTTAAATCATACCATCGCGAACGTTCAGCTAAAGCCGGCTCCGGCGATGCCCGGTGCCGGAGCGGACTTCGCTCTCGACAGGCCACGGAGAGCTGTCTTAAGGCCAAGCGATGCCGATCCTCCGCCTCGACGCCGCCCATCGCCTCGCCACCGACACCCTCGTCCGCTGCGGAACCGCGCCCACCCAGGCCGAGAGCGTCGCCCGCGCCCTCGTCGCGGCGGAAGCCGACGGGCTGCGGACCCACGGGCTCATGCGGCTGCTGGCCTATGGCGAACAGGTGCGGGTGGGGAAGGTCGTCGGCGACGCCGTCGTGTCGAGCACGCGGCCGAAACCGGGACTGCTCGCCATCGATGCCGCCCACGGCTTCGCCTATCCGGCCCTCGACACGGCCATCGCCCTCCTGCCGGAGATCGCCCGCGAACAGGGGATCGCCGCGGCCGCCATCCGTCGCTCGCACCATTGCGGGGCGGCGGGCCGGCCGGTGGAGGCTCTCGCCGAACACGGTCTCGTCGCTATCCTGTTCGCCAACGCCCCCGCCTCCATGGCGCCCTGGGGCGGAACCCGGCCGGTCTTCGGCACCAACCCCATCGCCTTCGCCTGCCCGCTGCCGGGGGCGGAGCCGATCATCGTCGATCTCTCCCTGTCGAAAGTGGCACGCGGCAACATTATCACCGCCAAGCAGCGCGGCGAGGCGATCCCCGAGGGCTGGGCCCTCGACGCGGAGGGCAACCCGACCACGGACCCCGTGGCGGCGCTGGCCGGCACCATGGTGCCGTTGGGCGATGCCAAGGGCACGGCCCTCGCCCTGATGGTGGAACTGCTCGCCGCCGGCCTCACCGGGGCGCGTTTTGCCAGCGAGGCCACGTCCTTCCTCGATGCCGAGGGCGAGCCCCCGTCCACCGGCCAGTTGATCCTCGCCATCGACGCCACGGCCTTTGCCGGCAATGCCCTGGAGCGCTTCGCGGTGATGGCCCGCTCGGTGGCGGACCAGGACGGCGCGCGGCTGCCCGGAACCCGCCGCTTCGCTGCCCGCGCCCGTGCCGCCGAGGAGGGGATCACCCTCTCCGAGACGCTGCTGGCCGAAATCGAGCGGCTGTGACGACGCTCAAACCGAGCCGTCCCGCGCAACCTTCGGCCCCGACGGCGGCTTGACCGCGATCACGATCGACTTGCTTCGGGCCGGCCCATGACCTCACCCCCTCCGACCCTCGAACGGGCGACGCCGCGCTGGCGCAAGGCGGCCGGCCGCCTGCTGGCGCTGGCCGCACGGCCGGTGCGCCGGGCGCAGGGGACGGGCGGGACCGTGATCGAGGCCTATCGCGGCTACGGCTCGACCCGGGAGATCTTCCTGATCGGCCGGGTCTTCCACCAGGCGCGCCGCGAGCCGGCCCCCGAGGCCGACGACATCGCCGCCGACCTGCGCGACATTGCCCGGCGCATCCGCCGGCGCAAGGTCGCCGATGCGTCCGTCGTCGCGCGTTTCGGAGGGGCCGAGACGACCGCCGTCACCGACCGCGACGGCTATTTCCGGGTGAGCCTCAAGCCGCCGAGCGTGCCCGCCGGCGACGGCCATTGGCACATCGTGGATCTCGAACTCGCGGCCGATCCGCCGGTGCGGGCGCAGGGGCGGGTGTTCATTCCCCCTGAAAACTGCCGCTTCGTCGTCATCAGCGATATCGATGATACGATCATGCATACGGGCGTGGCCAACAAGCTCAAGATGCTGTGGCGCCTGTTCGTGGCCGATGCGGAGGACCGCGTCGCCTTCCCCGGAGCGGCGTCCTTGAGCCGGGCGCTGCATGCGGGCGCCACCGGCGACCAGTCGAACCCGATGCTCTACGTCTCGCGGGCGCCCTGGGGCATCTACGACATGCTCAGTGAGTTCTTCCGGCAGCACGGGATTCCGGCGGGGCCCGTGCTGTTCCTGCGGGAATGGGGCCTCTCCTGGCGCCATCCGCTGCCGCGCCGCGCCGAGGACCATAAGCGCGACCTGATCCGCCACATGCTGGCGCTCTACGGCGACCTGCCTTTCGTGCTCATCGGAGATAGCGGCCAGCACGACCCCGAGGTCTATGCCAAGATCGTCTCGGAGAATCCCGGCCGGGTGCTCGCCGTCTATATCCGCAACGTCTCGCGCGACCCGTCCCGGGCCGAGGAGATCGAGCGCCTGTCGCAGGCCATCCTCGAGGCCGGCAGCAGCCTCGTGCTCGCCGGAGACACCACGATCATGGCCGAGCATGCCCTGTCCCTCGGCCTCATCGGCAAGGCGGGAGCGGAGGCGATCCTGGCGGAATGCCGGTCACAGGACATGCCCGAGACGGTGGAGCCGATCATCATCGAGCCAGGCGACGACGACGCCACCGCCCGCAAGGCTCCGGCCTGAGAGCGGGGCTGTGCCGCGTCAGTATCCGTATCCGTCATAGCCCCGACGCGAGGGCCGATAGCCGTATTCGCCGGCGCCGCCATAGGGGCGGGGAGCGACGTAGCGCCGGCCGTAGGTCTGCAGATAGGGGTCGAGGCGGGGATCGCGGTAATTGCCGTTGTTCACGCCGGCCGAACGGTCGTTGCCGCTGAGCGCAGAATAGGGCGAGAGCCCGTCGCCACCGCCGCCGCTGCCGCCGCGCGCCTGGGCCGTACCGGCGAGGCCGAGGATCAGTGCCGAGGCGAGCGCCGTGCGGATGAGAGTCCGTGTCATGCCGGTCTCCTTGATCGGATCGAAACGATCCGGGGAAGGAACGGCGCGGCGAATCTCCCGGTTCCCTTCACCCGCGGCCTCAGCTCTTCTTGCGCAGCGGCCGGGTGAACAGCGATCCGGCGCGCTCGAACCCCGTGCTCTCGCAGAAGACCCGCAGAGTGTCGTCATCGGGCGAGGCAGCCAGTTCGAGGGTGGCGCATCCGGCCGTGCGGGCGGCCTGCGACGCGGCCTTCAGCAGCAGGCGGCCGATCCCGCGCCGGCGCTCCTCCGGCCCGACCAGGAGGCCGGTGATCTGGGCGACGGGCTGAGCCGCCATCAGCGAGCGATACCAGTGCAGGACGACGAGGCCGCTCGGCGGTCCCCATTCGACGGCGATCAGGGCCGCTCCGCTCCCCAGGCGCAGGGCCTCCAGCCGCTCGGCCAAGTCGCTCACCGCGATGGTCTGTCCAGACGCCCGGAACAGGGCGGCGAGGCCCGCCGCGTCGGCAGCCGTTGCAGCCCGGATCTCGAGCCCATAGCGGCTAGCCAAACGCGTCTCCGACGGAAGTCACCCGGACATCCATAGACCGCCGGCGGCAAACTCGGGACATCCCCTCGCGCGGCCCGTCCGGGCGGGCCTGAAGACGGACGGGGCAGCGTGCCATCGGCACGCCGCTCCGTCCGTCCGCTGCGCCTCGCTTGGGGGCAATCGGAGCGCAGCACGTCCGTTTCGCGCGCTTACGTTTCTGGATGATGTCCGAGCCTCGCAGGAGCCTCTGATTCAGCGGTCGCAGCCGATGCAAATGTCGCGCACCACGCGGTTGCGCATCGGGCCGGTCCGCTGGTTCGGAAGCTCGCCCCCGAAGGCGTGGAGCTGCGGACGCGGAGGCGGTCCGGGATATCGGACGGGCTCGCTCGGGACGGCGCTCGGCGGGGGTGGCGGCGGCGTGAGCGCCATGTTCTGGGCAAAGCAGGGGCTCGCCGATGCGAGGGCAACGACCAAAGTACCCGCCCCGTAGATCCGTCTCGACATGGCCAAGTCTCCGCCCGCTTCCCCAACGCGCCGGCGGGGCATAGGGTTCACGGCGGGCACCGAGGCGGCTCAGCCGGCGCCGGCCTTCGCCGCGAGCCAGTCCGTGAGCCCGGACAGGGAGCGGAAATCGGAGACGGCGTGGACGGCCGCGTCCGGCAAGGCCTCCCGCGCCATGGTCGCCAGGGCATGGCCGGGGCCGAGTTCGAGGACGGCCTGCGCCCCGGCCTCGCGGAGGCCGTCGAGGCAGGCCGCCCAATCGATGGTCCGTGAAATCGCGGCGGCGAGCTTGTCGAGCCCCTTCGTGGGATCGAAGACCGGGGCACCGTCGAGACCGCTGAGGAGGCGAGGGGGCGGCGACGGGCCGAGGCGAGACGGCGTCAGGATCTCGGTCCGCGCCAGGTCCTCGGCAAACCGCGCGCTGGCCGCCGCCAGGAGCGGCGTGTGCGAGGGCGTGTGGACCGGCAGCACCACCGCCCGCGCCGCCCCCGAGGCGAGCGCGCGGGCGCACAGGGATTCGAGAGCGGCCACCGCGCCGCCGGCGACCACGCTGTCGGCGGCGTTGAGGATGGCGAGATGGCAATCGTGCTCCTCGACCAGGGCCGTGACGCGCGCGCGCGACAGGCCGCGGAGGCCGGCGAGCCCGTAGCCCTGCCCGCTGGCCTCATCCATCGCCTCGGCCCGGGCAGCGGCCAGATGCAGGACCGAGGCGGGCGAGAGCCGCCCCGCGCAGCCCCAGGCGGCGAGATCGCCGATGCTGTAGCCGGCCAGGACCACCCGGCCGGAACATCGGTCCCGCAGGACGGTCCAGGCGGCGAGGCCGGCCACACAGCACAGGATCTGACCGGTGCGGTTTTCGTGCAATTGCGAACCGCCGGTCCGGGCGAGGTCGCGCGGGTCGGCGCCGAGGAGAGGTGTCGCCGCCGCGAAGATGTCCTGCGCGGCGGGATGCTCGGCCGTGAGATCGAACATGCCAGGATGCTGGCCGCCCTGGCCCGAGAGCAGGACCGCGAGACTCATGCCGCCTCCAGTCCGTCGACGAACAGGGTCATGGCTAGGAGGTCGGCGCTGCCGCCAGGGCTGAGATGACGGGCGACGAAAGCCCGGTGGATCGCCACCGCCCGCGCCCGCCAATCGTCCCGCGCGACGCCCCCTCCGGAGAGGAAACCCGCGGCCGACGCGCGGGCGAAGGCATAGCCCGCCTCGCCGCCGCGATGGAGCAGGTTGGTATCCTCGAGTTGCGCGATCAGGGCGAAGCAGGTCTCGACGCGGGCGGCCTCCTCGTCGCCGGGGCGGAGATGTCGCGCCCGGCGCAGGGCGGGCAGCCCGACCCAGTAGAGGGTGGGAAATCCGGCCGCCGCCTCGGCGGGTGCGCCGCCGATGCCGTAGCGCCGCCTTGCTGCCGCGCCCGGCGCATGGAGCAGGACGGGTCCGGCCAGGATCGCCTCGCCGTAACGCTCGCTCACGTGGCGCCCAAGGGCTCCCGGCCGCAGGCGGCAAGCACCGAGGGCACCTGCGGCGGCGCTGAGCAGGCCGAGTCCGAAGATGGCGCCGCGATGGGTGTTCACCCCACCCGTCGCCTCCCGCATGGCGGCTTCGGCCTTGATGCCGATCCGGCGAAGGGCGGACATGCCGGCGCCAGTGGCACCGGCACGGGCGAGATCGGCAAAGGAGGGCAGGAGAGCCATGGCACTGGCGCGAAAGGTGCCGGCATCCATGTCGGCATGGCTGCCGCGATCCACATGGCTGACGAGGCCGGGCTTCGGATAGGTCTCGACTTCGAGGCGCAGGGAATCGACCGCGCGTGCCGCGATGTCTCCGGGGCTGAGCGGAACCCGGGAGTCCCATGCCGGAGAGCGTGCGAGGGCGATCATGGCACAGCTTCCCGGAGAAACGACGCCGCGGGGCGCAGGCCGAGGCTCTCTCGCCCCTTGCACAGGACGGTTCCGCCCTCGGGAGCGTCCAGCAGTTCGCGCCAGTTGATGCCGGCCCCGTCGGGCAGGACGATCTCGCCGTCGAGACGCATCGGAGCGCCCGCCTCGATCCGTGCGAGGGCCTGCAGGAAGTGGGGATCGACCGGGCCAGAAACCGGCCAGAGCAGGTCGAGATCGGAGCCCGGCCCGAGATAGGGAAGACCCGTCAGCGCCTGCCACAGCAGGCTTCCGAACACATGCGGCACGAGGCGGTACTCGCGGCCGAGGGCCATCACCCCATCGACCACCGGCCGCCACGCCTCCGGCGCTGTCATGCGCGCGCGCTCCAGGGGGACCGGCGCATGACGGCTCGCGGCGGCGGGCGGGATTGCGAGGCCGATCCGGCGCTTGCCGGCCGATGGCGGCAGCGGCAGGCCGGCGGGGATGTGGTCCATCGGCTCGCCGGGATCGCGGCGGCGGACGATGACCGGCCAGCCGCGACGGGCCCAGTCGGCGAGATGGGGGACGCCGTCGAGATCCAGGCGGCCGGCAAGGAGGCGGCCCCAGGATTCCGGGTCGATGAGGAGGAGGTCGTGGCGGGCGAGGCCCGACGCCTCGTCCTCAGTCACGGGGCGCCACGTCGCCCGTCGCCGCCCGCACCACCCGCCCGGCGATGTCGCGCGCCATGAGCCGCCCACCGCGCGCTTGGCCGAGTTCGTCGCGGCAATCCGTTGCCGAGCTCCCGGCGATGAGGGACTCGATCTGGGGACCGAGCGGCGTCGACGGGTCGAGCACGGTGTGGACCGCCCCGGCCTTCACCATGTTGTCGAGACCGGGCGCGAAGACGGAGGTGGATGTCGCCATCTCCTCGAGCCGGTCGAGGGGGAGCTTGGTGACGCGGGCCACCGAGGCCAGGTCCATCACGCTCGGATGGGCGCCGGGCAGGGCGGCGAGCACCCGCGTCGCCAGGGCGGTGGCGATGAAGGCGCCGGCCGCCGTGTGCCCGTAGACGAGGCCGATGGTGGGGTGGCCGCTGGCATCGGCGAGGAGCAGCGCCTTGGCGAGATGGGCGAGATATTCGTTGAGGCCCAGCAGCTCGTCGCGCCGGCTCATGCGCTGGCTGTCGGAGTCGATGGCGACGAGGATCGGCACATCGCCGCCCCGGCGCACCACATCGAGCACGCGCCCGGCGAGGAGGCAGGCGCCCTCGATCCCGAGCGGGGTGTTGCCGTCGATCCCGACCACAGCGAGGCGGCCCGCCCCGAAAGGCCCGTCGCCGCCAATAAGGCCATCCACGACCGCGACGCCGTGCCCCTCGGGAAACAGCGAGGCCAGGATTTCAGCGAGCGTCATGGGGCGCCTCCGGCAGGCGGGCGAGGAGGGCGTCGAATCGGTCCGCGTCGAGGCCCGGCACGGAGGCGGGATCGTTCACGCCGAGGCGGCCCCAGATCTCGGTGGCGTCGCGGGCATCGCCGAACCGGTCGAGGCGGGCTTCGAGGCGAGCCTGTTCGGCTTCCAGGGTAGCGAGGTCGAACGGCCGGGCCTGCCCGATCTGGCTCATCGCCGCATCGCGAAAGGCGCGGATCGTGTCGTCGGCGAAGGCGTCCGCCCCGCCGATGAGGCGGCGGTGCTTGCCGCCCATGGTGCGCCAGACCAGCGCCCGGTCGCGGGAATCGAACTCCTCCGCCCCCTTGTTGGTCTCGATCACCTCCGGGCCGGAGACGCTGATACGTCCGCCCTCCGAGACCACGAGACGTGAACAGGTGCCGGCGATGAGCCCGCCGCCGCCGTAGCAGCCGGCGCGCCCGCCGATCAGCCCGATCACCGGCACGCCGGCCCTGCGCAAATCGGCGATAGCGCGCATGATCTCGGCGATGGCGGTCTCGCCGGCATTGGCCTCCTGCAGCCGGACGCCGCCGGTATCGAACAGGATCAGCACCGCCGCCGGCCTCACCGCGAGCGCCGCTCGCAGCAGCCCGACGAGCTTGGCGCCGTGGATCTCACCGAAGGCCCCGCCCATGAAGCGGCCCTCCTGCGCGGCGATGAGGATCGTCGCGCCATCGAGGAGGCCGCGTCCCACCACGATGCCGTCGTCGAAGGCGCGGGGCAGGTCGAAGGCGGGCAGATGCGGGCTCATCATCCGCTGCTCGGGGCCGATGAATTCCTCGAACGTGCCGGGATCGAGGAGGGCGTCGATGCGGGCGCGGGCGCTCGCCTCGTACCAGCTCTGGTCGAGGGGATCGGCGGAGAGGGAGACGGGGCTTAGCGCCATCACACGGCCTCCATCAGGCGGGCACCCTGGAGCAGGCGCAGGGTCACGGTGTCGGGCCGGGCCCCGCCATCGTTGATGGTGATGCGCAGACCGCCGGGCTGACGCCGCGCCACGAAGTCGGAGACCACCGCCTCCCAGACCGGGCCGTAGCCGTTGATCGCGGTATCGATCTCGACGATGCATGCGTCGGCGGGCAGGCTGCGCTCCATCAGCACTTCGAGGTTGCCGGAGGCGACCACGCCGGTGATCGCCTGGGCCTTCGTGCCGGGCAGGGGCTTCGACGTCCGATGCCGGAAGGTCAGCTTTTCCATGGGGCGGCGCTCCCTCACCAGTTCCGGAACTTGGCCGGCGGCTCGTAGAGTTCGCCCGACCAGTGCACAAGGTCCTTGATCGACCGCGCCGCCAGCAGCGAGCGGTCGGCGTCGAGGGGATCGATTCCGAGATCCTCCGGCCGGCGGATGATTTTTCGCGCCCGCAGGGATTCGACCATCGCGTGGTCGCGCCCGCGCCCGACATCGGTGTAGCCGGCGACCCCGCGGATCGCCTGCTCGCGCTCGTCGAGCGTCCGGCACAGGAGCAGGTTGGCGATGCCCTCTTCCGTGACGATATGGGTGACGTCGTCGGCATAGACCATGACGGGAGCGAGTTCGAGATCGAGCTTGCGCGCCAGTTCGAGGGCGTCGAGCCGCTCCACGAAGGCCGGGACCAGCTTGTCGCCGAAGGTCTCGACCAGCTGCACCACGAGCTTGCGTCCGCGGCGCAGGGCGGGATCGCCGGTGCCGCAGGCTTCCTCACCGGCCTTCATCCACGGGTCGGAGGGGTGACGCCGTCCATGCGGGTCGGAGCCCATGTTCGGCGCGCCGCCGAACCCCGCCACCCGGTTGGTGGTGACGGTGGAGGAATTGCCCTGGAGATCGATCTGCAGGGTCGAGCCGATGAAGAGGTCGCAGGCATAGAGCCCCGCCGTCTGGCAGAAGGCGCGGTTGGAGCGCAAGCTTCCGTCGGAACCGGTAAAAAACACGTCCGGCCGCTCGCGGATGTAGCGGTCCATCCCGACTTCCGAGCCGAAGCAGTGGATCTGCTCGACCCAGCCCGATTCGATCGCCGGGATAAGGCTCGGATGCGGGTTGAGCGCCCAATGGGTGGCGATTTTGCCCTTGAGACCCAGCCGCTCAGCGAAGGTCGGCAGCAGCAGCTCGATGGCGGCGGTACCGAAGCCGATACCGTGGTTGAGGCGGCGGATGCCGTATTCGGCATAGATCCCCTTGATCGCCATCATGGCCATCAGGATCTGCGTCTCGGTGACCGCCGCCGGATCGCGGGTGAAGAGCGGTTCCACGTAGAATGGCCGGTCGGCCTCGACCACAAAATCCACCCGGTCGCCGGGGATGTCGACGCGGGGCACCCGGTCGACGATCGCGTTCACCTGTGCGATCACGACGCCGTTCTTGAAGGCGGTGGCCTCCACCACCGTCGGCGTGTCCTCGGTATTGGGGCCGGTATAGAGGTTGCCGTCGCGGTCCGCCGAGACGCCGGCGATGAGGGCGACATTGGGTGTCAGGTCGATGAAGTAGCGCGCGAAGAGTTCGAGATAGGTGTGCACCGCGCCCAGAGCGATCTGCCCGCCATAGAGCATCCGGGCGATGCGCGCCCCCTGCGGCCCGGAATAGGAATAGTCCAGGCGCCGGGCGATGCCCTGCTCGAAAATGTCGAGATGCTCAGGGAGCACGATGCCGGACTGGACCATGTGCAGGTCGTGGACCCGCGCCGGGTCGCAGGCGCTCAAGCCCCTCGCGAGGCAATCCGCCTGTTTCTGGTTGTCGCCTTCGAGGCAGACCCGGTCGCCGGGCAGCAGCACCGCTTCCAGCAGATCGACCACCGCCGACGCGGCCACGACCTTGCCCTGGGCATGGGCGCGACCGCGCTCGATCCGCGCGTCCCTCGCCTTTCGCTGCACCCGCCAATCGGCCATCCGATCCGCCTCTCGTCATGCGGCCCCGCAGCGGCGGAAACCATGGGAACGCGCGCCTCGCGACACGTCGCGCACCGTCTTGTGTCACACCATGCGTACCTCGAATGAGGCCCAAGTCAACGTTGAGTATACCGATATGGGGTATCATCCTGGTAAAGAATACGAGAGAGGCTAGGGAAAGAGGCTTGGCATTCCGGGCGTGGCACAACCCTCCCTCGCCCGCTTGACGATCCGGGCCATCGTGGGATGAGGGATACCGTCAGGCGGTCCGGCGACGCAGGCAGGAGAGGGACGACGACCATGGACGGCATCGCCGAGGAGCGGGGGCTTCTCTCCGACCTGATCCGCAACGCCCTGACCGACGAGATCGCGGCCGGCACCCTGAGCGCCGGCACGGCCCTGGACGAACAGGATCTCGCCGACCGTTTCGGTGCCTCCCGCACGCCGGTGCGCGAGGCCCTGCGCCAGCTCGCCTTCAACGGTCTCGTGGAGCTGCGGCCGCGCCGGGGTGTCGTCGTCACCCGGATGACGCCCGAGCGGATCATGGACATGTTCGAGGCCACCGCCGAGTTCGAGGCGATGTGCGTGCGCCTCGCCACCTACCGGATGACGCCGCTCGAGCGCAGCCACCTCCTCGACCTGCATGCCCAGTCGGAGGCGATGGTGGAGGCGGGCGACGTCGACGCCTACGACACGCTGAACCGCGGCTTCCACGAGGCGCTCTACGCCGCCACCCATAACGGCTTCCTGCTGGAACAGGCCCTCGCCTTGCGCACCCGCCTCTCGGGGTTTCGCCGCACGCAGCTGCGCCACGGCGAGCGGATCAGGACCTCCCGCGCCGAGCACGGCGAGATCCTGGCGGCCATCGCCGAGGGCGACGGCGACGCAGCAGCAAGGCGGATGCGCGCCCACATGCTCAACGCCGCCAGCGCCATCGGCCATTACATCGCCGAACATGCCGGTGTGTGAGGTCCGCGATGTCTCGGACATCTGCCTCCTCAAGGGCTCCCGCCGTCGGGGACGAGCCTGCGAACCCGGGAGGAACCACGTTGACGGCGCGAGAACCTCTGCCGTAAGGCCAAGTCATGCGGAAGCTCTCGCCAGGGATGCCCGGCCTCCGCGCGATCATCGCCATGATCGCGCTCTATGGCCTGTGCCTCCAGGCCTTCCTCGGCACGATGGCGCCACCGGCCCCGGCAGGATGGGAGAGCACGCTCTGCGGGCATGACGCGCCGGACGATCCCGCCGATGCGAGCCCGGTCTGCCCGCATGCTTGCTGCACGGCGGCCCATGCGGGGCCGCAGGCGCCGGGACCGGACACGGCCTTCGCAACGGTGGTCTGGCAGGCCCGCCCGGCCCCGCTTCCGCCACGTCCGGACATGGCGATCCCACGTGCGCGGGCACCGCCCGACCAATCCATCGGATCGCGAGGTCCACCCTCCGCCTGAGAGATCAACCTCTTCGATCGCTCGGACCCGGACCTTACCCGATGACCACTTCCCGACAGGGCGCCTCCCCGGCGCAGGCCGCCATGCGCGTATCCCGCGACGGCGTCTATCGCGCCGTCTGGCGCTGGCACTTCTATGCCGGGCTGCTGTGCCTGCCGTTCCTCGTCCTGCTCTCGGCCACGGGCGCGATCTACCTGTTCAAGGACGAGATCAACGCCACGCTCTTCGCCCACCGCACCGAGGTGACGGAACAGAACCGCCTCCCCGTGAGCCCGAGCCGCCTCGTCTACACCGCCTCGGAGGCCGTTCCGGGGGGCGTGCCGGTCTCCTTCACTGGCCCGGGCTCCGCGACGGCTTCCGCCATCGTGACCATGCGGGAGGGCGCCACCCGGATTCAGGTCTATCTGAACCCCTATAACGGCGACGTGCTCGACACGGTGACCGCCGACACCGACCCGATGATGGTGGTGCGGCGCCTGCACAGCCTCAGCTATTTCGGCACGGTCGCCAACGGGATCGTGGAGGTGGTGGCCGGGTTCGCCATCATCCTCGTCGTCACCGGCACCTATCTGTGGTGGCCGCGCGGACAGGGGAGCGGGACAAGAGGCGGTGTCGTGACCGTGCGGGCGAGGCCGTCCAAGCGCGTCTGGTGGCGGGACCTCCACGCGGTGACGGGCCTCGTGGCCGGCACCGGCCTGTTCTTCCTCGCGATCACCGGGCTGCCCTGGTCGGTCTGGTGGGGTCAGCAGGTCCGCGCCCTGTCGAACGAGGCGGGGCTCGGCCAGCCGCGCGCTGTGTGGGCGGGCAAGGCGGTGTCCGCCGTGCCGATGGGGGACCGGCTGACCAACACCGGCTGGACCATGGAAGACGCGCCGATGCCGGTCTCGCAGGCGACGGAGGCGCCGGCCATCGGCCTCGACCGGGCAACCGCCATCCTCGACGGGCTCGGCATGCCGCACGGCTACGAGGTGGCGCTACCGGTCGGTCCGACCGGAATCTACGCCGCCGCGATCTATCCCCGCGACGTCGACCGCCAGCGGCTGATCTCCCTCGATCAATATACCGGCGCGCCCCTGCTGGACGTGGCCTTCGCCGATCTCGGCGGGGTGGGGCAGGCGATCCAGTATGGGATCGGCCTGCACAAGGGCGAGTATTGGGGCCGCCTCAACCAACTGGCCATGCTCGCCTTCTGCCTCGCCACGATCCTGCTGAGCGTCACCGCCGCGGTGATGTGGTGGAAGCGCCGGCCCGCCGGCGGTCTCGGCGTCCCGCCCTGGCCGCGCGACCGCCGGATCGTGGCCACGGTCACGGCCCTGGTCCTCGGCCTTGGCGCGCTGTTTCCGCTGACCGGCCTCGCGATCCTCGCCATGATCGGGATCGACCTCGGCATCCAGGCCCTCCGGCGCGGAGCGCGGCGACCGGCGGCGGCCTGATCCGAGCGACGCGGGAGCAGCACCCGTGACCGACCTCATCCGTCTCCTGCACACCATGCGCCTCTGCCTCGGCAGCGGGTTGATCCTGCTCGCCCTATGGGGACAGGCGATCGCGCCGCTGGCCGCCTTTCGGGTTTCGGGGGCGGTCGCCGCCCTCGACCCTTCGGCGATCTGCGGACATGGGGAGCGCTCCCCCGCCATCGGAGATCAAACTCCCGCCGCGCCGGCCTGCAAGGCCTGCCCGCTCTGCGCCGTCGGGCTGTCGAACCCTCTGGTTCCCCAAGCGCCATCGGTGGCGCGGCGCCAGGGCTGGCATGCGCTGGCCTGGTCGATCCCGCCGCCCTCCGTGCCGGCCCGTCCGCATCGCCCGTCCGGCCAGCCGCGCGCACCGCCGACCGCGTCCTGATCCAGCGCGCGCCGTCCCCCACGGCGCATCCCCTCTGCCGCGATCCGGAACGAACCCCTCGATGTCCCCCTCC
>NZ_VMOA01000068.1 GCF_020662345.1 Methylobacterium sp. W2 | reverse complement strand
GGCCACCCCCGTCCTGCGACCCGCCGCCAAAGGGCGTGGTGGAGAGCCCCCCACCGAGACCCGCTCCTCCCGCGGAGTCGGACGAGCCGGTGCCGCCGGTCTTGAACAGGCCGCTCACGAGGCGGGCCAATTCCTTGGCGTCGCGGTGGCGCGGGCGATAAACGAAGACGTTGTCCGCGGCCCGGTCGCTCTCTTGGTCCAGCCGGCGGATCCAGGTCTCGGCGCGGCGGATCAGGGCCGGGTTCTTCGACACGGCCAGGATGGCCCGCATCCGCGAGATCGGCTTGAACTGGATCAGGCCCGAGCCGCGGCCGTTGGTTTCGTTGTCGAAGATCCGCGTGAGCTCCGCCACGACGGCGTCGACGCGGGCGCGTCGAACCTCGAAGAGGCTCACCGACTGGTTCTGCATCCAGTCCGTGTCGAACGATTCGATGGCGCGCACCACCTCTTCGCGGTTGGGCGCGGGGCCCCGCACCAGGATCGCGTTGCGGCCCGGATCGATGCGCAGCCCGTCCGTCTCGGCGATGAAGCCGGAGAGGAGCTTGGTCATGGTCGCCACCGAGGTGAAACGCAGCGGCACCACGGAAACGCCGTTGCCGGGCATCGCCTCGCCCTCGTCCACGACGCCTCCGCCGACGGCCATGGGCGCGACGCGATAGGTCGCCCCGATCTTGGTCAGGGCGATGTTCTGGGCGGCGAGAACCGTCTCGAGGGTCGACAGCACCTCGATCCGCGTCAGTTGGGTCGTCGACGAGAGGGTGATGCGGCCGCTGACGTTGGGCGACACCGTGTAAGTGACGCCAAGCATGGTGCCGAGCACCGACTGGAGCACCTCCTTGATGTCGGCATCCTCGAAATTCATCAGGTAGCGGCCGGCCGCCGGTTGCCCCTCGGCGATGGGACGCAAGGCGACAGGCCTGAATCCGCCGGCATCCTTCCGCGCCACTGCGGGAGGGCGCTCCCCTCCATCCGCCTCGGCGATCTCCGGCCCGAAATTGAAGCTGCGGCCAGCGTCTCGGTTCGCGGCCAGCAGAGCGCCCGACATTGGCTTGCCTGCCGCCGCCCCTCCCGGACGGCGGGCCGACACATCCACAAGACTGGCGTGGGACAGGCCGGACGTCGATGGGCCGAGGGGCTCGGAAGCAACGCATCCAGCCAGCGCCATCGCGAGCGTTCCACCGGCTGAAAGAATCGTCAGACGCACGCAACAATCCCTTTTCCGCATCCACCTCTCGCCCCACACAAGAGGCGACGAACGGAGCGATGCTCAAAACCGGTAAGGCTCACGCAAATGCAGTCCGCAATTTACAGGCCAGTCCCTTTTTCGTTATAAAGAGATCTATCTACTTGGTAATTCTAAAGTTTATTTGAGCTTAGATTCAATGGATCGACGGCACTCACCATAGTCATCGGTGAGTGCCGTCGATTTTGGTGGTATTTTAAAAGTACCGTCCGCCTTATTTCCGAAGCGGTCCGAACCTCCAAGGGGGAGCACTTGCCAGGAGGGAGAGCGAGACATCGGCTCCGGCCGGAAGTTCGTTGAACGTTGCTACGGGAACCGCAATGGTCATCGTCTTCCCATTGGGTCCGATCTTGCCGCCCTGAACGAGCTTGTCACCGATCCGCAACTGCGGGAGGGCATCGGTTACGGGAAAGTGCCGCTTCGAAGTGACGACGATGTCGACCGTCGGAGCAGCCGGCGATGCCCCGGAGGCCGCCCGAGCTGCAGCGGGCTTGCGCACGATCGTCAGGGTGTTGGCGTCGGCTGCGGGGTTGTGCTGAGACATGGAGACGGCCTGGACTTTGGCGGCGGCCATCCACGCCGAGGGGCTCTTTGCAGAGGCCTGGGCAATGGCTTGTGCCGGCGCCGGATCGGTTTTGAGCAGCATGATGTCGGCGATGTCGACGGTGCCGACCTCCTGCCCGTGGAAGGTAAACCGCAATGCCTTGATCTGCCTCAGATCCACACCGCTGAGCGCCGACAGGGGAATCTCGACCGTATACAAAGGCGAGTGCAGAACGGGCGGGAAGACGAAGTCAGGCCAGCCTGGAAAGGTAAAAGTCCACCCTGCCAGTCCCACGGGCCGGCTGATGCGCACATCACGACTGGTGAGGACGGTGTTGGAGGTCTGGCCGTTCTCGTCGAGCAGGCGCACGCCGTAGGAAAGCTCACCGTCGGCCGAGGCGGGATAGTCACAGATCGTGCCGAAGCACCGCAGCGCCGTGCGGAACGACAAGGTCTTGAAGCCGGACATATCCTTGGCTGGCCGGAAGTTGATCTGGAACAGTTTGCTCCTGTCCGAATCCGCCGTCCACGACACCGTCGCCACGCGCTTGCCTAGCACGTGCTCGAAAGAGGCATTCTGGTTGACGACCTCAACGCCTCTGGTCGTGGTGCGAACGCGGGCATCGCTGAAGCCGGCGGGCTGCGAGAACGTCTCGAGTTTCTCAACGGTCTCACCGAGCGGGGCCGGCAGGTAGCCGCGGTCGACGTTGGTGATGTCTGTCAGGACGTCAGGCAGCGGGTTGACCGGGTCGAACTGCGCCACCAGCGATCGGTCCGCCTTGGCGCCGACCGTTCCCCGGAAGAACGGGACCAGGGTCTGCACAGCCGTCAGTTGCTGCGGCTTGGAGCGGCCATTCTGCGGAAAGAGCGAGTCGGTGCCCAAGCAGCCCTTGGCATCGGATTGCTGCCACTCGGTATTGTAGGCGTTATGGTTGGTGCCCCAAACATAGACGGTGCCGTGGATTGTCTTCGATGTGTCCGGCGTCGTGTTCAGGACGGTGCGGTCGAAGACTTTCATGCCGTCAAGGGACGTGACGTCACCGTCGCAGGCGGGCAGCAGGACCATGCTGTTGACCCCGTTCGCGTTGAGAACGCGGTCTGTCTGACCGTCGACGGGTCCGATCTCGAAGATCGACTTGATGGACAACCCGCCAATCAGGGCCGGAAATGGGCTTCCTTCGTCTCGGAACTGCTGAAGCGCCGCCCGGGTGCCCTCGCCGCCACGGCTGTGGCCCATCAGGCCGACCTGCGAGAGATCCATCGTCGAGCGGGGGTCAAACTTGAGCGTCGCGGGAGCCGGGATCTGGCCTGTGCCCCGATTCCAATCGGACAAGAGAGCCAAGTGACGCAGGATGAGACGGCCGCGCATCAGGTTGAGGCCAAAGTCACCTCCCACACCCTCACCGGCGGTGATGCCGCGGTTGGCGTTGATCGACACGACGATATAGCCCCAGGACGCGAGTTCCTTGGCCACATACTCGTAGCCCAGATGACTTGGCACCACGACCTGGCCGGCCTCGCACCGACCTTCCGTGGTATACAAGGTGCCGATGTCTTGACGGACCTGAAGAGTCTTGTCGTAGACCCCGCAGGTAGCGTGATTGCCGTGAAGGAAGACCGCCACTGGAAGCGACTCACCTGATAACGTCTTGGGTCTGTAGACTTCGGCCCAGAGATCGACCTTGCGATCAGTGGCAACCAGCGGCTCGTCCCGGGCGAGGAACTTGTAGGATCCCGTCGTGACTTCAAAAGGGCCATCCGCGGCCTCGACGAGAGACGGAAGAATTGTACAAGCTGTAGCAAGAGCGAAAATAGCTGATTTTAGAAGGAACTTCAAAGTCACGAGAGGGGCTCCACAGACCAGAGGGGGCATCGACAATGGGCGTGATTGGCATCCCGCACTTGAGTGCTTGATTTTGACTTTGAGCTGCGTGCGCCCATTCACGCCAAAGGCGCCAGCAGCGACAAACCGTGCGGACCGCTCGTCCGGACAGGACGACCGTCGTTTCAGCGAAACCGAATCGAACGGTCACCTCGCATTTTGCACAAGCTTGGCAGCCGGCGCACCTTGATTTATTCAATACGGACTTCGTCTAACAAGAGCATAGATTGTGCGGTTATGCTCAAATAATGTCCAAATGATCCTTTGATTGACATTCTTTGCAATATAAATATGCTTGGCGCCCCAATTTTGTCAACTAAAAATCTGCAAAAGCAATAATGCTAATGACATACATTCTCAAATAGAGCCCACTATTATGTATTAATTACAAATACACCCATCAAAGCAATTCATAACTGCCGCAACGACGATGATCGACAGCAAGGATCGTCGAAAACGGGTCTACTCTCGAATTTGGCGAAACATCCTTCGGTTGCAACTGGGATCGCCGGAACGAGCGGATGCAGCTCTGAAGGTTCAATGCCACGCCCGCTCGGGCCAGCCAGATCGCTTCGATGAAGACAGAAAAACGGATGTAATTTACAGTATTGCAAATATGTCTTTATTCCGCATAGATCGTCGACATCATTTTACTGAAGATATTGACCTCATTGACTCAGCAGGGGCAGAGCTCCCACGAGGGCGACCCTACTGGCGATACAAGATCGTTTTGGGTGAGGTTCTCGCTCCTGCGTCGCCGTGATTCGCACATCATGGACGTCAGGGACTCAAAACGAGGCGACGCTGGAGTTGTGGACCTCGTCGCTCCGGGAGGTGAAGGGACGCATGGGGAGTCGGGATGCCGGTCAGAGCCGTCGGCTGTTGGCGCTGGCAACGATCTATGACGGCGCCAGCCGCACGGACGCGGCGCGGACCGGGGCCGTGAGCCTGCAGACGGTGCGGGATTGGGTTCTGGCGTTCAACGCCGTTGGCCCGGCCGGGCTGGTCGACAGCAAGACACCCGGTCAAAGGCCGAAGCTGGATGCGGTCGAGCGACAGGCGCTGGCGCAAGTAATCGAGGAAGGGCCGGACCCGGACCGGCACGGCGTGGTGCGTTGGCGGCTGAAGGATCTCGCCGCCTGGATCTACGCCAGCTTCGGCGTCAGCCGCGATGAAAGCACGGTAAGTCGCACGGTCAAGGCGCTCGACTTTGCCAAGCTGTCGGTGCGCCCGCGCCATTACGAGCAGGATCCGGCCGCCTTGGCGGCCTTCAAAAAAGCCTGCCCGCTGCCGTGAACGCGATCCGCGCGGGCCTGCTGCCGTGGAACGAGACACAGCTTCAGCCCCAGCAGATGGCCGCTTCACACGTTGCCTTGAAGTCAACCGCGGCCTTCAACGACGGCGTCCGTTAGCTGTCGGCGAACTCCACGCCGAGTCCGACGCGCCGCGTCAGGAATTTGCCGTTCATCGTCAGTGCCTCCGGCTGGCGAGGACCTTGTCGATGCGCCGTCCGTCCATGTCGACCACCTCGAAGCGCCATCCTCCTGCATCGACGGTATCGCCAACTCCGGGGATCCGCCCGAGCTGGAAGATGACGTAGCCGGCCAAGGTGGTGAAGTCGTCGCTGTCAGGCGTCTCGGAGAATGCGAGACGTTCGAACGCCTGCCGGGCAGACATCATGCCGTCGATGAGGAGCGATCCGTCTGCGCGCTCCACAACGTCGGGCTCTTCGCCCACCTCCGGGATGTCGCCCGCAATCGCTTCCAAGAGGTCCGTCTGCGTGACGATGCCCTCCAACGTCCCGTATTCGTCGACGACTACGGCCATGCGCATGGGCTGGCTCTGGAAGGTCTCGAGGACGGCCAGGATCGTCATGCTTTCGTGCACCACGATGGGCGGCTGCGTGGCCACGGCGAGGTCGATGTCCTTGCCGTCGAGGACCTGATCGAGCAGATCTTGCTTGCGCACGATCCCGACGAGTTCGTTGATTTCTCCGCGGCTGATGACGACCTGGGCGTGGTCGCATTCACGGATCGCCTTCAGAACCACGTCTCGCGGGTCATCCAGATCGACCCAGAACACCTCGTGGCGTGGGGTCATGATGTCCCGCACCTTTCGCTCCCCAATGGCGAAAATGCGCTCGACGGCCTCCTGCTGAACCTCGCGGATGAGGCCCGCCTCCTGGCTCGCCTGGATCAGCAGGTTGAGCTCGGCGGTCGAATGAAGGGATCCCTCGCCATGGCCCGGGTGGAGACCGCAGAGGCGCAGCACCCCATTGCCGAGGGCATTGAGGAAGAGGATCGCAGGGCGGAAGACGAGGAGGAAAAGGCTGAGGGGGCGGACGACGGCCAGCGCCGTGCGCTCGCTACGCTGCAGAGCGAGGCTCTTCGGGGCGAGTTCGCCGAGCACGATGTGCAGGGACGTGATGATGGAAAAAGCGACGACAACCGCGACGGTATGGGACGCGACCGAACTGAGCCCGATCGGCAGCCACGTCAGAGCAGGCTCGACGAGGTGAGCAAGGGCCGGTTCGCCGACCCACCCCAACGCAAGGGACGACAGCGTGATGCCGAACTGGGTCGCGGCGAGATGGGCATCGAGCCGGTCAGTCGCCCGTTGCAGGGCGTTCGCATGCGCGCGACCTTCCGTGACGAGTTCCGCAACCCGAGAGCGGCGCACGGAGACGAGAGCAAATTCGGCTGCAACGAAGAACCCGTTGGCGAATACCAGCACCAGGACTGCGGCCAGCCCCAGCACGGTCGACCATGCATCTTCGGAAATTGCCGTGCCCCTTCTCGAAAAACGCCTTTACCTACCTCCGCTACGCTTCAAGATCCATGGCGCGTTCAAAAGCGGCGGCTTTCATTTCTTGGCCTCTCGGATCGGCCACAGAGATGTCTTTGAAGCCCCGACCGGCAAGCTCCCAGGTTTTTTCCAGAGCCTGATCAGCGGTGCCGCAAGCAAAAATGAGCGCGCGTCCCGCGTGATCGTTTGCCTTAACTTTGTACACGATTGATCTCCAGGCTGTCCGCGCGTGGTATAAGCCAGTCAGGCGGATTGCGCGAGGGAGCCGAACAAAGTGCGGAGGCCCGACCTTTCCGACCCACTCTTCGAGGCAGATACGAAACCGGGAATCGAGCAGGCGGGATGCGTGCTTTTTTCCCACGTGCCAACGATCGAGGGCTAGCCGGACAGGCTGGAGCTCCTCCTTAATGTAGCGAACCGGGATCGAACGGTCATCCCTGGGTTTCGCCGAGACGACGACCTTGTCACCCCTCTCGAGCTGCTGACGACGCTAACGATCTCCGGGAAGAGGAGATGAGTTGGGGGCGCCGCCTTCATCGGTCACCATTCTGCGAGCTTGCCCATCATGCTCTTCGGCAATTGAGGACCGAAGGTGATTGCCGTCGGCCTTTCCGCGGCCGGCAGGGCTGCATCGATCCATGCATCGAGCTCTCTGCGCAAGACCGTCAGGTCAGCCCCTAGCTCGGGTACGACAAATGCCTTCAAGCGAGCCCCCTCTTCCGGCCGCATGAGCCGCACAGATGCTTCTCGAACACCCTGCCTATCTCGGAGGGACGCCGCAATGCGATCCGGGAACACGTTGACCCCGCCGACCTGTACGGCACCGTCGTTCCGGCCCGCCAAGTGGAAACGGCGCCCGTCCTGTAGTCGGATGCGATCCGGCAATGGGACGTTGCGGCCAGTTCGATCGACGATGTCCGGTGCGTCTTCACGGACGGGTTCGGCAAAGCGCCAATGCGACATGAGCTGGTAGGTGGTGTGCGGCCACCGGCGCACTGCCACGCCCATCGTCTCCGACGACCCGTAGACCTCCGTCATCGCCGAGAGGCCGCGCTCGCAGAGAGATGCGATCAGGGCTGGCGGGCACGGTGCCGTCGAGACCACTCCCTCGACGTCCCGGGGCCAGACCGGCAGGGAACGCTCCAACCACCGCCAGCGATCGGGAAAGGTGACGACGAGATCGCCCGGCGCAAGGCTTCGTGCCAGTTCTGCGGCGCTGAAGCGCGTCGCGTCGAGGTGTTCGACACGGAGCATATCTGGAAGGAGCGCGGCAAACAGGAAGCCGTAGGCGTGGTGCGCCGGCACCAAGGAGATGACCCGCCGCCTGTCACCAAAGAGTTCGGCCAGAAACGAGGCTTCCGTCAGCAGGGCTTCGGCAGAATGAGCGCATCGCTTCGGTGTCCCGGTCGTTCCCGACGTCGTGAAGGTGATCGCGGCCACTCCGGACCTCCAGGCCGCCTCGACGCACTCAACCCAACGTCCGAACGTCGCGTCCGTCAGCAGTCCCTCCTCGCTGGCCGCCTCGTGCAGGTGGAACATCTCGTTGACCGCAGAGGCGAGCCACATCGCCTCGAGGGAATCGCATCCGAGCCCCACCTTCGTGTTGTCCGTGATCTGCAGGGCCAGTGGCCATTCGGACGGAAAGTCGATGGGCTGCCGTGCGCCGGGGCTGCCGCGACCGCGCGCGACAAGAAGCTCTGCGCCAAGGAGGCTTTGGAGGACGGCAACGAGCGCGCGTCGCGACAGCATCGCTGGAGTACCGGTGCTCAGGCTGCCACCTGGTCCGCTTCCGACACGGCGACCCGATTTCGGCCTGCTCGTTTGGCTTGGTACAAGGCGGTATCGGCAGCTGCGAGCAGTCCGGCGAGGGACGCGGTCGTTCCCGCATCGAGAGCACTACAGCCAAAGCTTGCCGTGATCCGCAGCCCAATCCCCCCAATATCGAACACATCGCCCGCGAGCGCGAGGCGCAAACGCTCGGCCGCCACCGCCGCAGCCCTTAATGTCGCTCCTGGCAGAAGGACGACGAACTCTTCGCCGCCCAGTCGGGCGAAGACATCCTCGGGACGGAGCTCGCCCTCGCAACGGCGTGACACTGCGCAGAGCACCGTATCGCCCGCTGCGTGCCCGTGCTCGTCGTTCACCTGCTTGAAATGATCCACATCGAGAACGATCAGCGCCAGGGATCGGCCATCTCGAAGGCACCGAGCGAAGTGGCGCTCCGCCGCTTCGAAGAAATGAGCGCGATTGCTCACGCCGGTCAGGTGATCGCGCGTCAGCATCCGCCGCAGATCCGCCGCGTCCCGTCCCTGCCGTGTCACCGCTCGCAATACGAGCGTAAAGCCGGCCGTGGTTCCATCCGAGTTATCGCGTACGGCAACCAGCCGTTGACACCAGTATCGGCTCCCGTCGGCACGGGCATGCCAGCCCTCGTGCAGGTGCCAGCCGTCACTCCGGGCAACGGCAATGGCCTCACCGGGGAGCGGCATTGCCGAAGCACGATCGGGTCGGGCGAAGGATTCGAATGGCCGACCGAGCAAATCGGCGTCCGTGAAACCGGTCTGCCGAACCACCGACGATGTCACTCCATCGATGCAACCGTTGACGTCCAAAGAGAGGACGGCAACGTCATCAATGCCGTCCAGTAGCGAGGCGAACCAAACCTCCGCCTGCTTCAGCCGCTTCTCGCGAGCAACCTGCTCGGTCACGTCCGACAGCGTCGCGATGTAACGGTCCTCGGTCAGCTTCACGACGCTGCATGCAAGGACAGCCGATTGCCCTCCGCGCCCGGTTACGATGCGGTGGCCATCGCAGACCGTCCCGTGAGACGGTGCGAACTGCTGGATCATGTTCAACAATTCTGGCGCGCAACCATCCATCACCTCGAAGAGATTGGTGACGAAGGGACGCCCGGCAATCGGGAGCAGGAGGCCCATCGCAACTGGATTGACCAAACCGATATCGCCAGCAGCCGAGAACTCGATGAGGCCGGCAGGACACGCGTAGAGGAATTGAAGGAGGGTCGTGTTTTCGGCTTCGAGCTCGGTTGTCACGGGGCCTCTCTCAACGCTGAATGAGGATGAAGCGGCGATCCATTCCGGATGCTTTCAAGAGCCGAAGACGCACCGGCGTAGGGCGCATGCGCAGGGTAAGGACGTAGTCGATAATCGCGTCGATCTCAGTTTCATCCTCAAAGCGCTGCGCAACCATGAAGTTGTTCATGCACTGCGCCGTCGTCGAGAAGTAATGTGTGCCAAGCACACTCTTGCGCGGCAGACCGGCCAGCCGCTCTTCTGTCGCGTTGTAGATTTCGACAATGCCATCCGACGAGAAACCGACGACCCCAAACGGCAGCGCATCCAGCTCTTCCACATTATGGGTGCCGAGATCACGCAACGAGATTGTTTCGAATGAGAGCATGTTTATGCCTTGGAGGTTTGGTCCATGATGCTCAGGCTGCATGCGCATCCACCGTGTCGCCGGTTGGCAATCTGATGGTCTTCGCTCTGACATCCCCCTGTGGAATCCAGACCGTTGGCAGAGAGGCGACGGCTGGCTTCGCGAAGAGATAGCCCTGGACCAGCTGAATTCCAGCCGCTTGGAGGGTCACGAGTTCGGCTTCCGTCTCGATCCCCTCCGCGATTACCGCCACGCCCAGTTGCCGGGCCATCGCGACCACTGCGGCGACGATGGTCTGGCGCTGCCGCGATGTATCGATCCCGCGGATGAGCTCCATATCGAGCTTGATGAAATCGGGTTGGAAGCTTGCCAGGAGATTGAGGCCGGCATAGCCGGCCCCAAAGTCGTCGATCGCCGTTGTAAAACCCTGCTTGCGATACTCTGCGACAATACGCTGAACGTGGGCGACATCCGTCATGCGCTCGTTCTCGGTAAACTCGAACATGATCCGCTGGCGCGCAAAGCCCACCCGATGGGCGGCGTCCAGCGTTGCACGAATGCAAGCGGCCGGTTCGTAGACAGCGTTGGGCATGAAGTTAATCGACAGGCGGGTCTCGGCGTCCGGGAACAGCGCGCCGGCAAGTTCGATCGCCTTCACACGGCAAGCCTGGTCGAACTTGTATCGGTTCGCATCGTCGACCATGGCGAGGATCTGCCCGGCGCCTTGGCCTTCCGTGCCCCGGACCAGAGCCTCGTAGCCCCAGACGGTGGTTTGAAGGAGGTCAAGAATGGGGTGAAACGCCATCGTGAACTCGAAGGGCAGGGGCTGGCCATTCTGGCAGCCCTGGCATCCGCGTGTCATAGATCAACTTTCCAGGTGGTATTCCGCGCCATACAACCCTGCCCTCGTAAACATTGAGGCAACGTAAATGAAAGCAGGGGGCTGGATTGACAACAAGAATGGATCTTCGAATGTTCCATTTTGGGGCGGGCTGCGAAGCCGCTTTTAGGATGCGGCCGTTTTCAGCAATTTGGACAAATATAAATCCAAACTAATCTGGCGCCACTATAATTTGTAGTAAAGATTTACAACTATTGGCAACATATTAGAATGACGCAATTCTTGCTTGAGATTAGCGGCTTATGCTGTCCTGTTGTGTCAATCTGGAGCGAAAACGTGGTACGCCTTGGGTATGCGCGATCGAAGATCTATCGGGCTGCAAGCTTATTGGCCAAAGCTTCCCTTGCACCAAGGTCAAACCGGGCCGCAAACATGTCTGCTGGCATCGGCTTGCCGAACAGATAGCCCTGTCCCTCCTGACAACCCTTGGCACGCAGTCGTGCGTGTTCTGCCGCTGTCTCAATACCCTCCGCAATCACGTCCAAGCCGAATCCATGCCCAAGCTGTAGAATCGCACGTACGATCGTTTCATCCTTGCTTGACCCCATCATGCCCGTCACAAATGAGCGGTCAATCTTCAGGCGGGTCAACGGAAATCGCTTGAGAAGGCTTAGAGAAGCATAGCCAGTTCCATAATCATCAAATGCGATGCCAACGCCGCTCTCACGTACGGCGTGTAACGTTTCCGCCAAGCCAGCCTCTTGTCGAAGTACAATATTTTCAGTAATCTCTAGCTCTAAATTGGCAGCAGGAAGGCCTGTGCTCGTCAAGATTTCGCGGACTGTCTCGGCAAGATTGCCGTTCCGAAATTGAGCGCTGCACAGGTTCACCCCCATGCGGAAGTCTTTGGCCCCTAATCTGCGCCATTCTGCAGCCTGCGCACACGCAGTTCTCATGACCCAGTTGCCAACCTCGGTGGCATGAGGACTGCTATCCAGAACGTCGACGAATGATGCAGGCGTCAGTAATCCGTGCTTTGGATGCTGCCAGCGGATCAGGGCTTCGGCTCCGACAAGGGCACCATCTTTCAGCCGCACTTGCGGTTGGTAATGCAATCTAAACTGATTGAATTCAACTGCGCGACCTATGTCTTCTCGACAGGAGCGAGTCCGTCTTACTTTGTCTCGCAAAACCTGTGTAAACATGCGATAACAATTGCGCCCTTCGCTTTTAGCTTGATAGAGCGCGAGGTCGGCGCACGAGAGCAAATATTCTGCCCCTTCCGTACTGTTTGACGATAAGGCGATGCCTATGCTCCCACGTAGTTTCAGTGTCTGACCCTCGTGGTCGAATGGTATCGCAACAGCGGCTATGATGGCATTGGCGACTTCGGTCGCGCGAAGTGGATCGTCACTGTCCGTTAAGAGAAGGACGAATTCGTCGCCACCCAGGCGAGACACGGTATCAATCGGTCGTACGCAGGAGAGCAGACGGGCGGCGATTGTCCTGAGAAGCGCATCACCAGTCGCATGACCATAGTTGTCGTTGACCTCCTTGAAACCATCGAGGTCAAGCATCAGGACCGACACAGGCCGCGCCGCTCTCGTGATCTCAATGAGGCGCTCGCGAAGAACTGAACGATTCGGCAGCTCTGTCAAAGGGTCGAGATGGGCGAGACGGAAAAGACGCTCCTCGTTCGCGCGCCGTCCACGGATATCGCGTACGATCGAGCCGAAGGCGGCTCGCCCATCCTCCTGCCATTGCGACAATGACAGCTCGATAGGAAATTCTTCGCCCGACTTGTGTCGAGCCTGCAACTCGATGGTCTTGCCAATCAAGCGGGGATCACCTCCGGTGGCGACTCGCTGGAGACCGTTACTATGCCCGCCGCGCATACGCTCGGGGGCGATCACGTCGATAGACTGTCCGATTGCTTCGGCACCGCTGTAACCGAACATTCGCTCCGCAGCGGCATTCCACACCGTAATACGGCCGTCCGCGTCGGCGCATACGATTCCGTCAGGGGATGTCGAGGTAATGTGTTCGAAACGACTTTGGCTCTCGCGCTGCGCTATTTCGAGCCTACCCATCTCCATGCGATCGATCGCGATGTTAGCCAACTGCCGAAGTGAGTGTACGTCCGCATCAGAGAAGACGTCGCGCGGCTTTGTATCCGCAAGGCAAAGTGCACCAACGGCATGGCCGGAAGGTGTGCGCAGCGGGACGCCAACATAGAAGCGGATGTGCGGCGCTCCGACAACGTAGGAATTGTCCTCGAAACGTGGATCAAGAGCGGCATCCAAGATCACGAAGGCGTCTTTTTGCAACAATGCATGTGAGCAAAATGCGGCCTCGCGGCTGATTTCATACACGCTCGAACTCATATGCGCCTGGAACACTTGGCGCTCTTTATCGAGCAGGGAAACGAAAGCCGCTTCGACATCAAACATGCGAGTGGCTAAGGCTACGATGTCAGTGAAAGCGGCTGCAGGAGCTGCATCTCTCAATTCGTGATCGGCCAAGCCATCGTCGCTTGCGGCTTCGCCAGATAAGATGTGGGGGAGTTGCACGGCGAGGGCCATCGGTTGTGTCCGAGGGTGATCCTGTGCGTGAGCTGTTAACAGAATTGGTACGCCATCGCACAAAATTCGGCGCGACACTATCGCAAAGGCAACTATACACACTCACATATTATAATTTTTACCCTGCGAAAAAATGTCTTATCTATAATTGACCCTTCTGTCCCTGCGTTGATGTGACCCTGGCCCTGACCTCGCACCGGGGCCACCAAACGGGATCAGGCCAAGTACTGTCCCAATGATCCTTCCAAAACTTTCGACGGCCTGTAGGGTCGTGCGAAGAAGAGAAAGTCAGAGCGTGCTTCCCAGCAGCACTCGCCACGGACGAAAGGGGCCTGTTAATCCCAAGCGCCTGCGGTGTTGGGGTGAGATCGCACAACACCTCGACCGATGAGTGTTACGGCGGGCAACGTTTCTTCGTCGATGGGTGTTGCCGCATCACAATTCGTAACAGCTGGAGGATGAATGTCTGTTTCGCGACGCCGTGAAGCCCGTCTGCTGGATGCAAGCGAGAACGATCTCGTCGGCCGCTCCCACCGGCCAGGACTGGATGCGGTGGACGATGCCGGGTTGTCCGACCTGATCCGGCTGCTGCGGGAAAGACGGGACCGGGCGCGCGATGTGTCTCGCCGACAACGCCGTGAGGTGCGCGGAAAATCGGCCCCGTCCGGTGCCCATCCCGCGACGGACAATTCCGGGACACGCGAGAAGGCCGCACTCCTTGCCGCGGCGGTCAAACGTGTCAGCAAGGAGAGTGAGCGCCGCCGAAACGCTCGCGCCCGCAGCAAGACGGTATCGGGTGCTCGCCGTGCCCTCACTTTGAAGCAAGCCGCCGGCTACCCGCATGAGAACAGGCCTCCGTCGCGAACCGCGAAGAACGGGATGATGTCGGTCCCGAACGAGACGATGGCACCCTCGGGCGCCCTGAATCAGGAAGGCCAGGAAATCGCGATGCGTCGTGGCGGTGGTCCCCGATAGGGGGGTCCTCTCAGGCGATCCATCAGAGCGGCCGCATAACGTCCATTCGTCCCCTCGAGACATCATTGCTCTGATCGACAGGCAATCCCGCTTTGTGCTCATCGAGGGCGATGCCCCGGTTCCGGCAGCGAAGGGTGTGGGGCGGTCATGGGATCGCGCAACCTTCGCGCGCAGGCGGGTCTCACCGGGACAGGAGGCGGGCCGAGACGACGGTTGCCGCGCCGTGCACAGCGCCGAGCGGCCAGACCGTTCCCTCATGAGCCGGTCAAGCTCCCACGAAGGCCCGACCTCCGCGACCCGCGCCACCACTAAGGAACGAGCATGGACACCATCACGATCCTCGACTCACACCGCTGCCATCTCGGCGAGGGCCCCTGCTACGATCCGCGTACCGGCACGGCGTGGTGGGTCGACATCCTGGAGCGGCACCTGTTTGAGACCCCGCTCCAGGACGGCACGTCCCGCCGGCACAGCCTGCCCTTCATGGCGAGCGCCGTCGCGGCGGTGGACGAGACCCGTCACCTCCTCGCCGCCGAGGATGGGCTTTACTTGCGCAGGCTGGGCGATGGAGAGCTCGAGCTGTTCTGTCCGCTGGAGCCGGAGGATGCAGGCACCCGCTCCAACGACGGCCGCGTGCATCCCAGCGGCGCCCTCTGGATCAGCACCATGGGCCGCGGGGCCGAGCCGGGACGCGGCGCGATCTACCATGTCGCCGGCACCCGGGTGACGCGCCTCTACGGATCCTTCACCATCCCGAACGCCATCTGCTTCTCGCCCGATGGCGCGACCGGCTACTTCGCCGACACCGATGCGGGTCTGCTCCAGCGCGTCAGCTTGGATCCCCGCACCGGCCTGCCGACGGGCGTGCCTTCGACGCTCTACGATCATCGCGGCGGGGAGGGCGGTCTCGACGGCGCGGCGGTCGATGCCGAGGGCCGGATCTGGTGCACCCGCTGGGGCGCATCCTGCATCGATGCCTACAGTCCGGAGGGCGAGCGTGTGCGCACGGTTCCCCTGCCGGTGACCCGCCCTTCGTGCCCGACCTTCGCGGGGCCGGACCTCGATCGCCTGCTGATCACCAGTGCCTATGAGGGCATGAGCCGGGACGAGCGCGACGCCGATCCCGAGCACGGGCGCACCCTCCTGGTGACCGCCGGAGTGCGGGGCCTGCTCGAGCCCGCCTTCCGGCTCGCGCCGTAAGACCGTCCTTCCGGAACTCTCGACGACCATAACCCCGCTCGCCGCCGTGAGACGGGGACGGGCATACCGGCGCCACGCATCGGCGCGCTGCAGGAGACCATCACCGTCATGACGACGCCCGACGCGCGCGACTACCAGCGGATCGAGGATTATGCCCTCCTGGGCAATTGCCATGGCTCTGCCCTGGTGGCGCGGGACGGTTCCATCGACTGGGCCTGCCTGGAGCGCTTCGATGCCGAGCCGGTCTTCTCGCGGCTTCTCGACCGGACCCGCGGCGGCTTCTTCGTCGTGCAGCCCGACGAGCCCTTCGAGACTCAGCGGATGTATCTCGCCCGCACCAACATCCTGGAGACGACCTTCACCACGGCGTCAGGCGTCTTGACGCTTCATGACTTCATGGTCGCGCCGGAACCGGGGGAGGCTCATCCGAGCCTGATCCGCCTCGTCGCCGGAGGCTCGGGTGCCGTGCCGGTTCGGGCCGACTACCGGCCGCTGGCGGGCTTCGCGGAAACCTTCGCCGACCTCGCCATCGCGGACGGCCTCATCACGGGGGAGGGCCTGCCCAGCCTCGTGTCGGAAACGGGCTTTGCCGCCGAGGATGGGCGGGCCGTCGCGCGCTTCACCGTGAAAGGCGGCGAGGCGCGCAGCTTCGCCCTCTACACGTCCGGCACCCGGCACGACGGTGTGGGAGCAGGCGGTGTTCCAGCGGCGCGCGAGCTGATGGAGCGGGCCCGCCGGGCCTGGGCCGGCTGGGCGGCGGGCGCCCTCTATGACGGACCGTTCGCCGACGAGCTCACCCGCAGCGCCCTGACCCTCAAGGCACTCACCTACGCGCCGAGCGGCGCCATCGTGGCGGCGGCCACCACCTCCCTGCCCGAGGAAATCGGCGGAATCCGCAACTGGGATTACCGCTTCTGCTGGATCCGGGATGCCTGCCTCTCCTTCTACGTCCTGAAGAAGTTCGGCATGGTCGCAGAGGCCGAGGCGTTCTTCGGCTTTGTCAGCACCCTGTCCGAGCGTGAGGGCGGCGGTCTCCGGCCGCTCTATGCGGTTGCCGGTGAGGCCGACCTGACGGAGCGCGAGATCGGGCATTTCGAGGGCTGGCGCGGCAGCCGCCCGGTCAACCACGGCAACCTGGCGTCGGAACAGCACCAGAGCGATGCCTACGGTCAGGTCCTCGACCTGCTCTACCTCTACGAGCGTCTCGGCGGCACCATTTCGGACGCGGCGCGGGACCAGGCGATCCGCCTCGCGGACTTCTCCGCCGCCCACTGGCACGAGAAGGATGCCGGGCTCTGGGAGCCGCGCAAGCCCGAGGAGCACTACCTTCATGCCGCCATCATGAACTGGGTGGCGCTGGACCGGGCCATCCGCCTCTTCGGCGAGCGGCCGGATTGGTGCGCCGAGCGGGACCGGATCGTCGAGCGCGTCAATGGCGAGGGCATCCACGCGGAGGGCTATTATCCGCAATTCATCGGCAGCGACGACGTGGACGCCGCCCTGCTGATCGCCCCCATGGTGGGCTTCCCCGTCGACGAGGCGGCCTTCGCCCGCACCGTGGACACCATCATCGCCCGTCTCGGCCACGGTCCACTGGTCTATCGCTATCGCAACGACGACGGCCTGCCGGGGCACGAGGGCACGTTCCTGATCTGCGCGTTCTGGCTCGTGGATGCCCTGGCCTGGCTCGGCCGGGAGGAGGAGGCGCAGACGCGTTTCGCGGCCTTGCGGGCTTTGCAGAACGATGTCGGCCTCTATGCCGAAGAGGTGGCGGAGGACCAGAGCTTCCTCGGCAACTTCCCCCAGGCCTTCAGCCACCTGGCCTTCATCCACTCCGCCCTGGTGCTCGACCTCTACGCCCATGGCGGCCGGGCCGCGGTGCACGGCACCTATGCCGACCGTTCACTCCGCGAGACCGCGGCGCGCACCGCCCCGGTGATCCGCCCTGTGAGCTGACTTCAGTGAGGGGGCGCGACGCGTCGTCATAACGGTCCGGTTCGCGATTGACCCCTTCCGGAAGGGCTGCGGCGTCGCCTGCTGCAGGCCGCCCGGAAGAGGGCACCGGTTTGCCCCCCCGGGACTTCCAACATCTCGACGGACCGGACGAGTGAATCGATCCCATCGGGTGGTGGGAACGGTCACCGCCCCGAAGCGTCTGCATCGCGGCATGAAAAAGGCTGCCCGGACAGGGTCCGGGCAGCCGCGAAAGGTCTCGCTACGTCGAGAGTTACTTCGGCATCAGCACGGTATCGACGACATGGATCACGCCGTTCGACTGGGTCACGTCGGCGATGGTGACGGTGGACTTGCCGCCCTTGCCGTCGATGAGCTCGATCTTGCCGCCCTTCTCCTCGGCGGTGAGGCTGCCGCCCTCGACCGTCTTGAGCGAAGCCTTGCCACCGCCGGCCGTGATCGCCTTCTGGAGATCGCCTGCGGTCATGGTCCCGGCCACCACGTGATAGGTCAGGATCTTGGTCAGCGTCGCCTTGTTCTCGGGCTTCACCAACGTATCGACAGTACCGGCAGGCAGCTTGGCGAAGGCGGCGTTGGTGGGCGCGAACACGATGAATGGTCCCTTGCCCAAGAGCGTCTCGACCAGGCCAGCGGCCTTGACCGCAGCGACGAGGGTGGTGTGGTCCTTTGAGTTGACCGCGTTCTCGACGATGGTCTTCGACGGGTACATCGGCGCGCCGCCGACCGTCACCGTCTTCTCCTCCGCCGCCCGGGCCGCCGAGCCGAACCCGCCTGCGCCGGTAAGCGCCATGGCGACTGCGAGGCTGGCGACCTTGACCATGCGTGTCATGCGTAACTCCGTGTGTCGGCCCCGCCGTGCGGGGTCATCGGTCGTTACGGGGGGCAGACAGGAAAAATTTTCAGCCCCCCCCCGGAGGGAGATACGGGCTCAACGACCACCGGTGACGGCCCGCATCGGCGCTCCCGCGAGGTCGGCCGTCGAGCCCACGGTGTCACGGATGCCCGAGCCGACGTTCGAAAGGTGCTCGCCGTAGGTCTCGCGCGTCTGCGGGTCGATCAGGGCGACGGGGGCCGCCACTGCGAGCGCCGCGCCGGTCGCCACCGTCGATGCGGCACCGGCCGCCGTGCTGACGAGCCGGTCGCCGATGCCGATCTGTCCGTCGGAGATCGGCGGGCCATCGGCGAGACGCTTGCCCAGCAGCGCCACCACGTCTCCACTGGCGAACTTGCCGTGATTAAGCGCGTCGTCCGACTTGACCGAGGACAGGTTCAGGACGGCGATGTTCTCTCGTTCCAGTTCGGAACGGTATGGCTCCGCCATCGGGTCGATGGCGCCGAGCCGCACGCTGTCACCCCACACCAGCCGGGAGACAGCGAGTGCCTGATCGTCGCCGGAGACCATCAGCGTCAGCCGAGGGCGATCCTTCCCCATGTCGTGGAAGGCGCCCCTGGCAAGATCCATGTCGACGTCAGGGGCTGCCAGGATCACGTTCCTAATTTTGGGGGCGACGCGCTTATCGCGGATCGCCATCTGGCGAAGGCTCTCCAGGGCGAGCCAATTGCCCATGGAATGAGCCAGCACCGTCACCTCGCCGACATTCGGGTCCCTGGTCAGATCCCGCAGCAGAGTCTCAAGCCCGTTGCGTGAGAAGTTGGTGCTCTCCCGGTCGTACCCATAGGCGAGTACGGAGCCGCGTGACGGCCATGTGAACAGCACCGGTGCGACTTCGGCACCAGAATCGTGCACGATCTGGGCGAACCGGAAGACGGCGTCCTCGAACTTGTTGTTGAAGCCGTGAACGAAGACGAGGACATGGCGCTTGGCCCCACGCCGCATTGAGCGACTCGTCCAGGCAGAAACCCTGGAGCGGTCGATCGGATCGGCGCGCAGGGCGACGAAGTCCGTGGCCGGATTGCCCGGCACGGATTTGGGCCATTGCACCGACCCAGGCTGGCGGATTGCATCGGGCGGAATGGAAATCGACAGATCGCTGTAAGTCACGGCATTGCCGCGCTCGCCGGAGAACAGCACTCCGCGATCGGTGGAGGACTTGCGCGTGGTGGCGACGAGCATGTCGACATGCGACGTGCCGGGCGCGGGGCCGACATCGGCAATCGGCAGGAGCACGCCAGTCGGACGCCCGGCACAAGCCACCAGGGTAAGAAGCAGTGAGATCGCGAGCCCCGCCCGCGCACCTCTTCCAGGCCATTCACGCACGAGCACCACCAAATCGAATTGACCACCGAGGCTCGCATGAGCGACCCGCTCACCGTTAAGAAAGCGTGGACGGATTATGCGACAATTGCGGCGGTGAGACGGGCGGCCCCTCTGCCAGAACTGCGACGTCTTCTGCCCAACCATCACGGCGTACAGGGTGATCGCTGGCCGAACATCCCGATGAACCGGATCGATCCGCACCTGGTCGCGCGAACCTTCACGCCCTTGGGGCCCCGCCACTTCGGCGGTGATCCGCTCCTCCAGCAGGTCGGCGGATGGCTCCGAGCGAGCCGTCCCGGGCAGGGCATCGCGTCGAACGCCACCGACGGCATCGGCATCCCCAGCCCGGCGCTGGCCGCCATCCGGGAGGACGGCGCCCGTCCTATGGGGATTGTGATCGCGCGCGCCGGCATCGGAAGCGCCGGATGCGCGTTGCTGATCGGGTCGGTCATGGCAAGCGCTCGCCGGCAGCCGACATCCGAACAGGACAGGCTCGCGGCTGATTCATGAGTGCGACTCATCAGGGCATGCCGATTTCGACCCCTGATTAAGGTCGGATCGAGCGCTAGCTTAGATTGGATCCAGACAGCCACGTCCGCCCTGGGGCGGCGCAGGGCGTCTACCGTCGGATAGCCGTGCCGCATACGCCGTCGGCTGGGAGAACACATGACAGGTCCTGGAGACTTCGACTTGAACCGACGCGAACTGGTGGCCGGCGGGAGTGCCGCCGCCGCCCTGACCTCGCTCCCGCGCGGAGCCCACGCGGAGACTACTTCCATGGACCGACCGACACGTATGAAGGTCAGCCTGACGGTGAACGGCCAGCGCCGGGACCTGGAGCTCGACACCCGCACCAGCCTGCTCGACGCGGCGCGCGAGCACCTGCACCTGACCGGCTCCAAGAAGGGCTGCGACCACGGCCAATGCGGCGCCTGCACGATGATCGTCGATGGACGACGCATCAATGCCTGCCTGACGCTGGCGGTGATGCACCAGGGCGCAGAGATCACCACCATCGAGGGGCTCGGCCAGCCGGACACTCTGCACCCGATGCAGGCGGCCTTCGTCAAGCACGACGGCTACCAGTGCGGGTACTGCACGCCTGGCCAGATCTGCTCCGGTGTGGCGGTCCTGGCCGAGATCAAGGCCGGCATCCCGAGCCACGTGACCGCCGACCTCAACGCCGCTTCTCAGGTGACAGAGGCCGAGATCCGCGAGCGCATGAGCGGCAACATCTGCCGCTGCGGCGCCTATTCCAACATCGTCGAGGCGATCACCGAAGTCGCCGGGAGGCCCGCATGAAGTCCTTCACCTACGAGCGTCCGGGCTCGCCTGCGGAAGCCGCCGCCGCGGTCGCCCGCACCCCGAACGCCAAGTTCATCGCCGGGGGCACCAACCTCCTCGACCTGATGAAGCTTCAGATCGAGACCCCGGCCCACCTCGTCGATGTCAACGCGCTCGGCCTGGACACCATCGAGCCGACGCCGGAGGGCGGCCTGCGGGTCGGTGCCCTGGTGCGCAACACCGATCTTGCCGCCGATGCACGGGTGCGGAAGGATTACGGCGTGCTGAGCCGGGCGCTGCTCGCCGGCGCTTCGGGCCAGTTGCGCAACAAGGCGACCACCGCCGGCAACCTGCTCCAGCGCACCCGCTGCCCATATTTCTACGACACCGCCCAGGCCTGCAACAAACGCCAGCCCGGCTCGGGCTGCTCAGCCCTGGACGGTATCAGCCGTCAACTGGCGGTGATCGGCGCAAGTGAAGCTTGCATCGCCACGCATCCGGGCGACATGGCGGTGGCCATGCGGGTCCTCGACGCCACCGTCGAGACCGTCGATGCCAAGGGCGCTACGCGCAAGATCGCCATCGCCGACTTCCACCGCCTGCCGGGGGATACCCCGCAGATCGAGACGGCCTTGAAGCCGGGTGAACTCATCACCGCGGTCACCCTGCCGAAGCCGCTCGGCGGGACGCACATCTACCGCAAGGTCCGCGACCGCGCCTCCTACGCCTACGCCCTGGTCTCGGTGGCGGCGGTGGTGCAGCCCGACGGGTCCGGCCGGGTCGCCTTCGGCGGCGTCGCCCCCAAGCCCTGGCGGGTCGAGGCGGCGGAAACCGACATGGCCCGGGGCGCCAAGGCGGTGACCGACAAGGTCTTCGCCGGCGCCAAGCCGACGCACGAGAACGCCTACAAGCTGAAGCTGGCCGAGCGCACGCTGACGGCTGCGATCACCGAAGCGAGGGCCTGAGCCATGAAGTTCGATACCCCCGCCACCCAGAACCCCATCGACCAGCTCAAGGTCGTCGGCAAGCCGACCGACCGGATCGACGGCAAGTACAAGACCACCGGCACGGCGCCCTACGCCTACGAGCGCCACGACGTGGCGGCGAACCAGGCCTACGGCTACGTGATCGGCGCCGGCATCGCCAAGGGCCGCATCCGCGCGATGCAGGTCGACGAAGCCAAGCGCGCGCCCGGCGTGCTCGCCATCGTCACGACCCTCGACACGCCCCGCCTCGAACGCGGCACGATGAATACCGCCTACCTGTTCGGCGGCGACCAGGTGCAGCACTACCACCAGGCCATCGCGGTGGTGGTGGCCGAGACCTTCGAGGAGGCCCGTGCGGCCAGCTTCCTCGTGCGGGTCGACTACGCCCCCGAGGCGGGCAAGTTCGACCTCGCCGCCGAGGCGGGGGGAGCAAAGCCGGTTCCCGGCGACAGCGGCGAGGGCAGCGGCGGAAACGGCGAGGAGCGCGTCGGCGATTTCGAGGGGGCCTTCGCCAAGGCGCCCGTGACCGTGGACGCGACCTACACGACCGCCGACGAGAGCCACGCCATGATGGAGCCGCACGCGACCGTCGCGGCCTGGGACGGCGACAAGGTCACCCTCTGGACCTCGAACCAGATGATCGCCTGGGGCCATGGCAGCGTCGCCAAGATCCTCGGCATCCCGAAGGAGAACGTCCGGATCGATTCCCCCTACGTCGGCGGCGGATTCGGCGGCAAGCTGTTCGTGCGCGCCGACGCGGTCCTCGCGGCGCTCGGTGCCAAGGCAGCGGGACGTCCGGTGAAGGTCGCGCTGACCCGCCCCCTCATTGCCAACAACACCACCCACCGCCCCGCCACCATCCAGCGGGTGCGCATCGGTGCCACCA
>NZ_VMOA01000067.1 GCF_020662345.1 Methylobacterium sp. W2 | reverse complement strand
CCCGATCCCATCTCGAACTCGGCCGTTAAACACACCAGCGCCCATGGTACTGTGTCTCAAGACACGGGAGAGTCGGTCGCCGCCAGACCTGCACAGAACAGGAAACATACACTCCCAATAAACGATCACCGCAAAACACCCGTCTCTTTTGAGGCGGGTGTTTTGCGTTTTTGGCGTCGCTTTTCTTACCGGATGGTCATGATCCGGCCAAAGGGCGGTAAGACGAGGCCCGGCACACTCCCATCCTGTCTCTACAAGAGGGGAGGGGGCTTCGTGCCGATCCATGCTCACGCGGCTTTCCCGCGCATTCCCGACCCCGTATCGTCCGGTCCCATGCGCCTTCTCATCATCGAGGACGACCGCGAGGCGGTGTCCTATCTCGTCAAGGCTTTCAAGGAAGCCGGCCATGTGCCGGACCATGCCGTCGATGGCTTGGATGGCTACGCCCTGGCGCGGGAAGGCGATTACGACGTCCTCATCGTCGACCGCATGTTGCCGAAGCTCGACGGGTTGTCGCTCATCCGCTCCTTGCGCGAGCAGGAGGTCACGACCCCCATCCTGATCCTCTCGGCCCTCGGGCAAGTCGACGACCGGGTGAAGGGGTTGCGGGCCGGCGGCGACGATTACCTGCCGAAACCCTATGCGTTCTCCGAGCTCCTCGCCCGCGCGGAAGTCTTGGCCCGGCGCCGCGCCTCCTCGCCGGGCAGCGCCGAGGCGACATCCTATCATGTGGGGGACCTGCATCTCGATCGCCTGTCGCATCGCGTCACCCGCGGCGGCCATGAGATCCTGCTCCAGCCCCGCGAATTCCGGCTGCTCGAATATCTCATGCGCCATGCCGGGCAGGTCGTGACCCGGACGATGCTGCTCGAACATGTCTGGGACTACCATTTCGACCCGCAGACCAATGTCATCGATGTTCATGTCTCCCGCTTGCGGGCCAAGCTCGACAAGGATTTCGACACCGCCCTGATCCATACGATCCGCGGTGCCGGCTATATTCTGCGGCCGGAAGAACCGCCCCGCGAGCCGGTCGCGTCGTGAGCGCGGCCGAACCGGCGCCCGCGCGCATCCGGAACCTGTTCCGGACCACCGCCTTCAAACTGTCCTTCGCTTATCTCGTCGTCTTCGCGACCTTCGCCTTCCTGGCCTTGGGCTATGTCGCCTGGAATGCGAGCCGCGTCCTCGACGACCAGATGGTGTCGACCATCGAGGCCGAGATCAACGGCCTGTCGGACCAGTACAAGGCCGGAGGGCTACGCCGGCTGATCTCCGTCGTCGAGCGCCGGGCCGGCGAACCCGGCGCCTCCTTGTATCTGGTGACCACCGCGGCGGGCGAGCGGGTCGTCGGCAATGTCGGAGCGCTCGCGGATGGAACCCTGGCCCAGCCCGGCCAGACCGAAGCCGCCTATGCCCGCAGCGGTCAGTCCGACGTGCTCGATCGCCACGCAATCATGCAGGTCTTCGTCCTTCCCGGAGGGTTTCGCCTCGTCGTCGGGCGCGACGTGGAGGAGCGGGACCGGCTGCGCTCCATCATCGCCACGACCTTCGGCTCTTCGGTGGCCCTCGTCGTCATCCTCGGCGTCGTCGGGGGATGGTTCGTGGCCAGCCGCGTCCTCAGGAGGGTGGACGCCATGACGGAGACGACGCGCCGGATCATGGCCGGCGACCTCGATGGGCGCCTCGCGGTGGCGGGCAACGGCGACGAACTCGATCGCCTGGCGAGCAACCTGAACGAGATGCTCGAACGCATCGGTGAGTTGCTGCGGGGCTTGCGCGAAGTTTCCGACAACATCGCCCATGATCTCAAGACGCCGCTGACCCGCCTCCGCAACCGTGCCGACGAGGCACTTCACGGCGCCGACACGCCCGAGCAGTTACGCCTCGCTCTGGACGGCGTCATCGAGGAGAGCGACGGTCTGATCCGGGTCTTCAATGCCCTCCTGATGATCGCGCGGCTGGAAGCCGGGAGTGCGCAGGAGATCATGGCCCGGTTCGATCTCGGCCTCGTCGCGCAGGAGGTCGGCGAACTCTATGAGGCGCTGGCCTCCGAGCGGGGCATGGACCTCGTCATCGAGGCGCCCGAAGGGCTCCTGATCCGTGGCAACCGCGAGCTCGTGGGGCAGGCTCTCGCCAATCTCATCGACAACGCCGTGAAATATGGCGGCTCGGGTGGAGCGGTCCATGTCACGGCGGAAGAGCGCGGATCGGGCATCGCGGTGATCGTGGCGGATAACGGTCCCGGCATTCCCGAGGAGGCCCGCGGGCGTGTGCTCGGCCGGTTCGTCCGCCTCGAGGAAGCGCGGTCCCTGCCGGGCTTCGGGCTCGGGCTCAGTCTCATCAACGCGGTGGTGCGCCTTCATCAGGGCACACTCGCGCTGGAAGACAATCGGCCGGGACTTCGCGTCGTCATGACCCTCCCGGCCTGAAACGGCCTTACAAAACTCCCGGTCACCGTCGTCTCTCGCTCACGGCACAACGGCGCAGCGGGAGTTTGTTTTGTGAGATGCAAAGCAAGACGAACGGCTTGGTCACGACTACGCACCCAAAGGAGTCATCTGCGCGGTCGAGGCGCCATTGTGGAGCTTCCAAAATAGTATCTGAGCCAATTGGCGCGGGGCGATCCAACTGAGGGCGTATCACTTCGCATGATGTATGGCGTCTCGCCCGAAGTCCTCGCGCGCAACACAATCCCACGCTAACCCGGCCCGCATGCAACCCGTGATCCTTCCGGAACCCGAAACCCTGTCCCGCGAGCAACTCGAAGCCGAAGTGCGCAGCCTGCGCGCCCAGTCGGCCTCGCTCGCCCAGATGTTCGAGCAAGCCCCGAGCTTCATTGCCCTGCTGACCGGACCGGAGCATCGTTTCGCGCTGACAAACGCCGCCTACCAAAGGGCCATCGACCACCGCGACGTGGGCGGGTGCACGGTTGCAGAGGCTCTGCCGGACGCGGCCGCCCAAGGCTACGTCGACCTGCTCGACGACGTCTTCCGCTCGGGCCATGCACACCGGGCGACGGGTGCCCGGTACGCCGTCCAGGCCGTACCGGGCGGTCCGATCAACGAGCGCTACCTCGATTTCATCTACCAGCCCATCACCGACGCGTACGGGGGCATCAGCGGCATTTTCGTCGAAGGGCACGACGTCACCGAGCGGACCCTGGCCGAGATCGCCCTGCGGGAGAATGAGGCGCGCTACCGAACCCTGTTCGAGAGCATCGAAGTCGGGTTCTGCATTGTCGAGATGAAATTCGAGGGCACCCGGGCCGTCGATTACCGTATCCTCGAGGCCAACCCCGCCTTCGTGCGGCAGACGGGCGCCGACGTCGCCGGCAGGTGGGTGAGCGAGTTCGCGCCCAACCTTGAGCGGTACTGGTTCGACACCTACGGGGGCGTCGCGCTGACCGGCGAGCCGGCGCATTTCGAGCACTACGCCGACGTATTCGGGCGTTGGTTCGACGTGCGCGCCTTACGGACGGGCGATCCCGCCGCGAACCACGTTGCCATTTTTTTCTCCGACATTACCGAGCGGCGCACCGTCGAGAAGCGCGCCGAGGCGGGCGAGCGCGAGCTCCGGCTGATTACGGATGCGCTGCCGGTCCTGATCTCCTTCATTGGCGCCGACCACGTCTATCGCTTTGCCAACAGGGCCTATGACGATTGGTTCTCGGTGCCCGCAGCGGACATCGTCGGGCGGGATGTAAGGGACCTCCTCGGGCCGGACGCATACGCAGCGCGCAAGCCCCACATGGATCGTGCCCTGGCAGGCGAGGCGGTCACCTTCGAACTCGATTGGCCACGCCGCGACGGGGAGCCCCGCATCGCCGAGATCCGCTACCTGCCCCGCCGTACCGCGGATGGGACCGTCGACGGCTTCCACGTGTTCGTTCACGACGTCACCGCCCGTACGCGGACCGAGGCCGACCTCGCGCGTCAGGTCGCTGCCCGTACGGCGGAGCGGGATCAGGTCTGGCAGGCTTCGTCGGACATGCTCTGTGTGGCCAACCTCGACGGCTACTTCGTCAGCCTGAACCCGGCCTGGCCGGCGACGCTCGGCTGGAGCGAGGAGGAAATGCGGGCACGACCCTTCCTCGATTTCGTGCATCCCGACGACGTCGCTTCCACCCTGGCCGCCGCGACTGGCCTTGCGCGCGGCGAGCCCCAGATCACTTTCGAGAACCGCTATCGCCACAAGGACGGCGGCGACGTCTGGCTGTCCTGGAACGCGGTGCCGCGCGATGGCCTGATCTACGCCTCCGTCCGGAACGTGACCGAGATCAAGCACCAGGCCGAGGCGCTCCGGCTGGCCGAAGAGGCCTTGCGCCAGAGCCAGAAGATGGAAGCGGTAGGGCAGCTCACGGGTGGGCTGGCACACGACTTCAACAACTTGCTGGCCGGCATCTCGGGATCGCTGGAACTGATGCAGACCCGGATGGCGCAGGGCCGCCTCACGGAGATCGACCGCTACATGACGGTGGCACAGGGGGCGGCCAAGCGCGCCGCCGCCCTGACACACCGCCTCCTGGCCTTCTCGCGCCGCCAGACCCTCGATCCCAAGCCCACCAACGTGAACCGTCTCGTCACGGACATGGAGGAGTTGATCCGCCGCACGGTCGGGCCGGCCATCCACCTGGAGGTCGTCGGCCTGTCGGGAATCTGGCCGGCATTGATCGACCCGGGCCAGCTTGAGAACGCGTTGCTGAACCTGTGCATCAACGCCCGGGACGCCATGCCGGATGGAGGCCGCATCACCATCGAGACGGCCAACAAGTGGATGGACGAAACCGGAGCCCGCCGGCACGACATGCCGCCCGGCCAGTACCTCAGCCTGTCCGTCAGCGACACCGGCACGGGCATGTCGGCTGACCTGCTGGCCAAGGTGTTCGAGCCGTTCTTCACCACCAAGCCGCTCGGCGAGGGCACGGGACTCGGACTTTCGATGGTCTACGGATTCGCGCGCCAATCCGGTGGTCAGGTCCGCATTTACTCCGAGGTCGGCGCGGGCACCACGGTTTGCCTCTACCTGCCGCGCCACTACGGCGAAGCCGACGAGGCCGACGTTGCCCGACAGCTTGCCGAGGTCGGGCGGGCCGGACAGGGCGAGACGGTGCTGATCGTCGACGACGAGCCCTCGGTGCGGATGCTGGTCACAGAGGTGCTGGAGGATCTGGGTTACACGGCCATCGAGGCCGCCGACAGCGTTTCCGGACTGAAGGTGCTTCAGTCGGACGTCCGCATCGACCTGCTGGTCACGGACGTCGGCCTGCCGGGCGGGATGAACGGGCGCCAGATGGCCGACGCGGCGCGCGAGCGTCGGCCTGACCTGAAGGTGCTGTTCATCACTGGCTACGCTGAGAACGCCGTTCTCGGAAACGGACACCTTAGGCCTGGGATGCAGGTGCTGACCAAGCCTTTCGTGCTGGAAACCCTTGCCACGCGGATCAAGGATCTGATTGCCTTACGCTGAGCGGCTTCGACGACGCAGCCTTAGGCACGGTTTCGTATCCAAAGAGGTCCATCCCTCCAAACAAAGGCGGCAATGAACGCCTGCTTTCCGGAACGGGAACGATAAGCGTCTACGGCAAGGTTGAGTCGAATACGGAGCGTCCGATTCCGGGCGGGTGGCTAAAGCCCGCTTCCCACCGAGGCTGTGTGAAAACGCGTGTCGGTCTGATGCAAGTAGAAAGATTTTCTTCTGAAGCTCTCTAAAGTCGCTGTCGCGGCCATCCGAGCTGTTGTTTCCAGTCTTCCATGGAAGATTGCGCTCCGGCGTGGCGAAGTGCCGACGTTTTTACACAGCCTGCACCCTTAGAGGACGGAGACGTCAGATAATGTCCATCATCTGACTGCGAACTTGCGATAGAACGGCTTGTTGAGCAAACAGGAGTTGTTCACGTAGCCCGAGGGCAAGCCATTGATCTTCGTCGTAATTGGAGTGTCAGTGGCGCTTGCTATGGCGCTACCCACAAAGCGGGCGCTGCTTTTGTCTGCAGTTTTGATCGCTCTTGTAGATGTTTTGACAATATTTGGATTAATTGGATTATATCCAATAGATTTTCTTATGGTTTATCCTCTAATTACTATATTAGTGGCCAGCATTGCAGCGTTTGTTGGAATTGGCGCAAAAGCAATCAGTATTAAACTTTGGCTGTCGAAAAAACACACATCTAATTTTATACTTCTAGTAATTGTCGCTTTTTCTATAGCCTGCATGGCAATTTGGCTTGTAATTCAAATGCACTAGCTCGAGCATTGATGGAGTTGCTCCATAAGGCAGCATGTCCGCTTTCCACCGAGGCTGTGTGAAAACGCGTCTCGTGTTGATGCAAGTAGAAGGATTTCCTGCGAAAGCCCTCAAAAGTCGCTGTCGTGGCCATCCGAGCTATGTTTCTCAGTCCGTCATGGGAGATTGCACTCCGGCGTAGCGAAAAACCGACGTTCTTACACAGCCCGCACCCATAGCGGACGATCTATAAATTATGATGCTTTACGCTGTAGAACTAGGGCTTCGTCACGGGTCAGGGTTCACAGATCGGCCAAATAATAGAATACCTATGTCACCAGTTTCGCGCTTTCGTCCGAAGTGAAGTGATTGAGACCGTATGCCATGTACGTGCGTTACGATGACATTTTGAGCCGAATCAACGAGTTACCTCGTTGGTCGGGCAACGGTGTACCGCGATACAAGGATTTTGAACCATCCGATCTGGAGAATGCGAAAGAGGCAATGCTAGTCCATGTAAAGTGCCAAAATTGCGGAAAGCATTTTATCATGGGCGTCGGGAGTCAGTACCTATACGAAAGCAAAGATCGTAAAAAAACTTTTGACAACGCCTTAAGAACAAAGCAAAAATTCTGGGTCGGCGATCCGCCCAATGCGTGCTGCAGTCCCGGCAACAGTATGACAGTTATTGAAATAGAGGTTCTTCAGTTTTGGCGTCTGAACCTATACGAACATCCTTATTGGTTCCGAGTGCCGGAAATTGAAGGTCCATTGCCAATGGACTGGTGAGTAGACCAATCTTTTAGAGCTTGGCCGTTGCGACGGTAGCCGTCCGCTTTCCAACGAGGCTGTGTGAAAACGCGTCTCAGGCCGATGCAAGCAGAAGGATTTCCTGCAACGACCCTCTAAGGTCGCTGTTGCGACCATTCGGCCTCATGTTTCTCTGTCTTCCATGGAAGATTGTTCTCCTGCGTTGCAAAGTGCTGAAGTTTTTACACAGCCTGCACCCATCGCGGACGCTCAAGGCAGGTACCATCCGTCAGATTTCCACCACGAGCTTGGGCTTTTGAAGTGTCGCGCGTTTTCTGACGCAAAACCGGGGCCCACTGTCGCGAGACGTGCCCAGCCGGGAAAGGACTACCTGTGACCGAGGAAGCGCCTTTGACCCAGCGCCTGACGAGGGCGCCCGTCCTGATGGATCCCGAGCGTGCGGCGGCACGGTTTCAGGAGGTCGAGGCCTCTCTCGGCCATTTCGACCAGGCCGGACGGGCGCTGCTTCTCGGGCTCGCCGACCATTCTCCCTTTCTATGGCGCTGCGTGGTGCGAAACCCGAAGCGCGTCGCCACGATGCTGGAGAGCCCGCCCGAACGCGTGGTGGCCGACCTCATCGCCCGGCAGCGCTCCGCCGCACGCAGTGAGAGCGGAGGGGTCCGCGATCTCGATGCCGTCGCCGTCGAGCTTCGACGCAACCGCGGCGATCATGCACTCCTCGTGGCTCTCGCCGATATCGGCGGGCTCTGGCCCCTGGCGACGGTGACCAAGGCGCTCTCCGATTTTGCCGATGCGTCTGTCCATGCCGCGGCGGACGCCCTGTTGCTGCAGGCGGCGGAAGCCGGGCGGTTTCAGCCGCATGATGCCGCCGATCCGCAGGTCGGATCCGGCCTCGTCATTCTCGGCCTCGGCAAGCTCGGGGCCGGTGAACTCAACTATTCCAGCGACATCGACCTCGTCGTGTTCTTCGATCCCGATATCGCCAAGCTGAAGGAGGGGCTGGCCCCGACGCCGTTCTTCTCCAAGCTCGCGCAGGGCATCGCCAAGCTGCTGCAGGAGCGCACCGCCGATGGCTACGTCCACCGCGTCGATTACCGGCTGCGCCCCGATCCCGGATCGACCCCGACGGCCATCTCGCTGAATTCCGCCTATCTCTATTACGAGAATCTCGGCCAGAATTGGGAGCGCGCCGCCTACATCAAGGCACGCGCGATCGCCGGAGACATCGCGGCGGGCGAACACTTCCTCGCGGGCTTGCGGCCGTTCGTGTGGCGCAAGTATTTCGACTTCGCCTCCATCGCCGATGTCCATGCGATGAAGCGCCAGATCCATGCCGTGCGGGGGCACGACACGATCGCGGTCGCCGGGCACGACATCAAGCTCGGGCGCGGCGGCATCCGCGAGATCGAGTTCTTCGTCCAGACCCAGCAGCTCGTCTTCGGCGGACGGCGGCCGGACCTGCGCGGCCGCCGCACCATCGCGATGCTGGCGGCTTTGACCCAGGAGGGCTGGATCGACGCCGCCGCGCGCGACGAACTGGGGCAGGCCTACGATTTCCTGCGCACCATCGAGCATCGCCTGCAGATGGTGAACGACGAGCAGACCCAGCGCCTGCCGATGGATGCGGCCGGGATCGCGGCGTTCGCGCGCTTTGCGGGTTTTGCCGATGCGGAGGCGTTCGAGGCGGACCTGATGCGGCACGCCCGGCGGGTGCAGGCGCATTACGCGCTGCTGTTCGAGGCCGAACCGGACCTGTCCTCATCGGTGGGGAACCTCGTCTTCAGCGGGACGGACGACGATCCCGCGACCCTCGCCACCCTGCGGACCTTGGGCTTTTCCGATCCCGAGCGCGTGGCCGAGACCGTGCGCGGCTGGCATTTCGGTCGGCGTCCGGCCGTCCGCACGGCGCGTGCCCGGGAGGTCCTGACCGAACTCGTCCCGGCCTTGATGCAGGCGCTCGGCGGCACGCCGAACCCGGATGTGGCCCTGGACACCCTCGACCGGGCCTTCGCGCGGATGCCGGCGGCGGTGGAACTCCTCACCATCCTGCGTTCGAACGACCGGCTGCGTCTGCTCTTCGCCGACCTGCTGGGAAGCGCGCCGCGCTTGGCCGAGACCGTCGCCTTCAGCCCCCATGTCCTCGACACGGTGATCGATCCCGCCTTCGTCGTGCCGACGGTGGATGCCGATGACATCGCCGCGCAGTATCGCGGGCTCGTCGGCAATCCGGCGGCCTACGAGGATTTCCTCGACCGCAGCCGGGATGCGGCGCGGCAGCTGCGCTTCGTCACCGGCGCGCGGTTGCTCACGGGCATCCTGTCGCCGCAGGCGGCGGGGCAGGCCTATGCCGGCATCGCCGACGCCGTGGTGGAGGCCAGCCTCGAGGCGGTGTCGCGCCAGTTCTTCGCCGAGCATGGGGAGGTGCCCGGAGGACGCTGTGTCGTCCTCGGCCTCGGTCGGCTCGGCGCCAACCAGATGACGGCGGAATCCGACATCGATCTCGTGGTGCTCTACGATTTCGATGCCGAGAACCGGACGAGTCTCGGGCCGAAGGCCATCGACGCGGTCATGGCCTATAACCGGCTGACGCAGCGACTGGTGGCGGCGTTGACGGCGCTGACCCGGCGCGGCGGTCTCTACGAGGTCGATCTGCGCCTCCGGCCGGGCGGCGGGCAGGGGCCCGTGGCGGTGCAGGTGCGGAGTTTCCTCCCCTATCAGCAGGAGGAGGCCGATCTGTGGGAGCATATGGCGCTCACCCGAGCCCGCGTCGTCGCCGGGGATCGGAGCCTCGGCGACGAGGTGATGGGGCAGATTCGGACCATCGTCGGTTCACGGCGTGAGACCGCGGAGGTCTACCGCGCGGTGCGCGAAATGCGTCAGGTCGTGGCGAGTGAAAAGGGATGTTCGGGGCCGCTCGATCTCAAGCTGGCCCCGGGCGGATTGCTCGATCTCGACTTCATGGCCCAGGCCCTGACCCTGGCCCATGCGGAGCGCCATCCCGGTCTCATCGGCCTCGACGCGTCATCCGTCTTCGCCGAGGCCAGCAACCGAGGCCTTCTGCCGGTGAACGAGGCCCGTCGGCTCGGCGAGGCCTATCGCCTCTTCGACGACGCGCTCCATTGGCAGCGGCTGATGGGCGAAGCGGAATCGAAGGCGGGCGCGTCGGTGGCGCTGACGCGGCTTGCCATCGCCATGGGCCTGCCGGATGCCGCGACCCTGGCGGCGGAACTCGATGAACGCCGCGCCGAGGTCAGGTCGCTGTTCGAGCGCTTGCTCGGTTGAGCCTCGCAGGCCCGCTCTCGCGGGTCTGCCGCACCGGAATCGGACCCATCCGGCGCTCCGCTCGAAATCGCGTCCGATGGCGGTCGAACGGGGGGTGCGATGGCGGTGGTTTCAGAGGAGATCGCGTGCCTTGGCCAGGGCCACGAGGTCGTGCTGCGGCCGGGCGCCGATATGCTGGATCACCTCCGCCGCCGCCAGGGCGCCAAGCCGGGCGCTCGACACATAATCGAGTCCGCGGGCGTGTCCGGCGAGGAAACCCGCCGCGAACAGGTCGCCGGCGCCGGTCGTATCCACCACCTCGTTCACCGGCGCGGCCTCGATCGAGCGGATCTCGCCGCCCTTCACCACCATCGCGCCCTCGGCGGACCGGGTGACGAGGCCGAGGAGATGCATGCCGCGCTGGTTGCGCTCGTCGCGCAGCGCTTTGAGCGCGGCCTCGTCGTCCTCCGTCTCGTAGAGGCTCTTCAACTCACTGATATTGGCGAACAAAATGTCGATGCTGCCGTCACGGATGAGGCCGAGAAATTCTTCGCGGTAACGGCCGACGCAGAACGCGTCAGACAGGGTGAGTGCCACGGCGTTGCCGGCATTGTGGGCGATCTTCGCCGCCTTGCGGAACGCGTCCTTGGCCGCCGGCGGGTCCCAGAGGTAGCCCTCAAGATAGACCGTGCGGGCGCTCGCCACGGTGGCCTCGTCCACGTCTGCGGGCGACAGACCCTGGCAGGCACCCAGATAGGTGTTCATCGTGCGCTCGCCGTCCGGCGTCACCAGGATGAAGCAGCGGGCCGTGGCCGGTCCTTCCGACGCGGCGGGTACAGCGAAGGACACGCCGGTCGCCTTGAGATCGTGAGCGAAAAGACCGCCGAGCTCGTCATCGCGGACCTTGCCGATGAAGCCGGTCTTCGCGCCGAGGAGAGCGGCACCCACCGCGGTGTTCGCACCCGAGCCGCCGGAAACGATGGTGGCCGGTCCCATCACCGAGAACAGGCTCTCCGCCCGGTCCTCGTCGATGAGCTGCATGGCGCCCTTGGGGACGCCCTGCTGTTCGAGAAACTTTTCATCCGTCCGCGCGATCAGGTCGACAATGGCATTGCCGAGGACGAGAAGGTCGAGGGGAGCGGTCATCGGGCATCCTGTCTGGCGCTGGCGATGCTGCAGGCTGTGGCATTGCACCCAAGGAGGGTCAAGCGAGGTCGGGTGGCTCAGTGCCGCGAAGACGGCGCCTATTGCAGCGCCTTCACCTCGCACTGCGCGTAGTCGCTACTCGCCTTCACATAGGCGTTCAGTGCCTTCACATAGGCCTCGGCCAGGGGACGATAGGCCGCGATCTGCAGGTTGTAGGCCTTCACCGTGTCGTTGAACGTGTAGGCCTCCCAGCCGGGGCATCCGCCCTTGGCGTCGAGGCAGGCCGGCTTGACGGGAGCGGCCGGTTTCGTCGGGCGCGTCGCCGGGTCCGGCGGCACGGCCTTCGCACATTCCGCCATGGCGAAGGACGGCAGAACGGCTGTCAGGACGAGAGCCGCTCCAAGAAGCCTGACACGCATCGCTGGAATTTCCTCACGTTCGAGACGCCCGCTCACCAGGACGGCGCTGAGCTTGTGCGCGAGGGAGTGGCCTGTCGCAAGCGATCAGCTCGCCTGGGCCGCTTCCTGCGCGGACCGGTGAGGGGCGGGTCTGGCTTTTCGGCCCCCGTTCATGGCCGGACGCATCACGTTGAGCAGCAGCAGAGCGATGCCGGTCACGAGCACCCACCAGGCCGGGCGCAGGCCATCGTAGAATTCGAGGTTGGCTCCGAGCACCGCGCTGGCGGGCACGCCGCTCTTGAGCCCGTACCACGCCGCTTCCACCAGCGCGGTGACGAGGGAAGTCGCGATGGCGAGGCCGAGGAGGGTGATCGCGTTCATCGGCAGGCGGAAGCGCTGCATTCCCCGCCATCCCATCAGCAGAAGGAACAGGCCGGTCCAGAACACCGGCGCCGACACGTCGATCTTGGCCTGGAGGAAATAGTGGAACAGGCCGAGCACCGCGATGACGTAGACGGTCTTGTGCAGCCGCGGCCAGGCCTTGCCGAGACGGCGGATCATCCCGTCCGTGGACGTGATCCCCAGGACGGCGAGGCCGAGCAGGGCCACAAATCCGATGGTGAGATAGAACCGCGAGACGATCTCGCTCACGACCTTCGTCAGGATGAAATTCTGATCGACGATATAGAGACCGAGATGGACGAGCCCATAGGCAAGGACCGTGAGGCCGAGCATGCGCCGGACCAGGATCAGCTTCGGATAGTTCGCGATCCGCCGCAGCGGCGTCACCGCCAGCGACAGCAGCAGGAAGCGCACCGCCCACTCTCCTGTGCTGTGAATGAGGGCGGTGATCGGCTTCGGCCCAAGGGAGTCGAACCCATAGGCGGTGGCGAGCCAGAGCCCTGGCGCCAGTGCGAACAGGAACGTCGCGAGTTTCAGGCCCGAGACGCGACCGGCGCGGTCGCGCCAAGGTGCAGAGAAAGCCGGTTTGGCAGACATAAAAATCCGTCAGCGAAACGTCTTCGCCCTCAGATGGGCGAGCGTGGGGGTCGATATAGGGTAGCCCGGTCACACGTTCGCGCGAGACCGCTTCTTCCATTCGTAGGCTTTCGACAGAAGGTTACCTCTCCGCTGGTCCGCTGCGGCGCAATTGCGGGGCCTCCCGTCGTCGTGCCGTGATGTGGTAAACCCCGCGGCGTCCCAGCCAAAGCCGTGAAACGCGTTCATGCCAGCATCCGCCTTGCCCGACTCGATCGATGCCATGAGTGCCGAGGAGGCCCGCGCCGAGCACGCCGCCTTGTCCGAGCAGATCGCGGAGGCGGACCGGCTCTACCACGGAGAGGATGCACCCGAGATCTCGGATGCGGAATACGACGCCCTCCGGCGTCGCCTCGAGACCATCGAGACCCGCTTCCCCGAGCTCGCCGGCACCGGACAGGCAAGCGCCTCCGTCGGAGCGAAGGCCTCGGAAAAATTCGCCAAGGTCCGGCATGCGGTGCCGATGCTGTCGCTCGGCAATGCCTTCGCGGATGAGGAGGTCCACGATTTCGTGGCCCGGGTCCGTCGCTTCCTCAACCTGCCCGATGAGCCGCTCGCCTTCACCGCCGAGCCGAAGATCGACGGGTTGTCCCTCTCCCTACGCTATGTGGAGGGTAAGCTTGTGACGGCGGCCACGCGCGGCGACGGCGAGGTCGGCGAGGATGTGACCGCCAACGCCCGAACCGTCTCTGGCATCCCCGAGACGCTGGCGGGGACGGACTGGCCGGAGATCTGCGAAGTGCGCGGTGAGGTCTATCTCTCGCATGCGGATTTCGCCGCCATCAATGCCCGCCAGGAAGCGGCGGGGAAGGCGCTCTTCGCCAATCCACGCAATGCGGCGGCCGGGTCCCTGCGCCAGCTCGACTCCCAGATCACCGCCTCGCGGCCGTTGAAATTCTTCGCCTATGCCTGGGGCGAGATGTCGGAGATACCGGCGGCGACGCAGCACGGGATGATCGCGGCCTTCGCTTCCTGGGGATTCGCGGTGAACGACCGCACGGTGCTCTGCGCCGACGCGGAAGCCATGCTGGCGCATTACCGCGCCATCGAGGAGGATCGCGCAGGCCTCGGCTACGACATCGACGGCATCGTCTACAAGGTCGACGAACTGGCACTTCAGCGCCGTCTCGGCTTCGTCTCGCGCAGCCCGCGCTGGGCGCTGGCGCATAAGTTCGCGGCGCAGAAGGCCTTCACGATCTTGGAAAAGATCGAGATCAATGTCGGCCGCACCGGCTCGCTCAACCCGCTGGCGCGATTGAAGCCGGTGACGGTGGGCGGCGTCGTTGTCTCGAATGCAACTCTCCATAACGAAGGGTACGTCCAGGGCGTCGGCGGGGATGGCGAGCTTATCCGCGAAGGGCGAGACATCCGGGAAGGCGACACGGTGGTGGTGCAACGCGCCGGCGACGTGATCCCAAAGGTGATGGATGTCGATCTCACGCGACGGCCGTCGGATTCGAAACCCTATGTCTTCCCGGAGACCTGTCCCGCCTGCGGCAGCCGCGCCGTCCGCGAGGTCAATCCGCGCACCGGACAGCGCGATGCGATACGCCGCTGCACCGGCGGTCTCATTTGCCCGGCGCAGGGGCTGGAGCGCCTGAAGCATTTCGTCTCGCGCAACGCCTTCGATCTCGAAGGCTTCGGGCAGACCTATATCGAGGTGCTGTTCGAAGCCGGCCTCATCAAACAGCCCGCCGACCTGTTCCGCCTCGCGTTCGCGCCGCTGAAGGAGGCCATCGTCGCTCGTCGCGAAGCGCTTTCGGCCGAGCGCCGCGCCGAGGGTGAGCCGTTGCCGAAGAAGGCGAAGAAAAAAGGTGACGATGAGGACAAGGCGATCAAGAACCTGCTGGCCTCCATCGACGAGCGCCGCAGCCTGGCTCTCAACCGGTTCCTGTTCGCCCTCGGCATCCGCCATATCGGCGAATCCACCGCCAAGGCCCTGGCCAAACGCTTTCCGGATATGCCGAGCCTGATGCAGGCCCTTGCCGCTGCCGCCACCGCTCAAGCCGGACCGGATTGGCTCGAACTCTCGGCGGTACCGAGGGTTGGACCGACGACCCGGGACCGGTTGCTCGAACTCGGTTTCTCGGGTGAGGCGGAAGGCGGCGAGGTCGCGACGGGCCGGCGCCCGACCGCGGCCCAACGGGCGAACCTGATCGCCCATTACGGCGATGAGGCCGCCGTGGAGGCGGCTGTGGCCCGAGCTCGGGAGCAACGTCCCGGAGATCCCTACCGGATCTTCGCCGATGATGGCGAGATCGGCCCCGTGGCCACGGATTCCCTCATCGCGTTCTTTGCCGAACCGCACAATGCCGATGCGGTCCATGCCCTGCTCGGCGAGGTGAAGACCGAGCCGATGGCGGCGACCGCCATGGCGCCCGCTTTCGCCGGCAAAACCGTGGTCTTCACCGGCTCTCTGGAGCGTATGACCCGTAGCGAGGCCAAAGCGACAGCCGAGCGCCTCGGCGCCAAGGTCTCGGGTTCGGTCTCGGCCAAGACCGACCTCGTCGTCGCGGGGCCAGGGGCGGGCTCCAAACTGAAGGACGCCGAGAAACATGGGGTCAAGGTGGTGAGCGAGGAGGATTGGCTCGCCATGGTGGAGACGGCGTGACGACGCTCGCCATCGATTTCGAGACGGCCAACGAGCGGCGCGACAGCGCCTGCGCGGTCGGCCTTGCCTGGATCGAGGGCGGGGCGGTGGTGCGGCGTGAATCCCGGTTGATCCGCCCCAGGGAGATGCGCTTCTCCCCCGGCAACATACGGGTCCACGGAATCCTGCCGGCGGATGTCCGGCAGAAACCGGAATTCCCGGACGTGATGGCGGAGTTCCTGGCCGACCTCTCGTCCGGGCTGGTTCTCGCTCACAACGCCGGCTTCGACATGGGCGTGCTACGCGCTTCGCTCCACAGCTATGGCATGGCCGTTCCGGCCTTCGCTTCCCTCTGCACCCTTCAGATCGCGCGAAAAGTGTTTCCCGCACCGGAGGGATGCGGTCTCGGCAAGGTCGCCGCCCGGCTCGGTATCCGTTTCGAACATCACGATGCAGGGGAAGACGCCTATGCCTGCGCGGAGATCGCCCTGGCCGCAGCGAGGGAGCACGGCGCGCCTGACATCAACGCCCTAGCGAGGGCGATCCATCTGCCGATCACGCGGCTGCCCGCCGGTTATGTCGAGCGGGAAACGCGATCGTTCGGAGCGCCTGGCCCGCAGATCGCGGCAATGCGGTTTTCCGTGCGGGGGAGCAGCGGGAATCTCTATGCAGTGACTCTCGAGGACCGCCCGAGTGGCCCCCGCCTGCGCTGCACCTGCATGGCGGGACGCTACGGCGTCGCCTGCCGTCATGCCAAGGCGCTTATCGTCGGCGACATCACCGATCTCGTATCGGGCAACCACGCGGACGTGGTCGCCCTCAGCCGGATGTTCAACGAGGCTGCGATGCCGCGACCTCGCGACATGTGACCGTTCAGATGACCTTGAGCAGGGCGTCGACGCCGGAAATCTCGGTCTTTGCAGGAGATTCCTCGACGTTGAGAACGCGCACAACGCCGTCATCCACCAGCATGGAATACCGCTTCGAGCGCGGTCCGAGGCCGAACCCGGCTCCGTCCATGTCGAGGCCGATGGCCTTGGCGAACTCGGCATTGCCGTCGGCGAGGAACTCGATCCCTTCGGCGTTGCTCGCCTTCTGCCAAGCTTCGAGCACGAACACGTCGTTGACCGAGGTGACGGCCACGGCATCGACGCCGCGTGCCTTGATCTCTTCCTGCTTCTCGACGAAGCCGGGCAGGTGATTGCGGTGGCAGCTCGGCGTGAATGCGCCGGGCACACCGATCAAAACGATGCGGCGCCCCTTGAAGATGTCGTCGGTGGTCTTCGCCTCGGGCCCCCCGGCGCCGCTCACGCGAAAGGTCACCTGGGGAAGGTGGTCGCCAACCTGGATCGTCATCCGTCGTCGTCTCCTCAGATCGCCTGGAGCCCATGCTCGGTCTCGATGACCGATTCACACACCACGTGGTGTGCAAGCCCATGGGCCAACGGCGCCATGATGGCCCTCCAATGGGCGAGAAGGGTCTAGCCCGAGCCCATGAGCGTGTCGAGGCAGGCCTCGGAGAAGCTGGCTCCGTCCACATTCCCTTAATGGGTCGCGACCGTATCCAACGAGAACGGAGAATATGCCATCCTCAGTCTCGCCGGGTCCGTCTCAGAATCGAGATGCAAAAGACCGTTTCGATTCCTCAGACCTCATGGAAGGCTGCAAACTGATGAGAGGCGAGATGGTGTAGTCCGCTCGACGCCGCCGATGTCGGCCTCGTGGAGGGCTTTCCCTGGCCGTGTTCTCTAAGCACGGAACGAAGATCATCGCGTTGATGCCGATCCGGAATGGCACCTATCTGCTACGGTTTAGTTTGCCCGGCTAACGCTCATACAGGCCCCTGAATCTCTCGTATGGCTGGAGAACCAGCGGACCAGTTCCGATGCTTCGACCATCGAAACTCAGAAGCTTCGGAAAGCCCTGAGGAAAATTCTTCACTTCCCGTCGCCTCAGCGGTGAGGGCGAGATCGCCTTCACTGTTATCCCGATCGACCGGATCGCATCCCCGCTGGACAAGCCATCCGGCCCAGGTAGCATGATGCGATGCGACATGATCCGGTTTCCGCCTATCTCGACGGCCAGTTCCTCGTGGCCATGCCTGGTCTCACGGACGAGCGTTTCGCGAAGTCGGTGATCTATCTCTGCGCCCATTCCGCCGATGGCGCGATGGGGATCATCCTGAACAAGCCGGCCAGCGACCTGAACATGCCCGACCTCCTAGTCCAGTTGGACATTGCCAGCGAGGACGACGCGATCCGCCTGCGCGAGAAGGTCGGCCATATTCCGGTGCTGATGGGCGGCCCGGTGGATGCCAAGCGCGGCTTCGTGCTTCACACTGACGATTTTCACATCGATCAGTCGACGCTCATCATCGATGATGGGATCTGCCTCACCGCCACTGTGGAGATTCTACGGGCCATTGCGAACGGGGCGGGGCCGGCCAGCGCAGTCCTCGCCCTCGGTTACGCCGGGTGGCAGGCGGGTCAGCTCGAGAGCGAGATTCTCGCGAATGGCTGGCTCAACTGCCCGGCGGACCCGGAGATGATCTTCAATGCCGCGCTCGACACCAAATACGAGCGTACCCTGCGCAGCAATGGCATCGACCCGGCGATGTTGTCCTTCAGCGCCGGGCGAGCCTGAACGGCAGAGGCCCGGCTCGCCTCACTCTCCGAACGGCGAACCGTCACTGTCGGGGTTCGTCCCCTCCACCGTCGGCTTCGCCTTGCGCGGCCTGGGCGTCGTGCTCGCCGTCGGTGTGCTCGTATTGGCACCGAGCCTCGCCGCGAGGGAAAGTGCCCGAGCTTCGGTGAAGCGCACGTTGCAGAAGCCGTGGGCGCCCTCGCGGGCATAAGTCCGGCAAGTCTGCTCTCGGTCGGAAGAGAAAGCCGCTTGTTCGGTGACGATGGTGCGGACGTCCTGACCGCGGGCGCGCTGGGTCATCACCTTATAGTTGTCGCGCACCGCCTTGTCGGCGACCCCTCGTCCGGAATCGAATTCGGTTGAGCGGGGGATCAGGGTCGCGGCCGCAGGCCCCCAAAGACCTGACGGAGTCGTGGCGCAATCGGCCGATGCGAAGCTGCAGACACGGCTGCCGCCCAGCGGCGTCACCAGGATGCTGCTTTCGAGAACCTCGAGCCGAATCGGGCATTCGCCGCCCGCGATCTCGTAGCGCGCCACGCCTTGAGGGCGTCCCTCGGAGGAGAGGGAGATCGGCGAGCCGCCGGAGAGCGGAACTTTGCAGGTCTCGCTCGGCTGCGAAATCTTGGTGCCGGGCAGGGTGATCCGCGCCGTGGCCGCGCTGCCGGCCTTGTCGATCTTGAGGCTGCCGGTCAGGCCGTTCAGCAAGAGCTCCTGACCGAGGATGTTGTCATCGCTCGGCGTCTTGAGGACGACGGGGCGCAGAGGTGCCGGAGCCGCCTTTGGTACTTCCGGCGCCGCATCTCCCGCCGCGCCCGGCGGCAGCAGCGTCCCCGGCTGAGGCGCCCCGGCCGGAGGCACGCCGCGAGGTGGCACCGGAGGCTTGGCCGCCTTGCCGATGCCGAACAGCTCCTCGAAGAAATTCTGCGCGCCAGCTTCGCTCGCCGGGAAGGCGACGAGGGGCAGGAGGAGGGCTGGGACCAGGCGGAAGGTGCGGGACGGACGCATCAAGTCTTTCATGCCTTTGGAACTCGCAGCACCGGACCGGTAGACGGTGAAGGTGCGATGGGCTCTCGTGCTTGCATCAGCTATTTCGTAACCCGATGTCACATCTGGGGCTGACGCTTCCGACGGCAGACTGATTCCGATCCGAAATGACGACCCGGAAGCCTGTCTTCCATCATCGAGACTAGCATGTGATCGATGGCGCGGACGTGGCGTTCCTACAACATTTTTGAGGTCCATGCCCCCGATTTCCCCTCATCCCAGGTGCAAACGTTCTGGCTAGTGAAGGAGATAGGGTCGGCGTGGCAGTTCGGAACGCTTCGCCTTGCGGCCCCGCATCACCCTTCTTATATCCGACGGGACGCGGGATTAAGACCTGGATTGGCGCTTTTCAGGCGCTCTGGCTGGTTCGAATCCCGCTCTCACAATCTTTCGTTCTTCACCGCCATGGGCCGGGCCGCTTCGGGGCTCGGCGGTCTGCTTGACCAAATGACATGAGAGGGATCCCGCCATGGGTAAAGTAATCGGCATCGACCTGGGCACCACCAATTCCTGCGTGGCCGTCATGGAAGGCACGCAGCCCAAGGTCATCGAAAATGCGGAAGGCGCGCGCACCACGCCGTCCATCGTTGCTTTCTTGGACGACGGTGAGCGTCTCGTCGGCCAGCCGGCCAAGCGTCAGGCGGTCACCAATCCGGAACACACGTTCTTCGCCATTAAGCGTCTCGTGGGCCGCACCTACGACGACCCGATGACGCAGAAGGATAAGGGCCTCGTGCCCTACAAGATCGTTCGCGGCGACAATGGCGATGCCTGGGTCGAGGCCGACGGCAAGAAGTATTCCCCCTCGCAGATCTCGGCCTTCACGCTGCAGAAGATGAAGGAGACGGCGGAAGCGCATCTCGGCCAGCCGGTGACGCAGGCCGTCATTACGGTCCCCGCCTACTTCAACGACGCCCAGCGTCAGGCCACCAAGGATGCCGGCAAGATCGCCGGCCTCGAAGTGCTGCGCATCATCAACGAGCCGACGGCGGCGGCCCTCGCCTACGGCCTCGACAAGAAGAAGACCGGCACGATCGCGGTCTACGATCTCGGCGGCGGCACCTTCGACGTGTCGATCCTTGAGATCGGTGACGGCGTGTTCGAGGTGAAGTCCACCAACGGCGATACCTTCCTCGGCGGTGAGGATTTCGATAACCGCGTCGTCGAGTACCTGACCTCCGAATTCAAGAAGGAGCAGGGCATCGACCTGACGAAGGACAAGCTCGCCCTTCAGCGCCTCAAGGAGGCCGCCGAGAAGGCGAAGATCGAGCTGTCGTCGGCAACGCAGACCGAGATCAACCTGCCCTACATTACCGCTGATGCGACCGGGCCGAAGCACCTCGCGCTCAAGCTCAGCCGTGCGAAGTTCGAGAGTCTGGTCGACGATCTCGTCCAGCGCACCATTGAGCCTTGCCGCAAGGCCCTCAAGGATGCCGGCGTTTCGGCCTCCGAGATCGACGAGGTGGTTCTGGTCGGCGGCATGATCCGCATGCCGAAGATTCAGGAAGTGGTGAAGTCCTTCTTCGGCAAGGAGCCTCACAAGGGCGTCAACCCGGACGAGGTCGTGGCCATCGGCGCGGCGGTCCAGGCCGGCGTGCTCCAGGGCGACGTCAAGGACGTGCTGCTCCTCGACGTGACCCCGCTGTCGCTCGGCATCGAGACCCTGGGCGGCGTGTTCACCCGCCTCATCGACCGCAACACCACAATCCCGACGAAGAAGTCGCAGACCTTCTCGACGGCCGAGGACAACCAGAACGCGGTCACCATCCGGGTCTTTCAGGGTGAGCGCGAGATGGCGGCCGACAACAAGATGCTCGGCCAGTTCGACCTGATGGGCATCCCGCCGGCCCCGCGCGGCATGCCGCAGATCGAGGTGACCTTCGACATCGATGCCAACGGCATCGTCAACGTGACGGCCAAGGACAAGGCGACCAACAAGGAGCACCAGATCCGCATTCAGGCCTCGGGCGGCCTCTCGGATGCCGATATCGACCGGATGGTGAAGGATGCCGAGGCCAATGCCGAGGCGGACAAGAAGCGCCGTGAGCTGGTCGAGGTGAAGAATCAGGGCGAAAGCCTGATTCACGCCACCGAGAAGTCGGTGAAGGAGTATGGCGATAAGGTCTCGGCCGACGACAAGGGCGCGATCGAGACCGCCATGACCGCCCTTCGCACGGCGCTCGAGGGTGATGACGTCGAGGTCATCAAGTCCCGCACCACGGACCTGATGCAGTCATCGATGAAGCTCGGCGAGGCGATGTATGCCGCCAGCCAGACTCCCGAAGGCGGGGCCGAGGGCACCGACGGCCAGGAGCCCAAGAAAGACGACGTCATCGACGCCGACTTCCAGGAAGTCGATGACAAGGACCAGAAGAAGCGGGCATAAGGTCAACTCTGCATGCGGGGCCGGAGTGATCCGGCCCCGCATCATGTCTGGCCAGCGACAACGGCGTGATCCCGAGACGAAAAGGGCGATCCGCCAGGGACTTTTGAGGACGGGGAATGTCGAAGCGGGACTACTACGAGATTCTTGGGGTCTCAAAGACCGCGACCGACGGCGAGATGAAGGTCGCCTTCCGCAAGCTGGCGATGACCTATCACCCGGATCGTAACCCGGGGAATGCGGAAGCGGAGCTCAAATTCAAGGAAATCAACGAGGCCTACCAGACGCTCACGGACGGGCAGAAGCGGGCGGCGTATGACCGCTTCGGGCACGCCGCCTTCCAGCAGGGCGGAGCGGGCGGTCCCGGATTCGGCAACGAGTTCGGTGACTTCATGTCGGACATCTTCGACAATTTCTTCGGTGATGGGCGGGCAGGTGCAGCGGCGGGCGGTGCGCGCGGCGGACGCGGTGGCGCGACCCGCGAGCGCGGTGCCGACCTGCGCTACAACCTCGAAATCTCCCTTGAGGACGCGTTCGCCGGCAAGACAGAAACCATCACGATGGCGACCGCCGTCACGTGCGAAGTCTGCTCCGGCAGCGGCGCGAAGGCCGGCTCCAAGCCCAAGCCCTGTCAGACCTGTGGCGGCTACGGCCGTGTGCGGGCAGCGCAAGGGTTCTTCGCTATCGAGCGCACCTGCCCGGCCTGTCATGGGCGGGGTGAAATCATCGACAATCCATGTGGCAATTGCTCAGGCGCGGGCCGTGTCACCCGGGAGCGCACGCTCTCCATCAACGTCCCAGCCGGTGTCGACGATGGTCTGCGGATCCGTCTGGCCGGCGAGGGCGAGACAGGCTTGCGCGGCGGCCCTGCCGGCGACCTCTACGTCTTTCTCTCGATCAAGCCGCACACCTTCTTTCAGCGGGATGGTGCCGACCTGTTTTGCCGCGTGCCGATCTCGATGGTGACCGCCGCCCTGTCGGGGGAGATCACCGTGCCCGTCATCGACGGGTCGCAGACCGAGGTCCGCATTCCGGCAGGTACTCAGACGGCCAAGCAGTTCCGGATCAAGGGCAAGGGCATGCCGGTTCTCCGGTCCCGCGATGTCGGCGATCTCTATATTCAGGTCTTCGTCGAGACACCGCAGAACCTGTCGAAGCGCCAACGCGAGCTACTTCAGGAGTTCACCAGCACGGCCTCGGACGAGAACCATCCCGAAAGTGCGGGGTTTTTCTCCAAGGTCCGTGATTTCTTCGATGGCTTGAGCGGCGTCGCGCGCTCGTGAAGACCCGCAACGTCGGAGGTCGTGGATCGAAACTGCCTAGCCCCCGTTGTGGCTGTGGTGGCACTGCATCGTCATGGATAGCACGATGCCGAGCTTCGACCTTGACGGGCCTTGGCTTTCGTCGTCTAGCCTTCAGCCTTCCATGCGTGATCTAAGGACATTGGATCTTGCCGCCGCTCCATCGACCCAGCGCTAAAGCCTATGCCGCCACCGGTTCGGTCCGCGAACGGCGGGAGCCGCTGGAAGATGAGGCGCGTTTCCTGCGGTCTTGGTTCGAACGGCCCCTCGTTACCGGATCGGTGACGCCGTCGGGCAAGATGCTTGCCCGCATGATGGCGTCCTATGTCGACCCCCGCGTGGCGGGACCCGTCATCGAGCTCGGACCCGGCACCGGTCCCGTTACCGAAGCCCTGATCCGCCGTGGCATCGAGCAGGAGCGGCTCGTTCTGGTTGAGTACAATCCGGATTTCTGCAAGCTGCTGAAGAAGCGCTTTCCACGCGCAACGATCCTGCGCGGCGACGCCTACAACATCCGCGAGACCATCGGCGAACTTCTCACTGAGAAGGCCGCTGCCACCGTCTCCAGCTTGCCGTTGTTCACCAAGCCCCTGGAACAACGTCTTGATCTTCTGAACGCCACGCATACGCTTATGCATCCGGGCTCGCCCTTCGTGCAGTTCACCTATGCGGTGGTGCCGCCGATCCCCGAGCGCTGCGATGCCGGGAGCTACACGGCCAGCCGGTCGAGCCGCGTATGGCTCAACCTGCCGCCAGCGCGGGTGTGGGTCTATCGCCGTCCCTGATGGACCAATGCCGAACGTCGCCTGAAGACGCGGCTCATCGGCGGTTCAGCCCATCACACCTATCGTCCAGTTATAGCGCCGGGATCGCCCCGGCGCAGTATTCGACGGAGGCTGGTATGGCGTTTCATGCATTCGCACATCGGGCGAGGGGTTGGCTCGCCGCCGCGGCACTCGCCTTCGGCGTCATCGGCATCGCGCCGGGTATCGTTCAGGCGGCACCGCTTGCTCCGGCCGGAGCGTTGGCCGAGCCGGCGCAGGCGGGCATCGTACCAGTCCAGTACGGCTGGGGCGGGCACCACCATCACCATCGCAGACATCATGGCTGGGGTGGACATCACCGTCATGGCTGGGGCGGGCACCGGGGGCATGGC
>NZ_VMOA01000066.1 GCF_020662345.1 Methylobacterium sp. W2 | reverse complement strand
AAGGTGTATGTCCGTGAAGGGACGAACCTCGACATGTCCGATATGTATGGGGGCATGCAGATCAGTTCCAACAGCAAGATCGGAGCGGGCGTAACGATCATCGGCACGCATGATGCTGATCGTATCTTGGCCGGGAATGGGGGTGATACCCTCGAAGGGGGAGAGGGCGGCGACAAGCTCTTCGCGGGCTCGGGCTCGGACACCTTCCACTTCGAAGCCAGCTTCGGTCGTGACAACGTCTATGGCTTCGACGTCAACGCGGATCACATCACCGTCGATATCGCGGGGATCGACGCATCCGACCTCAAGCTGACGGCGTTCCACGGCGGGCAGGACACCATCGTCACGTTCGCGGGCGTTGAGGGGGCCAATAAGATCATCCTCCACGATGTGACCGTGGCTGAGATCCAGGCGGGCCCAAGCGATCTATTCACGTTCGGGGCCTAACCCCGGCACGCTCCGTGCGTCACCCTCTTCCAGAGCTATCCTCCCCGATGCTCCTCTGAACGACTCACCCGCCCAGCTCACGCTGCGGCGGGTTTTTCGTAAGCCATCGAGCGTGAGCAAGCTATCGAGAACCGGACGCATGGGAGAGATGCCCACGCGTGATCATCGACCCATCTCAAGCCTTCCTCTACACCGCCTCACGATCAAAGCCTCGTTCAGCAAAATCAGAGACGGGGTTGAGACTCGGATCAAGCCCAGTTTACAAACTGCGACAAATACCAAGCCCCACGATCGTGCTTAATTAAATCTAATATTAACTGACTGCGGTTATCAAGTGCGTAAGAGACAAATTTTCAGTGATGCGGAGCAATTAAATGGTCGCTCTCAAGGCCACGATTGGAGGCGATTACGACTCCAATTCATCAACCGATCTATATTTCTATTTTACACCTGGAGATGACACAGACTTATTTGGATTTTCGCCTGCTTCCGAGACTATATTCGCCGAAGATACAGACGGTATGCTTTTTTACGAATCTTCACCTAATGGAAGCACCGCCGCATCATCTATAGGTGGCACCAATTTCATTCTTTCGCCTGATAATGCGGGATATTTTGTAAATTTTACCGGGCATGTCGGCCTAAGTTATTTGTCGGGCGGAGACTTTGGCGATCACTTCATTGCGGGGATAGGCGATGATACGCTCAAAGGTGAGGCCGGCGATGATGTCCTAGAGGGTGGGGCTGGCGCGGACATACTGAATGGTGGAACGGGGAATAATACGGCCAGCTACCAGCATTCCCTGGTAGGCGTTGTAGCTGATTTGAGCGGCTTGCTTACTCAAACCGGTGACGCGATCGGTGACACATTCATCGATATTCAAAATCTCATTGGAACGACGTTTGATGATATTCTTGTCGGTAATGTTACCGACAACGTTCTGGACGGCGGCGCAGGCGATGATATTTTGGAAGGTGGACTGGGATCGAATATTATCTCAGGCGGATCCGGGCAAAACACGGTTAGTTATCAAAACATTCACTTTTCATTGAATGCTGGAGTAAATATCAATCTTAGCATAGGACATGCTGCTGATTTATATGATGGCGTCCAAATATCTGACACATTGATTGATATTCAGAATGCTGTCGGCAGCGTCGGGGACGATAACCTGCAGGGTTCGGCGGCAAACAATATACTTCAAGGCGGAGCCGGTGCCGACCTCATTAATGGCAATGGGGGCGTGGATACTGCCAGCTATAGTCTGTCAGCATCGGGAGTACAAGTAAATCTTGCGTCGCACTATGGAGCCGGCGGGGACGCTGAGGGCGACACGCTCTATAATATTGAAAATCTCCTCGGAAGCACGTTCGCGGATACCCTGACTGGCGATGCACTTTCTAACACGTTGACTGGCTTCGGTGGCGGCGACGCCCTCTACGGCATGGGCGGGAACGACCGGTTGGTGATCTCCGACACGCCCACCATGATCGATGGCGGTGATGGCAAGGACCTTCTGTTTGTCACGGGCGGCGGCATAGTCAGCCTCACCGAAGCGACGTTTACTGGTATAGAGAAGGTCTATGTCCGCAACGATGCGACTCTCGACATGAGCGACGTCCGCGCGGGCGTGACGATCGTTTCCCAAAGTACCGACCAGCACTTCGTCGACGTCACCGGCACCTTAGGAGATGACACCATCAGTGCCGGCAAGGGTTTCGATCAGATCCATGGTGGCGCTGGCGACGACGTCATCAAGGGTGGTAACGGCATTGGACCTGCCGGCGCGAGTGTTCTCTATGGCGATGCCGGGAATGACGTCATCACCGCGGGTAAAGGGATCGCTTTGATCTACGGTGGTGACGGGAACGACACTCTGAAGGGCGCGAGCGGCGTTGGCCTCCTTTCCGGTGGAGACGGCAACGATCGCATCATCGCAGGCGCCCGCGGCTTCGATATCGACGGGGGTGAAGGCACGGATAGGCTCTTTGCAGGCGCGGGAGACGACACTTTCCATTTCGCAGGGAACTTCGGCCGGGACGAGATCTACAAATTCGATCTCGCTCACGAAACGCTGGACGTGTCAGCCTTCGCCACCGACTTCAATGGGCTGAAGATTTCCTCAGTACATAACGGTGCCGACACGCAAATCACATTTGTCGGAGATGCCGATCCGACGCACAAGATCATCCTTCATGATGTGACGAAAGCCGATCTGATCGACCAAGGTCACTTCACGTTCGGCGCCTGAACTTTAACCAGATAGGCGACTAAGCCCGGCCGGATCACACCGCGCCGGGCTTTTTGCTGCCTATGGAGATCTCCGTCAGAAGCTCCCGCTCATCGGCTCCGGCGAGGTCTCGTCCGTGCCATCCTGCGCCCTGTCAGCCTTCAGCATGTCGTCCAACATGGACAGGAGGTCGAGCAATTCGAGCTTGCCGTCCTCAGGTACGCCAGCCTCGTTCACGCGGCGTCGGATCGTCGCTCTGACCTCCGTCAGCCCCTCGATGTAGCCCTCGGTGCGTTCGGTGCTCATGGTCGGCTCCTGGGATGGCGACCATCGCCACGTAGGGCGCCGCGAACTCATGTCCGCGCGCTATTTCGCCGCCCAGATCGGCACGGCGCCGGCTGGCTTACCGATGGTGTTCCGGTAGTAGCGAGTGCGCTCGAACCGGATGGAGTTCTCGTCCACCGCCGACACCAGGTCGCCGTTCAGCACCATGGCCCCGCAGAAGTCGGACCGGATCACGCCGAGGAAAAGGTGCACGCCGAAGAGCTGCAGCGTCGTCCAGCCGAGCCGGCCGGCCTCGTCAGCATGCTTGTCGAGGAAGTCGAAGCACGCGGCATGAACGGCCTGCCAGCCGGCGGGCGTCAATCCAGGGCACGGGACCACGCTGGGCTTCATGTCGAGGAAGGCCTCACGCCATGCCTGCGGGCTGCCGGGCTCGATCTTGAAGGCTGGTGATGGTGACATCGCCACGGGATAGGGGAGGGCGATCCCGGCCGCTATGTCTGGGATGCCACATGCGGCGAAGGGCCGGCGTAGGCCCGGCGCGGACTGATCCGGCCGGGCCTTTTTCGTTCTCAGGCCGGAACGAACGAGACGACGAGACGCCCACCGAGCGCCTGGGCTGCCGCCTCCATCTGATCCAGCTTCGTGCCGTGGTCGGGGTCGAGGATTCGGCGCACCTCCATATCCTCGCGATCCATGGCTCGGCCCAGCGCGGCCTTCGTCATGCCACTGGATTTCCAGGCGTGGTACACGGCCGCCTTCGCAGCGAGCCGACTGGGCAGGGCCACGCGATGGCCATCGCCCCCCACCTGGCGCGGCGGAGCCAAATCCGATTCATCCTTGATGCGCCCGCGCACTGCCGCCACCAGGGCGTGCTGCATTTCAGCGAGCGCCGCCTCGGGCGACGACCCGCCCGCCAGGGCCTCGGGTAGATCGACCGAGGAGGCAACGAACTCGCCATCCTCCTCATCGAGGGTCACCGGGTAGATCCATTCGGTTTGCATGCTGGGCTCCTCTCTGATGCGCTGGCACGGGTAGAACCCCACCGTTAGGCGGGGTTCACCTTGAGCTGCTTCCTGATGCGCCGGACGAGGAAAGGACTAAGTTCGCCGCTTTGGACGGTTGTCGTTTCGTCGCCTAGGGTCACCCGGTAGTGGCTCCCTTTGCCTCCGACCTTGTCCACCTTGAAGCTCAGATTGTGCTTCCTGGCATACGCGGTGAGGTCTCGGATAAGTGCTTCGCGCTTCACCTCTCGTCTCCGTTTCGATGAGAGGAGTATCCAACATTTTTGTTAGGATGGCAATAGCGACCCAACATAAATGTTGGAAGTTTCTGCGGAGTTGCACGCTCGAGGATGGGCTGGCCGGTTCAGCGCTCCCCAAAATCCCCGCGACCCAAAACGTCCAGCAACTCTCGCCCGGCTGGCGTGAGGAACCGCCCCATGTCACCTCGTTTCGCACCCGCCCACCCGGCCTGACGCTCCTCGACGTACCCAAGTTCGATCAGGGCCAGCATCGCCTTCGGATGTGCCGATGGTCGGAGGCCGCGTGGGTGAAGGGCGACGGTGCGGAGGGCTTCAAGAGCGCGTCCGCGAACGGGTGGGGATGACATTGCCCTGGGATAGGGGAGGGCGATCCGAGTCGCTACGCCTGGGATGCCGCACGCGGCGTAACGGAAATTCCGTGCCCGCTGCTTACCGATGTCGATTTTCGTGTGGTGCTTACCATGCGCTTACCGGAGGCGCTGGCCGGTAAGCAGGAAGTGAGCTAAGTGTTGGTGCCGCAAGAGGGATTCGAACCCCCGACCCCCTCATTACGAATGAGGTGCTCTACCAGCTGAGCTATTGCGGCGAGATCCGTGGTGTGACGCCGAGGTGGCGCGTCGGATCGTTGCGGGTTCATATCCGTCCGATCGCCCGATGGCAAGGCGGTCCGCGTCGTCTTCCTGATGCAACTGTGCCACGCATGCCGTCTCCCGGTCCTTGGCCTATCCGTGCCGCCTTGACGCGAAGCGGCGCGGCTTCGAAGGCTCGCGGCGTCTGTCAGGAACCGCCATGTCCCTCATCGCCCGCTTGCGTGCCTATGCCGCCGACGCGTTCGGCCTGTCCGCGAGTTCGGAGGAGGCCGAGGCTGTCGACGAGCGTCTGGCGGCCATCGCCCTGCTCGTCCATGTGGCGCGGGTGGACGGCGTCCTCGACGCGGCCGAGTCGGAGCGGCTGTGCCGCCTCGTCGAAGGGCGCTATGCCGGCAACCGCGGGCAGGCCGAGGCGCTCATCGCCCGCGCAGCCAGTGTCGATTCGCAGACCCGCGACATGTCTCTGCTGGTGGAAATGATGGGCCACGAGTTTGGCGAGTCGGAGCGCGCGCAACTACTGTCCATGGCCTGGTCCGTGGCCGGCGCCGATGGCACCGTTCATGAATTCGAGGAAGCGCTGGTCTGGCGGCTCGGGCGCCTGCTCCGGTTCGACGACACCGCGATCCGGCTCGCGCGCGCCGGCGCCGAAACGGGAACCGCATCGTAGGGCGGAACTCCATTTCCGATCCCCGGTATCGGCGGGGCGCATCATACTCGGTAGGAAGAGCGTGGCACGATGATCGTCAGCTTGACGCTGATCCTCCTGGCCCAGCTCGTCGGTGAGGCACTGGCACGGGGAGCGGCGCTTCCGGTGCCCGGCCCCGTCATCGGGATGGCGCTCCTCCTTCTCGTCATGGTGGTTCGGGACCGTTGGCGTGGCCAGGCCGACCGTATCCTCGCCGCGCCCCTCGTGGACGGCACCCTGGAGCGCTCGGGAAAAGGGCTGCTCGCCCATCTCTCGCTGATGTTCATCCCGGCGGGCGCCGGGATCGTCGGGCGGCTCGATGTGCTCGAAGCCCATGGCCTGGCCCTCGCCTGTGTCGTCGTCGTCTCGACGCTGGCCACCCTGACGGCAACGGCGCTCACCTTCGTGGCCGTGAAGCGCTGGGTTGCCCCGGGGGACGAGACATGACCAGCGATTTCGCCCTCTGGGTCTATCTCTCGCGCACGCCCCTGCTGTGGCTGACCGTGACCCTGATGGTCTACGCGGTGGCCGACCGCATCGCCACGGCGTCGAACCGGCATCCCCTCGCTAATCCCGTCGTCGTCGCCATCATCCTGATGGCCTGCGTGCTGAAGCTCACCGGCACGCCCTATCCGACCTATTTCGAGGGCGCGCAGTTCGTCCACTTCCTGCTCGGCCCGGCGACCGTGGCCCTGGCGATCCCGCTTTACGAATACCGCGCGACGGTGCTTCGCTCCCTGGCGCCGATGCTGGCGGCCCTCCTCGTCGGCTCGGTGGTGGCGCTCATCTCGGCGACCACCCTCGGGACCGCCTTCGGCATCCCGCACGACGTCATCGTCGCCTCGGTGCCGAAATCGGTGACGACCGGCGTCGCCATGGGCATCGCCCAGAATCTCGGCGGCGATCCGACCCTGGCGGCGGTGCTGGTGATGCTGACCGGCATGACCGGCGGCATCCTGGTCACCCCGCTGATGAATCTGCTTCGCATCAAGGACATGCGCGCGCGCGGCTTCGCGGCGGGTCTCGCCGCCCACGGCGTCGGCACGGCACGGGCGTTCCAGGTGAACGAGGTGGCCGGCGCCTTCGCCGGCATCGCTCTCGGCCTCAACGCCCTCATCACCGCGATCCTGGCGCCGCTCGCGGTGACGTTCCTGCGCTAAGGTTGCTTACTTGGCGAGCTCGGCTCCGGAGAGTTCCGTCGGCGTGAAGCGTCCGTCCTGGCCCGGCGTCATGTCGATGCGCGTGTCGTGGAGGGCATGCAGCGTCGAGCGATGGCCGATGGAGACGATCGTCGTTCCCGGCAGGCGCTCGCGCAGCATGCGGTAGATGCCGGCCTCGCTCGGCTCGTCGAGGGCGGCGGTGGATTCGTCGAGGAAGAGCCAAGCCGGCTTTGCCAGCACGGCACGGGCGATGGCCAGGCGCTGCTGCTCGCCGCCGGAGAGGCGCTGATCCCAGGCGTCAACCTCGTCGAGACGGTCGGCGAGTTGCGGAAGCTGCGCGGCGACCAGGGCCTCGCGGATCGCCTCGTCGGAGAACTGGTCGGTGGTGCTCGGATAGACCACGGCGCCGCGCAGGGTCCCGAGGGGGATGTAGGGCCGCTGCGGCAGCACCAGCGCGGACTGGCCTTCCGGTACGTCGACCCGGCCCTTTCCGAACGGCCAGATGCCGGCGATCGCACGGAACAGGGTCGACTTGCCCGACCCGGACGGGCCGGTGAGCAGCGTCGCCGCCCCCTTGCCGAGGGTGAACGAGCCGGCGGTGACGATCTCGCGGCCATCGGGCAGGGCGAGGGTCAGGCCGGAGGCGGTGACGTTCGGGCCGGTCCCATTGCCCTGGACGAGGCCGTATCCGGCACCGGACAGGGCCTCGGCCTTGCTGATCGCCCGGTTGAAGGAGGCCAACCGGTTCGTATTGGCCTTGTAGGACGCGATCGTGATGTAGGCGTTGATGAAGAAAGAGAGCGATTCCTGCACGCTTCCGAACGCGCTCGATGTCTGCTGAAGGCCGCCCAGCGTGATCTTCTTCGCAAAGAAGGAGGGTGCGGCGAGCACAAGCGGGAAGATCGCGCTGGCTTGTCGATAGCTGAAGGTCAAAGCGATGAGCTTGATCCGGCGATAGATGATATCGACGTAGTTCTCGATGATCGAATGAAAGAACGTCCGCAGTCGCACGGTTTCCGCGCGCTCGCCGCGGAGGAGGGCGATCTGCTCGCTGTAGATGCGGTTCCGGGCCAGCGAGAATCGGAAGTCCGCCTCGACCTTCTCCTGACGGAAGTCGAGCCCGATCAAGGGCTTGCCGACGATATGCGTGAGCCAGGTACCGACGACGGCATAGGCGACGACCATCCAGACGAGGAAGCCGGGGATGACCGTGTTCTCGGTGAAGGGCAGGATGAAGTCCCGCGACAGCGTCCACAAGATGACGAGGAACGATACGAGCTGCGCCGCCTGGGACAGGAGTCGGATCGATAGGCTTGCCGTCTGTTGAATGAACAGATTGACGTCGCTTTGAATGCGCTGATCCGGGTTATCGGCTTCCTCACCGGTGAACGGGATCCGGTAATGGGTGCTGTCGTTCAACCAACGCTGATAAAAGCTGCGCGTCAGCCATGTTCTCCAACGGATATGCAATGAGGAATCGACGTAGAGGTCGAACATCCCAAGCGCGACGTTGATGACCGCGAGCGGTATGAAGACCCAGACGACCTGATACCAGAACACATCAGCGTTGTATTCCTGTAGCGCATTGTACATGTCGCGATAGTAGAAATTGAAACGCAGCGTCAGCGCGACGTCGAGGAAGCTTACGAAGATCGATAAGGCCACGAGCCGCTGTCCGATCCGCCCCTCGGTGTTCCCGAACCAGCGGAACATCTTGATCTCTTGTGTCGGCTCGTCCCGGTTCATGAAGAACGGGTCGGTGATCTGTGTGATCGCTCGGATCGGCTTCAGATAGGAGACGAGCATAACGATGAGTGCGAACACGACGGCTGCCGTCGCCGCGAAGGCCGGTGGCAGGAGCGCAGACACCGTTGCCGGCAGGAGGTTCGCAGTCGCCAGCGCCTTCGAACCGGCCAGCAGAACGTACCCGGCCGCATAAACGGAGATGAACACTTTTAGATAGGCGGAGATATCGCGCGAAGCGATAAGGATTGCCGCCATGGCGAAACCCGCCAGCGAAACGTACAGGGGCGGCGACAACTCACCCGGCAGGATCAGCAGGACGAGCGCGAAGAGCGCCGTGATGGCGGCCTGCAGGCCGAGGCCTGTCCTGAGTACGGCCACGCGCGTCTCCTCAAGTCGGTGATTCAAATGTGCGACGACGACTTCGCCTGCCGGATCGGGACCGGATCGTGACGGCGGCAGTGACGGCCGGTCGTGGCGAGATCGTGGCGGGGGAAGTCGCCGCCGGATGCGTCAGATCGGATCAGGGCCAATCCCAATCGCCGTAATCCGGCTCGCGACATCGGTACCCCACCGGGCATTCCAGATTGTCGCGGGTGGGCACGAAGCGGAGCTCCGCGATTTCCGTCATCCCGCACAGGCTCCGGTCGCTGACGAACCGTTCCGTCCGGCCCGGCTGCTCCGCCCTGCCTGGCTTCTCGGCCTTGCCCACTGGCCATGACAGGACAGCCGACCCGTCCCGCTTCACGAGCGCCATCGCATCCGCACAGGCCATCCGCATGGTGGAGGGGGGTGCTTGAGCACCGGCCGGGGCTGCGATGGTGACGCAGACGGCGAAAGCGAGGCGTCTCGTCACGATGGCACGGATAACTGACTTGTTTCTCACAAGCTTGAGCATGGCAGTTTTCATGAGGGACGGGAAGGGCTTGCCGTTTGCTCGCCCTATTCGCGGAGTCTATCCACCGCTATCGATGGCGCCGGGACAGAAGAGCCACAGGCTTGTCCTGTCCAAAGCCGGCTTCGTGAATGCAGCGGAGTCCGGTGGTCGAACAGGATCCGAGGCTGTTCAAGTCGCCGAACGGTGTAGCGGCCGCCGCTGCGAGATCGGCTCCGCCTTGAGGGGGAGCCTTACGGGAGACGACGATGACCGCGGGCGTCGAAGAGAGGGATGCAAGGGGGATCGACGAGGAAGCGCCGTCGCCGGCCGTGGCGGGATCCTCCGGCAGGTCGGGCCGCGCCCTGGTGCTTCCCGTCTCGTTGGCCATGGGCTGGGGCGCTCTCCTCGGCTACAGCACCGTTCTGCTGACCGACGACCCGCCGGCGCGCCCGGAGATCAATACGATCCAGGCGGCGTTCAACGAGCCGGGTCCGTTCGAGGATCGTGCGGGTGGCGCGCGCCCGCCCCGTGGCAGCGCTCCCTGGTCCGATGTGGGTAGCGGGTCCGGTCCGGCGGGCCGGGACGCCACGGTCGCCCCACCGGCCCAGCCGGGACTTCGCTCCGTCGCCCTCAGGCAGGAACCCGAAGCGGCGCCGCGTGCCGACGTGACCACGGCCGCGTCGCCTCCCATCGAGCCGGCGGCCTATGTCGGTCTTTGGGGGCCCAACGAGACCGCATGCCGCCGCGGGGCGCGGCGGCGGGGATACATCCCGGCGCGGATCACCGAGAGCGGGGCTCGCGCGGGCAGCACCGTGTGCACCTTCCGCGACGGGCGGCGCATCGGCCCGAACTGGAGCGTGTCGGCCTCCTGCAGCGATGGCGGCCGGCGCTGGTCGTCCCAGGTGAAGCTGCTGGTGGACGGCAACCGCCTGACATGGTCGAGCGCCAAGGGCGACGCCTCCTATGTCCGGTGCCATCGCCGCGCGGGATAGGCGCGAGCGGGATCGTAGATAGGGCGTCTCCGCAGCGCGGAGATGGAACGCTGCCCGCCTCCCGATTAGGGCGACTGGATTCACAGATCTGCTCGACGGGTGTTCCCTCTATCTAGAAGGGTTCGACCCGAGGCGCGACGCGCGCCATCTCCTGGAACGAGAAGGGATCCGCGCATCTCGCGAGATGAGCGAATAGCGTCGCCCGATCGAGGCCGGGCAAACCTTCGATATCCTCACCCACGGCATGCTCCACCCACAACGAAAAAGGGCCGTCTTGCGACGACCCTTTCCGCTCTCGCGGCAATAACCGCGAGAGCATCCGTTCCGGTAGGGAGCGTGGACTTCTTAGAAGTCCATGCCGCCCATGCCGCCGCCGCCCGGCATCTGGGGAGCGCCGCTGTCCTTCTTGGGAGCGTCAGCGATCATGGCCTCGGTGGTGACGAGGAGACCGGCGATCGAGGAGGCGTCCTGCAGAGCGGTACGCACGACCTTGGCCGGGTCGACGATGCCGGCCTGGATCATGTCGACATACTCTTCGGTCTGGGCGTTGAAGCCGAAGGTGATCGAGTCGGTGTTGTCGGTGATCTTGCCGACCACGATCGAGCCTTCGACGCCCGAGTTGGCGGCGATCTGGCGGATCGGGGCCTCAAGGGCCTTCAGCACGATCTTGATACCGGCCTGGACGTCCGGGTTGTCGCTCTTGAGGGCGCGGACGGCCTCGCGAGCACGGAGGAGGGCGGTGCCGCCGCCGGGGACGATGCCCTCTTCCACCGCAGCGCGGGTGGCGTTGAGCGCGTCGTCGACGCGGTCCTTCTTCTCCTTGACCTCGACCTCGGTCGCGCCGCCGACGCGAATGACCGCGACACCGCCGGCGAGCTTGGCCAGACGCTCCTGGAGCTTCTCACGGTCGTAGTCCGAGGTGGTCTCCTCGATCTGCGCCTTGATCTGGCTGACGCGGGCTTCGATGTCCGCCTTCTCGCCGAGACCGTCGATGATCGTGGTGGTCTCCTTCTCGATGCGGATGCGCTTGGCGCGGCCGAGCATCGGCAGGGTGACGTTCTCGAGCTTGATGCCGAGATCCTCGGCGATCATCTGACCCTGGGTCAGGATCGCGATGTCCTCGAGCATGGCCTTGCGGCGATCGCCGAAGCCCGGAGCCTTGACGGCAGCGACCTTCAGGCCACCGCGCAGCTTGTTGACGACGAGCGTGGCGAGAGCCTCACCCTCGATGTCCTCGGCGATGATGACGAGCGGCTTGCCGGTCTGCACCACGGCCTCGAGCACCGGCAGCATCGCCTGGAGCGACGACAGCTTCTTCTCGTGGATGAGGATGTAGGGGTCCTCGAGCTCGGCGACCATCTTCTCCGCATTCGTGATGAAGTACGGGGAGAGGTAGCCGCGGTCGAACTGCATGCCCTCGACGACGTCGAGCTCGGTCTCAGCTGTCTTGGCTTCCTCGACGGTGATGACACCCTCGTTGCCGACCTTCTGCATGGCGTGGGCGATCATCTCGCCGATTTCGGTGTCGCCGTTGGCCGAGATGGTACCGACCTGGGCAACTTCCTCGGACGAAGCGACCTTCTTGGCGCGGGCGATGATGTCCTTGACGGCGGCCGAGGTGGCCAGATCGATGCCGCGCTTCAGGTCCATCGGGTTCATGCCGGCGGCGACGTACTTGGCGCCTTCACGGACGATGGCCTGGGCCAGGACGGTGGCGGTGGTGGTGCCGTCGCCAGCGATGTCGTTGGTCTTCGAGGCCACTTCGCGCACCATCTGGGCGCCCATGTTCTCGAACTTGTCGGCGAGCTCGATCTCCTTGGCGACGGTGACGCCGTCCTTGGTGATGCGGGGAGCGCCGAAGCTCTTCTCGATGACGACGTTACGACCCTTGGGGCCGAGCGTGACCTTCACTGCATCGGCGAGAATGTCGACGCCGCGGAGCATCTTCTCGCGGGCATCGGAGCCGAAGCGTACTTCTTTCGCTGCCATGTTTAAATCCTCATGAGGTTCGAAGCCCTGAGGCGCTCATCGAAGTGCGCGCTCGAAGGGCTCGGATGGGAAGAAGGAAGAGGGGACGGCGCTCTGATTAAGCGACGACGCCCATGATGTCGGATTCCTTCATGATCAGGAGGTCCTGACCGTCGATCTTGACTTCGGTGCCGGACCACTTGCCGAACAGCACGCGGTCGCCGGCCTTCACGTCGAGGGGATTGATGCGGCCGGCCTCGTCACGGGCGCCCGGGCCGACGGCGACGATCTCGCCCTCTTGCGGCTTCTCCTTGGCGGTGTCGGGGATGATGATGCCCCCCTTGGTCTTCTCTTCGCCTTCGATACGGCGGACGACAACACGGTCGTGCAGCGGACGGAACTTCATGAGCTGCCCTCTTGCTTCGAATTCATGGATGGCGTTGATGCGGCCGAAGGGCACGCCCAACCCAGGCTGTTAGCACTCCCGAGCGATGAGTGCCAAAGCAAGGGCGGAGGTAGGCTCAAGCCCCTTGCGAGTCAAGACGCGGACAACGCGTCGTGCCGCGTTCGCGCAGCATGTTCTGCTCTCCTGTCGCTGACAGACGGATGACAATCACCCCATGATCAGCCTTCAGGGACCGCAAGGCGCGGTCGAGCATTCCGGCGCAGCCAATGGCGGCGGCGTGCCGAGCCACGCGATCTGGATCGATCTCAACGATCCGAGCACCGAGGAAGCGGAACATATCGAAGCGGCCACCGGCCTGCGCGTCCCATCGCGAAAAGCTCTGAGCGAGGTCGAGAATTCGAGCCGGCTGCGGCGGCTCAAGAACGGGCTCTCGCTCTCCACCCCGATGATCACCTTCGACAAGGTCGATTCGCAGCTGACCCCGCTCGGCTTCGTCCTGACCCGGGACCGGCTCATCACGGTCAGGTTCAACGAGCTGCGCGCCTTCGAGGAGGTCAAGAAGCGCATCGGCGACGGCGACGGGGATTGCCAGACCGGGACCGAGATCTTCCTCCTCCTGGTGGAGGAGCTGGTGGACAGCCTCGCCGACGCCCTGGAGGAGATGGGCGCCGACCTCGACGCGCTCTCCACCCGGATCTTCGATTTCGACGTGAGGGCAGGGGGCGTCGCCGGCGATTCCGGCAAGACCCCGCGCCGGCGCGACCTCGCGCTGCGCCGCATCCTCCGCAGCGTCGGGCGGCGGGGCAAGGCGCTGGGCAAGATCCGCTCGAGCCTGCTCGGCCTCGAGCGCATCCTCCCCTTCGTCGCCGGCGAATGCGAGCACCTCCTCGGCGCCACCGAGATGCCGCGCTTCGAGACCCTGCGCCGGGACATCGCCTCCCTCGACGAGTTCGAGATCCGCCTGTCGGAGAACGTGCAGTTCCTCCTCGACGCCACCCTCGGCCTCATCAACATCGAGCAGAACAACACCTTCCGCGTGTTGACCGTGGTCTCGGTGGTGGGCGTGCCGCCGACCCTCATCGCCTCGATGTACGGCATGAATTTCAAGCACATGCCGGAACTCGACTGGGTCTACGGCTATCCCTATGGTCTGTCGCTGATCGTCATCAGCGCGATCATCCCCGTCGTCTTCTTCAAGCTGCGCGGCTGGTTCTGACGCGGGGCCGACCCGGCGGGTTCGGGATTTAGGGAATTCTTTTCGGGCCGGCGCGCAAGGATCGGGAGCAGAGCCGGGCCTCCGGCGACCAGAGTCGACCGCATGGCCGTGATCGCCGCCTTCATCCTGAATGCCGGGCTCAATTTCTGCCTTGGCCTGCTCCTCGCCAAGCTGATGGGGCCGGCGGATTTCGGCCTGTTCGGCCTCGCCACCACGGGCGCCGTGGTTCTCAACACCCTGGTCTTCGAATGGCTGCGGCTATCGGCCACCCGGTTCTACTCCAACCGCGTCCGCCGGGAGGAACCCTGGATCCGGCATGGGCTCGACCGCGCCTATGCCGTCCTCGCCCTCGTCCTGCTCGTCGCCTCCGCTTTGTGCGCGGTGATCGGCGCGACGGTGGAGATGGATGCGCAAGGGCGTTTCGGCATCGCGGCGGGGGCAGGCCTCGCGGCCTTCGGCATCGGATTGTTCGATTATCACGCGGCCCTCACGCGGGCGCGCTTCGACGGCGGCCTCTACCTGAAGCTGACCATCGTCAAAAACGGCCTCGCCTTCCTGCTCATGGCGGGGGCGGCCTGGCTGTTCCCCCAACCGGTCTGGGTCCTCGTCGCCTGCGGGCTCAGCCAGTTCTTCCCCGTCCTCGTGCTGCGCCGGCCCCTGCTCGATCCGAAGGTGCCCATCGTCCGCGTGCGCATGGGCGAGACCTGGCGGCTGTTTCGCGCCTACGGGCTGCCGCTGATCGCCGCGAACGCGATCTACCAGATCACGCCGTTCCTCAATCGCAGCGCCATCGCCATGTGGTTCGGACTGGCGGAAGCCGGCTATTTCGCCCTCGCCGCCGATGTCGCCACCCGCAGCCTCAGCATGATCGGGACAGCCCTCGACCTCATCCTGTTCCAGCTCGCTGTGCGGGTGGACGAGCACGAGGGCCATGTGGCGGCCGAGGCCCAGATCGGCCGCAACGCGGGCATCGTGGTGGCACTGATGGTGCCCTGCGCCGGCGGGCTCTGGGCCGTGCTTCCGGCGATCCAGGGGCTCATCGTTCCGGAGGCGTATCGCGGACCCTTCGCCCTCTACGCGCTGATCCTCATTCCCGGCCTGCTCTGCGGCACGCTGCTCAATTTCGGCCTCAACCCGATCTTCCAGATCCGCCGCAAAACGGTGCCGGTGATCGCCGCCGCCATCGTTGGCCTCGCCGTGAATGCCGCCTGCCTGGTCGTCCTGCCCGCGCATTTCGGGGCGCCGGGCATCGCCATGGCGCAGAGCGCCGGCCTCGTCGCCTCGACCCTGTGGCTGGCGGTCCGCGCTCTCACCGGACCCCAGCGCCTGCGGATCGACTGGTGGGACGTCTTTGCCGCCTGCACCGCCACCCTGGCGATGATGGCCTGCCTCGCACCGTTCCGGCACATGGACCCGGCCGTGGCGCTGGCCATCTGCCTGCCGCTGGGCGTGCTGGTCTATGCCCTGCTCGTGGCGCTGTTCGACATCGCCGGCCTGCGCGGCCTCGCCGCCGCCTATCTCCGGCAGCGCGCCGTCACTCCGACGGCCTGAGACAGGCGCGCCGCTTGAAAGCGGGGCATCGCTTCCCGCATATGGTTCGGCAAAGGATGCCGGCGAGCATCACAACGGGCGGGAAACGATGCGGACATACGAGCCTCAGGACGAGGGCGAGGCGCAAGCCATCGTCGCCGATGCCGCCGGCCGCGCCGAGCCGATGCGCCTCGTCGGCGGAGGCACCAAGGCCGCCATCGGCCGCCCGGCGCAGGACGAATCGACGCTCTCCTCCCTGAAACTCTCCGGCATCACGCTCTACGAGCCGGCCGAGATGGTGGTCGCCGCCCGCGCCGGCACCCCCCTCGCGCAGGTGCAGGCCCTGCTCGCGGAACGCGGCCAGATGCTGCCCTTCGAGCCGATGGACCATCGCATCCTGATGGGCTCGGGCGGCGAGCCCACCTTCGGCGCCGTGGCGGCCACCAACAATGCCGGACCGCGCCGGATCAATGCGGGGGCGGCCCGCGACAGCCTGATCGGCGTCCGCTTCGTCAACGGGCGCGGCGAGGCCATTAAGTCCGGCGGCCGGGTGATGAAGAACGTCACCGGCCTCGACCTCGTCAAGCTCATGGCGGGCTCGTGGGGCACCCTCGGCCTCCTCACCGAGGTGACCTTCAAGGTCCTGCCGGTCCAGGAACGCACGGCGACCCTGGCCTTTACCGGCCTCGACGACGCCTCGGCGGTGGCGGTCCTCGGTGCCGCCCTCGGATCGCCTTTCGAACTCACCGGCGCCGCCCACCTGCCGAGCGGCCTCGACGGGCCGAGCCCCCGCACCCTGATGCGCCTGGAGGGCTTTTCGGATTCCCTCGATTACCGCCTCGGCGAGTTGCGCAAGCTCCTGCGGCGCTTCGGCGAGCCGGAGATCATTGAGGACGGGATCGGCGCCGTCCTGTGGGCGGCGATCCGCGACGTGATCCCGCTGACGGAACCGCGCGCGGCCGCCGTGTGGCGGATTTCCACCGCGCCGACCAAAGGCCCCACCGTCACCGCCGCCATCGCGGCGCAGCGCCAGGCGCGCTGGTTCTACGATTGGGGCGGCGGCCTCGTCTGGCTCGCCACCTCTTCCGAGGGCGATGCCGGCGCCGAGACCATCCGCGATGTCCTGCGCACCACCGGCGGGCACGCCACCCTGGTGCGGGCGCCGGATGCGGTGCGCGCGGCCACCGCCGTCTTCGAGCCCCTGTCTGATCCGCTGCTGCGGATGACGGCCGGGATCAAGGCGGCGCATGATCCGAAGGGGGTGTTCAACCCCGGCCGGATGTATGCGGGGATTTGAGTGTGGCGTGCTGAACGCTTCAACGGAAAGCGCTCGCCGGTCCGCGACGTCCGCATCATCGGGGTGCGGCAGGCTGCCGCTTAGAGCCGTTCCAAGCCTCGGCTTCCGTCCAAATTCCCTCTAAGCTGCGGGAAACAGCGCCGGGCGGCGGAAGATCGCCGGGCGGGCTGACGTGATCGGGACCCCGAGGAAACGCCGTGCAGACCAATTTCAGCCTGACGCAGCTTGCCGAGCCGGCGATGGCGGCGTCCGAGAAGATCCTGCGGACCTGCGTGCATTGCGGGTTCTGCACCGCCACCTGCCCGACCTATCTCCTCCTCGGCGACGAACTCGATTCCCCGCGCGGCCGCATCTACCTCATCAAGGACATGCTGGAGGGCGGCAAGCCGGCGACACCGGAGGTGGTCAAGCATGTGGACCGCTGCCTCTCGTGCCTGTCCTGCATGACGACCTGTCCCTCCGGCGTGCATTACATGCACCTCGTGGATCACGCCCGCACGCATATCGAGGAGACCTATCGCCGGCCGTTGAGCGACAGGCTCCTGCGTAGCGTGCTCGCCTTCGTGCTGCCCTATCCGAACCGCTTCCGCCTCGCGCTTCTCGCCGCTAAGATCGGCTCGCCGTTCCGGCCTCTCGTCGCCCAGTTGCCCCGTGTCGGCAACCGCCTCGCGGCGATGCTCGACCTCGCCCCCGCGCTCCTGCCGAACCGCACCGTCAACGACCGGCCCGGCACCTTCCCCGCCGACAACCGCGCGCGGGAGGCGAGCGTCCTGTTGCAGGGCGCGGCCGCCCCGGCCCGCGCCGGACGGGTCGCCCTCCTGCGCGGCTGCGCTCAGAGCGTCTTGCGCCCGGATTTCAACGAGGCGGCGGTCCGGCTTCTCACCCGCCACGGCGTCGAGGTGGTGCAGGCGAAGGGGGAGGGGTGCTGCGGCGCGCTCACCCATCATATGGGCAAGTCCGAGACCTCCCATGCCCAGGCCAAGCGCACCATCGACGCCTGGATCGCCGAGATGGACGGCGACGGCCTCGACGCGATCATCGTCACGGCGTCGGGCTGCGGCACGACGATCAAGGATTACGGCTTCATGTTCCGCGACGACCCGGCCTATGCCGACAAGGCGGCGCGAGTCTCGGGCCTCGCCAAGGACGTCACCGAATACGTCGCCAACCTTGGCCTGATGCCGCCCCTGTTCGAGAGCGACCTCGTGGTCGCCTACCATTCCGCCTGTTCGATGCAGCACGGCCAGGGCATCCGCACCGAGCCGAAGAACCTGCTGAAGAAGGCCGGCTTCACCGTGAAGGACGTGCCCGAGGGCCATATCTGCTGCGGCTCGGCCGGCACCTACAACATCCTCCAGCCGGAGATCGCCGGGCGACTCCGCGACCGGAAGGTGGCCAATATCGAGCGCATGCGCCCCGATCTCATCGCGACTGGCAATATCGGCTGCGCCACCCAGATCGGGAACGGCACGCGTATCCCCATCGTGCATACGGTGGAGTTGCTGGACTGGGCGACGGGCGGACCGAAGCCGGCGGTGCTCGAAGGATTGGGCGGGACGCGGGTGCTGGAGGCGGCGGAGTAGCGCTCAGGCCACGTCGGCCAGGGATTTCAGGTCTGCGCCACGCGCCCTGTGAACCGAAGCGTCGATGATCTCGATACCGACGACACGCCCCTCGGCGTCGAGATCGAAGATGATCCCCGGCCGAATCTCCTCTCTCTCCATCACGGATTCGTCGGAGAAGCCGAGATAAAGCGCGTCGACCTGAGAATCGTAGCTCGTGTTCATCGAGATTGTCTCCGCTCTCGAACCGAGGCGAGCACGAACACCCGGATCGCCGACGACAAATTCTGCGCGCCCCGCGCCTCGTCGACCTCGCCGATCAGCACCTGAACCGACTGCTCGCGGGCGGCGGCGATCTCGCGCAGCGCTTCCCAGAACGGCGTCTCCAACGACACGCTGGTCCGGTGGCCGGCGATCATCACCGAGCGTTTGGTGGTGCCGGTGGTCACTCCCTCACCCCTCTTCGGGCTGCGCTCTTCACATGTCTCGCGGACAGCGCGGGTCCCCTCTCCTGGAAGGAGAGGGAGCCCGTCGCGCCTCATAGCGATGCCTTCGGCCGAAGCGAATAGCGATCGAGCAGATGCGCGAATCCAGCAACCTCGCCGGGGGGAGGGTGAAGCGTCCCGCTTGTCACCCGTCCGAATCCGGCCCCACGAGCTTGTGGCCCTCGTGGCGCGAGAACTCGATGGCCTTCTTGGCCTCGGCCAGGGTCCTGGCCTTCTTCGGCCGGCCGAAGGCGATGCGGTTGTCCTCCGCCTCCGCCTCCTTCTCGGCCCGCGCCCTGCCCTTGCGGACCGAGCGCAGGTTGATGATCTCGGCCATGAGCGTCCCCGTCAGTCGATGCCTTGTTCAGTCGACACCTTGTTCAGTCGATGCTCGGCGCCAGCATGGTCTCGGGGCGCACGACGCGGTCGAACTCCTCCTCCGTGACGTAGCCGAGGCGCAGGGCCTCTTCCTTCAGGGTGGTGCCGCGCTTGTGCGCGGTCTTGGCGATCTCGGCGGCCTTGTCGTAGCCGATGGAGGGGGCGAGCGCCGTCACCAGCATGAGCGAGCGGCTCATCAGGTCGGCGATTTTGTCCTCGTTGGCCTTGATGCCGACGACGCAATTGTCGGCGAAGCTCACGGCCGCATCGGCGAGGATGCGGATCGATTGCAGCACCGCGTTGGCGATCACCGGCTTGAACACGTTGAGCTCGAAATTGCCCTGGGAGCCGGCGAAGCTCACCGTGGTGCCGTTGCCGATCACCTGGGCGCAGACCATGGTCAGGGCCTCGCACTGCGTCGGGTTGACCTTGCCCGGCATGATCGAGGAGCCCGGCTCGTTCTCCGGCAGGGAGAGTTCGCCGAGGCCCGAGCGCGGGCCGGAGCCGAGGAAGCGAATGTCCTGGGCGATCTTGAACAGGCCCGCCGCCAGGGCGGAGAGCGCCCCTTGCGTGAAGACGAGGGCGTCGTGGGTGGCCAGGGCCTCGAACTTGTTGGCGGCCGAGGTGAAGGGAAGGCCGGTCAGTTCGGCGACCTTGGCTGCGAATTTTTCGGCGAAGTCCGGATGGGCGTTGAGGCCGGTGCCCACCGCCGTGCCGCCCTGGGCCAGCGCCAGCACGCCCGGAAGCGTCGCCTTCACCCGCTCGGTGCCCAACGCCACCTGCGCGACGTAGCCGGAAAACTCCTGGCCCAGCGAGACCGGCGTCGCGTCCTGCAGGTGGGTGCGGCCGATCTTGACGATGGACGAGAACGCCTCGGACTTCGCCTGGAGCGCGTCGTGCAGGTGCTTCAGGGAGGGCAGCAGGCGGTCGTTGATCTCGCGCGAGACCGCGATGTGCATCGCCGTGGGGAACACGTCGTTGGAGGATTGGCCGCGATTGACGTGGTCGTTGGGATGAACCGGCGACTTGCCGCCGCGCTTGCCGCCCAGCAGCTCGTTGGCCAGGCTCGCGATGACCTCGTTGGCGTTCATGTTCGACTGGGTGCCCGAGCCCGTCTGCCAGACCACGAGGGGGAATTCCTGGTCATGCTCGCCGGACACCACCTCGGCGGCGGAGGCGGCGACGGCCTGGGCCACCTTCGGGTCGAGGGCGCCGAGATCCTGGTTCACCAGGGCGGCGGCCTGCTTCACCATACCCAGGGCATGGACGAGGGGGGCCGGCATCTTCTCGGTGCCGATCTTGAAGTTCTGGATCGAGCGCTGGGTCTGCGCACCCCAGTAGCGATGGGCCGGAACCTCGATGGGGCCGAACGTGTCGGACTCGGTCCGGGTGGCGGACGTCTCGGTGGGGCTTTCGAGCGGCGACATCGTGGCCTCTTAGATGGCGGGGTATGCGGCCCTACTTAAACGGTGCGGCTGAAAACCGCGATGGTGCTTTCTTTCAAAGGCGTCACAGGTCCGTGCCGGAGTCAGGCACCGTCCGGGACGAAGCGAGGACGTTTGCCGATGCCTTTGGACGCCGCGACCCTGGAGCCCGACGCCCTCCCGCGCTTTCGCCCCGTCGTCCCGCGCCCCCGGCGCGAACAGCCGGGATTGCTCGCCTTCCTCAAGGCGGTGCGCGCCAACCCGATCACCACCTGGCTCGACGAGCATTTCGTGGAGCCCGTGGTGGCGCGCGAAGGCGCTATGGGCCGCGTCACCGTGGTCAGCGACCCGGCCCTGATCCGCTACCTGTTCGTGGAGAACGCCGCCAATTACCGCAAGGACGATCTGCAGCGGCGGGTGCTCGCGCCGGGCCTCGGCAACGGCCTCCTCACGGCGGAGGACGAGGAGTGGAAGCTGCAGCGGCGCACCCTGGCGCCGATCTTCTCCGCCCGCCACGTGCTCGGCTTCGCCACCCCCATGAACGAGGCCGGCGCGCGGATCGGCCGTCGCCTCGCCCGGCGCGACGCCACCACCGTCGACGTGCCCCTGGAGATGACCCGCGTCACCCTCGACGTGCTGGAGCGGACGATCTTCACCGAGGGTCTTTCCAGCGACCCCGATGCGCTCGGCCGCGCCATCACCCGGTTCCTCGAATCGGTCGGGCCGGTGGATCCGATGGATGTGTTCGGCGTGCCCGCCTTCGTGCCGCGCATCGGCCGGCTTCGGGCGCGGCCGGCGATCCGCTTCTTCGAGGAGGTGGTGAATGCCCTCATCGCCCGCCGGCGCACCCAGCTCGACGCCGGGACGGCGCCCTCCGACCTCCTGACCCTGCTGCTTCAGGCGCAGGACCCGGAAACCGGCAAGGGCCTCAGCGATCTCGAAGTCAAAGCCAACATCGTCACCTTCATCGCCGCCGGTCACGAGACCACGGCGAACGCGCTCACCTGGGCGCTCTACTGCCTGTCGCAGGACCACGAGGCCCGGGCGCGCGTCGAGCGCGAGGTGGATGCGGTGCAGGGCGACGGGTTCGATGCCGAGGCGCTCCCCTTCACCAAGGCGGTGATGGAGGAGACCATGCGGCTGTTCCCGCCGGTGCCGTTCCTGAGCCGTCAGGCCATCGCGGAGGACCGAATCGGCCGGATCAAGATCCCCAAGGGCTCGCTTATCATGGTGGCGCCCTACGTGCTCCACCGCCACCGCACCCTGTGGGACGATCCCGAGGCGTTCATGCCGGAGCGCTTCATGCCCGAGAACCGGGCGGCCGTTCAGCGCTTCTCCTATCTGCCGTTCGGCGCGGGCCCCCGCGTCTGCATCGGCCAGAGCTTCTCGCTGCAGGAGGCGGTGATCGTTCTGGCGCATATCGCCCGCGCTGCGCGCTTCTCGCTGGCCCCCGACCACGCGCCGGTCACGCCGTTGCAGCGGGTGACGCTGCGGCCGGAACACGGCTTGCGGATGCAGGTGGAGCGGCGGGGGTGACACCGGCTGCGGCTGGGTCCTGGATAACCCTCCGCTGCGTTCCAGGCGTCCGGAAATGGGGGCGGGGTCTCAGAATTGAGGTCGCGCAGACTCAGGTGTAACCCGCTCCCCATCCCCAGGCGGCTACGGCACTCAAACGATTCGCGGGCGTCGCGGGTCCCCTCTCCTGTAAGGAGAGGGACAGGGTGAGGTGTGTGAGATTTCCGGAGATGGACCACACCTCACCCCAGCCCTCTCCTTCCAGGAGAGGGAGCCCGTCGCACTTCACGCCGAACCCTTCTGGATAGAGGGAACAAACGTCGAGCCGATGTCCGAATCCAGTTGCCCCGGACGGGTGGAGCAGAGCGGAGCCCGATCTTGTGCCCAGCGCAAGACGTCGCGAAGCGCTCTTAGCCTCAGCTCTTCTTGCGGAACGCGTCCAGGCTGACGACTTCGGCACCGGCCTCGCCGCCTTCGGGCTTTTTGGCCGCCGGGCGGGCCGGCTTGCCGTCGGGGCCGTCCTCGGTCTTGTCGAGGTTCTGGCTCGCGCCCTGGGCGGGCAGGAGCTTGGGGACGTTGGCTCCGATCGCCGAGACGGCATTGCCCTTCGGCATGATCTCACTTGGCTCGGAGGCCGCACCACGCGCGGCATTCTTCGTGCCGGGAGGCTGCGGCGCATCGTCCTGCGCATCCTCGTCCGCCGTCTCGTTCAGATCGAACTTGAGGCCGAACTGCACCGAGGGGTCGAAGAACCCGCTCAAGGCGTCGAACGGCACGAGCAGGCGCTCGGGAACTCCGGAAAAGGACAGGCCGACCTCGAAGGAATGCTCGGTGACGCCGAGATCCCAGAACTGGTGCTGGAGGACGATGGTCATGTCCTGGGGGTACTTCTCCCGCAGGCGCTGCGACATCCGCACTCCCGGCGCCTCGGTCCGGAACGACACGTAGAAATGGTGTTCCCCCGCGAGACCTTCGCGGGCCGCGTCGGTCAACACCTTGCGCACGACGCCGCGCAGGGCATCCTGAACCAGGAGGTCGTAACGGATGAGATCGTCTGCCATCGCTTGTCGCTTTGCCCGGTACCTGCCGGAATGTCGCGCCGACGGCGCACCGGGTCGGTGAATTGACGTGAAGGCTTGCCGGACTCGGGCACCGGTTTCAATCGCGCCGTTCCCACCGTGGTCTCCACGGGGGGCGGTGAATTGACACCGTATCCACGTAACCGGGATTCTGGTGAAAGCGCCGGGATCGAGCGGCCTTCGCCGAAGATTGTCAGGCACCCAGTTCGGCCTCTCGACCGAACGACACGAATATAGAGGGAGAGGCGTCGCTTTTGAAGCCCGATCCTGACGTGGAGTTGTCCGACGACCGGGCAATCGGCGCAATGCTGGCCGGCACCGGTGGCGCCCCGCCGCGCCGCTCGCCGATCCGCCTCGCCGCGGCCGCCTTTCGCGACGCCATCGGCCTCGTCCTGACGACGCTGTTCGTGATGGTCGCGGCGGCCATCGCCGCCCTGCTCATCGTGCGCGTCGGAGCGGACATCCTGCAGGGCATCGACCCCTTCGCCCCTGAGGCCCGCCGCCCCCGGTTGTACCCGCAGCAGCTCGTCCTGCGCGAGGTGGCGAGCGACATCCTGCGCCAATGCCTCATCGTCGCCATCGTCATCGCCGCCGCGATCCGGTCCAGCGGCGATGCGTGGCGCGCCAGGCTCGCACTCACCCCCGTCGAGGCGCCGGGCCTCGCGCCCTCGCGGCTTCTCGCCATCCTGCTGCTTTGGCCGTTCCTCCACATCCTGTGGGTGATCGGGACGGCGGATGTCTTCCACATGGCGTTCGGCCGCAATGTCGGCCTGTCGCCACTGCTCAGCAGGACCGGGGCGATCGCCTGGCTCGCCTTCACCATTGTGCTGGCGCCGGTGGCGGAAGAGGTGCTGATGCGCGGGGCGATGTTCGAGCGGGCCTCGCGCTTCCTCAAGCCGTGGGGCGCCATCCTCTCCACCTCCGCCCTGTTCGTGCTGCTCCATCTCCAGATCGGCAGCATCGCCCGGCCGGTCTCGCTGATTCCCCTCGCCCTCATGCTCGGCTGGCTGCGCTGGCGGACCGGGCGGCTCTGGCCCTGCATCCTGCTCCACGTCTGGAGCAATCTCGCCGTCGTCGCCTACTTGCTGTGGCCGGCGCCCGCCTGAGCGCTCGCCTCGCGGCCCCGTTCGCGGTATCGCGGGAGACGGAACACGGGACCCCGATGCACGCCTATCATCAGCTCCTCGAACGCATCCTCTCCGAGGGAACGCGCAAGGACGACCGGACCGGCACGGGGACGCTCTCGGTCTTCGGCCACCAGATGCGCTTCGACCTGGCGGAGGGTTTTCCCCTCGTCACGACGAAGCAGCTGCACCTGCGCTCGATCATCCACGAATTGCTGTGGTTCCTCACCGGCGACACCAACGTGCGTGCCCTGCAGGCCAACGGCGTCACGATCTGGGACGAATGGGCCGATGCGAACGGCGATCTCGGCCCGGTCTACGGGAAGCAATGGCGCTCGTGGGCGAAGCCCGACGGCGGCGCGGTGGACCAGATCTCCTGGCTCGTGGACGAGATACGGCGAAACCCGGATTCGCGCCGGCTGATCGTCTCGGCCTGGAACCCGGCCGACCTCGACAGGATGGCGCTGGCGCCCTGCCACTGCCTGTTCCAGTTCTACGTGGCCGATGGCCGGCTCTCATGCCAACTCTACCAGCGCTCGGCGGACGTGTTCCTCGGCGTGCCCTTCAACATCGCCTCCTATGCGCTCCTCACCGCTATGATCGCCCAGGTGACGGGTCTGGAGCCGGGAGACTTCGTCCACACGCTCGGCGACGCCCATCTCTACGTGAACCATCTCGATCAGGCCCGGCTGCAGCTCACGCGGGAGCAGCGTCCGCTGCCACGCCTCGTCCTCGCCCCGGAGGTCCGTTCGCTATTAGATTTTCGGTTCGAGGACATCGCCATTGAAGGCTATGAACCGCATCCCGCCATCCGCGCACCGGTGGCGGTCTGATGGCGTCCGTTCCCCATCGCCCCCGCGTCAGCCTCATCGCGGCGGTGGCCCGCAACGGGGTCATCGGCCGTGACAACGGCCTGATCTGGCGTCTTGGCAGCGACCTGCGCCGCTTCAAGGCGCTGACCATGGGCAAACCCGTCCTGATGGGCCGCAAGACCTACGACTCCATCGGCCGGCCGCTGCCGGGCCGGCGCATCCTCGTGCTGACCCGCGACCGGTCGTTCTCGGCTGCCGACGTGGCCGTCGTCCACGATTGGGAGGGCGCCCTGGCGGAGACGGGGGAGGCCGAGGAACTGATGGTGGCGGGGGGCGGCGAGATCTATGCGCTCGCTCTGCCGCATGCCGACCGCATCCACTTCACCCATGTCGAGATCAGCCCGGAGGGGGATACGGTGTTCCCGGCCTACGAGGCGGGCGACTTTCGCGAAGTCTCGCGTGTGGCGCACCCGCCCGGCGAGCGGGATGAATGCGCCTTCGCGTTCGTTGATCTGGAACGGGTCCGGTAACTCTACGCCGCGACGCATCGCGCAAGAGCGCTCGGCGCTGTTGCCTTTCCTCTTCGCGATGCCCACTTGCCAGCCTTGACAGGACGGAGTGGCGACACTCAGTACCGTAGGACGGATCGGCCCGAGGCGAGAGCGCGCCTCGCCGGACCCGAACGACACTGCCTCAGCAGGAGATATCGGCGAGCATGCCTTGGAGCAATCAAAGCGGCGGCGGTGGCGGCAACGGGGGAG
>NZ_VMOA01000065.1 GCF_020662345.1 Methylobacterium sp. W2 | reverse complement strand
CATCCTACGAGGACATCGTCGACCGCGGCTGCAACGCCTGGAACAGGCTCACCGATCAACCCTGGAAGATCATGTCCATCGGACTGCGCGAATGGGCTCATCGGTTATGATCAGCGCCCGTTGGTATCAGATCACGCAGCGTCCCCCGCGATAATCGGGGAGCGACTACACGCTGCCATTGAACTCAGCGACAAAGAGGATTTGGCTCGATGCGGTCAAATCATCCGCGGAATTGATGACCTTACTGCCAGGGTAAAGCTCGCGGCTATGCTGCTGAATTCACGGCACTATGCCGAGGCGGCCTTGATCATTGAGAGCATGCCGAGTGACTATTATTCCGTGCAGGCCGCCAGGGTCACAAAGCGCATCGCTACCTTGAGTGGCAAACCCACACCACCGCGTCAGCTCGAAGAGGTTCGCTCTGCTGGCGAGTTGCACAGGGCTGGCTCGTACCGGCATCCAGGCGACAATAAGGATTTTAATCTGCCAGATGCTGACATGAAGATGATCGGCCTTGATGGGGTCGGAGACGATTTCCAAGGCCACGTTCGACAGCTTTGGGCGAGGACAGAGATACGCCTGGAGCGCCAGCCCTTTCCTTTCATGAATGAATTCCGCGATGTCTTTATTGATAAGAACGGCGCCATCTGGACTGCCGAGGGTCGAGATATTAAATCGGCCAGGCAAATGCAGGGCAGAATTACCGATTCCACTCAGGTTCCGAACTTCGACGAGGCATATACATGCCTAGGGGGGCAGTGCCGGATATTGTGAATAGCTCCTTGACCGCCTCTCAAAATTGAGCTGTCGCTTAGCCCCGGATACTCCAAACTGTCCGATACTGGTGCGAGAAAAACACCATAAGCTTTCTATGGATTCGCTCGGAGCTCTCTCGGTACCTTCAGACAAGATCGTACTTGTTGAAGGAACAGTGTATTGTCGCAAACTTTACTTCGGGCATACGTCTGCCCTAGCTCTGACCCGCGATGTCGCTTTCCAGCATTCTTACGGCCGACTCATAGAACTAGCCGCCGAAGGGCGGGATGTGTCGTTGCCACGTCGTTTTTACATTTCACGCCGTGACACGACGCGCCGTGCAATGCGAGATGAGAGCCAATTTGAAGCGGAGATGACCGCGCTCGGAATTGTGCCGGTGGTACTGAGCCAGCTCAATCTGCTGCAGAAGGTCGACTTGTTTCAGAACGCGGACTTGGTTGTTGGAGCCCACGGCGCCGGGTTATCGCACCTCGTCTTTGCAAAGCCTGGCTTGCAGGTCATAGAGATTATGCCAGCAAGCAAGCATCGAATTATGGAAATGGGTATTCGGGTTTGCTTCTCAGCGATAGCGAGAGTTAAGGGCCTGGATTACACGATGATACTCACTACTATGGATCCTAAAACCGGTATGTGGTCGGGCAGCGATCAGTTAACTCAAGCCATTGCCGCCAACGCTCGGCCGGCTTGAGAGCGGAAAACCCGCTTCGGCTTTCGTCGAGCGGGGGCATATCGTGCTGTTAGGGCGCTGGACGGGGGCGGTTGCTCGTCGGAGGGGGTGGAAAGCGAGCGGACGGTGACGCGTGCGCGTCCCGGCCATGCGTTCGGTTCTCGATGGCCTGCTCTCGCTCGATCGCGGCCGGTAGCGCGCTCTGGCGCTTGGCTTCCTCCCGCATGATCCGCACGCACGCGGCGATGCGCCCGGTATCCTCGGTCTGCCGACGGGCCCAGTCGCAAAGCCCCTTCATGATGTCCACCACCTCGCGTGGACGCTGCAGGAACGGCGGCGGCACGTCGGCCAGCGTTGCGGGGGCCGGTGGCGGCAAGCGCGCCTCGTCGCCCCTCGCTCCTGCGGCACCGGCAGCCTTTCGCGTTGTCGGTTTGGCCGTCGTGGATCTGAGCGAGAATCGCGAGCGCTCGAGCGTTTCGGCACCGAAATGTCAGTTGCTTCTCTTGCCTACAGGCCGAGCCATCCGTCGAAGCCGGCACTGGCATCGCCGGCCATGGATGGTCCGAGGCGCTCGGGGAGCAAGCGGCGACGCGGGTCGGGACGCGTGATAAGTCGCTCATCGAGCCCGCCTTACCCCTCGGTCGGAGAGCATCGTAATCGTCATGGAAGACTGGAAAGACGGCGTCGATCCGGAATTGTTCAACGCGGATCTCAGGCCGCAGGACGATGTCGTCCTCGTCGGTGATATCGAGGCCATCAACCCACGCGGCGGCAAATTGACGTTGAAGAAAGGGAGTTTCTTCAAGGTTAGAATGTTGGGAGGCATCCTGTTCTGCCGTCCCAAGGGCGGCGGAAAGCACGACGAGATCGCAGTCCTGCCGGCGGACTTCCGGAACGTTCAGTTCCTGCAGCTCAAAGTCGTGCCTATGGAATGACGCGCTGCCGTGCCGGCCAAGCGCGGCAAGGCAGTGGGACGGTCATCGAAGGGGATCCGCGGCTCGGACGCAATCATCGGCATCCCTCTGGTTCGTATTCGGTCACCGCCCAAGCGATGATAGCGCACGGCAGGCCACGGATCCGGACATGGTAGCGCATTGGGCGTCGTTCAATCCGGGGGTCAGGACCGGCCGAGTCGAGAGCACTGAGGGGACTTATGGATCAATTGCTAAGACTGACGCTCCTCCTCAGCCGATGGACTCGCCGGCGCTGGACGCGGATGGAGGCCATCGTTGCCGTGTCGGTCATTGCCTTCGCCCTCATCATCGGGATCATCGAATGGGCCGGATACTGGCCCGATGCTCTCGTCGCCGAAAAGGTGCGCAGGGCGCCGATGAGGTTTTGAGGCGCCCATCGGTCTCGATGGTCCGCCCGACCCCGTGGTGATGGTGACGATCGGCGATCAGGTCGGCCGCCCGCGGATATCCGTTGGCTCGAGAGTGTCGCCGAACACCCAGGCTGAAGCCGTGAGGGGCGTCTCGTTGGGAACGTCCAGGAACAGGTAGAGATAGTCGATCGAGCGTTGCTCGTGGTTCAGGACGCATTCGATGATCTGGATGTCGTCCGTAAGCTTCGCCCATTCCGCGTTCGGCAGGTCGTAGACCCGATCTCCCTGCCTGCCCCATTTGGTGTAAAGGCCACCGCTGATGACAGCGCCCGGAACGCCATGCGCCATAGTGATGACGACGCGATGGGGAATGGAGACGAACGCATTGCCGTTGATGGCGTGATCGCCCGCCACGGTCAGGTCGATGTCGTTGGTACGCCCCAGCCACGGTTCATTCCCGATGCGGGGATTGCCGGAGAGACCGTTTCCCGAGGTCACGAACAGCGGCGGCAGGGCCTGCAGCTCGCAGGTGGTCCACTGCCCATTGTGATAGACCACGATGCCGTTTCCGGCCTGGCTCATGTCGGGGCTGGAGCTTACGCCGACTGCCCTGCGAGGATTGAAGACTGGCATGGATGGCTCCCCGGTCAGACGGTCGTGACGGCGTTCTCGGCAGCGAGCCGCGCCTTCAGCTCAGGAAAGGGTACGTCGGCCAAGGTCCGATCGGACAAAGTGCCGTTGCGGTACGCGAGAGCCGTGAGCATGCCGCAGGCCTGAGCGCCACACGCCACGGTCTGCTCCATCCGCCAGGACGCCCGCCAGATGGCATCGCCGCTGGCCCCCCATGAGACAGTCAGGTTGGAACATTGGCCCGGATGCGGCAGGAAGCAGCGAAGCGGTACGCCGTAGTTGGGGCGGTCAATGTAACTGAGAGAGCCTTCCTTCCGCCCGCATCCGTTCGGGGCGTTGTAGTAATACGGCGAATGGATATCGGCATGGTACCCGCCGGTCGTGACGCTGTCCTCGAAGTTCCAGGCCCGTTTCGTTTCCGGGTTCCTTTGGAGATGCCGGGCGGTCATCATGAATTGCCCCCAGATTCCCCCGCCATCTCGGATGTAGAGCTGCGGCGGCCAGCCAGGAAACAGTGTGTAGATCTCCTGGAAGGTGTCGTCCGGCAGGCGGTAGGTCTGCATGGATCTGCGCCGACCGGATGTTACATCCGGATGGTTCGCGGTGACCCAATGTGAGCCCATTGTGATCCACGCCGCACGCTCGAGTGTGCGCTCGCGCTCCGCATAGCTGCCCTCGCACCAGCCGTTGGTGAAGGCACCTGGCAGATCACACCCGTTGGTGCCGTAGCGACCGGCTTTTCCGGGGACCGTGTTGTCGAGTGCGCCAGCTGAGCCGCCGAAGGGGAAGAGGCTGCCGGCCGCGCCCTTGCGCGACGTCGTGTTCGGCGCCTGCGACCGGTAGATGAAATTGAGAATGCGTCGGTCATCCGCCTGGGTCCAGTCGGAAGGCTTCACCCACGGGAGACCGTCCTTACGGTTGCAAAGCCGTCAGGGGCCGCTTTGTCCGCTAACACACAAGGTGGCGGAGGAACGCTGAACGCGCATCCACGCAAAAGCTCGAATCTATGTTCGGCGGCCTGCGCGAAGGATTCTGTTCCGGTTCCGGCACACGAAGCGGATCCGTGAGAGGCGTGTCTCCGATGCGCGGCGGTCAGCGACCCGCCAACCGGGCAGGAGCCGGGTGCCGATCCGACGGTGTTGCCCCCCGAGGAGGCTCAGGCTCAGGCCGCGTGCTCTGTTATCTGGCTCGAGTTCGCTGGGGAGATCACGGATTGGGATTCCACCCGGTTCCGGCCCACCTTCTTCGCGGCATAGAGCGCAGCATCCGCGGCCCGGAGCAGTTGCGACGCGCTGAGGCCCACATGCCGTGTTGCGCCGTGGGCGGCGGTTACGCCGATGCTCACGGTGACGACACCGCCATCCTGCAGGCCGGGATGGGGAATCGCGAGGTCCATCACCGCCAGCCGCAGGCTCTCGCCCACATCCTGGATCGTCTCGGCCGTGGCCCGGGGAACGAAGGCGGCGAATTCTTCGCCGCCGTAGCGGCAGACCAGGCCGCCCCATCGGGCGAGATCGCGTGTTAGGGTGTCGGCGACGCTCACGAGACAGCCATCGCCTTCGGCATGGCCGGCCGTATCGTTGAGGCGCTTGAAATGGTCGATATCGACGAGGATCACGCCGAACCATTCGTGTCCGGTCGCGGCAAGCTCCCAATGGTCCTCGAGCTGCTCGGTGAAGAGCCGGCGGTTCGCGACACCGGTGAGGGGGTCGGTCTCGGAAAGAATCGTGAGGTGGGCGCAGGCTCGGGCTAGTTCGTCCGCCTGTTCCCTCTCCCGCAGACCAAGGAGGAAACTCTTCTTCCTGTCCCATTCGCGTGAATAGGCCAGCTTGATCGGCACCAGGATGAGCGCCGCCACCAGGAGAGGCACACCCGTATGCCCTTCCGGTCCGAACCCCGACATGAAGACGAAGCCGACATAAAGCAGAAATGCCAACCCACAGAACCACAGGCTGTACCGGAACGACAGGGGCGAGATCATCCCCACGACGAGGGGAACGATGGCAGCGAGGATGAGGTAGGTGTCGGCGTGTTCCTGCGGCACGATTCTGGCGCTGTTGAGGACGATCGCCATGTCCGCGAGCGACGTGATTGTCGCGGCCGCCCCCTGCCGCCGCAGGGAGGGCCGTCCGCGCAGGGCCACGATCCAACCCAGCGCGAGGGGAATGAAGACGCCCACCGTCAACCCGGCGGGCACCGCGATCGCGTCGCGCCCGAACAGATCGAAGTCGATCTTCAACGAGATGATATTGAAAAGGACGAAGATCAGCAGCCACGACTGCATGTACAGACCGCGCGGAGGCACGTCCTCCGCATGGTATTGAGCTTCCAGGTGCTGCGGCAGGCGAAGGCGATGCCAGGGCCGGCTCAGTCCGACCTCGATGGACGAGGGCATCAGGTCACGACGCTCCGGCGCGGTTAGTTCAACCACTTCATCGCATCATAAAATGAGCGCACCGTAAACGCAAAGGCCGTGCGCACCTCGCCACGTTTGCTATTTCGGCGGCGCCTCGATGGGGCACGGGCCGACCGGGGTGACACATCAATCGGAGCCGCCCCTGCCAAATCGGCCAAGGCGAAGAGATCGACGGACAATTTGGCGCCGACGACGAAGGCATCGGGTTATGGTCTTGCGTCAATAGGGGAAACGCGTCTGGTCCGGGTCGACGATGTCTTGCAGGTTCGGCGTCAGGCGGAGCGCGGGCGTGACCTGGAGGCCGTCATTGAGCTCCATCATCACCTGCCGGCTCGGGATCTTACGGTCGATACCGAGAGGGCCTGTGCCAATTGGATGTTCTGCAAGGAAAGTGCGGTGATTGCCTGTGTGGTGACGACGAAGCCCATCGTATCGAAGGGCCGGCCGGCCAAAGTGCCGGTCTGCAGGGCGCCGATCTCGAGGAAGTCATCCTCGTTGAGGCACCCCGACGTGCCGGCCATGACGACGAACTGCTTCTTCCAGCAATAAAAGGTCGGCTCGGACACACCCATCGTCCGGCAAACCGCGTCCACCGTCGCACCGTTCTCCGCCTGCCGAATGGCGAAAGCGATCTGTTCGTTCGTGGAGCATTTGCGAGGCGTGGCATCCATCCTCCTCAACGAGTCAGAATGCCAGAAAGAATTGCGCTCGGCGTGGACCAGTTTGCTGGGTCGGGGTCAGCGGTGAGGAATCGGCGGGTTGTCTGTCGGTGAGCAATGAACTTTGGTTCGGTTGGGTGTTGTCGACCCGATCTTACCATTCAACCCGATCTTGCCATTCAAAAGTCTCGAACCGGCCGCCGAACTCGGACGTCTCGGCGCCAGCGACTTGGCGTCATCCCAGTCCACTCCAAGAATGCTCGTGTGAAATGTGAAGTATCCGTATAGCCGAGCTCACATGCTATCCGGCCGATGGACAGGCTCTCCCCGGCCAACAGGGCTTTGGCGCGCTGGGCCATGACACGATGCCGGATATCGACGTAGCGCGTCCCTAAATCGTCCAATCGACGCTGCAAGGTTCGGCGGGAGAGGCCGAGGCGGCGGGCGACTCCGTCGATGCTAGGCCGAGTTTCGTCGAGGCCAAGCTCGATCAGGTGCGCGACGCAGGCCGCGAGGTCACCGCCGATCGGCTCATCCTCTGCCGTCGCCAGCCGGCCAGGATCGTGGCGGTTCGGGTTCGGTGTGTCGAGGTGGAACGCGGGAAAGATCAGGCCCGCCCGCGACCCGAATGCGATCTCCGAGCCGAACAATTCCTGGATCTCGGTGCGCCCGGCCAAGGTCGCACCTGTCACCACGGCGTGCGCCGGACGCCATGCCGGGCCGAGAAAATGGCGCACCGTACCAAGCAGATAGCCGAGCGCCAGGATCTCGTTGGCCTGACGCCCACTCTCGATCCGTTCGACCACGGTGTATCCATAGAAGGCGTTCGCACCTTGCTGGCGCTGACCCGTCCAGGTCGCGGTTTGGAGGAGAATCGGTGTGACGACCTCCACCCGTGCCAGGGCCGCGCCAAGGGTCTCGGCGGTACGGACCTGCACGCCGATGGGTCCGAGACCGGCGATCCCGATACCCGTCGAAAGCCGCGCAGGCAGGGCGGGGTCGCCGATCTCGCGAATGGCCGCATCGACAAGACTGAGTTGATCACGCAGCAGGATCAGCCGGTCGGGCGTGTCGAGGAGCGTCAGCGGTATGTCGGCTCGGCCGAAGACCCGCGCCAGCGAGCCGCCGGCCGCCGACACCGCTTCGGCGATGGGTCCCATCGTCCGTGCCCTGGTCAGACCGTATCCCGGCATAAGCGTCTCCCGCCGGCAAGGGTCGATGCGTTGGCACCAAATGGCAAGAGTGAGCGGAGGCGCCAGCGTAGGTCTAGGGAAGCCGACGGGCCCGGTTGCCTTGCGAGAGTGACGACGACGCAAGGCGCTGGTGCACGGGAACGGCCAAGCCGCCGCCGGAGGACGCCATGGCGACATTCGCATTCGACGACCGTCCCATCACGTTGCGGACCGCACTGCACAGGCACGGTGCGTCCTATCGCACCCTCGTCCTGCAGGGTGAACCGAGGATCTTCCCTCCGGACGGAACGCTGAAGGAAATCCGCCCAGTCGGTAGCTGCGTCTCGGGACAGGCAGGGGGTGAGCCCCACACCGAGGGCGGCGGCGATCAGGACGTGATCGTCTATTTCACGAACCGTGACATCGATGGCCCGGTCTACGAAATCCTCGACGAAAGCCATGCGGTCATCGCGACCTTCGGCAGCCCCGGGTTCAAGGCGATTTTCGAGGCCCAGGGTGCCACAGGTGCATGATGGCCGACACGCTCATCACTGGCAGACACGGTTGGAGCGCAACGATGCGGATTGGTGTGACGGCGTAGCTCCAGCGAAACAACAGCTTGGCGAGAATGGGTGCGGCTGGGCTTCTGCTCACCGCTCTCGCTTCACCGTGCGCTCATGCGGCGGAGGCATTACAAACCTCACTCGTCGTCCTGCCGATCAAGCTGCTCGACACGTCGGGTGAGCCGACGGATCAAACCGCCCAACACGCCGAGCGCCTTTTGCGCTTGGCCAACGGCCTCGCCACCAACCTGACCCGTTCCGGTCTGTTTCGGGCGACAGTCCTGCCGGCCGACAATCTCCGGCAGGATTGCCCGTCCGAGGCCGTTGCCTGCCTGTTGAAGGCTGCACAGGGGCGCGGAGCCGAACTCATCCTCGTCGGCGTCGTCCATAAGAGCAGTACGCTGATCATGCAGCTATGGGCGCGTCTGGTAGATGCTCGTACCGGTCGAGATCACTACTCGCGAGACTTGAATTTCCGCGGCGATACGGACGAATCGTGGCAGCGGGCAGAGCAATTCCTCATCTCCCAGATCCATGACGAGACAGTCAAAGCCCGCGGAGAGTGATTTTAACAGGGCGGTCTTACTTCAGGCCGAGTTTTCAACCTCGAACCGGGCCTGATCGCACCTATCCCCTGCTTATCCCGCGCATGAATGCGGGGAGGCCAATTCCACAGCCTCACAAACGCATCTCTACGCCCCCGCAAACAACTCCGGCCGGCGCAGCCGCAGCGCGAAAAGCAACACCAGGGTCTTCATGTCGGTGATCTCGCCCCTGTCGCTCATGGCGGCGAGGGTGGCGAGGGGCATCTCGTGGACCGTGATGGTCTCGTGTTCGTCGGCGAGGCCGCCGCCGGGGCCGGAACGGTCGGCGGCGGTATAGGCGCCGAGGAACAGGTCCATCTGTTCAGTGGAGATGCCGGGCATGGACCACCCGGTCGTCAGACGTTCGAGGGGGCCGAGGCGGACGCCGGTCTCCTCGAACGCCTCGCGGCGGGCGCCGTCCTCGGGCTCGGATTCGTCGAGAAGGCCGGCCGGGACTTCGAGGAGCGACAGGGTGCCGGCGGCAAAGAAGGTAGGCGGCCGGAACTGCTCCACCAGCAGGGCCACGCGGCGCTCGGGATCATAGGGCAGCACCCCGACCGCGCGGCCGTGATCCTCGATCTCGCGGGTCAGGCGCGTGCCGTCCGGCATTGTGACCTCGGCCACGAGAAAGCGGCTCCAGCCATCGTGCAGGATGCGGGTGCCACGGATCACCGGCGCCATCGATTCGTTCCCGTCTTCCGGCCGCGGGCGGTCGCGCGGCCTTCTTCGGGATCACCTAACCGCGAGTTGCCGCATCAATGAGGCGAAGACGGTGCGGAATGAACGAGTTTTCAGGCGCCGCCCTTCTCGATGGTGAAGCTGAAGACGCCGTCGTCCCGGCCCTGACCGACGAGGTGATCGCCCTCCTGGGTGACGAGATGGGGGATGTCGATCACCGAGACCGGATCGGTGCAGAGGACGGTCAGCAGCGCCCCCGGTTCCAGGCCGCGCATGGCCTTGCGGGTGCGCAGCACCGGCAAGGGGCATTTCAGGCCGCTGAGATCGAGGACGGGAGGCGCGTCTTTCATGTCTGCCCCGCGATACGAAAAGCCCCGCCCGAGGCTGGAGCCAGGAGCGGGGCCTGAGCCGAGGACGAGGCTCGGTGGATGATGTCAGTAACCGTAAGCGGGATAGCCGTAGCCCGGGGCGTAGCCATAAGCGGGTGCGTAGCCATAGGCCGGGGCATACCCGTAGGCGGGTGCGTAGCCGCCGTCGTAATAGCCGTAGCGGGGAGCCTGGCTCGCCGCGATGGCGCCGCCGATGATGCCCAGAGCGGCGCCGGCCGCGAGGGCTCCACCGATACCGGGACCACGGCGATAGCCGCCGCCGTAATAACCGCGGCGATAGCCGTAGCCGCCGCCGTAATAACGGCCGTAGCGCACGGTCTCCACCGCCGAACCGCTGCCGGCGACCTGCGCCGAGGTCAGCGCGGGCATCGGGGCAGCCCGCGCGCCGGAGAGAGGAGCTGCCGCCAGACCGACGGCGGTCGAACCGGCAAGGACCAGGGACATGATGCGCGACATGCGTGCGATCTCCTAAATCGAGTGAACCTGATCCGTAAAAACACCATCTCCGATGAACCGTTCCGGAACAGACGAGGCACTATCGGCCGGACGTGTGCCCCGGCACAATTGTCGTGACGGGCGGACATGGTTTCATAGTCAATAGCGTCTCTTCAGAACACGCATTCGGTGAAGGCCGGCTCCACCGAGCGGCGCCAGGAACCTTCGTAATCGGCGAGCCTGTCCTCCGCCCGCGAGCGGCCGCTTGCGACGATGGCTTCCAAAGGTTGCAGATGATGCGTCTCGTCGCGCCCCTGTTCATCGCGGCGCCCGCGTGCTTCGAGGCCCTTGCGGGCGATGGCCAAGGCTTCCGCCGCCACGGTTCCGAGACTACGGCCCGCGATCGGCGTGGCGAGGCCGAGGCGGGGGACCATGGCGCGCAGGCATTCCCGCTCGGAGGCGCTCCAGGCCTTGGCGATGTCCCAGGCCGCGGCGAGCCCGGCCTCGTCGTAGAGTAGGCCGACCCAGAATGCCGCCTGCGCGACGATCATGTCCGCGCCGCCCACATCCGAACCACGCATCTCGATGTAGCGCTTCAGCCTCACCTCGGGGAAAGCGGTGGAGGCGTGGTTGGCCCAGTCGGACATCGTGGCCCGCTCGCCGGGTAGAGCCGCGAGGCGCCCGTCCATGAGGTCGCGGAACGACGCGCCGCTGACGTCGTGATAGGTCTCGCCGCGCTTGACGAAATACATCGGCATGTCGAGCAGCCAGTCTGCATAGGCCTCGTAGCCGAACCCGGCCTCGAAGGCGCGGGGCAGCATGCCGGTCCGGTCGGCATCGGTGTCCCGCCAGATCTCGGAGCGGCGGGAGAGGAAGCCGTTGGGGCGGCCATCGGTGAAGGGGGAGTTGGCGAACAACGCCGTCGCCACTGGCTGCAGCGCCAGGGCGACCCGCATCTTGGCCACCATGTCGGCCTCGGAGGAGAAATCGAGATTCACCTGGACGGTGGCGGTGCGCAGCATCATGTCGAGGCCGAGGGAGCCGACCTTCGGCATGTAGCCGGCCATGATCTTGTAGCGGCTCTTGGGCATGACCGGCGTGCCCTCGCGGGTCCATTTCGGGCTCATGCCGAGGTCGAGGAAGCCGATACCGAGGGGATCGGCCGCCCGCGCGGTGGCTTCGAGATGGATGCGCAGCTCACGCTCGGTTGCGTGGACGTCCGGGAGCGGTGCGCCGGACAGTTCAAACTGCCCGCCGGGCTCCAGGGAGATCGCGCCGCCATCCGCGCCGGCAAGGCCGATCAGGTGGCCCGCATCTTCGATCGCCTCCCAACCGGTTTCGCGCGCCACGCCTTCGAGCAGGGCGCGGATGCCGGTCTCGCCCTCGTAGGGGACGGGGCTGTTGCCGTCCCGGTAGAACGGGACCTTCTCGTGCTCGGTACCGACGGCGAAGCTTTCGCGCGGTTTTTCGCCCTCGGCGAACCATGCGATCAGTTCGTCCCGCTTCGTCAGCGGTGTGGTGTCGGACGTATCGCGCGCCATGCGCTGCCTCGTGGTGAAGGTCGTTTGTGGTGAGAGGCACGCCGGACCGCAGCGGAGGAGCCCCCTGAAGAGATGGCGACTCCTTAGTCCAGCGGCGAGGCATGAACAACGTAGGCTAAGAGAGGCCCGCTCAGCGTGTGTCGCCGAGCACAGACTGCACCAGAGCCAGCGCCACGACGGCGGCCGTGTCCGCGCGCAGGATGCGTGGTCCGAGCGACAGGGCCACGGTGTTCGGCCGGGCGGCGATCATTTCCCTTTCCTCGGGCGAGAACCCGCCCTCGGGCCCGATCAGCACGGCGAGCGGCGGTGGCGCCGCCGCATCCGCCGCCTCGCGCAGGGCAGCGATCGGGTCGGTGACCGGGGCGTCCTCGTCGCAGAAGACGAGGAGGCGCGCGGGGTCGAGCTCCGCGAGGGCGACGGGAAGCCGGACCGCCTCGGGAAGATCGGGAATCGCCAGGATGCCGCATTGCTCGGCCGCCTCGATGGCGTTGGCGCGCAGGCGATCCAGGTTGATCCGCTCGCCCTGGGTGTAGCGGGTGAAGACGGGGCGGATGGTGCCGGCGCCCATCTCCACCGCTTTCTGGGCCAGATAATCCAGCCGTGCGGTCTTTAACGGCGCGAAGAGGTAGTGCAGATCCGCCCGTTCGGACTGCGGGCGCAGACGCTCGACGACGATCAGTTCCGCGCTCTTGCGGCCGTTCTGGGCGATGCGGGCGCGCCACTCGCCGTCGCGTCCGTTGAAAACGAGGACAGGATCGTCCGGGCCGCGTCGCAAGACGTTGAGCAGGTAGTTCGCCTGCGCGCGTTCCAGCGGGAGAACCGTTCCTTCGCGGAGGTCCGGCTCGACGAAGAGGCGCGGGGCGGTGAAGTCGTAATGTGCCATGGATCGGGGTGGTCGCTCGCGGCACCACACCTGTCAACGCGCGACGGAGGCCGGGGTGATGCGGAAGCGCAACAGCGCCGGATTATGTCGTGTTTCCCCAAGCGCGTGTCTTACCGCCCGTTTACGTCTTGAAAGACGCCACATTCCTATGGCGAGACATCTCGCAGGATAGGCAATCGCTCCGGCGGCCACGAATCAGGCGCCGGTGGGGATTGGGGGAGAGGGAAGCCTAGCTAATGTCATCGAAGACCATCGCGGCGGTCGCCGGAGCCCTTCTCGGTTCCGCCCTCCTCGCCGGCCCTGCTTTCGCGCAGAACGCGGAATGCGGCGACATCCAGAAGACGCTCCAGTCGCGCAAGGATCTCGTGGCCAAGGCGAATGCCGCCTCGAACTCGAAGAAGAAGATGACGCCGGCCGAAGCCTGTGCCCTGTTCGGCAAGCTGCAGGCCAACGGCAACGAGGGCGTCAAGTGGATCGCTGCCAACAAGGAATGGTGCTCGATCCCCGATTCCTTCGCCGAAGGCTTCAAGGCCGACCACCTCAAGGTCGCCGGTATTCGCACCAAGATCTGCGGCGTCGCCGCCCAGGCCTCGAAGATGGAAGCCCAGGCACGGGCGCAGGCCCAGAACGGTGGCGGCGGTGGTGGTGGCGGCATGCTCGGCGGCCCCGGCCTCACCGGCAGCCTGAAGATGCCGCAGGGCGCGCTCTGAGCCTTGGCTGAATCGCCGCTCCAGGGCCTCGCTTCCGCATGGCGGGCGTGACCTCCCGGCACGGTGCGGATGGCCGGGTCGCGGATGCGGTCGCCGGGCACTGGGTCGATCGTCTCGCCCCGCGCGGCCTGCGCCCCTATCTCCGGCTGGCCCGGATCGACCGGCCGATCGGATGGTGGCTGCTGCTGCTGCCGTGCTGGTGGTCGGCGGCGCTTGCGGCGCTCGCCGGTCACAAGCCGTTTCCGGACCCGGCCCATCTCGTCCTGTTCCTCATCGGCGCCATCGCCATGAGGGGGGCGGGGTCAACCTATAACGACATCGCCGATCGCGATCTCGACGCTCAGGTGGAGCGTACGCGCTCGCGTCCCCTCCCCTCCGGGCAGGTACGGACACGCTCCGCCGCGATCTTTCTGGTGCTGCAGGCGCTGGTGGGGCTGGCGGTGCTACTGCAGTTCAATTCGACCGCCATCCTCGTCGGCATGGCGTCGCTCCTGCCGGTGGCGATCTATCCGTTCATGAAACGGGTGATGTCGATGCCCCAGGCGGTGCTCGGCCTCGCTTTCTCATGGGGCGCGCTGATGGGCTGGGTCGCCGCCTTCGGCGATCTCGGCGTCCCGGCGCTGCTGCTCTATCTCGGCACGGTGGCGTGGGTCGTCGGCTACGATACGATCTACGCGGTGCAGGATATCGAGGACGACGAGATCGCCGGCATCCGCTCCTCGGCCCGCCTGTTCGGACGCGGTTTGAGACCGGCCATCGGCCTCTGCTACGCCGGTTCGGTCGCGGCCATCGCCGCCGCATCGACCCTGGCGGGGGCCGGTCCCATGGGTGCCCTCGGCGTCACTCTCTTCGCCCTCCATCTCGGATGGCAGGTCGTCCGTATGAAACCCGGCGACGGGCGCGGGGCGCTGACGCTCTTCCGCTCCAACCGCGATGCCGGGTTGATCCTCTTTGCCGGACTGGCGGCGGATGCCGTTTGGCAGGGCCTGTCCTGAGCCCGATCCGATCTCAGGACAGGGCGCCGCCGACGATCTCGCTCTCGCCGCGATAGATCAGCGGACGCACCGGAAGCACGCCGGTCTTGCGGCGGACGAGGAAGCGCGGGCGGCGGCCGTTGAGGAGGCCGTGGCGGCGGCGGGCGCGGGTGGTGCCGAGGGCGACCCGGCCGAGCTGGCGGGACACGACGACGAGGGTGCCATCTTCCCGGACGATCATCCGCGGCAGGCCCGTGCGGGCCGAGCAATCGCGCCAGATCGCCACGACGTCGTCGTCACCGTAGGGGCCGAGGCGGCCCAGCGTGGTGCCTGCGCCATCCACCAGGAGGAGCGCGAACCGGTCCTCGTCGCACGCATCGCTGTCCTCGGAGGCGAAGGCCAGGGCGACGCCGACGGCCTCGGTGCCGCCGGAGATACGGCCGGTGATCGGAAGCGGCGAACGAGAAAACGCAACGGTGGGCAGCGTGACACCGTCCTGAAGGCATGTATCCGCGACGATGCCGACAAGTGTCTCGGTCTGGTTCATGCTTGAGAAAGTGTTCATCGGATCGACGCCCTGTTGGTGTGGTCGGCCTCTTGAGGGCCGCCTCTTATGACAAGCAGATTTACGTCTAACCTCCTCAAACCACCTTAATAGCCAGAGTTAAGCGATGGTGGATGGCTGGGAAGCGTTTGGAATGCTCAACACTTCCTTGCCGCATTCGTCAGGATCCGGGGACATCGCCCGCGAGCGATCCTTGTGGGCATCGCAGGCGCACCCTACAAAGGAATCGATCCCTTGCACCGCCCTGCGCGGCGAAGACCGATTCGCCACCGCCACCGATAGAACCCCGACGATCCGGAGACGCATGTCCGACACGATGTCGACCAAAGCTGCCCAGGCGCTGCTTCCCGCCCTCAGGGAGGCGATCCGTGAGGCGGCATCCCTGGCCCTCCCCTTCTTCAGGTCGGGGGCGCAGACGACCGCGCGGACATGGTCGAAAGCCGGCGGTTCGCCGGTGACGGAAGCCGACGTCGCGGTTGATACGTTCCTGAAGATCCGCCTCAGCGCGCTCCTGCCGGCGGCCGCGTGGCTTTCGGAGGAAACCAGCGACGATGCCATCCGGCTCGGCTCGGACCTCGTCTGGATCGTCGATCCCATCGACGGGACGCGGGCCTTTCTTACCGGCCATCCGGACTGGTCGATCTCGGTGGCGCTGCTCGCGGGCGGACAACCGATCCTCGGCTTCGTCCACGCGCCGGTGACCGACCGGTTCTACGAGGCCGTGGCCGGAGGCGGGGCGACCTGCAACGGCGTGCCGCTGTCTGTCTCGACCCAGGCCGGACTCACGGGCGCCAAGATGACCGGACCGAAACCGATGATCGACAAACTCGCCCGCGGCGGCTCGACGAACGGCGAAGCCCTCGATGTCCATATCGTCCCGCGCGTGCCGTCCCTCGCCTTGCGGGTGGCACGGGTCGCCGAAGGATCGATCGATGTCGGTCTGGTCTCCTCCGACGCGCGCGATTGGGATCTCGCCGGGGCGGACCTGCTCCTGCGCGAGGCCGGGGGCTCGGTGAGCGACCTGAAGGGAACCCGCACGACCTATAACCGGCCGGACCCCGTCCACGGTGCCCTCATCGCGATGTCGGACGGTCTGCGCGACGATGTCGTCGCGGCGCTGGCCCGGGGATGATGTCGTCTCGTGGCGCCTCCCCATGAGCCGCATCGGGCTATGGGGGAGACGGACTCCGGACACGCGAACGCCGAGCCCGGTGAGGAACTCGGCGTAAAACGTCATGGAGCGCAAGGAGGATATCCCCGGCGTTAAAGTGCCCCGATCAGGCGTGTTCGCGAACCGCGACCACGTCGGGAGCTACGCCCAGCCGCTCGGCCAGATGCCAGCGCAATTCACGGGGCGAATGGTAATTGTAAGAGGTGTCGATGAGGTGGCTGAGGTCGATGTCCTGCGCTTCACGCGACGTCGTCTGCTTCAGCTTTCCTACCTTGAATGTCGCCGCATCGGTGATGGGCGAACGGACGCCGCGGCGCCGGGTATATTCGAACAACATGTTTTCTTGTGATCTTTCAATTTTTCTTGGTGTGCGAAACGACGAGCTTTGCCTCTCGTTCAGTGAGTCAGAAGATTTTGGGGTTGCGGATGGGTCATCCCTGAACCGAACTCGTCTCCCCAGAGGAGCGCGTCGGGATACCAATGAAGCCGGCGTTCAACGCCGGTGGTGACGCCAGCCCCGAGGGCTGGCGCCGGGTGCGTCAGGCCGCCTGGAGATTACCAGCCGAATCCTTGCCGCTGCGCTTGTCGGTCTGGATCTCGTAGGAGACCTTCTGACCTTCAATGAGGTTGCGCATTCCCGCGCGCTCGACGGCGGAGATGTGAACGAACACGTCCTTGCCGCCGTCATCGGGCTGAATGAAGCCGTAGCCTTTGGTTTCGTTGAACCACTTAACAGTGCCGGTATTCACGAATAGAACCTCGTATCGTTCGTTGACCAAACTCGCGCGTCTGCTCGAGACACCCGGCGCCGGTCCTCTTTTACATTTGACGGGATCAGCAGGTCGTGAGACGTGCGATGCACGTTGCGTTCGGCTCACTGACGCCCGCTGATATCCATGTAGGCGCATTGTGCGGCGGCAACAAGGCATCCGGCCGGAACTCGGCGGCCGCATCGACGCACCACCCTCTCATGCCTGACAATGAGAGCCCTGAGGCGAACCCCGTGTTTTTCGGTCCGCGACGTGCATATATGAGTTCGGTTCCAGGCAGTTAGGCGACGCAATCAGGCGGTTCATGGCGGGCATCTCGGTTTCCCTCGAAGGCGCGAACATCCAGCTCTCGTTCCAGAAGGACGATCAGGCCACGGCCGTCGTCATGGATGCCCGCGCAGCCCGTGCCCTCGTGCGCGCGGTGGGGCATCTGCTGACCGCGATCGACGAGCCGGACGAGGTCGACCCTCCGGACGATCTCAACGACGAGGACATCGCCATGCTCGAAGTCACGTCCTCCGCCATCGAGGTGGGGACCGACGAGAAGGGCCAGGCCGTCGTCGCGCTCCAGGCGGGGCCGCTCCCACCCTTCCAGCTGCGACTGACGGACGAAGAGGCCCGTCACGTGGCGACGAGCCTCTCCGAAATCCTCAATGCCCCCCGTGACGTCCGCGCGTCACACGGGGATCACTGACCGGTCGATCACATCCGAACGCCGGGATCCGTCGGCCCGCCGGGCAGATAATCGGGCTCGGAGCCCGGTCCCGCCGGTTCGTCGATACCGGGATCGTCGACGGGATACGGGGTCCGCGGACCGGTCGGCCCGATATCCGGACCTTCGTCGGGCGGCAGCGGCGGGGGCGGCAGGTCGCCGGGAATTCCCCCCGGGAGCGGCTCGGGGATCGGTAGGCCTGGATTGGCCATGCAGCGTCTCCTTCGCTTTGAGGTGGATCGGTCGGTGTGCCGAAGAAACCCGCCCCGGCAGTCGCCAGTTCCAGCCCAACGCCGATTCGAGCTTTGCGCTAAGGCCGAGGCTGCATTGCATCGCCCTGGGTCCAGGAACCCGTCCCATCCGCGACCGGTTCTTCCGCCATCATTCGAGAGACGTGCGGAGGTCAATCATGTCCGACATCAAGCAATCGAAAGTTCTCATCCTTGCGACCGACGGTTTCGAGGAAACGGAGCTGACGGTTCCGCTTCATACGCTCAAGAGCGCCGGAGCAAGCGTCGTCGTCGCCTCGCCGACATCTCGCGAATCGCGGGAATCGATTCGTGCCTGGGACAAGACGGATTGGGGCAAGAACGTCGCGGTCGACAAGGACCTGGAGGACATCGACCCGGCGGATTACGATGCCCTCGTGCTGCCGGGCGGCCAGATCAACCCGGACAAGCTCCGGCTCGACCCGAAGGCTCTCGACGTGATCAAGACATTCCTCACCTCCGGCAAGGTGGTGGCCGCGATCTGCCACGCGCCGTGGCTGCTGATCGAGGCGGGGGTCGTGAAGGGTCTGAACCTGACGTCGTTCGCGTCGATCAGGACGGATGTCATCAATGCCGGCGGCCAATGGCACGACGAGGCCGTGGTGACCGACAGGGGCATCGTCACGAGCCGCAATCCGGGCGATCTCGACGCCTTCTGCGCCAAGATCATCGAGGAGATTCAAGAGGGCAATCACGGCGCCCGCCGGCTGGCCGCCTGACTCTGCGCCTTGCTACAACCGCACCCCACTGACCGGCGGGCGCCGCTCTCGGCCGCGCGAAGGGCCGTCCTCGCTTGTGACTTCGAGGACCATGCCGGACGAGAACGGCCGCCCGTACTCGTCCTCGACCTCGACGGTAATGCGATGGCTGCCGGCCGGAATGTCGCCGCCGAGGCGCGCGACCCAGATATGGCTCGACGGCTCGGCCTTGACCCACGGCTTCTTGACCTCCGGATAGCGGAGGAAGACCTCGGCGACGAACGGGTCCGGCCGCCGCGTGCGCACCATGTCGACGGCGGGGCCGTCGTCGACCCGGTACTGGACGCGGGTGCGCGGACCGCCGTCGAAGACGTTCACCACCAGATTGGTAGCACCGACGCTCTCGCGCGGTACCGGTGAGCGCAGGGTCTGCATCGGGCGATAATCGCGCAGGACCTCACCGGCCCCTCCGCGATACTGACTCTCCAGCACGATCCTCATCCTCTCGTCGGGCTCACCCTGAGCCGGACGGTAGCGGGTGGTGTAGCGGGCACCGTCGATGGTCAGGGTGTGGAAGCCGTTGGGTGTCCCGTCGCGGCTGTCGGCCGAGGGAATGCCGGTGCGGGTGGAGGGACCGCTCCACCACGAGCCGGAGACGGCGGTGAGGACGTGGTGGTGGTGGCTCCCAGCCCCGCCTGCACGGGGGTAATGGTGCTCCGTCGTATGGGTATGGCCGGCGAGGCTGAGCACGGGACGGTCGCCGAGGAGGTCGAGCAGGCGCTCGCGGTCCGTCACGTTCTGGCGCGGATCAGCCGGGTCGAGATCGGTAAAAAGCGGGATATGCATGGCGATGACGACGAGGGTCTCCTTCGGCGTCATCGCCAGCATGTTGGCGATGAAGGTGAGTTGCCGCTCGCCGATACGCCCCTCGTAGCGGCCCACTCCGTCGGCGTTGCCCGATGCGGCGCCGAGGTAATGCACGGTGTCGAGCATCAGGAAGAGGGCCTTGCCGTGGTGGAAGGCATAGTAGGGCGCGCCGTAGACTCGCTTGTAGGTCTCGCGGCTGTAGCGGGCGTCGGGCGCCTCGAAATTGAGATCGTGGTTGCCGCCGATATGGAACCAGGGGATTCCGATGCGCCCGATGATGCGGTTCGAGCGGCCGTAGAATGAGAGGTCGTCGAACAGGATATCGCCCGTCGTCATGCCGAAGGCGGCCTTCGTGCCCAGGACCCGTGTCACCGCCGTGTCGCGGACATGGCCGAGCTCCACCGGGCTTTCCGGCTGCGGATCGGTGAACAGGATCACGTCGAACGCGGCCGGCTCCGGCTCGCGGGTCAGTGCGAAGTCGATGGAGGCGGGAAGCGGCCCGGTCGGATCGATACCGCGATAGCGCAGGCCCAGATCGGGCGGGGTGCCCTGCGGTTGGTGGATGTAGCTGAAACGCGGAATGTTGTTCTCGTCGTGCGGCAGCGCGAAGCCAGCGGGCTTCACCACGAAGACGATGTCGCCGTCCGAGACATCGATTGCGTAGCGGCCCTGGGCGTCGGTGCGAACCACGTCGCGACCGTTCGAGACGGCGACGTCCGGGATGCCTGTCCGTCCCCCGGGGACGACCTCATAGACGGAACCCGTCGCGCGCTCCGACGACCGCGCCGTCGAAGGCGCCAGGGCGAGGGCGGCGGCACCCGCCATGGTTTCGCGGCGGGTGAGAGCGGGGCGGTCAATCATACGGCAGCCTGTTGCGACGGGTCGGCCGCACCGAACCACGCCCTCTTGACCATCGCGTGACGGTGGACGCGTCCGCGCTCAGTGTCTGGCGGCGGCCTTCTCGACCTTCGGCTTGTTCCCAGTGGCGCCCGAAAACAATTCGCCGAGGTGTTTCTGGTCGAGACCGCGTGTCATGTCCGCAGGTCGTTCGCTAGCCGGGGATTCCGCGCTGCGCGTGGGGATCGAACCGGTGGCGACCGGATCCTTCACCGCTGCGACGGGGGCCGGCACGGCGGTGGGCGCGCGCTGCACGCGCATGGCCCAATGGGCGGCGGTGGAAAGCGCGGCAATGGCGACGATCGCCTTGATGCCGCCGGTGAGAAGGCGTCGCATGCTGGAAAGCCCGAGACTACGCGGAGGAACGCGACCGGTTCCCCGGCCCATCTCACTTGTGCGAGAAGTCAGTAAACCATTTGGCTCCGTACCTTGCTCGGTGACTGTCCTGAAATGGCGCGATCCGTCCGTTCGCAGGATGAGCGTGGGCCATCAGCCACGGCGACGGTTCCTGTTCCCCGCGCCCGTGACACACCTGCCGCGACCCGGCCCACGAGGCCTCACAGGATCGGCGCAGAGAACTGGTCCGCACCGCCCCGTCACGACAAGCCCTGCAACCACGTCAGTCCGAGAGGGTTCGCGAAACCATCGGACGCATCGGTTGCGGGGATGGCCGATGTAGACATCCTGATCCGAGCCGGCAACCGACCGGGCTGCCTCAGGGCCTTTCCGCCGCAGCGACGAAGGCCTTCAGCCGTCCGACCTCGTCCCCGTCGCCCTTGGCGGCGAGCCGTTCGTAGATGCGCCCCGCGCCCTCGAACATTCGCCGGCCCCCATCGTCGCTTTCGAGAAAACTCGCGATCTCGTCCATCTCGGCGACCCAGCGATAGGCTTTCGGCACCATGTCGGGCAGAACGCGGGAGAAGCGTGCGAGCAGTTCCGGTTCGCTTTCTGCGAGTTCGGCATGCAGAGCTTCCGCCGCACCGGCACGGCCCGCCGCGAGAACCATCACGGCGGCGAGCGCCGTCAGCCCCTTGTTGATGCCGGCATAGGACATCTTGAGCGCCGACGCCGCGCCGACGCCACCCTCCACGGGGCGGACGTCCAGCCCCATCTCGCGCAACGCCACCGACGCTGCGAGATCGTTGCCGGAGACATAGAACCGTGGCCCCTTATCCTTGAGCTTCGGCGGAGCCCCAATGATGGCGGCATCGATGAAGGGCGCGCCGGCCTGTCCGATCACGGCCGCCACGCCATGTTTCGTTGCGACGTTGAGGGCGTTGCAATCGATATAGACCGGCTTGCGCCCTGCCGAGGCGAGCATGGGAGACAAGCGGATGGCCAGGGCCATCGCTTCCGCGGGCGGGACGATGGAGAGGATGAGGTCGGCCTCGGCGAGGCTTGGCTCGTCCACGCCTTCCATGCCGGATTCCCGGGCGCGCGCGACAGTGGCCTCGCTGCGCCCCGCCAGAACGGTGAGGATCCGGGCGCCGCTCCCGTGCAGCCGGCCAGCGATCGCACTGCCCATGGCGCCAGGTGCGATGACACCGATCGTCGCCATGAACGTCTCCTTCGATCAGAACGACCCAACCTGCATCTGACTCGCGTAAGACGCGAATCGTCAAGTCGGGATCGTTCGTCGATGGCTCAGCTCAGTGAGCCGCAGAAGCGCTGGATGCGGCTGCAGGCTTCTTCCAGCGCCGTGTTCGAGGTAGCGTAGGAGATGCGCAGGTTCGGGCCGAGCCCGAAGGCCGACCCGTGGACGGCAGCGACGCCTTCCGCTTGCAGCAATTCCACCACGAAATCCTCGTCGGATTCGATGATCTTGCCCGACGGGGTCTTGCGCCCGATCGTCTCGGCGCAGGACGGATAGACGTAGAAGGCGCCTTCCGGCGTCGGGCATTTCAGGCCCTTGGTCTGGTTCAGCATCGAGACCACGAGGTCGCGGCGCTCGTGGAAGGCGGCGCGGAAACGTCCGAGATGCTCCTGTGTCCCATCGAGGGCCGCCACCGCCGCCCATTGCGAGATCGAGGAGGCGCCGGAGGTCTGCTGTCCCTGGACGAAATCCATCGCCTTGATGAGGTGCTCGGGACCGGCGGCGTAGCCGATGCGCCAGCCGGTCATGGCGTAGGCCTTCGAGACGCCGTTCATGGTCAGCGTGCGGTCGTAGAGGCCGGGCTCCACCTGGGCCGGGGTCACGAACTCGAAATCGCCGTAGCAGAGGTGCTCGTACATGTCGTCGGTGAGCACCCAGACATGGGGATGCCGCATCAGCACATCGGTGATCTTCTTGAGTTCGTCGCGGGCATAGGCCGCGCCGGAGGGGTTCGACGGCGAGTTCAGGATGATCCACTTGGTCTTCGGCGTGATCACCCGCTCCAGCTCCTCCGGCTGGAGCTTGAAATCGTGCTCCATATCCGTGTCGGCGAAGACCGGCGTGCCACCGCACAGGATCACCATCTCCGGGTAGGAGACCCAGTAGGGCCGCGGGATCACCACCTCGTCGCCGGGGTTCAGCGTGGCGAGGAGGGCGTTGTAGATGACGTGCTTGCCGCCGGTGCCGACGATGGTCTGCGACGCCTTGTAGTCGAGGCCGTTCTCGCGCTTGAACTTCTTAACGATCGCTTCGCGCAGGGGCACGATGCCGGAGACCGGCGTGTACTTGGTCTCGCCGCGACGGATCGCGTCGATCGCCGCCTCCTTGATGTGGTCCGGCGTATCGAAATCGGGCTCACCCACCGACAGGCTGATCACGTCCATCCCGCCGGCTTTCAGCTCGCGGGCCTTTTGCGTCATCGCGATGGTGGCGGACGGCTTCACCTTGGACAGGGCGTCGGCGAGAAAGCCCATGATGGCGTGCTCCGATAGGGTCTGACGGGCGCCGACGGGCGCCCTCTGAAAAGCGCGCGGACCCTAGTCCCGGTGGCCCAGGCGAGCAAGGCTGCCGGACATGCCAAAGCGGCCATCCCACCGCGCGATGACGCTCTGGGATGGCCGCTTTGTCGACGGGAGACGAGACGCGTCGGGAAGTCAGATACCGCCGAAGACCCAACGCAGCTTCGACAGGAACCCTCCGCCGGATTTCGCGGCGCGAGTTGATTCCGGCTCGTCCTTCACGGTCGTGGCGGTCTTGTCCGCATGGATCAGACCGAGGGCCGCCGTGTCGGTGGTCTCGCGGTCGATGAGGATGAAGCCGCCGGTGTCGCGGTTGGCGCCATAAGCATCGACGGCGACAGCCCGGTCGAGGCTCAGGGTCACATCGGCGATGTCGTTGGCAACAAGCCGGGCAGCGGGCGCCGGGTTGCCGGTCTCGGGATCGATGCGGTTCCCGATGGCCGTCACGGTGGCGTTGACCGTCACCGTGCCGATCTTGGCGAGCAGCGTCGAACCGGGAAGCAGCTCCGTCTCGGCCGCCCAGAACAGGCGGGCCTCGAGACGGTCGGTGACGCGCATGGGCGCATCGGCCGTGACGATCACCGAGCCGCGCGAGGCATCGATCTCGTCGGCGAGGACGAGGGTCACCGATTGCCCCTCCACCGCATGCGGCAGGTCGCCATCCGCCGTGAAGATGCGGGCCACCGTGGAGGTGCGGCCCGAGGGCTCGACGATGATCGCGTCGCCCGGCGCGATGCGGCCACTGGCGATGAGGCCGGAGAATCCGCGGAAGTCGGAGTTCGGACGGTTCACCCATTGAACCGGCAGGCGGAAGGGAGCGGCCTGCTCCTCGACCCGCACCGGTACCTCTTCCAGATACTGGAGCAGCGGCGTTCCCGTGTACCAGGGCACGGCCGCTCCGGGCAGGACGACGTTGTCGCCGTTCTTGGCCGAAAGCGGGATAGGACGGATCTCGGTGAAGCCCAGCGGCTCCGCGAACGCATGGAACGCCGCCGTGATCGCCTCGAACTTGTCCTGCGACCAGCCGACCAAGTCCATCTTGTTCACCGCGAGGGCAACGCGCTTGATCCCGAGGAGCGAGACGAGGAGCGCGTGCCGCCGGGTCTGACGGGTGAGACCTTGCCGGGCATCCACCAGGATCACGGCGACATCCGCCGTGGAGGCGCCGGTCGCCATGTTGCGGGTATATTGCTCGTGGCCGGGCGTGTCAGCGACGATGAACGAGCGCTTGTCGGTGGAGAAGAACCGGTAGGCGACGTCGATGGTGATGCCCTGTTCGCGCTCGGCCTGGAGACCGTCCACGAGAAGAGCAAGATCGATCTCGGCGCCTTGCGTGCCGTGCTTGCGCGAATCACGCTGCAGGGCCGTCACCTGATCGTCGAAGAGTTGCTTGGTGTCGTGCAGGAGCCGGCCGATCAGGGTCGACTTGCCATCGTCGACGGAGCCGCAGGTGATGAAGCGCAGCACCTCCTTGCTCTGGTGGGTGGCAAGGAAGCTGTCGTAGCCGAAGGCTTCGGGTGACTGGTGGATCGTCATCTTAGAAATACCCCTCCTGCTTCTTGCGCTCCATGGCACCCGACCCGTCCTTGTCGATCACCCGACCCTGACGTTCCGAGGTCCGGGCGGACAGGGTCTCGCCGATGATCTCGGGCAGGGTGGCGGCCTCGCTCTCGACGGCGCCGGTGAGCGGATAATCGCCCAGCGTCCTGAAGCGCACGGACAGGTTCTGCGGGGTCTCGCCGGGATTCAGCGGCAGGCGCTCGTCATCGACCATGATCAGCTGGCCGTCGCGCTCCACCACCGGGCGGGGCTTGGCGAAGTAGAGCGGCACGATCGGGATCTGCTCCTGCTCAATGTAGAGCCAGACATCGAGCTCGGTCCAATTCGAGATCGGGAAGACGCGCAGGGATTCGCCGCGCTTCTTCTTGAGGTTGTAGAGGTGCCAGGGCTCGGCCCGCTGGCGCTTCGGGTCCCAGCGATGCTGCGCCGTCCGCAGGGAGAAGATGCGCTCCTTGGCGCGCGAGGCCTCCTCGTCACGGCGGGCGCCGCCGAAAGCCGCGTCGAACTTGTGCTTGTCGAGCGCCTGACGCAGGCCCTGCGTCTTCATCACATCGGTATGGACTTCCGAGCCGTGGCTGATCGGGCCGATGCCGCGGGCCAGGCCCTCCTGATTGGTATGGACGATGAGGTCGAGGCCGAGCTCTTTGGCGCGCTGATCGCGAAACGCGATCATCTCCTTAAACTTCCACGTGGTGTCGATGTGCATCAGCGGGAACGGCAGGCGTCCCGGCGCAAAGGCCTTGAGCGCCAGATGCAGCAGCACGGACGAATCCTTGCCGATCGAATAGAGCATCACCGGGTTCTCGGTCTCGGCGACCGTCTCCCGCATGATGTGGATGCTCTCGGCTTCGAGACGCTGCAGGTGCGTCAGACGCTCGGGCAGCGTTGCGGCCAGGGCGGTGGCGGCGCTCATCGGGCCATCTCCAGATTGCTGTTACGGGGTGTCGTTTCGAATGCGGCGGCTTCCTGGCCCGGCTGAACGTTCGCCTCGGGCTGATGCACGTGAAGGCCGCATTCCTTCTTGGATTCCTGCTCCCACCACCAGCGGCCGGCGCGCTCGGATTCGCCGATCTTGACGGCGCGCGTGCACGGGGCGCAGCCGATCGAGGGAAAACCGCGGTCGTGAAGGACGTTGTAGGGAATGTAATTGTCGATGACGAAACGGTCGACATCGGCACGGCTCCAATCCGCGAGCGGATTGATCTTGATCAGCCCGCGCGCCTCGTCGGCTTCCGCAAGGGGCGTATCGGAGCGATTCGCGGATTGACCCGCCCGCAGACCCGTCAACCATCCGGCGGCGCCATCGAGGGCGCGGCTCAGCGGCTCGACCTTGCGGAAGCCGCAGCAAGCTTGCCGGGCGGCGACCGAATGACGAAAGCCGTTGATGCCCTCGCCGCGGACGAACGCCTCTTCCGAGACCCGCTCGGGCGCATAGGCCTGGATACGGATGCCGTAGGCCGACTCTGTCTCCGCCCAGACATCATAGGTCTCGGGAAAGAGCCGGCCCGTATCAAGGGTGACGATCTCGGTCCGGCCCTTCGCCATGGCCAGGGCGTGGGTGAGAGCCTGATCCTCGATGCCGAGGCTGGTGGTGAAGACCAGCCGGCCGGGGATGGCGGCCTCGATCGCACGGAGGCGCCCCTTGAGATCGAGTCCGGCCAGGGTGGACGCGAGGTCCCGCGCCGTTCGTTCGAGGGAAGTAATCATGAGCGTGTTCCGTGCGCCGACCTTGTCAGATGCCCGCTTGTCTGACGCCTGAAATGTTCGCTATAACGAACGCTGTCAAGGCATGGCGGGTATCGCACCGCGGCATTCCCCCGCTGCGGTAAATATGGTTTGCAGCGGCGTGGAGGCCCTTTGGGTTGCCCGTCGAAGGAATATTCTTCTTAATTCGCTGGTCGACGCCGTGCCCTAGCGCACCCTAGCGCCGCTGACCGGAACCGCAAAGCGAGGTCAATGTGGACTCGATCGATCTCAAGATCCTGGCGTTGCTTCAGAATGACGCCACCCTGTCGATTGCTACGATCGGCGAAAAGGTAGGCCTGTCGCAGACGCCCTGCTGGAAGCGAATCCAGCGTCTCGAAGCGGATGGCGTGATCGATCGGCGGGTGGCCGTCCTTGATCCGGTCAAGTTGGGCCTCGGCCTCACCGTTTTCGTCTCGATCGAGACGTCGGACCACTCGCGCGACTGGCTCGAACGCTTTGCCTCCACCGTCTCGGCCATGCCGGAAGTGCTGGAATTCTACCGCATGGCGGGCGATGTGGATTACATGTTGCGCGTCGTTGTTGCCGATATGCAGGCTTACGACACGTTCTATAAGCAGCTTATCGCAACCTTGCCCCTGAAGAACGTGACGTCGCGATTCGCCATGGAAAAAGTGAAGTCGACTACGGCACTTCCGCTTCCGTCAGCGCCGACAAACGGGCGTTTCATACCGACGCTCTCCGTGGTCGCTGGAGAATAAAATTCTGTTCTGCGCTGCGATCATAGGCAGCTCCTTCTCTCACGACGCCGTTCTGTAAAACGGACATCCCGTTGACACGCGGCCCCGCAGCGCGACATGGCTTAACGATGGCACGACAAGCGATCCTCCCCCGCACCGCCCCGTTCGACGACAGCGAACGCGCGAGCCTCGACGCCGTCCTCGGAGCGGCGACGCCGATCCAGCGCGCCTGGCTCGCGGGCTTCCTCGCCGGTCTCGACGCAGCCGGGGGACAGCCCACCGCCCTCCCC
>NZ_VMOA01000064.1 GCF_020662345.1 Methylobacterium sp. W2 | reverse complement strand
AAGGTGTATGTCCGTGAAGGGACGAACCTCGACATGTCCGATATGTATGGGGGCATGCAGATCAGTTCCAACAGCAAGATCGGAGCGGGCGTAACGATCATCGGCACGCATGATGCTGATCGTATCTCGGCCGGGAATGGGGGGGATACTCTCGAAGGGGGAGAAGGCGGCGACAAGCTCTTCGCGGGCTCGGGCTCGGACACCTTCCACTTTGAAGCCGGCTTCGGTCGCGACAACGTCTATCGGTTCGATGTGAACGCAGACCACATCACCGTCGACATCGCCGAGGCCACAGGCGTGACGCTCAAAGGTTTCCACAACGGCCAGGACACCATCGTCACGTTCGCTGGCGTCGAGGGCACCAACAAGATCATCCTGCACGATGTCACGTTGACGGAAGCGCAGACTGCAATCGACAACGGACTGTTCACGTTCGGGGCCTAACCCACGGCACGCCCCGTGCATAGCGTTTCGGGAGCTTGTCCTCCCTCATGCTCGTCTGAACAACTGACCCGCCCGGCTCACGCCGTGGCGGGTTTTTCGGTTTCAATTGAACCAACGGCGGGGCGTAAATCCGTAAACGGCGACCAGTGCCAGCGTCGCGAGCAGCCATGGCATGTCGCTGAGGAGGGCGAAGATCAGCAGGCCGACGTAGGCGACTGCGGTCGAGGCCATGATCGCTGCTACATATGGGTTCACCGCCCACTTACTCCTTGCCCGCCCAGTTCACACGGTAGCAGGTTTTGCTTAGTGGACCGACGGTGTAGGCTTGCCTCCGAACTCAGAGGGCTAGGCCATGAACGACAATGGCGAGATCGAGTACGACATGTTCCCGGACGGTCCCGGCTGGACGGTGCGCAACGTGAAGTCCGGAGAGCCTGCTTTTGTGAAGGGTGTCCGTCAGACGCAGCTATCGTTGGACGACGCAGACGATCTCGTGGACCTACTCAATAATTTGGAAATGCTTGAGCCCGGCTCGTCCGTGACCTGGGCCGACGGCTCGCGTTAGGCGCTCTAAAACGCGCCGCCTCCAAACCCATCGCAAACCTGGCTTACTCTATGCAGGGGGGCATACACCATGCCGCATGCCTGCCAGGTGACGCTTGCTATGGAGGCTGCTTTCTCCGAGAAGCATTAGCTACTAGCGCGCTCGGCTTAGGTCGCAGCGGGATTTCCCTATCCGCCTTTTGATATCAAGCCCCGCAATGGGCCCAATGGCCTGAGGCGTCATTTCCACCTGCGCCCCCTGCCGCTCAGGAGCGAGCTGCGAAATGGACCAGATACGAGCCGAGCTCATAGAAATCCTGACTTGCAAGATCGATGCACTGGAACACCTTGCCTACGTTATGGCAGGTATCGCAGCCGATCTGCGCTTGCATGGCGGCAGGCCTGAAGCGGATGCCGTGACCTCGATCGTAAGAGCGCATCGGATCGAGGCACTTCGAGTGCGGGGCGAGCTCGCCGCCTGCATGTTCGATCCTATGAACGATGTCGACGGGATGGCTTAAGATCCCGGCTCACGGGATGTTGCATATCAACCGATCGCCTTCTCAGAGAGCTGGCCACTGACAAGGGACGAGACCGTGATCCGGTTCAAGGTTGAGGGCAGCCCGCTCTGATGACCTAGCCCCGGCACGGCCCATGCACCGCCCTCGCGTTCCTCGACGAGGGGCAGCTTTTCCCTGAGCTGGCAACTTGACCCCGCCCGGCTCGCGCCGCGGCGGGTTTTTTATGCGCCCCCAAGCGCCGCGAGCGCAAGCGGAAGCCCGACCACTCGCTTCGTCTAATGCAAAGCGTCTTTGTATGAATTACTACATACACTTGTCGAAAAAATCACTTGGATTAATCTAGCCTTTCCATGCTTGGAGGCGGCGATGGAGTCCAAGTGTATTATCTCATACGATCTGCGACCGGACGACAGAACCTATGACCGGTGGACGGTCTACAACACTAAAACCGGTCATCCGGCCTTGGTGAGGGGCGTCTGGCAAACTAGCTTGCCCTTTGCGGATGCTGATGACCTCGTAGACCTGCTCAACGCCATGGAGCGAGCTGCGCCCGGTTCTTCCGTCACCTGGGCCGATGGCTCGCGTTAGACTCACCAAGGCCGCGGCCGCGTGCTCATCGTGTCGACCCTCTTCCGACGGCCGTTCTTCCGCTCAATCCAGACCTCGGCGCAGCATAGGGCGAGGTCCGGACCCCAGTCGTAATCGCCTTTCCAATTTGGATCGCGGCTGGGATGGCTCCTGAAATCCACCGACTCGCGCAGGATCAGCCTCAGCCGAAACTCACCGTCGTATTGGCGCTGGAGAAGCCCACGCAGGCACTCTGAGGAGGCGGCCCAAGCGGCTCCGCCCTTCGTGTCTGGGAAGTTGCGTGGGCCATATTCGTCGGAGAAGAGCTTGCGCCACGCCGGGCCGTCATCGGCCATATTGCGCCTACCTCTTCACCGCCCAGATCGGCACGGCCCCCTTCGGTCGGCCCGGTACGTCTCGAAAGTACCGCGTCCGCTCGAACTGGATGAAGTCCGCCTCGACGGCCGACACCACCTCACCGCTCAGCACCATGGCTCCGCAGAAGTCGGAGCGGATCACGCCGAGGTCAGGATGGACGCCGAAAAGCTGCAGCGTCGTCCAGCCGAGCCGTCCGGCCTCGTCGGCGTGCTTATCGAGGAAATCGAGGGTTGCGGCGTGGACAGCCTGCCAGCCCTGCGCCGTCAGACCGGGGCACGGGACCACGCTGGGCTTCATCCCGAGGAAGGCTTCACGCCACGCCTGCGGGCTGCCCGGTTCGATCTTGAAGGTTGGCGACGCTGACATGAGGTCCGACGGCTGAGGTGGGCCGGACGGGATAGGGGAGCGTGACGCGAGTCGCTATGGCTGGGGAGCCACATGCGACGAGGGGTCGGCGCAAACCCAGCCGGATCGCTCCGCGCCAGACCTTCTTTTGATCTTATCCGCACTGAGTCGGTGCGGGATGCGCAAAAAATAACCGTTTGAAATCATATGGGCCGAAACTCCCGCACCTGCGTATATGGCCTTTGATTTCGTTGAGTTATTTCACTCCTGCCGGGCCCACCACTTGCTTTCTAAGTGCCCGTGGTGGCACAAGATACTGATGGTAATCAGCTTCTCAGACGCGACTGTGACACATCGAGCGGTGAACCTGTGGCCCACCACCCCAATCTCACGACCCGCGAGGGCACGTTCTATCTCCGCATGCGGGTGCCGGTGGATATCGCCCGTGACGTCGGGCGGTCACATCTCGTTCGCAGCCTTCGGACGAAGGATCGGCGCGTCGCGCTTACCCGGTTTCGCATCGAGCAAGCGCGGCTGGAGCGAGAGTGGGAGACCGTGAGGCGGCAGCGCTCAGAAATCGCTCATACGCGGCAGCTTCTCGCATCCGGACGCGTAGAGGCTGTTATGAACCGTTTGCCAGTTGAGCGGCCTGTTTGAGCATGAGGCAGACGAAGGCGACGATGTGGAGATCGGCGAGTGTGCTGGGATAGCGCTCGTAATCCTTGGCGAGGCGGCGGAAGCGCGTCGCCCAGGCGAAGGAACGCTCCACGACCCAGCGGCGCGGCAGCAGCACGAAGCCGCGCTTGGCCTCCGGGAGTTTGACGACCTCCAGTTCGATGCCGTGTTCGCGGGCGGCCTTGGCCGGCTTTTCCCCGGTGTAGCCCTGGTCGACATAGGCCAGATCGACGCTATCCCCGGTGGCGGCCTGCACGGCCTTCGCCAGATGCCCGACCTGGGCACGGTCGTCGGCATCGGCGGGGGTGACGTGCAGGGCTAGGAGGTGGCCCAGGGTGTCGACGGCCAAGTGGACCTTCGACCCCTCTTGGCGCTTGGCGCCATCGTAGCCGGCCCGCTCGCCGCTCTCGGGCGTCGAGCGCAAGGTTCGACTGTCGAGGATCGCCGCGCTCGGCTCAGGAGAACGCGCGGAAGCCAGGCGCAGGAGCGCCCGCAGATCGTCGGCCAGTTGCTCGAAGCAGCCTGCCGCCAGCCAGCGCTGCGCCTGCTGGTAGACGGCTTCTCAGGGCGGGAGGTCGTGGGGCATCCATCGCCAGGGGGCCCCCGTCTTCACCACGTAGCGCAATCCGTTGAACGCCTCGCGAAGCGAAGACTCTCGCTGCCCCGCATCCTCGCGCAGCAGCGTCAGGTACGGCGCGACCAGCGCCCATTCATCATCGGAAACGTCGGACGGGTAGGCTTGGCGCGAAGAGGGCATGCCTCCTCATCTGGATTCCAGACCGCTCAGGTCCATAACAGCCTCTAGGGTGAGATCCGCAATTGCCTTTCGGAGCCGGGTATTCTCGGTCCCCAGATCCTTCATCCGTCGAACCTGATCCGACTTCAGGCCGCCAAACTCACGCCGCCACCGGTAGTACGTCACTGAACTCACGCCGAGCGCGCGGATTGCATCTGCAACGCTCTGGCCCTGTGAGATCAGCACATCCGCCTGCCGTAGCTTGGCGACAATTTCCTCAGGCTTCGGGTGCTTTGCCATTCTGTCCGTCCTCCAGGCTCAAAAGCCATACTAAAGGGCGGACCACTTCAATGGGGGCTGACCAGAAGCGCGCCTATGCGATCGCCGACAACGAGATCGCGACCCTGACCGGATGGGATCGAGCCACCCTCGCCCTTGTGCTTGACGAATTCGCCATCCATCGACCGGTGATTGATCCGGATCTCTCCGTCATCGGTTTTGAGATCGCCGAACTCGGCCTGCCGACAGGCGGTCTGGAGGAGGAGCACGTCGCCACGCGCGCGTTCTGAACTCGCGCGTGCGGCACCATGCGAAAGGCGCCGTGCCCCCCGCTTCAATACTCGTCCGGCTCATCTCAGAGGCCGGATCATGCGGAGGCAATCGACCGCCTGGCTATCGTCACGACCTCATCGGGGGTGGGCGGGTTGGCCGGATGATGGCTCAGGCACAAAGGTGTGCGCAGCTTGGCCGGCTTCCCCGAACCCTCGGTCGCGAAATAGAATTCGCCCGCGCCGAGTTTGCCGATGTCGCCGGCCGCGCCCCCGCTCGCCGCCATGATCTCTTGGGCCGCGGCGATGGTCGCGGGTGCGCTCTGGCGGCCGAAGAACTGCGTCGTGCAGTTCGAGACGATCTGGTTGTGCAGGCCCTTGGGCACCTGCGTCGCGACGACCATGCCGAGCCCGTACTTGCGTCCTTGCGCCACGAGCTTGATGCCGCTGCCGAGACTCGGACAGGCCCTCTGCGACGGCAGAAAGGTCTGCGCCTCGTCCACGACGTAGAGCATCCCGCGTGGGCTCGGATGCGTCTTGATCCAGCCGAACAACGTCATCTGCAATCGGTTCACGAAATCCTCCCGCGCCGCCTCCGAGGCGAGACCGGCGAGGTTGATCACCGAGATGCGGGTGCGCGTCGGGTCGGAGCCGAAGAACAGGGCCTGCGGGTCGAGCACGCTGCCCCTGGCTTTCAGGAGCGGGTTCGTGGCCACGGCCGCGTGCAACTCGTCGGCCATCCCGGCGGCGATCCTGGTCGCGCCGCCGATCTCGCTTACGCCGTCCGGCAGGTCGGCGAGCAAGGCGGTGAAGTCCGCGAGGCTGCCGCCGCCGCGCTCGGCGAAGAGGCGCAATGCGTCGGCCAGCACGCCGCGCTGGATCGTCTTCCTCGCACCGGCGAGGGGCCCCACGGTCTCCGTGGCCATCTCGACGGCCTGTCCCCGCTCGTCACCGTCCTCGCCGAGACCCGAGAAGTCCGGCAGGACGGACAGGAACAGCGGATTGCCGGCAGAGACCCCAGGCGTCCAGACCACCACCTCGACGCGCGCGGCGTAGCGGGCGGCCTTGTCGGCGTCCTCGGGTGTGAAGGCCGTCGGCCGTTCGGGCCAGGAATCGCCGAGCCGCGACAGGTCGTTGTTCGGATCGACCACGATGGCGGGGATGCCGGCGAGCGCGGCCTCCTCGACGAGTCGGCGCAACAACACCGTCTTGCCCGAGCCGGAGCCGGCGATGATGGACGTGTGCCGCGGCAGCAGCCGCAGCGGAAGCGTCACCGGCGGCGCGTCCGGCGTGAGGCGATGCCCGACCGGGATGGCGTCGGGCGGAACGGCCGGAGCAGGCCCGATCGGCTTGGACGGGGGTGTCAATGGTTTTGCGGCGTCCGGGGTCTCCCTCGGCATCCGCGCCACGGAGGTCGTCACCGGCACGTCGAGGGTCCCGGTGGAGTCCGTCCCGTCCCCGAGGACGGGGACGTCGGCTCCTCTCGCCTCGGCCAGACCGGCCTGCCGAAAGAAGGCGGTGGCGCGCACGAACCTGTGCGCCCGCAGCCAAGCCTCGAATCGGTCCTGCCGCCCCTCCTCGGCGGACGTCACGTGCAGGTCGCGCAAGGCGACGAAGGTGCGCAGGTCGTCCTCGACCGGGTCGATCAGCACGCCCTTCGCCGCAAGGAAGGCATCGAACAGCTGCTTCGTCTTGGCGCCGCCGGGCACCGGGGCACGGCGCACGATCACCAGGCTTCGGTCGGGCATGCGGGCCGAGATGCCGGAGGCGGTCAGCGCGGCGCGCAGGCGCGCCTGGAAGGCGATGGCGTTCTGCTGCAGCAGCGCGCGGTAGCACACATGCCGTTCGTGGTCGTTCCGATCGCGGTCGATCAAGATCAGCCGGCCGTGCAGAGGCGGGATCTTCTGGTCCGGTTCGCCCTTGCTCGCCACGTCGAGCGCATCGTCCGGATCGTCCTCGAGGGCGTAGAGGTCGAAGGCCGTGCGCAGGATCTCACCGAGGGCCGCCTCCTCGTCGAGCAAACCGGCGATGTCGGCGTTGCGCTTGGCCCCGTCGAGGTCGAACACGGCGTCGGCGGTTGCGTCGCGCGCCTGCCCGTCAGGGGCTTGGACGAGGCTGATACACACGGTGACGGCCCCTTGCGCGAGGCAATCGCGCCGGAAGGCGTCGCAGCGCATCAGGAGCGTGCGCGGCATCATGCCGGAGCGGGCCGCGTCCGCGATCGCGGCGTCGCTGTACGGCCAAGTCGGATACGGGGGCTCGAAACCCGCCTCGGCGTAGGCCGGGGCCAGTCGAGCGCGGATCAACGCCGCCGCTGCGGTGCGGTCGTTCATGCCCTGCAGCAGGACGGGCGTTACGTATCGCTGCAGCAGCGGCGTCAGGGCCCGCTCCTGCAGCCGCTCCCAGGAATTCTGGAGGCAGGTGATGACCGTCATGCCGCGGTGACGGACATCGTGGAGTTCGAGCAGGCCGGAGGCGAGCACCTCCGCCAGCCCCTGCCTTCCCTCGAACTCGTCCTGCCCGACAAAATGACCCGCGTCGATAACCCCGTCGATCTGATCGACGGCGACCAGGACCGGACCGCTCAGGCTCATGATCCACGACATGCCCTCGACGAGTTCCTTCGGCGTGGGCGGCGGGCGGAGAAACCCGAGTTCGGCGCGGGCGACCGGGTCGGCGTCGTAGCCCTGCAGCCATGCATGGGCGAGGCCCACCGCGCCGAAATCGTTCGAGCGCAGCAGACACAGGGCGCGGAACACGTCCTGGTGCTTGAGCGCGCTCCCCATGTCGACGCTCATCAACGCCTTGACGAGAAGGACGACGATCTTGCGCGTGTCGACGTCGGGGGTGTTGAACGCCTCCTCCACATGCCTTTCGACCTTGAACTGGCGCGCCACCCCGGCCAGCACGGCGTCGGATTGGCGCCGGCCGTCCGGCATCTGATGCAGCATGGCCGTGAGGAAGCTCAGCGCGGCGCTGCGCCAGAACTCCGACAAGCCGAGGACGTCGAGCATCACGAACCAGCTGCCCGAGCGCCAGGCCTCGCGTCTCAGTTGCCCGACGAGATGTGTCTTGCCGACGCCCGACGGACCGATGAGCACGCGCCCCATCGCGCGTGAGGCGCGACCGGGCGCTTCCCTGTGCAGGTCCGCGATGATCCCGGGCGGGAGCGCATCGTTCGGGCCGCCGGTCGGCTCCACGTCGAGCCACACGCTGTCGAGGGTGCGCACCCAATCGAAGTCGACCCGGCGCAGGGCGTCGAGGGCATCGCTCATGACTGGATCCAGATGATGTGGAACGGTTCGCCCGCCGGGGCGAACGCCGCTTCGCGCTCATCGGCGGTGAGCGACTTCGGATCGCTGAGCTGGCTCAGCCGCGCCGTCGGATCGCCGGCCAGGATCGCCGCGAGCCCGGCATCGACGGTGGCGCGGTCGAGCTCGCTCAGATGCGCACGCAGCGCGCTGAGGCGCACGGCCTGTGCCTTCTGCCCCTCCGTGAGCGCGAGATAGGCGGCCTCGATGCGGGTGCGCACCTGCTTCTTCGTAAGCTTCCTTGGCTGTGCCGAGCCCGATGGTGCCGCCTTAGCGGCACGTTTGCGCGTGGGTTTTGCAGGGAGGGACTCGGCAGAGGGAGACTCGGCAGAGGGGGGCTCGGGCGTCGCCGGCGTGCCGATCAGGCCGGCCAGCGTCTCGCCGGTCGTGGCGAGATGTCGGTCGATCCGCTCGAGCCAGTCCTGCAGGACGCGGAAATTCGTTGGGAGCGGGTCGCGTAGGTGCTGGCCGGCCCAGTCCCAGCCCCCATCCGTGACGGTCAGCCGGAGGGAGCGACCCTGCTTCTCCTCGGAGAGGTACTGCCCGGAGACCAATGCCCTGCGATCGGCGGCGTCGACCTTGGGCACGACCTCGCTCTGCAGGGCGCTGCCGTGCTTGCCCAGCAGGCACCACAGGATCAGCGCCTGCTTCGGCGTCGGCGTCTGGCTCATCGGATCGAACCCCTCATGTCGCGTCTATCGGTAGGCTGCGGAGCCGGACGACGGAGCGGATCTTCTCGATGGTCCGTCGAAGATCGGCCTCGACCTGCTCGTTGGTGATCCGCAGCACGAGGTAGCCCGCCGTCAGCAAGGTATAGTCCCGGTGGCGGTCGTCGGCGTATTTCGCAGCGCTTCGGTGCTCGGGTCCGTCGAGTTCCACCACGATGCGGTGCACGCGACAGAGCAGGTCGACCCGCGGCGGCTGCCCCCAGCCGCTGACGGGCACGGGTTCGTTGCAGCAGAACAGACCGCGCAGTTCGGCGTCCTGCTGCAGGGCCGCCTCCACCCGCTGTTCGATCGCGCTGGCGGGATGAGCCTTCGAACGCGGCGGGAGGAAGCGCTCGGCGACCGGAGGGGGCTCGCGCACGATCTCGCAGGCGCCGTAGAGGATGCGATCGTAGGGGGCGGAGTCGGGCGGCCACGCCGGCAGGGCCATGACGATGGCGGCGCCGTGGCCCATGCACCATTCCAGTGCCTCGATCACCGGCGCGGCACGGCCCGGCGATGCGGGATTGATCTCGCCGATCAGGACGACGCCGGACGGGTCGATCGCGTGCAACAGCTGAACGAGCTGGATTTCCCGCGCGGCTTCGCGGAACCGGGGTGGGTGGCCGGCGCCGGCCCGCCGCCGTGCCGCCCTGAGCCAGGGGCCGGATACGATCGGATCGACAGAGTGATCCGTGTCCGCGAGGTCGCCGTCGTCCCGCCCATGCCAATGCGGCCAGCGGCTGAGCGCGAGATCGGCGAGATCATCGAGGAGGCGGTCGAGCACCGCCGCACCGGTTCGCAGACCGTCGGTGACGAGCAGGAACGCGCCACGGGCGTGATCGTCATCGGCGGTGATGGCTTGGGCGATGCCGTCGCAACCGATGTCGACGACGACGAGCCGACGGCCCGGCGCCAGCCCGAAGACCCGTTCGGCGAGTTCGGTCCGCTCCAGGCGCGGCCTCGCCGTGTCACCGAAAGCGGTGGCTGCTATCACGATGAGAGACTTACGCTGAGACTACGCATCGAGCGTCGGGGCGTCCTCGATCTCCTGGGGTCGGTCAAGGGGGGCAGACCAGCACAGGTTGTCCTCCTTGGCTACCCGATCGCCCATGTGACGAAGTATCAGGCCGGGAAGGCCACGACGGGCCTCTCTTCTTCGGCGCCCGGCCTGTCATATTGGCGTCTGGGCTACCGACTATGAGCGCTTCGGCCCGACGCACGCCGCCGAGGAAAAGCTCCTTTGGACGACCTTGCCCGATACGCCCTGTATTTCACCCCCGCTCCGGGCTCGGCGCTCGCCGCCTTCGGCGACGCGATCCTGGGGGCTGGCCCGGCGCCCGGTCCGGACGCGCTCCGGGCGATCCTCGCCGGCAACACGGCCGAGCCGCGCATCTACGGGTTCCACGCCACCTTGAAGGCGCCGATGCGTCTCGCCTCGGGCGCGACCGAAGCCGATCTCCTCCATGCGGCCGAGGCCCTGGCCGCGCACCGGAGCCCCCTGCCCGTCGGCCCCCTGCGGGTCGCCGCCCTCGGGGATTTCATCGCCCTGGTACCGGAGACGCCCCCGCCCTCTCTCGGCCTCTTCGCCGCCGAGTGCGTTTGCGGCCTCGATCCCCTGCGCGCACCCCTCACCCCACCTGAGCGCGCCCGCCGCCGCCCCGAGCGTCTGGATCCCCGCAGCCGGGCCCTGCTGGAGCGCTGGGGCTACCCGCACGTCTTCGAGACGTTCCGTTTCCACATGACCCTCACCGGCCGCCTTGCGACGGAGGATTGCGCGACCGCCCTGCCCCTGCTGGCCGAGGCCGCCGCGGGCCTGCCCGACCTGGTGATCGATGCGGCGAGCGTCGTCGTCCAGGACGGCACGGCGCCGTTCCGCCTCCTGCGCCGCCTCCCCTTCTCCGCCTGAAGGACACCGCGATGGTCTCCGATCGCCTCGGCCTCGAACCGGCCGTCCACCCGACCGCCGAACTCTCCCGGTGCCACCTCGGCCGCTACACCGAGGTCGGCGCACGCACGCGCCTCAGTGAAACGAGCCTCGATGACTATTCCTACATCGTCGAGGACGGGCAGGCGAACTACACGACCATCGGCAAGTTCTGCTCCATCGCCTCGCATGTGCGGATCAACCCCGGCAACCACCCGATGGAGCGGGCCTCCCAAGCTCATTTCACCTACCGGGCCAGCGCCTACTGGCCGGGCGAGGAGGACGAGCCCGCCTTCTTCGCCCGGCGCCGGGCCCTGCCCGTCACCATCGGCCACGATGTCTGGATCGGGCACGGGGCCGTCATCCTGCCCGGGCGCAGCATCGGAACCGGGGCGGTGGTCGGCGCTGGTACGATCCTGACCCGGGATGTCGCGCCCTACACCATCGTGGTCGGCAACCCCGGCCGCGTTGTCCGTCGCCGGTTCCCCGAGGCCATCGCCGAGCGCCTGCAGGCGCTGGCCTGGTGGGACTGGGACCATGCGCGCCTTCGCCGTGCACTGCCGGACTTCCGCGCTCTATCGATCGAAGATTTCCTGGAGCGTCACGAGGGTGAGGCACAATAATCCCGGCAATTGCTTAGCCGGAGAATAGTCATTCTCCTGTCGTACGGGGCGGGTCTACCGGCGTTCAACGTGAATTGCCGGACACAAGCATGCTAATCCTCGAAGGTCTTGCCCGCCATTACGGCGACCGCCGCGCGGTGGACGGCGTTTCTCTCGCCATCCCCCGCGGCCAGTTCGTCGGCGTGATCGGGCGCTCGGGCGCCGGCAAGTCGAGCCTGCTGCGGATGATCAACCGCCTCGCCGAGCCGACGGGCGGCCGCATCCTGTTCGACGGCCTCGACGTCACGGCCCTGCGCGGCCGCGACCTGCGGCGCTGGCGGGCGCGCTGCGCAATGATCTTCCAGCAGTTCCACCTCGTCGGTCGCCTCGACGTGTTGAGCAACGTGCTGATGGGCCGGCTCTCGGAGGTTCCCAGGCACCGTTCCCTGTTCAAGCTCTGGTCCGAGCGCGAGCGTGCCCTCGCGCTGGCCGCCCTCGACGAATTCGGGATGGGCGACTTCGCCTGCCACCGGGCCGACCAGCTCTCCGGCGGCCAGCAGCAGCGCGTCGCCATCGCGCGGGCAATGATGCAGGCCCCGGACCTGATCCTGGCCGACGAGCCTGTGGCCTCCCTCGACCCGCGCAACACCCGCATCGTCATGGACGCGCTCGCCGAGGCCAACCGGCGCCACGGCATCACCGTGTTGTGCAACCTGCATTCCCTCGATCTCGCCCGCGGCTATTGCGACCGCCTCGTCGGCCTCGCCGACGGCCGCCTCGTGTTCGACGGCGCGCCCGCCGACCTCACCGAGGATGTCGCCCGCCAGCTCTACGGGCTGGAGGCCGGCGAGGTCCTCGACGCGCCCGCCGCGCCGGCGCGGCCCCGGACCTGGCCCGCCGCCCTCGTCGCCTGATCCCTCACCACCCCATCCGGAAGATCCCCATGCTGACCCGCCGATCCCTCGCCGGAGCCCTCGCGCTCGCCCTCCTCGCCGTCCCGGCCGCCGCGCAGGATTGGAAAGCGGCTTATCCGGAACTGACTCTGGCGGTGATCCCGGCCGAGAACGCGTCGGGCACCACCGATCGCTACGCACCGATGACCGCCTACCTGTCGAAGGCCCTCGGCGTGCCGGTGAAGTTGCGCATCGCCAACGATTACGCCGCCGTGATCGAAAGCCAGCGCGCCGGCAACGCCCAGCTCGCCTTCTACGGCCCCGCCTCCTTCGCCCGCGCGGTGATGACCGGCGTCAAGATCGAGCCCATCGTCAACCAGAAGCACGACACCGGCGCCTCGGGCTACTACTCGGTGATCTACGTGCGGGCCGACAGCCCCTACAAGACGATCGAGGACCTGAAGGGCAAGAACCTCGCTTTGGTCGATCCCAACTCCACCTCCGGCAACCAGGCGCCGCGCTTCTTCCTGCACAAGGCCGGCCACCCGGTCGACGCGCATTTCGGCAAGACCGTCTATGCCGGCAGCCACGAGAACGCCGTCCTCGCCCTCGTCCAGGGCACGGTGGAGGCGGCCGCCAACCTCTACAACACCGACACCGACACCATGGTCACCCGCATGGCCGCCAAGGGCATGCTCAAGAAGCCCGACGGGACGCCCCTGACGCAGGCCGATTTCCGGGTCGTGTTCAAGTCCGACTTCCTGCCCGAGGGGCCCTTCGCCATGCTGGCGAGCCTGCCCGACGACCTGAAGGCGAAGATCCGCGACGCCCTCGTGGCGCTGCCGACGGCCGACAAGGCGGCCTTCGACCGGCTCTCGGACGGCAAGGACCAGGGCCTCACCGCCGTGACCCTGAAGGATTACCAGCCGATCATCGAGATGCTGAAGTTCAACGACGACCAGCGCCGCAAATCTTGACCGGACCTGTCCCGATCCACGCGGCACCGCCGGTAACGACCGATGCCTGAGCGGATCACGCCCCTGCCCCCGGACCGGGCCTCCGCCCTGGCGGGGGCCTACGATGCGGCCGTCGCCGCGACCCGGCGCCGGACCTGGGCCGGCCTCGCCGTGATCGTCGTCCTCGCCGGGCTCGCCGCTTACGCCGCCGAGGTGCGTCCCCTGGTGCTCGCGGCCAATATCGGCCGGTTCACCGATTACATCGACCAGATCCTGCCCCACCTGACCCTGGCGAACCTGCCGGGGGATCTGGCCGAATGGTACTGGGGCTGGCCGAAATGGCTGGCTCTGCTCGGCGAGACCCTGCTGATGGCCTATCTCGGCACCCTGCTGGGGGCCATCGGCGGCGTCCTCCTGTGCTTTTCCGCCGCCGCCAACGTGACCGGCAGCCGGACGGCGTGCTTCCTGGTGCGGCGCGGGCTCGAATTCTGCCGCACGGTGCCCGAGATCGTGTTCGCGCTGCTCTTCGTCATCGCTTTCGGCCTCGGGCCGATGGTGGGCGTGCTGGCGCTGGCGATCCACACCACGGGGGCGCTGGGCAAGCTGTTCTCGGAGGTCGTCGAGAACATCGACATGAAGCCGGTGGAGAGCCTCACCGCCGCCGGGGCGGGCCGGATCGAGACCCTGCGCTTCGCCGTGCTGCCGCAGGTGCTGTCGAACTTCGTCTCCTACGGGCTGCTGCGCTTCGAGATCAACGTGCGGGGCGCGGGCGTCATGGGCTTCGTCGGCGCCGGCGGCATCGGGCAGGAGCTCCTCGTGGCGATCCGCAACTTCTACTACGCCGATGTCAGCGCGATCCTGGTCCTGATCATCCTCACCGTGATGGCGATCGACCTCGGCACCGAGCGCCTGCGCCACCACCTCCTCGGGAGCCTGCGATGACCGGTCCCGACATCGATCCGGCCGAGATCGCCGCCCTGCGTCGGCGCTTTCCCGACAGCTTCCGCCCGGCCTGGCGCGCCCGCCTTCTCGCGGGTCTCGCCCTCGCCGCCCTCGTCGCCTTGTCCGGCTACGCGCTGGTGCGCCTCGATTTCTCCGCCGCCCGCCTGCTCAATGGCCTCGGCCGCCTCGGCGAGTTCAGCCTGCTGATGCTGCCGCCGGAGACCGGCGGGCGGGCCTGGGCCTTCCTGCAGGCGCTCGCCGAGACCCTCGGTATCGCCTTCATCGGGACGCTGACGGCGGCGATCCTGGCCTTCCCCGTAGCATTCCTGGCCGCCCGCAACGTCGTTCCCAATCCCTTCGTGCATTTCACCGTCCGGCGCGGCCTCGACGTGGTGCGCTCCGTCGATGTGCTGATCTGGGCGCTGATCTGGATCAACGTGGTCGGGCTCGGCCCCTTCGCCGGGGCGCTCGCCATCGCCTGCGCGGATTTCGGGGCCCTTGGCAAACTGTTTTCGGAAGCGGTCGAGACCGTCGACGGCAAGGCCGGCGAGGGCGTCTCCGCCTCCGGCGGTGCCGAATTGCATCGCATCCGCTTCGGCCTCATCCCGGCGGTGTTGCCGGTGCTCGGCAGCCAGGTTCTGTACTTCTTCGAATCGAACACCCGCTCGGCCACCATCATCGGCATCGTCGGCGCGGGCGGCATCGGCCAGTACCTGACCGAGCTGATCCGCGTCCTCGAACTGCGCCAGGTCGCCTTCCTGATCCTGATGATCCTCATCACCGTGGCGATCATCGACGCCGTCTCCGGGCGCCTGCGCCGGGCCCTGATCGGCGGCGCGACGACCTGATACCAGACCTCACTGACCCTGACCCATCGGTCAGGGTCAGTGAGGTCCGGCGGACGACGGCCGCCGCGCCGTCGCGCGGGCAGGCCTCGACGAGTCGCGCTCATCGAGGTCCGGTATGAGCGGGCTCTCTTCCCGGCCGAGCCAAAATCCGACCATTCCCCGTCAGCCCGTCGGCCCGTCCCGCGAGACGGGGCCGATCCGCTCCGCCGCGAAGCGTTCGCGCAGCCAGGTCGCGGCGGGGCCGCAGGGCCGCTGCTTGTGCCAGACCAGCTCGAGGGCGATCGGCCAGTCGCCCGCGTCGAACTGCAGGTCCGGCGTGACGAGGTGCGGCGCCGTGAGCGACGCGGCGATGACGTGGTCGGTGACGAAGGCCCAGCCGATCCCGTGCTTCACCAGCTCCAGGATCACCCAGTGGCTCTCCACCCACCACACCTCGGCGGCCACCCGCAGGCGGCGCTTCTCCGGCCCGTCGCTGCGCGCGGCAACCAGGATCTGGCGGTGGCGCTTCAGCTCCTCCCATTCCACCCGCGCCTTGGCGAGCGGGTGGTCGCGCCCGCAGACGAGCTTGAGCGGCACCCAGCCGATGGTCTGGAAGCCGAGTTCCGTGGGCAGCACCTCCTGGCGCCACATCACGCCGAGATCGGCGGCGCCGGACTGCACCATGCGGCTGACATCCTCCATCAGCGGGAAGAGCAGCTCCAGCTCGACGAAGGGGAAGTGCCGGGCGAAGTCGGCGAACAGGGCGCCCAGCGCATGCTCGGGATAGAGCTCGTCGATGGCGACCACCAGCCGGTTCTCCACCCGCCGCTCCAGGCTGCTCGCCACGCCGATCAGGTGCTCGCGCCGGTCGAGCACCACGCGCGCCTCCAGCAGCAGCCGTTCCCCCGCCGGGGTGAGCACCGGGTTCCGGCCCGCCCGGCTGAACAGCGTGATTCCGAGATCGGCCTCGAGATTCGCCACCTGGGTGCTGACGGCCGACTGCGCCTTGCGCAGCACGCGGGCGGCGCCGGAGAAGGACCCCGCCTCGGCCGCGGCCACGAAGGCCTGGAGTTGGTCGAGCGAGACGGCCATCTATCTGATCCTCAGATACGTCCTAACTTGCCGGACGCGGTATGGCAGATAGAAAGCCACGAACCAACGAGGCTTTTCGAGACGAGACCATGCGCAGCACCCGTGACCGTATCCGCCACGCCCTCCTGTTCGAGATGTTCGGGCTGGCCCTCATCGTCCCGTTCGGCACCGTGCTGTTCGGGCTGCACGCCTCCGATATGGGGGTGATCGGCATCGGCAGCGCCCTGATCGCGACGGCCTGGAACTACGTCTACAACCTCGGCTTCGACCGGGCGCTGCAGCGGCTCACCGGGCACACCCGCAAGAGCCTCCTCCTGCGGGTGGGGCACGCCGTGCTGTTCGAAGCGGGCCTGCTCATGATCCTGCTGCCGCCGACCGCCTGGTATCTCGGCATCGGCCTCGCGCAAGCCTTCTTCATGGATCTGGCGATCGCGGCCTTCTACGTGGTCTACGCCTTCGTCTTCAACCTGACCTACGACCGGGCCTTCCCCCTGCCGAGCTGGGGCAAGGTCGCGGCCGAGCCGTCCGCCTGAACCGCAATCGAGCCGTTCCGCCGGCGACTGGATTGCGGAGTTTACGCGCCCGGTCGCATGCGTCGACGATATCGTGGTCGCGGAGAAGGGCGATCACTCCACCACCAGCTCCACCCGGTCGGCGGCAAACAGGCTGCGGGTGGCCTGGATGCGCTGGCCGTCGCTGTCTACGTTCACGCTCGACAGGATGATCAGGCTGCGGCCGGGGGCGATGTCGAGGCGCGCCGCCTCCTCGGCCTCGGCGGCACGGGCGCCGATCCGGGTCGAGAGACGGGTGTAGTCGGCGACCCCGTAGCCCGCATAGGCGCGGGTGATCGAGCCGCTGGCGGCGTAGGCCGTGTCGAAGCCGGAAAAGCGCGGCAGGGGCAGGCAGGTCCGGGCCGTCGAGATCGGGGCGCCGTCGGCCCGGTGCACGGTGTGGAGTTCGAGGATCGGCGCGCCGGGCGCGATCCCCAGGGCCTCGGCCCAGCCCGCATCGGCCGGCACCGTCGCGGCCGCGATCAGGTCGCCCCAGGCCTCGCGGCCCGTGCGCGTGACGATCTCGGAGAATCGGGTCCGGGGACCGATCGGATAGGGGATCGGGCCCTGTTCCACGAAGCTGCCCTTGCCCTGCGTGGTGCGCACCAGCCCGTCCTCGGCGAGCACGCCGAGCGCCCGGCGCACCGTGTGCCGGTTCACGCCGAAGCGCGCGGCGAGCGCCGATTCGGCCGGCAGCTGCGCCCCGCGGGCAAGTGCCCCGCTGCGGATCTCGCCCGCCAGCGCGTCCGCGATCTGCCGCCAGGCGGCGAGACCACCCCCGCGCTGGAGCGCTGTCACGGGCCTGTCGCCCGCCTCATTCATGGATCGCTCGCATAGCCTGCCCGAAACTCCTTGCGCCTGATCATCCTCTTGTCTATACATCTAGACATGTCTGGAGACCGATCGATGCCGAGTGCCAGCCAAACACCACGTGAGCCGGGGATGCCAGACCCCACAGCCCGCCGGCATGCGATGGAGCGGGCCGGCCAGGCCAGCCCGGCCGAGCTGCTGGCTGCTCTGGCGCAGGCTGGAATCACTCCCGAGGCGGAGGATCTGCGTCCGGCGGAGACCGGGCTGGTGATGGTCCGGGGGCGGATCGGCGGCGACGGCCGGCCCTTCAACGCCGGCGAGGCCACCGTGACGAGGGCGGCGGTACGCCTGCCCGGCGGCGAGACCGGCTTTGCCTACCACCTCGGCCGCGACCGGGATCGCGCCCGCCTCGCGGCCATCCTCGACGCGCATTGGCAACGCCCGGAGGCGCGCCCGGCCCTTGATGCCGCATTGGCCGCCATCGCCGCGCGCCGGGCGGAGGCGGCGCGGCAGGCCGCCCGCAAGGTGGCGGCGACCCGGGTGAACTTCTTCACCCTGGCGCGGGGAGAGGATTGATGGCGCATACCCTCGCTCGACAACTGGCCCATGGCTTCGCCGATCCCGTCCATGAGGGACAAGCGGTGTTCCGCGCCGCGATGGAGGCTCTGAGCCGGCCCGGCCGCATCCGTCCCCTGGCCATCGCCCTGACGCCCCCTGCCCCGCTCACCCCGGAACTCGCGGCCCTGGCGCTGGCGTTGACCGATGCCGACACGCCGGTCTGGCTCGATGCTCCGCTGCGGGAAGAACCGGCGGTGGCCGGCTTCCTGCGCTTCCACACCGGGGCGCCGATCGTCGCATCGCCCGGGCAGGCCGCCTTCGCGCTGATCGCCGATCCCGCCGGCTGCCCGGCCTTCACGGAGTTCGCGCAGGGCACCCCCGCCTACCCCGATGCCTCAGCCACCCTGATCCTCGCCGTCGAGACCCTGTCCGACGCCGACGGCCCGGCCTTCGCGGGGCCGGGCATCCGCGGCACCATGCGCCTCGATGCCGGCCCCCTGCCCGCCGATTGGGCGTCGCGCTGGGCCGCGAACCAGGCCGGCTTCCCGCTCGGCGTCGACCTTCTCCTCGTCGCGGCCGGGCGCCTCGCCGGGCTCCCGCGCTCGGCCCGCCCCGCCGCCCCGGAGGCAACCCCATGTACGTAGCGGTGAAGGGTGGCGAGGCCGCCATCGACAATGCCCACCGGCTGCTGGCCGAAATCCGGCGCGGCGATCCGGCCGTGCCCGACCTCACCGTGGCGCAGATCCGCGAGCAGATGCGCCTCCTCGTCGACCGGGTGATGACCGAGGGCTCCCTCTACGATCCCGATCTTGCCGCCCTCGCCCTGAAACAGGCCCGCGGCGACGTGGTCGAGGCGGTGTTCCTGGTGCGGGCCTACCGCACCACGCTGCCGCGTTTCGGCGCCACCGAGGCCCTCGATACCGGCGCGATGACCCTGGCACGGCGCATCTCCGCCACCTTCAAGGACTTGCCCGGCGGTCAGGTTCTCGGCCCGACCTTCGACTACACCCACCGCCTCGTCGATTTCGCCCTGGCCGACGGCGCCGTCCCCGAACCCGCCGCCGAGGCCGAGCCGGAGGCCGATGCCGCCGCCTGCCCGCGGGTCACCGATCTCCTCGGGCAGGCCGGCCTGCTCGAACCCTCGCCTCCGGACGACGGCGCGCCCGTGGGCGACCTCACCCGCGAGCCGGTGGATTACCCCGCCGACCGCGCGGTCCGGCTGCAGGGGCTGGCGCGGGGCGACGAGGGTTTCATCCTGGCGCTGGGCTACTCGACGCAGCGCGGCTACGGCCGCACCCACCCCTTCGTCGGCGAGATCCGGGTCGGATCCGTGGAGCTCGACTTCACGCCGGAAGAACTCGGTTTTCCCGTCAGCCTCGGCACGGTCGACATGACCGAGTGCCAGATGATCAACCAGTTCCACGGCCACGGGGCGGTGCCGCCGCAATTCACCCGCGGCTACGGCCTCGTCTTCGGCCAGGGCGAGCGCAAGGCCATGGCCATGGCGCTGGTGGACCGCTCCCTGCGGGCGGCCGAACTCGGCGAGGCCGTAGTGGTGCCGGCCCAGGACCAGGAATTCGTGCTGGCCCATTGCGACAGCCTGCAGGCAACGGGCTTCGTCGAGCACATGAAGCTGCCGCACTACGTCGACTTCCAGGCCGAACTCGACCTCGTCCGGCGCCTGCGCGCCGAGCACGCCGCCCGGACCGCCGAGCCGGACGAACCCACCTTGCGGGAGGCCGCCGAATGAACGCGCAGGTCCAAATCCAGGTCACCGCTTCGCCGGGCACCGGCTACAACTTCGCCTATCTCGACGAGGGCACGAAACGGATGATCCGCCGGGCCATCCTCAAGGCCATCGCGATCCCCGGCTACCAGGTGCCCTTCGCCGCCCGCGAGATGCCGATGCCCTATGGCTGGGGCACGGGCGGGGTGCAGGTCACGGCCGCGATCCTGGGCTCATCCGACGTGCTCAAGGTGATCGACCAGGGCGCCGACGACACCACCAACGCGGTCTCGATCCGCCGCTTCTTCACCGCCACCGCCGGGATCGCGACCACGACGCGCACGGCCGAGGCCACGGTGATCCAGACCCGCCACCGCATCCCGGAAGCGCCGCTGGCCGAGGGGCAGGTGCTCGTCTACCAGGTGCCGATCCCCGAGCCGCTGCGCTTCCTCGAACCGCGCGAGACCGAGACGCGCCAGCTCCATGCGCTCGCCGAATACGGCCTGATGCACGTGAAGCTCTACGAGGACATCGCCCGCCACGGCCACATCGCCACCACCTACGCCTACCCGGTGGAGGTGGCCGGCCGCTACGTGATGGACCCCTCCCCGACCCCGAAATTCGACAACCCCAAGATGGACGATTGCCCCGCGCTCCAGCTCTTCGGCGCAGGGCGCGAGAAGCGCATCTATGCGATTCCCCCCTACACACGGGTGCGCAGCCTCGATTTCGAGGACCATCCGTTCCGGGTCCAGAGCTTCGACCGCCCCTGCGCCCTCTGCGGGGCGGAGGACGTCTACCTCGACGAGGTCGTCCTCGACGATGCCGGCGGGCGGATGTTCGTCTGCTCGGACACCGACCATTGCGAGACCCGCCGCGCCGACGGCCACACGGGAGAGGCCGCGTGATCGAACCCCTGCTCCCCGAACCTTTGCTAACGGTCGACGGCCTGACCAAGCGCTACGGCCGTCGCCTCGCCTGCGACGGCATCGGCTTCACCCTCGATGCGGGCGAAGTGCTCGCGGTGGTCGGTGAATCGGGTTCCGGCAAGTCGACCCTGCTGTCCCTGATCGCCGGTGAGGTCACGGCCGATGCCGGAACGGTCTCCTACCGGATGCGGGACGGCGCGACCCGTGACCTCGCCGCGCTGAGCGTCGTCGATCGCCGCGCCCTGATGCGCACCGACTGGGGCTTCGTGCGCCAGGACGCCACGCAGGGGTTGCGCATGGCGGTCTCGGCCGGCGGCAATGTCGGCGAGCGCCTGATGGGCGTGGGGGACCGCCATTACGGACGCATCCGCGCCACCGCCCTCGACTGGCTCGCCCGTGTCGAGATCGCCCCCGACCGGGTCGACGACCCGCCGACGCGCTTCTCCGGCGGCATGCGCCAGCGCCTGCAGATCGCCCGCAACCTCGTCACCGCGCCCCGCCTCGTGCTCATGGACGAGCCGACCTCGGGCCTCGACGTCTCGGTCCAGGCCCGCCTCCTCGACATGATCCGGGGGCTGGTGGCCGAGCTCGGCCTCGCGGTGATCATCGTCACCCACGACCTCGCCGTGGCGCGCCTGCTCTCGCACCGCGTCCTCGTCATGCGCGGCGGCCGGGTGATCGAGACCGGGCTGACCGACCAGGTCCTCGACGACCCCCAGGCCGCCTATACCCAGCTCCTCGTCTCCTCGGTGCTCGCCGCATGACGTCCCTTCCGCCCCTCCTCGCCTTCGACGACGTGGCCAAGAGCTTCACCCTGCACCTGCGCGGCGGCGCCGTGCTGCCGGTGATCGCCGGCGCGACCCTCGCGGTCCATCCCGGCGAATGCGTCGTGCTCGGCGGCGCCTCGGGTGCAGGCAAGTCCTCCCTCCTCAAGATGGCCTACGGCAATTACCGCTGCGCCGCCGGCGCGATCCGGGTCCGTGACGGGGCCCGCGTCGTCGACCTCGCCACCGCCGCACCGCGCGAGATCCTGGGCCTGCGGCGCACGACGCTGGCCTACGTCTCGCAGTTCCTGCGGGTGATCCCCCGGGTCGGCGCCCGCGCCGTGGTGGAGGCCGCCGGAATCGAAGGGGGATTGGCCCCCGAAGCGGCCCGGTCCCGTGCAGCCGACCTGCTCACCCGCCTCAACCTGCCCGAGCGCCTGTGGGGGCTGCCGCCCGCGACCTTCTCGGGGGGCGAGCAGCAGCGGGTCAACATCGCGCGCGGCCTCATCGCCGACCGGCCCATCCTGCTCCTCGACGAGCCCACCGCCTCCCTCGATGCCGAGAACCGCGCCGTCGTGGTGGCGCTCATCGCCGAGAAGCGGGCGGCGGGCGCCGGCATCCTCGGCATCTTCCACGACGCGGATGTCCGCGAGGCGGTGGCGACGCGCATCGTCGATGTCGCCGCCTTCCGCGGGGCGATGGCCGCATGAACCAGACATCAATGGACCGGGAGCAGGCAGGCATGACGGACCGGGTCGAGATCCTCGAGAACGCGCGCCTCGTTCTGCCCGACCGGGTCGAGACGGGCTGGCTCGCCATGGTTGACGGGCACATCGCCGAGATCGGCACGGGACGTGCTCCGGAGCGCGGCCTCGACTGCGCCGGCGACACGATCATCCCGGGCCTGGTCGAGCTCCACACCGACCACCTGGAGAGCCACTACGCCCCGCGCCCCGGCGTGCGCTGGCACCCCCTCGGGGCGGTGCTCGCCTACGACGCGCAGATCGCGGCATCCGGCATCACCACGGTGTTCGATTCGCTGCGCGCCGGCACCGACCCGGATGGCAGCGGCCTCGGCACCGAGCTCGAGCTTCTGGCGGCCGCCCTGGCGGAGGCACGAGGGGCGGACCTGTTCCGGGCCGAGCACCGCACGCACCTGCGCTGCGAGATCCCCTCCACCGACGTGGTCGAGACCGTGCGCGCCTTCGCCGGGCGCTATGCCATCGGCCTCCTGTCGCTGATGGACCATACGCCGGGCCAGCGCCAGTTCCGGGATGTGGCGAAGTACTACGTCTATGCCGGGCGCGGCGGCCGCTCCCTGGAGGAGATCAAGCTCAGCACCGAACGCAAGATGCGCGACGGCCACGCCCTCAATGCCGTCAATCGCCCGGCCCTCGTCGCCCTGGCGCGGGAGCTCGGCATTCCGCTCGCCAGCCACGACGACACCACGTTGGCCGACGTGAGCCTCTCCCGCGATGAATCGGTGGCGATCGCCGAGTTCCCCACCACCCTCGAGGCGGCGGAAGCCTCGCATGCGGCCGGCATCACCGTGATGATGGGGGCGCCGAACCTCATCCGGGGCGGTTCCCATTCGGGCAACGTCGCGGCCCAGACCCTGGCGGAGGCCGGCTATCTCAGCATCCTGTCCTCGGATTACGTGCCGGCGAGCCTGCTGATGGCGGCGTTCGGATTGCCCGAGCGCGTGCCCGGCATTTCCCTGCCGGACGCCATCGCCACGGTGACGGCCAATCCCGCTCACGCCACCGGGCTGACCGATCGCGGCCGTCTGGAGCCGGATCTCCGCGCGGACCTCGTCCGGGTTCGTCTCGCCCGGGGCGTGCCGGTGGTGCGCCAGGTCTGGCGCGCCGGCACGCGGGTGGTGTGATGCCCGGCGGCTTCGTTCTCGTCGTCGGCCCGAGCGGGGCCGGAAAGGACACCCTGCTGCGGCTGGCACGGGAAGCCCTCGCCCACGAGGTCCGCTTCGTCTTCCCGCGCCGCCTCGTGACCCGCGCGCCCTCGGCGCACGAGGACAATATCGCGATCTCGGAGGATGCGTTCACCGACGGAGCGGCCTCCGGCGCCTTCGCCCTGCATTGGCGTGCGCACGGCCTCGGCTACGCGATCCCCGGCGAGACCCTGGATCAGGCGCAAGCCGGACACGTGGTGGTCTGCAACGTCTCACGCCGCATCGTCCAAACGGCCCGCCTCGCCCAGCCGTGCGTCAGCGTCGTGTCGATCACGGCCTCGCCCGATATCCTCGCCCGCCGCCTCGCCGCGCGGGGCCGGCCGGAGGATGGGGACCTGCGCGCCCGCCTCGACCGCGTCGTACCGATCGAGGCCGAGTGCACGATCTGGAACGATGCCGACCCGCACAGCGCGGCTGCCGAATTGATCGCGCATCTGCGAGAACGGGCGGCCTGAGGTTCGCCTCAGGGACCCGGCTCGCACTCTATTGAGGCCGTAGGCCCGAGGGCCGAGTCGCCGGCGGAATGCTGTCGTTTTGTTGTCGCCGCTCCGCTTCGTGCGAGGGGGGTGAAGCCCATCCATTGGCCAAGAGGTGTACGAGCGATGGCAGTGGTCGAAACGGTGGCGGGACTTGAGCGCATCTACGGGGAGTGGGGCGCCGTCGCTGACGCGTCCACCGCCAAGGTCGCAGACCACATCACCCCGCAGTATCGGCGCTTCATCGAGGTTGCGCCCTTCGCGACCCTTGCCACCGCTGGCCCCGAAGGCCTCGACTGCTCTCCCCGTGGTGACCGTCCAGGGTTCATCCGCGTCGCCGATCCCCGCACGCTGCTCTTGCCCGATCGCCGAGGGAACAATCGGATCGACAGCCTGCGCAACGTCGTGCGTGATCCAAGGGTCGGGTTGATGTTCCTGATCCCCGGCATCGGCAACGCGCTTCGGGTGAATGGCCGAGCGGTCATCGACGATGATCGGTCACTGTGCGCGTCGTTTGCCGTCGATGGCAAAGCGCCCCGCACCGTGATGGTGATCACCGTTGGGGAAGTCTACTTCCAGTGCGCGCGCGCCCTCATCCGATCCGGCCTGTGGCAGCAAGCCAACCATGTCGACCCAAAGACGCTGCCGTCGCCCGGGCAGATCTTGGCCGAACTGAGCCATGGTCGGGTCGGGGGCGAGGTCTACGATTCGACCTGGGCGGAAAGGGCCAAGCACACCATGTGGTGATCGAGGAGCGGCGGACGCAGGTCTTCGGCAACCGCCGCTCACCACCTACCGGCGACGCCACCCGGCCCCGGTCGGGCTACGCGTGCCGGGAGTCCGGTTCCAGCAGACGACGCCAGCGTCCCGGGGTCGTGCCCTGATCCTTGGCGAAGGCGCGGGTGAAGTGGCTCTGATCGGCGAAGCCGCAGGCGAGCGCGATATCGGCGAGCGTCCGATCTCCCCTCCGCATCATGGTCTTGGCCTGAGCGATGCGCTCCCGCGTCAGCCACGAATGGGGGGCGATGCCGGTGGATTGGCGAAAGGCGCGCGCGAAGTGGCTGATGGAGAGCCCGCAGGCGTCCGAGACCGCCTGGAGGTGGATCGCCCGGGCGAGATCGGCGCGGATGTGGTCCTGGGCGCGACGGAGCTGCCAGGGAGCCAATCCGCCGCGAACCGTCTCGGGCGCGGGCTGGAGCGGCGTATAGGTCCCGAGCAGATGAGCCGCGACGGCGCGGGTCAACTGGCGGCGGATGACGTCGGCCCAGCGATCCTGCCGATCCAGCGTTTCCCCGACGCTGACGGCGAGGTTGTGCAGGGCGGGGTCCGCCAGGACCTCACCGAAGACCGGCACGAGTTCATCGAGGGGATCGGCGTCGACGATGCTCAGATCGTCGGCCACCTGCTTCAGAAGTCGGCTGTCGAGCCCGATCTGGAGGGTTCGCTTCTGTGTCCGCAATACGCAGGTCTGGCGCAGATCGTGGAGGATCGCCTCCCCGGCGTTCAGGAGCATCCGGGGCTGGCTACCCTCGACAACCTCCCGGTGCGGGGATCGCCCTTCCGTCTCGCCGAGTCGGACCTGGAGGATGAGCGCATCGAGCCGGTCGACCCGGAGGCTGCCGGCCATGCCGTCCCGCCAGCCGAGGACGATGGCGCCGTCCGACCAATCGTCGGGCCGGATTCTCGCCTGGCGGACGGGGTCATGGGACATGCCGCCGAAGCGGATATCGCGCGTCGGGGTGGGGCGGAGAGAGGCCGGCGCCGGCGGTACGGCAAGCGGCGCATCGCAGTCATGGACAAGCGTTCGAAGCATGTCTGTCTCCCCATTGTACGATGGCGAGAAGCTAAACGGCCAAGCTAGGACCCGTCTTTCGCGAGGCTGCGGTGGCGTGTCCAGATCCTGCTGTTCACGGGATCGGCCTTCATGAGGTATGCTGCCTGTACTCGCCCGGCGTCTTGCCGACGACGCGCTTGAACGCCGTGTTGAACGCGCCCTGGCTCGAAAAACCGGACGACAACGCGACATCCACCAGCGGGATCTTGCGGTCGTTCAGCAACCGTCGTGCGCGAGCAAGTCGTTCCTCGCTGACGAAAGCATAGGGCGTCCTGCCCGTGACGCGTTTGAACATGCGGCTGAAGTGGAAGGGGCTGAGGCACGCCACGGCGGCGATCTCGGCCACGGACAGGTCCCGTTCGAGATTGTCGCGGATGAACGCGACGGCGCGGTCGATCCGGTCGGGGCAAGGGGCCTCCGTGGCGGGGCGCACGCGCGTGTCCGGTCGGTCGTGACCGTAGGCCTGCGCGACCCGGGCCGTCAGGGCGAGGGCTGCGGCCTCCACCATCATGCGGCCCGCCGAGCTTTCCCGGACCAGTTCCTGGTGGATCGAGAGCCCGATCTGAGCGAGCAACGGATCCTCGACGCCGGCGAGATAGCGCACGGTATCGGCACGGATGCGCGCATCGCCATACAGCTCCGCGAGGGTCTCGAAGCGCTCCGTCGGCAGATAGATGTGGAGGATCTCGTCGAGCGGCGCGGAGATGTTGATGTCGTCCTCGCCGACCCCGACGGGACAAAGCCAGATCGTCCCCGCCTCCACCGGCGTCCGCTGCCGGATCCCGGCCCCCTTGCGGCTGACATACGCATCCGGGCTGCGCCGGATCGCCAGGGTGATTTCCATCTGGGCCGGGACGATGGCGGGCAGGTCGCCCGCCGGATGGGACCGGACTTCCGCGGCGACGCCCTTCCATTGCCGCCCCGCCGACGAGGCGAAGAGACCCGCCTTCGGGAATTTGTGCGCGCCGTGCCGGTGAAGATCCATGCCGGCACCGTGCAAGCCGTGCGCGAAGACGGCAATTATACAGGTGTATCGGAGACCGGACGGGCCGTGGCCGCCATCGCGGTCGAGCCTCCGCCCGATGTGGATTGCCGGGTATGGGCGGTCTGATGACGCCGAAGCTCCTGATAAGGCGAGGCAATCGTCAAGCTTGCAATCGCCATGCGATCCAAATCGTGTATCAGGTGAACGTATTCGCATCGGCGAGGTGCGCATCGAGAACCATGCCCGAAGCGACTGTTCATATCGTCGACGATGATCCGGTGCTGCGCGAAGCGCTGGTGCGCCTCTGTCTGTCGGAGGGATTGGCGGCGGTCGGGCACGGAGATCCCGGCGGGCTGGCGCAGTCCCTCCTGCGCCGGTCTCCCGAATGCGTTCTTCTCGACGTGCGCCTCGCCGAACAGAGCGGACTGGCCGTCCAGGACACGTTGCGCGCGGACGGCAACACGGTCCCGATCATCTTCCTGACCGGCTACGGCACGATCCCCATGTCCGTCCGCGCCATGCGGGGGGGCGCCGTCGAGTTCCTGACCAAGCCCTTCATCGCCGACGTGCTGGTCGCGGCCATCCGCAAGGCGCTGGCGGCCGATGCCGTCGCCCTCGCCGAAAGGCGCGCCCGGGACGACCTGTCGGCCAGGCTCGCCACCCTGACGCCCCGCGAGCGTGACGTGCTGCGCTGCGCCATCGGAGGGCTGATGAACAAGCAGATCGCCGCCGATCTCGGCATCACGGAGATCACCGCCAAGGTCCATAAGCGGCGCGTCATGGAGAAGATGCAGGCGCGATCCCTCGCCGACCTCGTCCGCATGGCGGACCAGCTCGGCATCGCCGCGACCCGCCAGCGCTGAGTGGGGGGCGCGAGACGAAACCTTCGTATGAGGAGGGATAACCAAAGCATCGTTCTGGTGATCCGCCGTATAATATTCAGGATCCTCTGACGGGCTAAGATCCGGATATGAACTCAGGGCTGCAGCAGAGATTTCGAGCGGCTCCGTTCTGTTCTTGAAACCAGTCCGATATCAGGAGACGCACCATGATCAAGCATCTCGCTTCCATCGCCCTTCTTCAGCTTGGCCTGATGGCCCCGGCCCTGGCCATGCCCGAGCATCGCCCATCCCACACCGTCGTCGAGCGGGTCGACCTGGAGGGCGCCCCGCGATCCTTCGGAGAGCCGCAGGCGTCCCGGACCATCGACAGTTCGGCCAAGGGCGGCAACGCCGACGAGACCAACCACGCGGTTCCGAACTTCGGCACCACCTCGGGCGGCCCCGCCGACTGATCCTCCGACCTACGGCGCCAGCGCGGTCGTCAACCCGGGAGAGCGGCCATGAACCTTCTCATCAGACCGTCTCTCGCGGCCATTCTGGCGCTGGTGTCGACGATGCCCTTCGCGCAATCCTCCACGCCTCCGGCGGGGCGGATCGTGTCCTCCTGGATGGCGGCGGCGCCCATCGTCGCCAAGGTCGATCGCCGCTACGGCCATCGGCGCATGGATCGGCGCCCTCAGTGAGCGTCTCGCGTTCCGACCGGCGGAGCGGGGCTCACGGCTCCGGATGCAGGAAGCCGTGGACGGCCTGGACCACCACCGACC
>NZ_VMOA01000063.1 GCF_020662345.1 Methylobacterium sp. W2 | reverse complement strand
CCTACGACACGATCATCGACGGGCTGCCGACCCCCTCGCCCTCCCCCCCCACCTGGATGCTCACGGACGAGCAATGCCAGGCGGCGGCGCGGCAGGATGGCGGGGAGACCACGGGCCGGGAGGGGTGCAAGGGCCTGGAGATGCACTGGCTCGGCACCGACAACACCACCCGCGACGTGCTGGCGCGCGTCATCTACGGCTTTCGCATCTCGGTGCTGTTCGGGCTGATCCTTGCCATCGTCTCCTCGGTGATCGGCGTCATCGCCGGCGCGGTGCAGGGCTATTTCGGCGGCTGGGTCGATCTCGTCCTGCAGCGCTTCATCGAGGTCTGGAGCGGCATCCCGACCCTCTACCTCATCATCATCATCTCGGCCTTCATCGCGCCGGGCTTCTTCGTGCTGCTGGGCATCCTGCTGCTGTTCTCCTGGGTGGCCCTGGTCGGCGTGGTGCGGGCGGAATTCCTGCGGGCGCGCAACTTCGAATACGTCCGCGCCGCCCGTGCGCTCGGCCTCTCCAACATCCGCATCATGAGCCGGCACCTGCTGCCCAACGCCATGGTGGCGACGCTGACCTTCATGCCGTTCATCCTCAACGGCTCGATCGGGACGCTGACCTCCCTCGACTTCCTCGGCTTCGGCCTGCCCCCCGGCTCGGCCTCGCTGGGCGAGCTGCTGGCGCAGGGCAAGGACAACATCCAGGCCCCCTGGCTCGGGCTGACCGGCTTCTTCGTGGTGGCGGTGATGCTGAGCCTGCTGATCTTCGCCGGCGAGGCCGTGCGCGACGCCTTCGACCCCCGCAAGACCTTTCGGTAGCCGGACCTTCCGATAGCAAGACCCGGACGCTGCGCAGCGTCTCTTGCTGGACCCCGGATCGGGTTCCGCTGGCGCTCCACCCATCCGGGACGACGGCATTCCCGCCTCTCGCGGGCAACGCGGGTCTCCTCTCCTGGAAGGAGAGGGAGTTCCGGTGCGCCTCACGCCCACCCGTCAATGAACTCCATTCCACTGTTCCCGATCGTTGGTCGCTCCGGCAGAGTCGGGTGAATCCAGCAGGCGTCCGGGGAAGGGATGCCGGAGAGAGGCCGGTCGCCTCCCCACCGCCCGCTCCCCTTTCCCGGACACCCTCAGCGAAGCGGAGGGTGATCCGAGAGCCAGCGGGACACATGCTCCATCCGCCCCCCGCCATCATCGGCCGCAGGCCCGGATGAGTCCGATCGGCTCCGCGCGCGTTGTCCGGAGGCGGTTCCACGATCCAGCCGCGAGACTCACTCCCTCCCGGATCCGGAATTTCGATGTCCGACGCCTCGCACACGACACCGTCCCGCCGCCTGTTCATGGCCGGCACCCTCGCCGGAATCGGAGGCGCGCTCGCCTCCGAGCGCGCGGCGTCGCAGACGATTCCCGCCAGCCCCGTGGGCCGGCCCGAACCGCAGCTCGACCAGGCGCCGCCGATGCCGCGGGAGGCGCATCTCGGCTGGGCGGTGGTCGGCCTCGGCGATTTCGCCCAGGCCCAGATCCTGCCCGCCTTCCAGCGCGCGCGGCGCTCCAGGGCCGTCGCCCTCGTCTCCGGCAACCCGGAGAAGGCGAGGTCCGTCGCCGCCCGCTACGGGATCGGACCCGGCGGCCTCTACGATTACGCCGCGATGGGGAAGATGGCCGACAATGCCGACATCGCCGCCGTCTATATCATCACGCCGAACTCCACCCATGCCGACCTGACCATCAAGGCGCTCGAGGCGGGCAAGCACGTCCTCTGCGAGAAGCCGATGGCGACGAGTTCCGCCGAGTGCCGGCGGATGATCGACGCCGCCAAGGCCGCCGATCGCCGCCTGATGATCGCCTACCGGGTGCATTGGGAGCCCCACAACCTGCGCGCCAAGGCGATGATGGATGCGGGCGAACTCGGCGAGGTGCGTTTCGCCTCCTCCGACCATCACCGGCCCCTGGAACCGGGGAAGCCCCGCGACCAGTGGCGTATGCTCAAGGCGGTCGCCGGCGGCGGCTCGCTGGTGGATATCGGCATCTACGGCCTCAACGGCGTGCAATGGTTCTTCGGCGAGAGCCCGTCCTCGGTCTCCGCCTCGATGCATGCGCCGGCGGGCGACCCGCGTTTCGCCGAGGTGGAGGACGTGTTCACGGCCCAGCTCGTCTTCCCCTCGGGCCGGCGCGCCACGGTCTCGTCGGGCTACAGCGCCGACAAGAAGCGGATCGACCTGTGGGGCGACAAGGCGGTCGCCACTCTCGATCCCGGCACCGCCTACCAGGGCAACCGCCTCGTCATCGGCAACGCCAAGCGCGCGGACGAGATCCTGACGGCGGAGGGCGACGCGGTGCAGTTCACCGGCGAGATCGACCACCTCTCGCAGGTCATCGCCGAGGGCGGGGACTTGCGCACGCCCGGCGAGATGGGCCTGCGCGACGTCCGCCTGATCGAAGCGCTCTACCAGGCGGCGGCGACCCGCCGATGGGTCGATCTCAACCCCGACATGACGATGCGGACGGGCACGCCCTGAATGCGGCGACCGATTTCATACATCTGGGCATGCAGGCAGACCGCATCCCTCTCCCCCTTGCGGCTACTGGATTCACCCCTCTTCTCTACGGCTGTTTCCTCTATCCAATTGAGTTCGACATGAGGCGCAACGGTCTCCCTCTCCTAGAAGGAGAGGGTTGGGGTGAGGTGTGGTCCATCTCCGGAGAGGTCACACACCTCACCCTGTCCCTCTCCTTCCAGGAGAGGGGACCCGCGCTGCCCGCGAGATGTGTGAATGCCGTAGCCCACGGCGGAGAGGGGGCGGCCCGCAAGGGCGGCGCTCCCAGCCGGAAACGGACAAAGAACATCGGTCTTGCGTATGGGTCGTGGTGATTCCGGCGAAGGACGCGCAGGAACGAATCGGGTACCATGGACACGTATGTCATCACGCTCGGCGGCTTTGGAGCCCTGGTGCTCCTCACCGCCTGGCTGCCGATGGTGCTGCGGCAATTGCCGCTGTCACTGCCGATCTGCTGCGTCGCGATCGGGGCCGGCCTGTCGCTGATCCCCGGGATCGGTGAATTCTCGCCCCGGCCGGAGCATCACCTGCGCCTCATCGAGAAGGTCAGCGAGTTCGTCGTCATCATCTCGCTGATGGGGGCCGGGCTGAAGCTCGACCGCCGCGTCGGCTGGAAAAGCTGGATGGTGACGTGGCGCCTCCTCGCCGTCGCCATGCCGCTGACGATCCTCGCCCTCGGGCTCCTGGCCTCGCATCTCCTCGGCCTCGGCATCGCCGCGTCCCTGCTCATCGCCGCCGCCCTCGCGCCCACCGACCCGGTCCTCGCCTCCGACGTCCAGGTCGGCCCGCCATCCGAGGGGGACGAGGACGAGATGCGCTTCGGCCTCACCTCCGAGGCCGGGCTGAACGACGGGCTCGCCTTTCCCTTCGTCAACCTCGCCATCGCGTTCGCCGCCTCCACCGGCCTCAATGCCGCCGGGTGGACCGAATGGGTCGGTCTCTCGCTGGTCTGGAAGATCCTGGCCGGGATCGTCCTGGGGGCCGCCATCGGGCGGGGCTTCGGCTGGCTGACCTTCCACCTGCCGAACCGGGCCCGCCTGTCGCGCACCGGCGACGGCTTCGTGGCGCTCGGCATCACCTGCCTCGCCTATGCGGCCGTGGAGGCGGTGCACGGCTACGGATTCGTCGGCGTCTTCGTGGCGGCCCTGGCCATGCGCTGGTCCGACCAGAGCCACGATTACCATCACGCCCTCCACGGGTCGGCGGAGGCGTTCGAGCGGTTGGCGATGATGATCCTCCTCGTCGGCTTCGGCCTCGCCCTCGGCGGCGGGCTCCTGCACGACATCACCTGGGCGGGTGTCGCCTTCGCGTGTCTCGTCATCTTCGTGGTGCGGCCACTCTGCGGCTGGGTCAGCCTCATCGGGCACGACCAGCCCTTCGCCGAGCGGGCGGTGATCAGCGTCTTCGGGATCCGGGGGCTCGGCACGATCTACTATCTCGCCTTCGCCCTCGGGCATGCGCATTTCGAACAGGCGGGCCTGCTGTGGAGCACGGCGGGACTGACGATCCTCCTCTCCATCGTCCTGCACGGCGTGACGATCTCGCCGGTCCTCGGCTTCCTCGACCGCCGCAGCGGGCGCGACACCGAGAGCGCGCAGCTCGACCTGCCGTTGGCCCCTCCCCGCACCGAATGAGACCGGGCAACGGGGCTTGGCGGCCGAGCGCTATCAGCGCCCGTATTGGCCGGACGCCCTGCAAATTTTCCCATGTCCGCCCAAAAACAATGCCCGCCCAAAAACAAAGCCCAAGTTTTTCATGGCATTTGCTAAATCCCATCATTGGGAGTACACCACGGTGATCGAAGCGTGATCAGATCTTCATTTGCTGAAGCCAAACAGTTTTTGCAGAGCGAAAGTCGGGTGCGTATCGAGACAACGGAGAAGGCCGGACATCTTCGTCTGGACCTCCGAACTATGATGCCCGCAAGGGCGAAGGATTATGATGGCTGTCGGTACTGTTAAGTGGTTCAACGAGCAAAAGGGCTTCGGCTTCATCCAGCCGGATAACGGCGGCAACGACGTGTTCGTGCACATCTCCGCCGTCGAGCGCGCCGGTATGCGCGGTCTCGCCGAAGGCCAGAAGGTCTCCTACGAAATGGAAACCGACAAGCGTAGCGGTAAGCAGTCCGCCGGCAGCCTCCAGGCCGCTTGAGCCACCGTGCCGCATAAGCCATGCCGGGTTCCCTGAGAACCTGACACTGGTTACGGAGCCGCTCTCCATTGGAGAGCGGCTTCCTGCGTTTTCGATGGCGTCTTTTTCCTATGCGGCCTTGCCCCGCCGCATTCCAAACCAGGATTCTGTGTGAGCCAATTCAACGAAAACTCCATGACCGACCGCCTCAAGGCTTCGCAGGAAGCCCGTCAGGCCGCGCTGGCGCGTTTCCGCGACCGCCCGGCCGCCGACGATCCGACGGTGGTCGCCCGCAAGGCCGAGCGTGAGGCCATCGCCCGCGAGCGCGAAATCCGCGTCGCCGCCCGCGAAGCTGAACGCGCCGCCGCCGCCGCCCAGGCCGTCGCCGAGGCCGAGGCCGAGCGCGAGCGTCAGGCCATCGAAGCGGCTCGCGTCGCCGAGGAGAAGATCGCCCTCGCTGCCGCCGCGCGTATCGAGCAGAAGCAGCAGCGCGACGCGCGCTACGCCGCCCGCAAGGCCAAAGCCCGCAAATAAGGCGGACCGGTGCCGCATCGGTCCGAGTGAGGGGCGGATCCCGCTTCTCAGAGACCGGTGCCGCGAAACGACATCCCGGAGGGCCGCCCGAACATCAGGTTCGGGACGGGCATCCACCGGGTTCGACGTCAGGGCCGCTCGTGAACGATCGGGACTGCAACGTCGAATGGGTTGGCTCGGTCCTTCGTGAGGGTTCGGGCGCAAGGTGGCATCGCCGGACGGAGTTGCCGCCCATCTCGTCTCTTTCCGCAAGGCAACAGGCTTTCGGCAAGGCGACGCGCGACCACGAACACCCGTCCGGGGACGCGGAGCCCCTTTCGCGTCAACTTTAGAAAGGCACTCCCATGGCCCATAAGTTCAAGCTCGGGCAGCGTGTGCGCCGCGCCCGTATCGGCTATGCCGACGTCAAGGCCGATCCCGCCGACGTGTTCGAGATCGTCCGCCTCGTTCCCGAGGATCAGACCGGCGAGCCGTTCTACCGGATCAAATCCGGCGGCGGCGAGCGCGCCGTCCGCGAAGGCGAGATCACCCTCGCCTCGTGAGACTTAGCCTCGTGAGACTTGGCCTCATGTAACTTGGCCTCCGGCCCGGCCGGACGCGGAGACGAGAAAGGCCCCGCATCGGATGATGCGGGGCCTTTTTTCTAGGTTCCGTTCAGTCGGTCGCGGTCAGTGGCCGCCCTCAGTGGCGTTGCGGGTCGCCTCGTAGAGGAACCAGGTGCGCTCCTCGGCCTGGTCGATCCACTCCTCCAGCAGGCTGGTGGTGGAGACGTCCTTGGCCTCGTCGGTCACCTCGTGCAGTTCGCGCATGTTGGCGGTGAGAGTCTTGTTGTCGTCGCGCAGCTCGGCCAGCATCTCGAGGGGGCCGACATACTCGGCGTCGTTGTCCTCGACGCGGGACAGCCGGGAGGCCTGACCCAGCGACCGCAGGGTGGTGCCGCCGATCTTGCGGGCGCGCTCGCCGACATCGTCGATGATGCCGAAGATCTGCTGCGACTGCTCGTCGAGCATGAGGTGGTAGTCGCGGAAATTCGGGCCGCTCACGTGCCAGTGGAAGTTCTTCGTCTTCACGTACAGCGCGAAGAGGTCCGACAGCAGGACGGTCAGGCCCTCGGCGATCTTCTTCGTCGCCTCGGGGGCGAGATCGGTCGGGGTGTTCAGGCGATCCCCGTCGACGCGCGTGCGCCCGCTCAAGCTCTTTGCCATGACGTCATAACTCCGTTTGAATTCCGATAGCGGGCGGCGTCCAGCGCACGCCCCATGACGGGAAAAAGCCAGAGACAGGGGGGAAGTTCCGCATCCCAGCCATGAGCGGAGCGACGCACATGGATCGACCTTGCGCCATGCCCCCGGAGACTGGACCCGCCAACGCTTTGTCGGGCATCGGCAATTCCGGCCGGGCCTCGGTCACGGCCGGCGCCGGTCGTGTCCCTGCCTCGACCGGAGATCCGTTCATCTCTCAATGTTGTGAGGGCGATCGCGAGGGGATGATGCGTCCGAACCCTAACCCTGTCTGGCCAGGGGATGGAACGGTCGCGCGGAGGGGCTGGCAAATGGCGCGGCGCGTTTCGCGGTCGGCCAGGCCGCCGCCCTGGCAATCGGCGCCCGATATCCGGTCGCCGGCTCAGGCGAACAGGAAATGCCCGGCATCGATCAACCCTGCCGTCGTCACATCATGCAGGATGATTTTATGCGTCGGGTCGGGATCGCCGGCGACGGTGATCTGCGTGTCCGCGCCTCCGTGTACGGAGGTCAATGTCAGGCCGTGGATGTCGGACGCGAGCGCGGAGACGTCGAGGAAATCGTGCGCGAGATCGAACTTATAGATCTCATCCCGCCCAAAGTTGGCAGCGAAGTCGAAGATGTCCTGCCCCGCGCCACCGAAGAGCTTGTCCGACCCCTCCCCCCCATAGATCTTGGCATCGCCGGATCGCGCAACGATGCGATCGTTGCCGGCGTCGCCGCTGAGATGGCTCGGGTAGCGGCTGCTCCCGATGATGACGTCGTCGCCTTCTCCCCCACCAATGCTGCCATACCCCGCCCCCAGGCTGAGCCAGTCGTCGCCTTCGTCTCCGTGGATGTCATTGGTGAGGGCACCGCCGGTAATGCGATCGTTGCCGGTCCCCCCACTGGCAGAGCGCCCGCCATAACCGAGGAGGATCGTGTCGTTTCCCCCATCACCGGTTATGAACGCCGTCCCCCCCGTCACGGTGATGACGTCGTCGCCATCCTGGCCCTGGATACTGGCCAGCCCGTTGCCGCCGGTGATGTGGTCGGCGCCCTGGGTCGCCACGATGTTGCGCGGTAGGCTCGCCGTCGTCGACAGGACGATGGCCACGCCCTGGGTGACGTCCGACAGATCCAGAGACGATCCCGGCCCGACATAGACCGTCTCGATGCTCTTGAACGTCTCGTCGGTGAAGCTGAGCTCGTCCGCTCCGTGCAGGAACAGCTTGTCATTGCCCGCGCCGCCATCGACGGCCGCTCCGGCGCGGTGAAGCACGAGACGATCGTTGCCCTCCCCGCCCATGAGCGTATCCGCGCCACTCGCGCTACGCAGGATGTCGTTGCCGCCGCCCCCGTCCAAACGGTTCTGGCCTCGCCCCCCTTCGAGAACGTCATTGCCCGCCAGGCCGAGAAGAGTATCCGCACCGGCCCCGCCGCGAAGGATGTCGTCGAACACGTGTCCTTGCAGGAATACCGAGCCTTTGTTGTCCGAAAAGTCGATGAGATAGCTCAATTCCCAAAAGTAGAATTTGTGATCGTATCTCGCGCCAGTATCCTCGTTCACTAAAGCTCCATTGAAAGGAGCATCGTGCCTGGGTGTCCAATTCGCGATATAACTATAAGACGACGCGTTGGAATCGTAGATTTGACCGTCAATATACACAAAGCTGTAACGCTCTGGATCGAATACGGGTCCGCGCGTATAATGAACGACAGGCATAGTTTCCCCCAGACAATGAAATTCCAGGACACAGCCCCACGCAATAAGTGACGTGAACGCTATTGATTGCCGAGGGGGATTAGAAAGCAGACTTTCTGCATATCGGCAATTGTACCGATCAGCACCATGGCGATGACGCAGCCGAATGCTTCAGGAGAACTATTCGGGATGAGGACGGATGATCCGGCACGTCCCTCGTTCCGGCATCACCGGGCTGAGTCATTCGCCCGGACCCCGTTCGAGCACGCGCTACGCGTGCGGGAGTGCCGGAAACCTGTTCGACTTGGTTTTCCAGAGGAGCCGTCCGGGGATCGCGCACCCGCCCGGAGTCACGCCATCGCGAAAACAGCCCGGCGGGCCATGCCCGCCGGGGACAGGCGACCTCAGGTCAGAACGACCACGCGGGAGCCGATCTCGACGCGGCCATAGAGGTCGATCACGTCCTGGTTGATCATGCGGATGCAGCCGGACGAGACGCTGAGCCCGATGGATTCCGGCTCGAGGGTGCCGTGGATGCGGTAGAGCGTGTCCTTGTTGTCCTGCCACAGGTAATGCGCCCGCGCACCGAGGGGATTGCGGGAGCCGCCGGGAACGCCGAGCCCGCTCTGGAGCTGGGTCACCGACCGGGCGAGCTTGGGCGTGCGGGCGATCATCTCCTTGGGCGGATACCAATCCGGCCACATCTGCTTGGAATTCACCGTCGAGACGCCCGACCAGGAAAAGCCCTGCTTGCCGACGCCGACGCCGTAGCGCCGCGCCCGGCCATTGGCCTGAACCAGGGTGAGGTGGTGGGCGCGCGGATCGACCACGATGGTGCCGGGGGGCTCGCGGCCGGTATAGGCGATCTCCTGGCGCAGGAAGACCGGGTTCGCCTTGCGCCAGTTGAAGGCATGGATCGGGAACGGCTCGTCGGTGATCGCGGCATAGGCCTTGGCGTAGTCGATCGGCCCGTCATCCACCGGACGCGCCACAGCATTGCCCTGGTTCGCCGGCGGCGGCTGCTGCGCCCGGCGGCGGGCATTGGGGTCGGCATAGGGATCCGCGTCGGGATCGTCCTCGAAGCGCGGGGCGGCCGTACGCTCGCCATAGGGCTCGTAGCGCCCGCCCCGCCGGCGGTAGAGCCGCCCGGCCTCGTCCCGGTAGAGGCGGTCGTCGTCATAGGGGCCGTAGCCGTCCTCCGAGTCGATGGAGAGCCGGCCACGGACCTGGGCAAGGGCGGCGAGGGGAGAACCGATCAGGGCCAGGGTCGCGCCCGCGCCGCTCAGCAGGGTCCGCCGGCTGACGGGACAAACGGGGTGTTCGGACATGACACGTTCGGACTTAAGGCGTTCGGACTCGGAGCGTTCGGACATGGGGTACTCGAGGATGGGCCCCTCGCCAGGGCGCGAGGACTAAAGCCAAGATCGTGCGGTGACTTAGCAAGACCAGGGGCCGACGTCACGCCGGCCCGTCGCTCATCAGCATTGCGGCCGGGTGGGGTCGCCGGGCAGGCACGAGGTCGGCCTAGCGACGGACCTTTCATCATGGCGCGAGAATGAGCGGGAGATGTGGTGATTTCATCGAGTCTTGCGATTGCAAAAACCTCTGTTCGCATCGACATAGGTCTCTGCATTTCAACACCATCGAATCCTTGGAAGACGGACGAATCCTGTGCCGATCTCTTCGTTCGCACGCCTTGGCGCGTCAGCCCTGACGCTCGCCCTCGGGCTTCTCATCGCCGGGCCCGGCCCGGTCCTGGCCGGCCCGAAGCCGGCCCCCTCATCGTCGACGGCCAAGGCGAAGGCCGTCGACTCCTCCCGGGCCGACTCCTCCCGGACCAAGGCCGCGAAGCGGTCGCGGACGGTCAAGGCCAGCACGGGCAAGGCCAACACAGTCATGGCCAACACGGGCAAGGCCAAAACGGCGCCCGCCGCCGGATCCCCCGCCAAGCAGGCCTCAGCCGACGAGACCGCATCGACGGAGGCGCCCGCCGTCACCTGGACCTCGGCGGAGCCGGACGACCTCCAGTGCGGGCGCAGCCGCCGCAAGCTGTGGCAGGCGGGCGAAGGCTGGGTGGTCAAGACCGTGACCGTCTGCCGTTAAGCGTCTCTGCAGAAAAGCGGGGGCGGGCCGCCGGGTAGGACCGGTGGCGGCGGCGCGCTACAAGGCTCCGGCCCGCACAGGCGATGTCCGGGCGAGGTGGGAGCGATGACGTGATCCGCGTGCTGCATACCGGCGACTGGCATATCGGGCAGTCCCTGCGCGGCTATTCCCGCGCCCACGAGCATGCGCGGGCGCTGGCCCATCTCGAAGCCATCGTCGTCGGCCACGAGGTCGACGCCCTCGTGGTGGCCGGCGACGTCTACGACAGCCAGAACCCGTCGGGGGAGGCGCAGGCGCTGCTCTACGACGTGCTGGTGCGCCTGCACCGGGCGCGCCCCGCCATGACCATCGTCCTCACCGCCGGCAACCACGACGCGGCCGGGCGCCTCGAAGCGCCGAGCCCGATCCTCGAGGCGATCGGGGTCCGGGTGATCGGCAATGTCCGCCGCCGCGACGGCGCCCTGTCCATCGAGCGTCATCTCGTGCCGGTCCTGAAGAACGGCGAGGTGGCGGCGCAGATCCTGGCGGTGTCCTATCCCACCGCCGCCTGCCTGCCGCCCATGCGCCGGGAGGAGGGATCGCCCATCGTGCGGGCCGTGCGCGCCCTCTACGCCCAGGTGATGGAGGCGGCGGCGCCGCATCTCTCCGGCCTGCCGCTCCTCCTCACCGGTCACCTGCATGTCGCCGGCGGGACCGAATCGGAGGGGGCCGAGCGCCGCATCCTGGTCGGCGGCGAGCATGCCGTGCCGCCGGACGTGTTTCCGGGCGAGGCCGATTACGTGGCGCTGGGCCATCTCCACAAGGCCCAGACCATCGGCGGCGGGATGGTGCGCTATTCCGGCTCGCTGATCCCGCTCTCGGCCACCGAGCAGCCCTACATCCACGGGGTCAGCCTCGTGACCCTCGGCGACGGACCGGCGCGGGTAGAGCACATCCCGATCCCGCGCCCGGTCCCGTTCCTGCGCCTGCCGCCGCGCGGCGACATGCGGCTCTCCGACCTCGCCGACCATCTCAAGGCCCTCGACCTCGACCCGGCCCTGCCCCTGGAGGAGCGGCCCTATATCCAGGTCCGCCTCGCCCGCGAGGGGCTGGGGCCGGGCCACCGGGCCGAGGTCGACCGGATCGCGGACGGCTTTCCCGTGCGCATCGTCGACACCCGCGTGGCGCCCGCCGCCGATCCGGTGGCGGAGACCGCCGAGGCGGCGCCCCTGGTGCGCCTCTCCGAGCGCGACCCGGAAGACCTGTTCCGCCTCGCCTTCGCCCGCGTGCGGGGCGCGCCGCCGGAGCCGGCGCATCTGGAGGTGTTCCACCGGGTCCGGGCCGAGGCCGAAGCCTGAAGTCGTCAGCGGTTTGATCGGATTGATCGGCGAATGCCGATGGCAAGGTCGATCATCCAAGCCGACCCCCTCATCCTTCGAGGCCGCTCCGGGGCGCCTCAGGATGAGGTAAAGCCTTGGACAAACACCTCAAACAGGCTCTCGGGGGTTCGGTCCCGCCGCGCCGGTCCTTGTCACGCCGCCGTTACCCTGTAGATATTACAATTCGATTGTGCGCCATCGAGATTCGCCGGACCCTACCGATGCGAGCCGGGCGCCCGGGGGAACAGCGCCATGAAAGTCTCGATCGTCGCCACCGGCTGCGCCATGGCGCTCGCCTTCGCCGCTCCGGTCCGGGCCGAGGAAGCGGATGCCGCCGCCATCGTCGGCGCGCTCATGACGGCCGGCGGCAACAAGCCCGGCGTGCGGGCCAGCGGCGCCAAGGGCGTCTGCGTCACCGGGCAGTTCACCCCCTCCCCCGAGGCGGCGGGCCTGTCGAAGGCGCTGCATTTCGCCAAGCCCGTGCCGGTGACCGCGCGCTTCTCCATGGGCGGCAGCAACCCGGGCATCTCGGACAAGGCCAAGCCCGTGACGCGGGGCTTCGCCATGCGCCTGCGCGACCCGGCCGGCGACCTCGTCCTCGTCATCATCTCGGCCCCGGTCTTCTCGACCCGCACGCCCCAGCAGCTCCTCGATTTCGCCACCGTCCGCGCGCCGGGCCCGGACGGCAAGCCCGATGCCGAGAAGGTCAAGGCCTTCGCCGCCGCCAACCCGGAGACCACGAAACAGGCGGCCTGGCTCAACGCGCGCCCGGTCCCGGCGAGCTTTGCCGGCGTCGATTACTGGGGCGTCCACGCCTATACGCTGACCAACGCCAAGGACGAGGCCAAGGTGGTCAAGCTGAAGACCGTGGCGGCGGCGGGCCAGCTCGGCCTCACCGACGAGGAGCTGAAGGCCAAGCCCGACAGCTTCTATGCCGACGAGCTGAAGGAGCGTCTCGCCAAGGGGCCGGCCAGCTTCTCCCTGGTGGCGATCCACGGCGAGGCCGGCGACCCCACCGCCGACCCGACCGCTCTGTGGCCCGAGGACAGCCGCAAGACCACCCGTCTCGGCACCCTCGCCATCACGGCCCTCGAGCCCGCCGCCACCTGCGACGCCGCCACCTTCGATCCGGTGGTGGACCTCCCCGCCGGCATCGCCGGCCCGGCCGACGACCCGATGTTCGCGATCCGCTCGCCGGCCTACGCCGTGTCGCTGTCGCGCCGCGCGCAGTAGAGAGACGCTCGACCCGCCTGCCCGGTCGCGAGGGGATCACGCGACCGGGCAGGCGGAGGACGGCGCAGACCTCAGAAGATGAAGCTGCCTTCCGTCAGGGAGGTCAGCGCAACGTCGAGCAGGATGATTTTGTCGGCAGGTCCGGAATCGCCGCCGAAGGTGACGATCGTGTTGGCCTCGCCGCGGAACGACGTGACATTCACGTCATCCAAGCGGTCGGCGAACGCGCTGAGATCGATCTTGTCCTTGGCCACGTCGAACTTGCGGATGACGTCGCGGCCATCGCCCGAGGCGTAGACGAAGGTGTCGGCCCCCGCGCCGCCGAAGAGGGCGTCGCCACCCGCTCCGCCGGTGAGGATGTCGTCGCCCTTTCCGGCCTGGATGCGGTCGGCGCCGTCCGTGCCGGTGATCGTGGAGCCGCCGCCGCTCAGACTCTGCGAATAGATCTTCGTGCCGACTTCGACCCCCGTCATGGTGAGGGACGCGCCGTCGCGGACATAGACCTTCTCAATGCTGGCGAACGTGATGTCGGTGAGCGCGACGGTGCTGTCCTTCGCGATGAAGAGCAGGTCCGTCCCCTCGTCGCCCTGCACCTTCACGGGCGAGCCGCCGATGACGAGGCGATCGTCGCCGCCCCGGCCGTACAATTCGTCCTTGCCGCCATTGCCGTTCAGCGTATTGGCGTCGCCGGTTCCGGCAAGGACATCATCGGTCGTGCTGCCGAGGATGTTTTCGAAACCCGATTGGTCATCCCCTTCCGCGTCACCGCCAACGCCGGCTCGTACCTCGAGATCGATGGTCACGCCTGTTTCGGAATGCGCATAGCTCAACGTATCGATGCCGTCGCCGCCGGTCAGATAATCGGCGTCATCGCCGCCTTCGATGACGTTGTTCTCCGCGTCGCCGTCGATGACGTCGCTGTATTGCGAGCCGCGAATGTTGGCGATATTGGAAAACGTATCGAAGACGATTTGATTCGTGCCGTCGCCGGCCGTACCGCCCGTCATGTCGATGCCCACCCCGTACGTACCACCGAAGCTCGGCGCATCGAAATGCTCGTAGCTCAGGGTGTTCGTGCCGGCACCGCCATCGAAGACGTTGGTGCCGCGACCGCCTTCCAGCACATCGTTGCCGCCGCCGCCGTTCAGGACGTCGTCGCCGTCGCCCGTGCGAAACACATCCCCGAAATCACCGCCGGTGACCCGCGTGACGTCATCGAAGTCGCTGAAATCGCCGTAGAGGCCGGCCATCTGGGTCGTCAGTTGGAAAACCTGGGACTCATATTCGATCCCCGGCCCATCTAGGAAGTATACAAGAAAATTTCCAAACTCTTCATAGCCATCAATCAAGGTTCCAGGGCCGAAATCGAGCGTTCTGGCTTCCGTATTGGCGGATTGTTGATACCCAACCATAGACTTATCAGGATCGTAGTTGCCGTTCAATGTGTAACGAAATTCAGCCATCTCAGACTCCACCGGACATATGCATTATAAATCTGTCCTATTCTGATATAGTCTGCATCATTTAAAATACAGTTATGGCTTTGTCTGACGCGAACTGAATAAAAGGATCCCCGGTCAAAACCCGGCCTCCCTCGGGCGGGTGAAGCGCGCTCCCCCTCTCGTGCCGGGGCGCACCGAAAGGGGGGCTCCGACCGGAATCAGCCCTGGCCGGAAGCGATCATGTCCTTGATCCGGCTGGCCAGCACCTCCATCACGAAGGGCTTGGTCAGCACCTGCATGCCGGGTTCGAGATGGCCGTTGCCGACCACGGCGTTCTCGGCATAGCCGGTGATGAACAGGATCTTGAGGTCGGGCCGGGCCACCCGCGCCGCGTCGGCCATCTGGCGGCCGTTCATGCCGCCGGGCAGGCCGACATCGGTGACCAGGAGGTCGATGCGCACATCGGATTGCAGCACCTTGAGGCCGGACGCGCCGTCCGCCGCCTCGATGGCGGTGTAGCCGAGCTCTTCGAGCACTTCGGTGACGAGCATGCGCACGGTGGGCTCGTCGTCGACGATGAGCACGGTCTCGCCCCGCTGCGCGCGCGGGGCCGGGGCGAACGCGCCGGTCTCGTCCACCTCGGAGGCCTCGCCGTAATGGCGCGGCAGGTAGAGGCACATGGTGGTGCCCTCGCCGAGCTCGGAATAGATCCGCACCTCGCCGCCCGATTGCCGCACGAAGCCGTAGATCATCGACAGGCCGAGGCCGGTGCCCTCGCCGAGGGGCTTCGTCGTGAAGAACGGGTCGAAGGCGCGGGCGATCACCTCCGGCGTCATGCCGGTGCCGTTGTCGCTGACGCAGAGGGAGAGGTACTGGCCGGGTTCGAGGTTGCGCGCGCGGGCGGCATGCCCGTCGAGCCACTTGTTGGCGGTCTCGATCGTGAGGCGGCCGCCATCCGGCATGGCGTCGCGGGCGTTGATGCAGAGGTTCAGCAACGCGTTCTCGAGCTGGTTCGGGTCGACCAAAGCCGGCCACAGACCGGCGGAGCCGACCACCTCAATCGTCACCGCCGGCCCGACCGTGCGGCGGATCAGATCCTCCATCCCCGAGACCAGGGCGTTCACGTTCGTCGGTTTCGGGTCCAGGGTCTGGCGCCGGGAGAAGGCGAGCAGCCGGTGGGTCAGGGCCGCCGCCCGGCGCGAGGCCCCCTGCGCCGCGTTGATGTAGCGGTCGAGCTCGGTCAGGCGCCCCTGCGCCATCCGGGTCTGCAGCAATTCGAGGCTGCCCGAGATGCCCGTGAGCAGGTTGTTGAAATCGTGGGCGATGCCGCCGGTGAGCTGGCCCACCGCCTCCATCTTCTGCGACTGGCGCAGGGCGTCCTGGGCCTGGGCGAGGGCCGCCTCGCGGGCCTTCTCGTCGGTGATGTCGCGGGCCACCGCGTAGAACACCTCGCCGACCGGGGCGCTGACCCAGTCGAACCAGCGATACGCGCCGTCCGCCGTGCGGACCTGGTTCTGGTGCCGCATGGTGCGGCCCTGGCGCATCGCCTCGACGACGCCGGCGCTGAGATCGAGGAAATCGGGGTGGATGATCTGCCAGAACGGCGTCGCCAGCAGGGTCGCCTCGTCATAGCCGAGCACTTCGCTCCAGGCCGGGTTCACGCTCAGGAAGCGGCCGTCCAGGGTGCCCGACATCAGGAGGTCGGGGATCAGCGTCCAGATCCGGACGCGCTCCTGGGTGCGCTCGGCGATCTGGCGCTCGAGCTCGGCCCGCGAGCGGGCCAGCACGTCGCGGGCTTCCACGATCTCCTGGATCTCGGTGCAGGTGCCGAACCAGCGCACGATCCGCCCGTCCGCGTCGCGCACCGGCTGCGCCCGCCCCAGCACCCAGCGGTACTGTCCGGAGCGGTGCCGCAGGCGATACTCGATATGGTAGGGCTCGCCGGTGGCGAGGCTGTGGTGCCAGACGCTCCAGGCCCTGTCCTGGTCGTCGGGATGGAAGATGCCGTTCCAGCCCGCCCCGTCGGTGGTGCCCGCCGGCACCCCGGTATAGTCGTACCAGCGCTGGTTGAAGTAATCGTGGTGCCCGTCCGGCAGGGTCGACCACACCATCTGGTCGATGGAATCGGCGATCGCCTGGAAGCGCCCCTCGCTCTGGCGCAGGCGCTCCTCCGCCTCCCGGCGCTCGTCGATGTCGATGACCGAACCGACATAGCCCAGGAACTCGCCATCGGTGCCGAAGCGCGGGGTCGCCGCGTCGATGGCCCAACGATAGCTGCCGTCGGCCCGGCGCAGGCGGTACTCGACCCGGAACGGCTCCTGCGCGGCATTGGCGGACAGGAACGTGTCCGCCGCCAGCCCCTCGTCGTCGGGATGGGTCGCCTTGGTCCAGCCGAGGCCGAGGGCCTCCGCCTCGGTCTGCCCGGTGAACTCGTACCAGCGCCGGTTGAGGTAGATGCAGGACCCGTCGGGGATCGTCACCCACATCATCACCGGGGCGTGGTCGGCCATGTTGCGGAAACGCGCCTCGCTCTCCGTCAGCGCCTCGGCCTGCGCCTTGCGCTGGGTCTCGTCCCGCGCGATCCGGAGGAAGCCGGGCGAACGGCCCTGCAGGTCCGGCGGCAGGCGGTGGAGGGAGCCGGCGAGGAACACCGGCGTCCCGTCCGCGCGCCGGTGCCAGCGCTCCGAATCGGCGCGGCCATGGTTCACCGCCTCGGCGAGTTCCGCCGCATCGATGCCGGCCGCCCGGTCCTCGGCCGTGAAGATCATCGCTCCGTCACGGCCCAGGGCGTCGGCGGCCGTCCAGCCCAGCACCTCGGCGGCGCCCGCCGACCAGCTCGTGATGATCCCCTGCGGGTTCATGAGGAGGACGGCGTGGTCGCGGGCGCCCTCCATCACGAGGCGCAGGCGCTCCTCGCGCTCGCGCAGGGCCTCCTCCGCCGCCCGGCGCCCGCTGACGTCCCGGTAGAACACCGAGAGGCCGCTGCCCGAGGGATAGACCCTGACCTCGATCCAGATGTCCCGCTGCGTCGAGCTGTGGCGGTAGGTGAGTTCGGCCGAGGCCCGTTCCGCCATGGCGCGGCGGTAGAGCGGCCAGGTCGGCATCTGCTCGGCATCCGGCCACGCCTCGAGGAGATGGCGGCCGAGGATCGCCTCGGGCGGGCGCCCGTCGAGGCGCAGGCCCTCCGCGTTGATGCGGCGGACCCGGAAGTCGCGGTCCAGCAGCAGGAAGCCCTCGCCCATCCCGTCGAGGACGCCGCGGACCTCGGCCTCGCTCTGGCGCAGCCGGCTCTCGGCGCTGACCCGGCCGGTGGTCTCGGTGCAGGCGCAGAAGAAGCCGGCGACGGTGCCGTCCTCCTCCCGCACCGGCGTGTAGGAGAAGGCGAAATGCGTCTCCTCGGGAAAGCCGTTGCGCTCCATGACGAAGGCGACGTCGTCCATCTGGATGGAGAGGCCCGCATAGGCATCGGCGACGATGGGGGCGAGATCGCTCCAGATGTCGGACCAGACCTCGGCGATGGGCCGCCCCATGGCGGCCGGATGCCTGGCGCCCATGAGCCGGGCATAGGCATCGTTGTAGAGGACGATCCGCCCCGGCCCCCAGGTGACGAACATGGGCTGGCGCGCGGCGACCATCATCCCCGTCAGCGTGCGGAGGGACGCGGGCCAGGATGCGAAGGGTCCGAGGGGCGTCGCGGACCAATCGATGGCCTCGATCAGTGCGCCGCACTCGCCCCCATCAACGAGGACACTCACTGCCACTCCCTCTCCGTCGCGAGGGTCAATCCGGGACGGCGCGACGCGGGGTCGGAGCGCGCGCCCGCACAGGATCGACGACCCTGCCAACGGCCAAGGTCGACCCGCCGTTCCCCGCAAGAGCCCGCGCCGAGGGGGCCTCCACCGGGGGGAAGGTCTCGCATCGTCATCGCGGCCCGATGACACGGGCCGGTGGCCGGTGTCAAAGTCGCGGCGCTGCCCGGTTGGTATCTCCGTTTGAAATGTCGTCCTGACAGATCGCCCCCACGCTTCTGTTCCAATTCCGAGTGGGGGAAATCCGGCGCTTGCTCCCCATCCCTAAACGTTCGAGACGGGTGCAGGCTGCGTAAAAACGTCGGAACTTCGCCACGCCGGAGCGCAATCTTCCATGGAAGACTGGGAAACATCAGCTCGGATGGCCGCGACAGCGACTTTCGAGAGTTTCAGGAGGAAATCCCTCTACTTGCATAGCCCGAGACGCGTTTTCACACAGCCTCGGTGGCAACCAGACGTTGGCCGCTCGGCGGAAAGCGGACGTTCCGCCTCCGACCCTCAGCGGTCATTCGGCTGATCGTTAACGAGTGGCGGCTCACGAACGCGGAGCGGACCTTGGCTTTTAAGCTCGTCGATCAGGACCCTTAGCCCTCCAGATACGTGCCGCCGGCTCGGGTAGTAGAGGAACAGGTCGTCCTTAATTGGGCACCAGGCTTCCAGGCAGCGGTACAACGTGCCGGCTTCGAGATGCAGGCGTGCGCGGTCCTCCCAGACGTAGGCCAGCCCGCACCCCTGCAAGGCCGCCTCGATCATTAGATCCTGGTCATCGAGTGTCACCGGGCCATCAACCACGACGGTCAGGACCTCTCCGTTGCGCTCAAACCGCCAGTCGAACATCGCGCCGCTCGGATAGCGGTAGCGGATGCCAACGTGTTGCCCGAGGTCACGGGGATGCTGCGGCGGGGGTCGTGAGCGGAAGTAGTCCGGCGACCCAACCACGATCAGGCGCTGCACCGGCTTGATTCGGACGGCCACCATGTCCCGGGACAACACCTCACCGAAGCGGATGCCAGCGTCGAACCCTTCCTCGACGATGTCGATGAGCCGGTCGGTCGCCATGATGTCGAGCCTGAGCCCAGGGCTCTCTTCGACCAGCCGGCCCAGAACGTCCCGGAACACGAAGGGCGCTATCGAGGTCGGCACGTTGATCCGAACCGTCCCAAACGGTGTCGCACGGAAAGCGTTCAGGCCGTCCTGCGCCTTCGTGATCTGCTCGAAGGCCGGGGTGAGGTCGGCGAGGTAGCGCTCGCCTGCATCGGTCAGAGTCACGCTGCGTGTCGTCCGCTGGATCAGACGGACGCCAATGCGCTCCTCCAGGTTGCGGATCGCGTGACTGATGGCCGATGCCGCCACGCCCCGCTCCGTCGCGGCCTTTCGGAAGCTGCGATGCCGAGCCACCGCAAGGAACGTCGACAACTCACCCAGTTCGCTCCCGCGCATTGTTCTGTTTCGCTCACCATCGCACGCAGAAACTAGCACGTTATCGGAACAGCGCTTCGTCCCTACCTTCGTTCCAAACGAACGGAGAATTGACATGGACCTTCAACTGAACGGCAAGACCGCACTGGTGACGGGGGCGAGCCAGGGGCTCGGGCGCGCCATCGTCAAGGCGCTCGCTGCGGAGGGCGTCAGGGTGTTCGCCACCGCCCGCAATCCCGAACTCCTCGCCAGCCTCGCGACCGAGATCGGTCGGGACGGCGGGGTCGTCCCGACCGTATTCGAACAGGACTTCATGGCCGAGGACGGCCCGAAGCGGATCGCCGAAGCTGCGCTGTCAGCCCTCGGTCCCCTCGACATCCTCGTGAACAACGCAGGCGGCAGCCGGCCGATGGCCATCGATGCACCGGAGGAGCAGTGGATCGAGGGCATGACCCTCAATTTCGACCGGCATCGTCAACTTACCCAGGCCCTGCTGCCGAACTTCCTCGCTCGGAAAGCCGGGTCCATCGTCAGCATCTCCGGCAACCTAGAGCCCGAGGTGGTCAACGCGGCGATGGTCGCTAAGGCCGGGCTGGTAGTGTGGTCCAAGGGCTTGTCGGAGCAGCTTGGCCAGCACGGCATCACCGTCAACTGCATCCAGCCGGGCTTGATCGATACCGCTCAGATCCGCCGTCTCTACCCTGGCGACGAGCGCCGCAAGTTCGCGGAGCGTGAGATTGCGATGCGCGATTTCGGTGAGCCCGAGGACGTGGGAAACGCTGTCACCTTCATCGTGTCGCCGCGCGCCCGCTACATCACCGGGATCGTGCTGACCGTCGATGGCGGGATGCGTCGCTACGCATTCTGAGCCTCGCAGCGATAGGCTAAGGTAGCGCTCGGACGGCTGCTCTGGCGGACGGTTGAAAGAGGTCTGCTTACGGCGGTGGAGCGGACCTTCGAAGCTTGCAAGCTGAACAACCGCTCCCCACCCGTCCCGGTCGTAGGTCTTCGTCCACCAGGGCTGCCGGGAAGCAGTCCTTCCCAGGGTCCGAGAGGGGTCGGCCCCTGCCTGTCCGTTCTACGGCTGGGTTGGGTGAATTGCGGACGGATAGTCAGCGATAAGGTCGTGAGATGTGGCCTCATGACAGGCGCCGAAGAGCTTCCAAGCGCGCCACGAAGCAGACGCCGCACTCTTCGATCTCTTTATCTCCTACGAAGAGACCGGTCGTTTCCTTCCAGCGTTCTCAGGGGCGCCAAATTCAAGATGAGCGACGATGGGCGCCCGCCATCCCAAGAGCTCCGAATGCGGGTTGATGCCATCCGATCTGCGGGACCGTTCACACCGATTGTGACACCCGCGCCGTCATTCCGGGGCGCCGAAGGCGAGCCCGGCCCCGGAGGGCCGCGTCAGAGGCGTGCAATCCAGATGCGCCGGGCGGTGCCCTATCAAGCCCACGGAGCGGCTCTGGATTCCGGGCTCCGCGATGCGGACCCGGAATGACGACGTGGCCTGGTCACTGTCATGCCCCATCCCATTCACCCGGGTTCGAAGCCCTGCCGCCATCCTGCCGCGTGTGGACATCGTTGCGCGGCGGCTGCATCGCCCTCGTCCGCACCTCATCCTGGGCTATGACACACGTCCCCGCATCCCCCTGATTTCTTCGAGACGAGGCCACGACCCTTGCGCATCCTGGCGATCCGCGGCGAGAACCTCGCGAGCCTCGCGGCCCCCTTCTCCGTCGATCTCGCCGGCGGCCCCATCGGCGCCACCGGCATCTTCGCCATCACCGGCGAGACGGGGGCGGGCAAGTCCACCATCCTCGACGCCCTCTGCCTCGCCCTCTACGGGCGCTATCCGCGCGTGGCGACCAGCGGGCGCGAGCGGGCGCCCGATCCCGGCGGCGATCCCATCACCATCGGCGACGAGCGGGCGATCCTGCGGCGGGGGGCGACGGAGGGCTTCGCCGAGGTCGATTTCATCGGCCGAGACGGACAGGGCTATTGCGCGCGCTGGTCGGTCTACCGGGCGCGGGGCAAGGCCAACGGCCGCCTCCAGAACAAGACCCGCTCCCTCACCCGGCTCGCGGACGGGGGTTCCGTCGGCGACAGCAAGGCCGGCCTCGTCGACGCGGCGATCTGCGACCTCACCGACCTCACCTTCGACCAGTTCCGCCGCACCGTCCTGCTGGCGCAGGGGGAGTTCGACGCCTTCCTCCTCGCCGCCGAGGGCGAGCGCGCGGAGTTGCTGGAGAAGATCACCGGCACGGCGATCTATTCCGAGATCTCGAAGCGGATCCATGCCGGGGCCGAGGCGCAGCGCGCCGCGGTGAAGGAGCTGGAGGCGCATCGCGACGCCGTCGGCCTCCTCGACGAGGCGGCGCGGGGGGATAAACACGCCGAGCGGGCGCGGCTCCAGGCCGAGGTGGCGGAGCTCTCCGGCCAACTGGCGGAACTGAACGCGGCGCTGGCCCATGCGCGCCGCATCGCCGACACACGGGGCCTGGTCTCGGCGGCCGAGAGCCGCCTCACTGTCGCGCGGCAAGCCCTCGAGACCCATCGGCCCGACAGCCTTCGCCTCTCCGAACTCGACGCCATTGAGCCCCTGCGCGAACCGGCGCGGAATGCGGCGCGGGCGGAGCGGGATCTTACCGCCGCCGAGGCGGCCCTGGTGCTGGCCCTCGCGGCGCGCGGCGAGGCCGAGGCGCGGGCCGCCGCCGCGCGGGAGGCCCATGACGACGCCGCCAGAGCGGACGAGGCCTCGGAGATCGGGTTCAAGGCGTTCGGGCCTGTCTGGAATCGGGCGGCCGAGCTCGACACCCGGATCGCCGAGGCGGCCACCGAATCCGCCCATGCCGCCGAGGCGGCGACCGCCGCCGAGGCGACGGCGCTGGACGCGCGGACGGCCCTGGAGGCGCTCGATGCCGGCCTCGCGGCGGCGGAGACCGCGCGGGCCGAGGTCGCCGCCCGGTTCGCGGCCGATACGGGCGGCGCCTTCCTCGCCGGCCGGGCGGAGGAGGCCGAACAGCTCTTTGCCAAGCGCGCGACCCTGAGCGCGGAACTGGCCGAGGCCAAGGCCCATCTCCGCACGGCCACGGACGAGGCCGCCCGCCGCGCGGCCGCGATCGCCACGGGGGACCGGGCGATCGCGCAGGCGAAGGCCGCGCGGACGGAGGCGGCCGAGCACCGGACCGGCCTCGCCGCCGCCCTGGACCAGATCGGCGAAGGCGCGGCGCGGGCGCGCCTGGGCACGATCGACCGCCTCGCCGAGCATCTGCGCGAGGCGCTGCCCCTGGCGCGCGGCCACGGGGAGGCGTCCCTCGCCGTCGAGCGGGCCTCGACGGAGGCGGAGGCCGCCCGCCGCGCCGAGGAGGCCGCGCGGCTCTCCGGGGAGGAGGCCGCCGCCCGGCAGGCCCGCGCCGTGGAGCGGCGGCAGGCCGTCGCCCCCCTGGCGGAGCTTGCCGAGGAGGCCGTCTCGCAGCAGGCGGCGCATCTGCGCAGCCTGCTCGTGGAGGACCAGCCCTGCCCGGTCTGCGGCGCCACCGATCATCCGCATGCCCGAGACCAGGACGGGCTGGGGCGGGTGGCCGAGGCCCTGAAAGCCCAGCGCGCGGAGCAGGACGCGGCCATCGCCGCCGCCCGCGAAGCCCTGGCGGAAGCCGCCTCGGCCCGCGCCGCCGCCGGGGCGAGGCTGCGCAACGCCGAACAGGTGGCGGCGGCGGCGCGCGAGACGCAGGGTCGGGCGGCGACCGCCTATGCCGATCTCCACCCGCATCTCCTCGCCACGCGGGGCGAAGCGGCGGTGGACGGACCCATCCCGGAACGGCTCGCTGCCGAGGCGGCCCCCGCGCTCCTAGCCCTCGTCGACGCCCTGAAGCGCGCCCGCGCCCCGCTGCTCACCGCTTTGGAGCGGGCCGGCACCCTGCGCGGCGAGATCGATGCCCTCACCGGGCGGATCGAGGCGGGAGCCGGTGAGATCGAGGCGGCGGAACTCGCCCGTGCCGCCGAGCGCGAGGCCCTGCGTCTCGCCGAACTCACCGCCAACGGCGAGACGGTCCGCGTTGCGGGCCATACGGAGCGGGTCGAGTCTCTGGGCCGCGAGATCGCGCCGTATCTCGCGGCCGCCGGCCTGTCGCTGGCCGATCTCGACCGGGACGGGGCCGGCACGGCCGAGCGCGTGGCCGAGATCGCCGCCGCGCACCGTGCCCTCGACCGGCATCGCGAAAAGCTCGACCGCGAGGCCCAGTCCCTCGCCTCGAGGCGGGCCGGCGCGGCCGAGGCCCTGGGCTTCACCCGTGCCGCCGCCGACGCGGCCGGACGCCAGGCGCTGGCCCGCGCCGACCGGCTCGCCGGCCTGCGGGCGGAGCGGGCGCCTCTGCTGGGCGGCGAGGAGACGGGCGCGCACCGGACCCGCATCAACGCATCGCGCAAACGCGCCCGCGACGCGCTGAAACAGGCGGAGGAGGCCCGCGCCGCCGCCCAGGCCGCCCTCGCCTCGGCGGTGACGGCGGCCGAGCACGGGGCCGCCGCCCGCGACGCGGCCCGGCGCCAGCGCGAGGAGGCCGATGCCGCTTACCTCGCCGCCTGCGCCCCACGCAGCGTCGAGGCGGTGCGGGAGGCCCTGGCCCTGCCCCCGGAGATCCGCGCCTCCTTGCGCCAAGCCGTCGATGCGCGGAGCCTGGAGGCGCGCGAGGCGGAGACCGGCCTCGCGACGCGGCGGGCCGACCTCGCCCTCCTGCTCGATGCGCCGGAGATCGACGCTCCCGCCGCGCAGGCGCAGGCGTCCGGCCTCGCCGAGACGATCACCGCCCATCAGCAGGGCCTCGGCGCCATCACGGCCGATCTCGACCGGGACGACGCGGCGCGGGTGCGGGCGGCCGGATTGGAGGCGACCATCGCCGGGGCGCGGGCCGATTACGCCGTCTGGGAGGCGGTGAACGAGGCCGTGGGCTCGGCCAGCGGCGTCAAGTTCCGGCTCTTCGCGCAAGGGGTGACGCTGGAGCACCTGGTCCGGCTCGCCAACGAGCACCTGCTGGCCTTGAGCCCGCGCTACCGGCTGGTGCGCGGCGACCCGGCGAACCTCTCCCTCCACGTGGTCGACCGCGACATGGGCGAGGAGGTGCGCGCCACCCGCAGCCTCTCGGGCGGCGAGCGCTTCCTCGTCTCCCTGGCGCTGGCCCTCGCCTTGTCGGGCCTGGAGGGCCGCGATTCCTTCGTCGACACCCTCTTCATCGACGAGGGCTTCGGCTCCCTCGACGCCGAGACCCTCGACCTCGCGGTGGACGCCCTGGAGACGCTCCAGGGCCGCGGCCGCAAGGTCGGCGTCATCACCCATGTGGCGGCGATGATCGAGCGCATCGCCGTGCAGGTCCGGGTGGAGAAACGCGGCAACGGCCGCAGCGTGGTCAGTGTCGTGGAGGCGGGGGCGGGGTGAGGCGGTCTCGAACGGGATCCGGTTGCTCGCCTCGGCTGTGCCCGGTTCGACGGCGCTCTCTACTTAGGAGGCTGCTGGATTCAGCCATCCGCTCTTACGAGTCGAGCGCGTCCCTCTCCCCCTTGTGGGGATGAGGGCAGGAAAGAAAGGGGACTGGCGTCAGTCTTCCCGGCTTGACGTCTCGGCCGCATCCGAAGGGATCAACCCCAAACCACACGAGTTCGACATGAGGCGCGACAGGCTCCCTCTCCTGAAAGGAGAGGGGACCCGCGTCAGTATTCCTGGCCAGAACTCTTCCAGACCTCAAGTCTGCCCGGCCTCAAGTCTTGGCCGCCTCAGACGAAGAAGCCCGCATCGACCTGCGAGACGCGGATATGGTCGAGCTCGACCGTTCCCCCGCCCGACAGGGTGAGCAGGGCATAGCCGTCGGACGACCGGCCGACGGAATAGCTCTGTCCGGAGAGGTCGATCCGGTCGCCGCTGGAGACGCTGAAATCGAACAGCGTGTCGTGTCCCGAATACCTCTCGAACACGGATCGGTCGGCGCCTGCGTCGAGGAAGAGGAGATCGTCGCCGCGCCCGCCGGTCAGGAGGTTGCTGCCCCTGCCGCCGATGAGAATGTCGTCGCCCCATCCGCCGCCGAGCGTGTCGTTGCCGGCGCCGCCTTCGAGCCGATCGTTGCCCACGCCGCCGAGGAGCGTGTCCGCGCCACCGTTGCCGTAGAGCCGGTCGTGTCCGGCCCCGCCGTTCAGCCCGTTGTCGCCGGCATTGCCGCGCAGGGCATTCGCCAGATCGTTGCCGGCGGCCTTCGTCGCGGCCTTGCCGAGGAGAATCAGGTGCTCGACATTCTCGCCGAGGGCGTAGGAGACGCTGCTGCGCACAGAATCGGTGCCCTGGCCGGCCCGCTCCACCACCATGTCGCGCCCGTCATCGACGAAGTAGGTGTCGTTTCCGGCAAGGCCGAACATCCTGTCCGAGGAGAGACCACCATCGATGCGGTTATCGGCCGTGTTGCCGACGATCCGGTCATGCCCCCGGCCGCCGATGGCGTTCTCGATCAGGGAGCGGAGATCGCCCTGGTACAGCAGCGCGTTGGCGACGTTGCCGAGCGCGATCGCGTCGCCGCCGCTATAGGCCTGGTGGTTGACGAGCTGGGCGGTGGAGAAGGTCGAGAACGCCCCCGGGCGCAGGTCCACGTCCAGGGCGGTCGCGTAATTGGAGAGATCGTAGGTGTCCCGGCCGTTGCCGTCCCAGAGCGTCATCGAGATCGTGTTGGAGGTCGGAGCGCCCTGGCCGATGCCGTCGATCGACAGCTCGCCGCTCTTGGCGTCCCAGCGATAGGTCGTGTTGCCGCTCTCGGTCTGGAAATTGGCGCCGTAGAGGAACTGCAGGGCCGCGATGTCGTCCTGCATGTAGGTCTGAGGCTGGTTGAACCCCTCGCCTTCGAACGACACGCCGAGATTGGTCGGGTCGGACCGGTAGGTCATCAGCGACCAATCCTGCCCGTCCTTATCCTCGGGAAGCGCCGCCGTGCCGTAGCGGGGCGGGCTGCCGACGAGGCCGAGCTCGGCATTCAGGGGCGCATAGGTATAATCCTGATGGCCATGCTTCAGGCCGAGCGCATGCCCGATCTCGTGCATGTTCGTCGCCTGCCCCCAGTTTCCGATCGCCGGGATGCTGTAGAAGGGCTGGGGGGAATAGGTTCCGAACCAGACATCGCCGGCCTGGAGATTGCTCGACGGAAAATTGGCATGGGCCGATCCTTCGTCAATCCAGGAGGTCTGGCTGAAACGCAGCGCGGCATGGGTCGTGGCGGTCTCGGTGATCTCTCGGAAATTCAGATTGGTGTACGAGGCCACGAGATCGAGGCTGTAGCGCGTGGCGTCCTGCTGCTTCGGATTGAAGGGCAGGTGGTGGACCGGATCGCCACTCTGGTTCGGTTCACTCTCGTAACCGGAGCCTTTGTAGAAGCGCCCGCTTGTCGGAAAGCTGTAGGTCAGCGTGCCGATCGTCCATTTCGCGCCGATCAGGACCGGGTCGATCTGGTCATCCCCGGCGAAATGGTATGTTCCGTCGCGACCGTGAAATTGAGGCAGCAGGGCGGTCTTGCCGTCGCTGCGGCCGGTCTGTGCTGAACCCGGTATGGCCATCGTCTCGCGCCTTCACAATCGAGCGTGATTGTCCGCGCCGCGATCGCCAAGGGGGGGGATGGTTCGTATCGACAGCGCTCGAGACGAAGCTTTTGCGGCCTGACCGGTTAAGACATGGCTTAGAGACTTGGCAGATCGCGAGCGCCCCGACGGGCCGATCCCTGGCGCGAGGCCAAACATTGGGTCTTATGCCGAGTTTGGGTGACGCCGGCCCATATGTCGGGCTGACGGCCGCCGCTAATCAGTCCCGCAGGCAGGCCTCTTAAAGCCTGCTTGGTCCGGTTTTTACAACGGCTGCTCAAGCGAAAGTAGATCATCCAAACAGACCACCTCATCCTGAGGTGCCCTTTGCTCGAGCAAAGGGCCTCGAAGGAGGGCTCCAAACACCAAAGAGATCCCTGGAAGGCTCCCTCGAAGCCGCTACGCGGCACCTCAGGATGAGGCAAAGGCTTGGACAGGCCACTCACACAGGCTTCGGGCAAGCCTGGAACGGGTCCGTCGCCCGGTCAGCCGGCGGGCGGGGTGAGGATCAGCTTGCCGACGAAGGGAGCGTCGGCATTGCGGGTGCTGGTGCAGCCATAGGCCGTCTCCCCCGGCTTCATCGTCCGCAGCCGCAACACGCCCTTGCCGTTCTGCTTCACGGTGTAGCCCTTCTCACTCATGACGTGGACGAGATCGCCATCGGCGTGCAGCACCTTCGCGTTCTCGAACTGGCCCTCGGCGGTGATGGTCACAGGGGCGTTCGCCGTGCTCACGATATGGAGCTCCACATTCGTATCGGCGGGCAACCTCAGCTCGGCCGGTGCGCAGACGGGCTTGCCGTTCTCGAGTGTCACCGTCAGTTCGACCGGCGGCATCGCATCGCTTGCCGGCGGCGCCAGAGGCTTGCTCTGAGAATAAGCAGGGCCTGCGATGAGGGCAGCCACCATGACGGCAAGGCTTTGACGAATCATCATCGTTCTCGGCTCCGATTGCTTCGCATCCCGGCGACGCGCGCTGTCGTGCGGACAAGAACGACCGCCCGTTCCTGTTCCGGGCTGCGACGAAGCGAGCCCCCCGGCACCGGTGGGGTTTCGCCCCGAGAGAGAGGCGTCAGGCGCCCATGAGGGGAGAGCGATCGAAACCGTCGAGGAGATCCTGCGGGTCGCGGTAGAGGGCGATGCAGCCGGCTCTCGAAAGCTCTGCCGCCGGAACGCCGCCGCACAGGACGCCGATCGTCGACAGCCCGGCCTTGCTCGCGGCCTCGGCATCGTAGGGCGTATCGCCGACGACCACGATCGAACTTGCCTCGAGGGGGGCGAGTTTCTTCAGGGCCGCCTCGAAGATGTCGGGATGGGGCTTGGAGCGCTCCGCATCGTCCGAGGTGGTCACCACGTCGACGAGATCGGCGATGCCCAGAATCTCCTGGTAATGCTCGACCTCGTCCTTCTTGCCCGAAGACCCCAGGGCGATCCGCTGGTCTGCGGCCCTGATCCGCTCGAACAGGGCGCGCACCCCGGGGAACGGCCGCACCCGGTCGAGGTAGTCGCGCTTGAACAGGTCGGAGCGGTAAGCCTCGATGGTCTTGCCCTCGCGCTCCACGCGGTCCGGAGGCAGGAACACCGGCATGAGTTCATCGCCGCCCTTGCCGATCTGGCGCCGGACCGTGGCGGGATCCGCCTCAACCCCGAAATGGGCGAAGGCATCGACCCAGGCCTGGGCATGCAGGTCCACGCTGTCGAGCAGCGTCCCGTCGATGTCGAAGATCACTGCGCGCATGTGAGGGCCCCCACGCCGACAACCACCGGGACGATGCGCCGTTCCGCCATGCGCATGCGGCGGATCGAGGGAGGGCGGTCAAGGGCCGGGGG
>NZ_VMOA01000062.1 GCF_020662345.1 Methylobacterium sp. W2 | reverse complement strand
GGCTTTGACGGCTCCGTCTGCGCGGGGGCGGCGGGCGCCGTCTGTGCCAGGGCTGGAATAGGATTCAGAAGGGAGGCACTCATCCACGCGGCAAGGAGCGCTGCATGTCGCATTCTGCCCTTCGAAAATCCCAGTTCCATGTCGTTCCTTTCGTTGGATTGGTATGCCCGCCCCTTTGGCGTCGGCACGCGGACCCTGTGCGGCGGGCCGGTCGCTCCAGCCCCGTCTCCGGCAAGAGCGATGGCCTTTAGGGAAGCGTCAGCCAAGGCACATCGCGCGCCGGAGGTGGCATCGGGTCCAAAAATCGAATTGTCGGATGGCCGATCAATGGGGCGAAAGGGTGCCGCCGACGCATCATTCGCCCGGTCCTCCCGAAAGAGTGTGGGCCGCGACGTCGCGAATCTTCCGGGCAACCTTCACAAGCGTGTCATGGTGATATTAGACTAACGCGCAATGGGCAGAGCCTTTTCGTATCGACGCGAGGAGGTGGCGTTGGCCGTCCATGTCGATGTGCCTCGCCACAAACCGGGCGTTCCCGCCCGATGCGACCGCTTTTGGCTAAGCCCAGGCCGGTCCCCCCTCCCCGATCATCTGTTCTCTTCGCCTCCTGTGCCGGTCCGGCGACCGAGTTCCGATGGCCGGATGCCGAAGACCGAACTGCCGGGACCACCGATCTTTCATCATCCGGGGACGATGCCGCGTCGGAACGGCCGGCGTCGTCCCCTTGTCGATCCGTCAAGAGAGTAGCGCCATGCTGGATCTCCAAACGCTCGTCCTCAATGCGGATTACCGGCCGCTTTCGTATAATCCGCTCTCGCTATGGTCATGGAAGGACGCTTTCACCGCCCTCTTCCTCGATAGGGTCACGCTGGTGGCCAGCTACGATGTCGAGGCCCGGTCACCGAGCCGCGCCCTGCGGGTGCCGAGCGTGGTCGCCCTCAAGAATTATGTGACCCTGGCGCGCAGCCCCGCCTTCACCCGCTACAACATCTACCTGCGCGACACCTTCTCCTGTCAGTATTGCGGCCTTCGGATGCCCTCGGGCGGGCTGACCTTCGACCACGTCATCCCACGTTCGCGCGGCGGATTGTCGAGCTGGGAGAATGTTGTGGCCGCCTGCTCGCCGTGCAACCTGCGCAAGGCGAACCGCACTCCGGCCGAAGCGGAGATGCCGCTCCTGCACGAACCCCACCGGCCGACGCGGCACGAGCTCCATCGCCGCCAGCCGGAATTCGACCACCGCGAATACCACCACACTTGGCTGGACTACTTGTACTGGGACAGCGAACTGGAAAGCTGACGTCGGTCAGTCGTGCGAGAAGCGCGGCGGAGGTTCGTTGTAGACCGGCGCGTTGGGGTTGTGCGTGGGAACGAGCTCCTCGGCGAGTGGCGGCCCGTAGGTGGTCCGCGTCACACGCGGCGCTGGCCGGTCGCAATGGTCGCGATAGGAAATCTGCGGCGACGGCAGGCTACGATGGCGATGAGCATCCGGGGGGTAATCGTATCCGGCATGGAGGCAGCTCCGTCGGCCGCCTGCCTCGGCATTCGGCCCGGAGACCAGCGCGATAGCAGCCATGCTGACAGTGATCGTATATCGGAGCATGACGTAAGCCTTCAGAGCGTTGGACCAAACAAACGTTCGGGTGTCTTGAGCAATCTTCGCCCCTCCTCCCCCGAAAATGCTCAGAACTTGATGCCAACCGCGCCACGGACCGTATTCACGTTCACTTTCACGTCGCCAAATTTTGCGAACTGAAGATATTGGTATTCGCCGCGCACGAATATGTTCTGGGTAAGCAGGTAATCACCGCCGATCCCGAGCGCATATCCGAGGCTGTATTTTTCCTTCACGGTGCCACCCTTGTCACTCAGGCCGCCGATGAGATTCGTCCGATTGACGTCTGAATATTCTCTGAGATCGATGCTCACGTCGTTGCCGATTACGGCCCGCCCTATCGCCAAGCCCGCTGTCACGAAGGGCAGGAATGCCCCCATCGGATAACCCGCTCGCATGCGTATCGTCGCATAATCCTTAAGGTCAGCATGCGCAGCGGTGGAGATCCTGTAGATATCATAGGTCCCGTTGCTGAGCATTACGCGCCGGGTTAGGCTATCCTCGGATCGGCCTTTCTGATTCACGCTGGTATAATCGACCTCAAGGCCAATGACGGCCTCATCGAATTGATAGTTGTAGCCGGCAAGGCCGCCGAATCCGACATCGTGGGGGCGAGCAGGCTTCAGGGTATTCGTTCCCGAGATGCGATACTCGCTCTCGACTGACGTGCTGCGAAGAATTTGTGCGAGATCCGATTGTCCGGACGGTCCGAAGTTGATCGATGTCGTCGTATAGCCGGCATGCGCACCGAAATATCCACCGTTCCAATCGATCTCGGTGGAAGCAGGCTCGTAATCCGGGCCTCGCAGTACGCCATAGTCGAGATCGGCGGCGTGGGCGCCTGGAACCCAACCGAGAGCAAAGCCAGTGAGGAGTGCAAGGGTGACGGTACGCATCGAGGTCGTCCTCAGGGCTGCAGCCCGATTGTTCTTTTCAAACCTTGCAACATTGATAATTAGGTAACCTTAATGGTCCGTTGCCTTCAGGTCCTGTGGATGACGGGCAGGCCTATTGTCGTGGTCACATGACGAAAAAGCCCGCGCGGCATGGCCGGGCGGGCTTGGAGTGTCTGAAGTCACCGCGTGTCAGCCTATCCGCCTACTCGTAGGGATTGCCGCCGCTGTAACCGTTGCCTCCAAAGGCAGCAGCGCCGCCAGCAAAGCTGTAGCGCAGACCCACGCGAACCTCATTGGCTGAGATATCCTTCAGTCGGGTTCCGAAGCCGAAATCGTCGAGGCCCGTCTTGGCGCGGCCGAGATTGACGTAACGGTAGTTCGCGTCGATCGCGAATCCGGCGCCGATCTCGTAGGAGACGCCTCCGGTCAGCGCCCAGGCCAGCGACGTGACCGAACCGTTGCGACGCGCGGCAGCGGGACGAGGACCGACCACCGGGCTTCCGTCACAGAGTACCGGAACGGTGCAGGTCGTCTGGGTGTAGGCGTTGCGGAAGTCTTTCTGCGCGATACCGATGCCACCACCGATGTAAGGAGTGAGCCCCCACCAGGTGCCGAGATCCGCATAGACATTCACGAGAGCCGTCAGCACATCGAGCTTGCCGGCTTCGATATTGTATCCGTTCGCGAAGTTCGATCCGGACGAGTAGGTGCTGAAGCGGCTGGGCAGGCGCTGATCGATGGTGGCGTCCATGCGCAGCCAGTTGTTGAAGCGGTAGCCGATGCCGCCGCCATAGCCCGGTTGATGGCTCAGGCGCAGGCGCACCAGCGCCGGCGTGCCTGGTTCGACCAGCGTCGCGTCCTTCGGGTGATCGTAATAGCTCTCGGTGAAATCCGCGCGCAGGTACCAGCCGCTGCCGATCTGAACCGGGGCGGGTGCTGGCGGAGGTGGCGGCGGCGGCAGGAGGTCCGCAGCGAGGGTGGGCGCGGCAGTGCCGATCACCAGTCCAGCGAGGATCGCAGCGACGGCTGCGGAGCGGTATGGGCGGGGCGCGGTCATCATGTTCCTCAAGGAGGCATCGGCCGGAAAGCGCATGAGACGGATGCATGCCGGCGAGGGGTTCGACTGACCAAGATGATGAATTCAAAAGGTTATGATCGCCTTAACCCTAACGATCTGCCGCTCGGGAAAAGACAGGTCACGGCGGCGTTAACCGGATTGCCGCATCTGTCCGAACGAAGACGGCGCGGAGATCGATCCGCGCCGTCTTCTTGCTGTCGTCGAGGAAATCTCAGTACTTGCGGACGATCGGTTCCGGCATCGGCTGATACTCGACGACCGGTGCAACGACACCGCCGAGGATCCAGCGCAGGCCGACCTTCACGTCATGCGAGGCGATGTCCTTGAGGTGGTAATCCGTCTTGCAGTAGGGCGGTGCCTCGCACGTGACCGTGCCGGTTTGCGCCGAACCCATGTTGAGATAGCGGTAGGCCAGTTCGAGCTTCACGTTCGGCGTGATGGAATAGCCGAGACCAGCATGGGCCGCCCAGGCGAAGCTGAGCTTCTGCTTTTCCGGGCCTACGCCATACCCACCCTGATACAAGCCCTGGCCGTTGTCGGTCACGCCGCCGAACATGTGGTGAGCAAAACCGACACCCGCGCCCACGAACGGGGTGACGCCATAATATGTGCCGAGATCGACGTAGCCGTTGGCCATGCCGACCACCGAAGAGAACTTGCCGGACGTACGGTTGATTCCGCCGCTCGGCTTTTCGGCCGCATAGAAGATCCATTTCGCTTCCGAGCGGTACTCGCCGGTGAAATCAAAGCGGAGCCAGGAATTGGCCTGATAGCCGATACCCGCGCCCACGAAGGCCTGGTTGCCCAGATAGTCCTTCAAGACATTGTACTTGTAGGGGATCGGAGGAATCGACACGTCCTTGGCGACGGTGTGCCCCTCGCCGAGAATGCCGGCACCGGCGTCGCCGCGCAGATACCACGCGCCGCCGATTTCGATGGGCGGGGGCAGCGGTTCGGGGGGCAGAGTGGTAAGCAGGTCGGCGGCCTGCGCAAGGCATGGCGCTCCTACGCTCGCAAGGAGCGTGATCGAGCGCGCCAAGGCAGAAAGCTTGGAACGGCGCATAATGGATCCTTCAACTCGATCGTTCGGCGGAAGTGTGGGAGCACCGGCCTGGATGACGACCCCATCATCTGTCGGATGAGTTAAATCGCGCTTAACGTTAAACGTTAGCCTTTCCGAACCGTGAGACGTCCAGGATCTTACTGGAACTTGCAGTGTCTGTCGGCATGTCGTGGAACTTGCATTCGCGCCGAGCTTCGGCGGTTGTCGCGAGTGATGAGCCGGAGTGATTGATGCGCCCTGAAGACGTGCGCGCCCTGGCGCTGATGCTGCCCGGGGTGGAGGAAGGCGCTCATATGGGCCATCCGGATTTCCGCATCGGCGGACGGATATTCGCGACCCTTTGGGTCGACGAAGAGCGCGTCGTGCTCAAGTTCCCGGCCGAGCATCAGGCGCTTGTGGTGGAGACCGAGCCAGACCTTTTCGACCCCGTTCCCGGTGCCTGGGGACGGCGCGGCTGGACCAGCCTGTCCCTCGACGGGGCCGATGAGGAGACGCTCAGGAGCGCCCTCCTCACGGCATGGCGTTGCCTCGCGCCTGACGCGTTGTGGGATTAGGCTGCGGCCTTCGTAACGGCATCGACGATTTCGTCCACGACTTCCGTGACAAGATGTCGGTCATCGCCTTCCGCCATCACGCGAATGACTGGCTCCGTGCCGGAGGGCCGGATGACGACACGGCCGGTCTCGCCGAGGCGCTCGCGGCCATGGGCGATGGCAGTAACCACAGCATCCTGCTGTAGCGGTGCACCGGAACGGTAGCGCACGTTCTTAAGGATCTGCGGCAGCGGGTCGAAGCAATGGCAGACCTCGCTCACCGGACGTTCCTGACGCTTGACCACGCTGAGCAATTGAAGCGCCGCCACGAGACCGTCCCCGGTGGTTGCATAGTCCGACATGATGATGTGACCCGACTGCTCGCCGCCGAGATTGTAGCCGTGCTCGCGCATGTGCTCGAGGACGTAGCGATCGCCGACCGCGGTGCGGGCAAGGCCGAGGCCGATTCCTCCAAGAAACCGCTCCAGGCCGAGATTGGACATTATCGTCGCGACGATGCCCGGCTGGGTCAGGCGGTCGTCGTCCTTCCAGGATCTTGCCACGGCCGCCATCAGCTGGTCGCCATCCACCGACTGGCCCTTCTCGTCGATAATGAGAACACGGTCGGCGTCGCCGTCGAGGGCTATACCTATATCGGCCCGCAATTCCCTCACCTTCGCGGCAAGGGCTGCCGGTGCCGTCGAGCCGACATCGTGGTTAATGTTGAAGCCATCGGGATCGACGCCGATGGCGATGACCTCGGCGCCCAGCTCCCACAGGGTCTCTGGCGCGACGCGGTAGGCCGCGCCGTTGGCGCAATCCACCACCACGCGCAGACCGTCGAGGGTGACATTGCGCGGCAGCGTGCGCTTGGCGAACTCAATATAACGGGCATGCACGCTCTCGATCCGCTTGGCGCGGCCGAGCGCACGCGAGCCGGCGAGTTTCTTGTGCAACTCGCCATCGATCAGCGCTTCAATTTCGTGCTCGACGTCGTCGTTGAGTTTGAACCCGTCGGGGCCGAACAGCTTGATGCCGTTATCCTCGAACGGATTGTGCGAGGCCGAGATCATCACTCCAAGATCCGCGCGCATGGAGGGGGTGAGCATGGCCACGGCCGGCGTCGGCATGGGGCCGAGCAGCATCACGTCCATGCCGACGGAGGTGAAGCCCGCGACGAGGGCCGTCTCAATCATGTAGCCGGACAGGCGGGTGTCCTTGCCGATCACGACCCTGTGGCGGTGATCGCCCCGCTGGAACACCAATCCTGCCGCTTGCCCCACCTTGAGGGCGAGTTCAGGCGTGATCACACCGTTGGCGCGGCCCCGGATGCCGTCTGTGCCGAAATACTTGCGCACGTTCTTCAATCCCGATCGTCACGGCCCATGATAGCCGGTTTCGCCTCGCTGAATGGTATCGAAGCATGGCAAACGAATGGTGCCGGACATTGATGGCGGTGCCGTTCGGATTGTGGAAGTCGCCCTCTCGGCCGCGGACTGCCCTGCGACATGAGCGCTGACCAGGTCGCAGGTGCCGGTGATGGTGGCGTGCGTGATGACAAGCGGACTGGCAATGCTCTCGCCTCGGGCCGACCAGCCTTTTCCTTTGCGGTTGATCTCGAAGGACAATGTCCGCGTATGGCTGTTACTGCCGTCGAGTCCTTTCAAGATATCCGCATCGTCGATCCAGAGCGGTCGGACGAAGTCGCGGTCGCCGCAGGCGAGCAGGCCCACCCCATAGCCACCGACAAGTTGCACCCCCCTCGGGAGCAACAGGCTCGTCCGTTCTCTCCGGGCAGCCCAGTGCCTGGATCACGCCGACGCGGATGGCCTCTTCGGGGGGCGAGCTTCTGGATTTTCGCCCACACGGCAGGCTTCGACGAGACGGTGTTCCGGATTGGTCAGTTCGCCGATCGAGCCTTGGGCTGCTTTGTGCATCGATAGTGGCAGCCCTCAACACAACTGTGGCGCGGCCAACTCGCGCCTCGCCGTAAGATCAAGCAGCGATGCTGTTCGAACTGGCCTTTGGCAAGCAAAAGAAAAACGGCGAGGTCTCCCTCGCCGCTTTTCCATCTCTCAAGAGGATTGCACCCGCCTCACGCCTGCGGTTGGGGTTCCAGTCCGCCCTCGCTGTCCCGTGGCCGGCCGCGACCAGCGGAGGGGACGGAGGAGCCACGGATCGGGGTCGGTCCGTCGCCGGCGTCACGGATCGGAGGCTTACCCGCGATCAGGTTCTTGATCTCGTCACCCGACAGGGTCTCGTATTCGAGAAGACCCTGGGCCAGTGCCTCGAGATCGTCCTTGTGCTCGCCGAGGATGCGGCGGGCTTCCTCGAGGCCGGTCTCCACGAGGCGGCGAACCTCGGCGTCGATCTTCTGGGCCGTGGCCTCGGACACCGTCTGCTGACGGCCCATGGACATGCCGAGGAAGACCTCGTCGTTGTTCTCGCCGTAGGCGACGGTACCGAGTTCGGGTGAGAAGCCCCAACGAGTCACCATCATGCGAGCGAGGCGGGTCGCCTGTTCGATGTCGGACTGGGCACCGGAGGTCACCTTGTCGGCGCCGAACGTCATCTCCTCGGCGATGCGTCCGCCCATCATGATGGCAAGCCGCGAAGTCATCTGCTCGAAGGACATCGACAGCTTGTCGCGTTCCGGCAGCTGCATGACCATGCCGAGCGCCCGGCCGCGCGGGATGATCGTCGCCTTGTGGACGGGATCAGTGGCCGGCACGTTGAAGGCGACGATGGCGTGGCCGCCCTCGTGATAGGCGGTGAGCCGCTTCTCGTCCTCGGTCATGACGAGGGTGCGCCGCTCGGCGCCCATCATGACCTTGTCCTTGGCGTCCTCGAACTCGTGCATCGTGACGATGCGCTTGCCGCGACGTGCGGCGAGTAGAGCAGATTCGTTCACGAGGTTCATCAAGTCCGCGCCGGAGAAACCCGGAGTGCCGCGCGCGATGACCTTGAGGTCGACATCCGGCGCCAGAGGCACCTTGCGAACGTGAACCCGAAGGATGCGCTCGCGGCCGACGACATCGGGATTCGGCACCATGATCTGGCGGTCGAACCGGCCCGGACGCAGCAGGGCGGGGTCGAGCACGTCGGGCCGGTTGGTCGCCGCGATGATGATCACGCCCTCGTTGGCTTCAAAGCCGTCCATCTCCACGAGGAGCTGGTTCAGGGTCTGCTCACGTTCGTCGTTGCCTCCGCCAAGGCCGGCGCCGCGATGGCGACCGACCGCATCGATCTCGTCGATGAAGATGATGCAGGGCGCGTTCTTCTTCGCCTGCTCGAACATGTCGCGGACACGCGACGCGCCGACGCCCACAAACATCTCCACGAAGTCCGAACCCGAGATGGTGAAGAACGGCACGTTGGCCTCGCCCGCGACTGCCCGGGCGATCAGGGTCTTACCCGTGCCGGGCGGGCCGACGAGGAGCACACCGCGCGGAATGCGGCCGCCGAGGCGCTGGAACTTCTGCGGATCACGTAGGAACTCGACGATCTCCTGCAGATCTTCCTTGGCCTCCTCGACGCCGGCAACGTCGTCGAAGCTGACGCGGCCTGAAGCCTCCGTGAGCAGCTTGGCCTTCGACTTGCCGAAGCCCATGGCGCGTCCGGCCCCCGACTGCATCTGGCGGCTCAGGAAGATCCAGGCGCCGATGAAGACGAGGATGGGCAACCAGCTCACGAGAAGCTGGATGAACCAGGGCGTGTTGTCCGAGGGGGGACGCGCGGTGATCTGCACGCCCTTGCTCTGCAGCTTCGACACCAGGTTCGGGTCGTTGGGCGCGTAGGAGGTGAAGTTGCCACCGCCGACATAGGTACCGCTCACGTCCTGCCCGGAGATCACCACCGTCTGGATCTTGCCGGAATCGGCGTCGTTCAGAAGCTGGCTATAGGCGATCTCGCTGCCGCCGCCGCGATGTCCCGGATTCTGGAACAGGGTGACGAGGGCCAGCACGAGCAGGAAGATGACGACCCACAAGGCAAAGTTGCGGAAGTTCGGGTTCATCGATCAATCCCTGGGGGCGTCCGGTCCCGCGCTTGGTGGGCGGATCACGCGGATGCATGTCGGCAATGTAGGCAGTGCCGCCCCCCTTGCCAAGTAAATCGGGCCAGCCTGCGGCAAGCCAGTCAGGGGAAAGGTGAGCGCGCCCCTAAGATGGAGACCGCCGGGCGGGGGCTGTGAGGAAGGAGAGGACGCCCCCGGCCTTCAGATCGACGAGGATGCCGCGAAGTGTCCGCCGCATGGAGGCACCCGCGGCGAGGGCTGGTTGAAGGTCCTCGAAGACGAGACGTTCCAGGCGTTCGAGGCGGACAGCCCCTCCCCCACCAGCCTCGTGCAATGCGAGGCCGACCACGCGGAGGAGGATCGCGTCCGGCAAGGCGGCCAGCGTACGGGCATCCAAGACGACGGCATCGGCGGTCATGCGGAGAGCGGTGAAGGCGGCACTCGCGGCGTCGCGTAACGCGTCCTCGTCGCGAGCCATTCGGGCGGCGAGGCGGCGGAGCCGTTCGGGACTGAGGCCTTCTGCCGCGAGAGCGGGCATGAGGCGGCGCAGGCGGGCGCGGGCGAAGCGCTCATCCACATTCGAGGGATCGCGCGTGGAAACCAGCCCATGGGCAGCGCAGTAGGCGACGAGGTCCGCCTTCGGAATATCGAGAAAGGGCCTCGCTAGGCGCATTCCCGGCGCGAGGTCGCGTTCGCGCCGCATCCCCGCGAGTCCCCCCGGACCGCTTCCGGCCAGGAGCCGCATCAGTACGGTCTCCGCCTGATCGTCGGCGGTATGACCGGTAAGAATGGTATCGGCGCCGATCCGGCCCGCGCATTCCGCGAGGAGGGTGTAGCGCGCCTGCCGTGCGGCGGCCTGAATACCACGGCTTGGCTTGTCGCCGTCCCAGGTCAGAATGTGGTGTCTCAGACCGAGCGCCCGTGCTGTGATCCCGACATTTTGGGCTTCGGCGGCTCCCTCCGTGCGAAGACGATGATCCACCGTCGCCACTTGGACCGGATGCGCCGGGCCGAACCGAGCGGCCGCATGCATCAATGCCGTGGAATCTGGTCCGCCGGAGACGGCGATGAGCAGGTGGCCAGTCTCAAGATAGGGCTTCAGGGCGGCGGCGAGCGTCGCGTCGATCCCGTCGCTCGATGGCGCGACGCTCAAGCGGCGCAGCGCGCGCGTTTCTGCTCGCGGACCACGCTCTGGCGGACACCCTGTGCGGCGGAAGGGAATTTGCGTTCCAGTTCCGCGAGGGTCGCGCAGGCCTGTTCGCGAGCGCCGAGCGCATTCAGCGAGATTCCGAGCTTCAGCATCGCGTCCGGCGCCTGGGGCGAGCGCGCGTAATCGGTGGAGACCTTCAGAAACTGCTCGGCCGCCTCGCGATTGCGGTTGCGCTGGAGGTAGCTCTCGCCAAGCCAGTAGGTCGCCGATGGCACCTGCGCATCGCGCGGATGCGACTGGATGAATTGGCGCAGGCTCATCTCTGCCTGTTCGTAATGGCGTGCCGCGATGTAGCTGTAGGCCGTCTCGTAATCCGCCCGCGCATCACCCGTCGTCGTTGCAGCCACGCTGGTCATTGGGCGCGACGGGCTCGCCAGCGTGCCGGTTGTGGGCACGCGCGAGGGCGGAGTGAGGTCGACGGGGCCGCCTAGGCCGGGAGGAGACAGGCCGGGTTCCTCGTCATCGGCTTCGACCACCGTGGGCGGCACAGCCGGTCCCCGTGACGGCGGTGCTGCGGCGATAGCGGCAGAGGGCATGGTCGTGCCGAGTGGCATCGGGGCGCCGGGACGGCCCGGACTCTGCTCCGGGTCAAAGGCATCGCTGCGCTTTTGTTGCTTGGCTTGGCCGGGATTGGTGCCGGACGGAGGGGCGGCAGGCTTTCCACCGCCACCTTTGCCTTCCTGCAATCGGTATTCAACATCCTCCTGGAACTTGCGAAGCTGTTCCTTGAGCTGGCGATTCTCGTATTGCAGCGTCTCGATTTGGCCCGCCATCTGGCGCGATTGGTTCTCGATGCGGTTCAGGCGGACGATAAATTCCGACGCATCCTGCGCCGTTGCCGGACCGATGACGGTCAAGGGAGAAAGGAATGCGAGAATCGTGGACGCGAAAAGCAGGCGGCGGAGCATGGGAATCGGCACCTGTGGTCGGATCGGACGGGGATGCATCGGCAGCGCCCCGCAGATAGCAGATGTGCCGGGATGCGGCAAAAACAGGGCCACTCCTCGAAAGGTTACTGCTCGCCCTCAGGAGCCGGCGCCCCGGTCGAGGACGGTCACGGCGCGGCGGTTCTGAGACCAGCAGGAGATGTCGTTACACACGGCGACCGGGCGCTCCTTGCCGTAGGAGACCGTCCGCATCCGTCCAGCGGCGAGGCCGCGCGAGGACAGATAGTCCTTGACGGATTGAGCCCGGCGCTCGCCGAGCGAGAAGTTGTACTCGCGGGTGCCGCGCTCGTCGGCATGGCCCTCGACGAGGAAGGTGTAGCGAGGGTAGCGCTGCAGCCACTGGGCCTGTTTGTCGAGGGTAGCAGTGGCGGTCGGCGTCAGGTCGGTCGAATCCGATTCGAAGAAGACGCGGTCGCCGATATTGACGACGAAGTCCTGCGCGCTGCCCGGTGTATTGGCGCCGCCGGCGAACCCCGAGGCGTCGGCGAGATCCTTGTCGTTGGTGCAGGCAGCGACACTGAGCGCGGCGCAAAGGGCTGCCGCGAGCGGAAACACGCGAAAGCGCGCGGTCATGGACATGGTCTTGCTCTCCTCGGGCGGGGTGTCCGGTTCCGGAGCGTCCCCGCGGGGCCGTTCGGTGGTGCGACCTGTGTAGGTCGAGCGGGTTAAGCGAAGGTTCCGTCAACCTTGACGGGACGTTTCAAAGGCTGAATTCCAGTTGCGGTCTGTGACGCTTGGCACCTCCATTCAGCGGGATGGCGTCGCGACCTGCGGGATGATCTGTGTCGCACCTGAAATGCGGCAGCCACGCGACGGATGAGCTGCGCGCCTCGCACTCTCGGCGGGTGTGCCTTCGGCGCAACGGGCCGGCGCCGCGAGGTTCTCGAAGGAGCAAGCTTGCCGTCACTCGCGTACCCCCAAGGCGGCGAGTGCGGTCAACGCGCGAGCGGCGGCAACCCGCCCTTTCTGCAGCGGGATGGCGATGTCGTCACCCTTCAGGCAGGCCTGTTCAATGACCGAACAGCACCGCGAGAGGTCGAGGAAACCGAGAGATCCGCTCGATGCCAGCAGCGCATGGGCATCCTGCGCGATGGCGGTCCGGTCGTCGTTCCCGGCGGGAAAGCGGACGTGGATCTCGACGACAAGCAGGGACAAAAGCCGTTTCAGGTGGTCGCGCCCAAGAAGGACCTCGAGTTCGGCGAGCGTCGCCTCATCGCAGACCGTCCCGCTCCCCTTGTCGGATATTGGCTCCACCGCTGCCTCGCGCATCGTCACAGGGCGTTCGACTGACCCACTGTCCATGTCGCCGGAGACCCCCGAATCGACGCGACCATTGATGGAAGCTTAACCATTAATGCAGTTGTTTGTTGATGTATGAAAGGGTCGATGGCCGGCATGAGTGGCGCACCGAAAGTTCTGATCGTCGAAGACAATTTCCTCCTTCTGGATATGCTGACGATCCAGTGTGAGCGCGCCGGTCTCACGGCCGTGGCGGCGTCCAGTGGCGAAGACGCGTTAACGCTTCTCAGGACTCGTGGTGCCGATTTCGACTGGTTGTTGACCGATATCAATCTCCCGGGAATGATAGACGGATGGATGGTAGCTCTCGCCTTCCGCGAGGTTTGTCCTGACCGCCCCGTAATCTATGCATCGACGAATGCATATTTTGACCGCAGGCCACTTCGCGGTAGCCTTTCAGTCCGCAAGCCGTTCCAGATCCGCGAGATCGTCGCCCTTGCCCGGATGATGGCGGCCGAGCGTGGCCTACCCCCCGCTCCGGTCTCGCACCACGCATCGGCGTGAGACGGCCGCCGTCATTTCGCCGGGGCGGCTAGACGGAATGTCCCGCGCCCTTCCGCCTTGGCCGCATAGAGCGCCATGTCGGCCTCAGCGAAGAGGTCTTCCGAACTGTGATGCACCATCGTGGCTATGCCGATGGAAACGCCGATCGTGAAGGTCCCCTGCCCCCAGGCGATGGGCGGCGCCATGGCGGCGATGATCCGTTCCGCCAGGGCCGCGAGGCCCGGGGTGCCGATAGTGGCGTCCACCACGATTCCGAATTCGTCACCCCCGATACGTGCGACGAACTCGGTGTGACGGCACGTCTCTCTGAGGCGGCGCCCCACCTGGGCGAGACAGGCATCGCCGGCCATGTGGCCATGAGTATCGTTGACCTGTTTGAAGCCGTCGAGATCGAGGAGCAGCAGGGCTCCCTCTCTGTCCATGTCGTTGAGGCGGCCGTAGAACGAAGTGCGATTGGGTAGACCCGTCAGGGTGTCGAACTCTGCGAGGTAGCGGGTCCGGTCGGCGAGAATCTTCTCCTCGGTGATGTCCTGCTTCATGCCGAAGATGCGGGCCGGTCTTCCTCCCTCGCATTCCACCGTGGCGGTCAGGCGGATCCGGCGTCGATTGCCCAAAGCCGTTACGATCTCGGCATCGAGGGTGAAGCCGCCACGCTCGGCGATGGCCTGGCTCCGGAGCACGTCGAGGCGGATACGGGACTCCGGACTGTAACAACCCAGGGTCGTCTCGCGGTCCACCGTAGAGCCCACCGGCAGGTCGAACATCCGGTAGACAGCATCGGTCCAGGTCAGTGCCTCATCTGCAAGGCGGCATTCCCAAACGCCGATTCTGGCCACGGCCGAGGCGCGTTCGAAGATCTTCCGGCTATGGGCGAGGGACAGCGCCTGTGCCTCGATCAAGCGGGCTTGGTCTTCGACACGTGCCCGGAGGGCTGCGATCAACTCTGCATCGCCGCGACGCTCGATCGTGATCTCTCCCCGGCCGGGGATATCCCCATCGAGATGGATCAGCACCGGTGAGCAGGACGACAGGTCGGAGCAGACCTCATGCATCGGTATCCCCGGGCCGCGAAGTGTCTGAGACTGTACACGGACACTAGCAGATCAGCGATTAACCGTTCCTCTCCTGTTCGCAAGGCGCAAAGATGCCGCGCCTAACTGGAACCGGCTCTGCTGCCACCGGTTTGGGAGCCCAGCTATTGCAGATGCTTGGCGTAGGTGTCGCCAGCCGCGCGTTTCAGTTCCACGCCGGCGTCCTGTCCGATCCGGGCGGCATCCGATACCGCGCCCGATCGGTGGACCGCCCAATGGGCGCTGCCGTCGGGCAGGAACAACAGGCCGTCGAGGGTCAGCACCTCGCCCTCGATCCGTGCCAGGGCCGCGATCGGGGTACGGCAGGACCCATCGAGTTCCGCTAGGAGCCCGCGCTCGGCGTCGAGTTCGGCCGTGGCCGTGGGGGATCGCAGCGGGGCGAGCAATGCTCGAACTTCGGAATCCGCCTCCCGGCATTCGATGCCGAGCGCTCCTTGCGCCACGGCGGGGAGCATCTCGTCCACGGACAGGACGCTCCGTGCCATCTCGGCCATACCAAGGCGTTCGAGACCGCAGAGAGCCAGAAGCGTCGCCTCGCAGGTGCCCTCCTGAAGCTTGCGCATCCGAGTATTGGCGTTGCCACGCATGGGGACGATGCGCAGGTCCGGCCGGCGCATGAGCACCTGAGCGGCGCGGCGCAGGGAGGAGGTGCCCACACGGGCTCCTGGCGCAAGGCCGGCAAAGCCCTCCGCCTGAGCGGAGAGGAAGGCATCGCGCGGATCGTCACGTTCCAGGATGCAAGCGATGACCAGCCCTTCGGGCAGCCAAGTCTCCACATCCTTCATCGAATGAACGGCCACATCGACTACGTCGGCAAAAAGGGCCTGTTCGAGTTCCTTCGTGAAGAGCCCCTTGCCGCCGATCTCGGAGAGTGGCCGGTCGAGGATGCGGTCGGCCACTGTGTTGACGACCACCAATTCCGTTTCCAGCCCCGGATTGGCCGCCACGATCTTATCGCGGACCATTCCCGTCTGCGCGAGAGCCATGGGGCTGCCGCGGGTTCCGATGCGGAGGGGGCGCTGGATCATGGGCGATGGACGCCTGTGCAAGGACGCTTCGGACAAGGCCGCCTCTATCGAGGGCGGTTTCCTTCAGTAAGCAGTCGGCGGTCGGCTGTCACCGTGGCGAAGGCTTCGCGCGAAGCGTGCGTTTAGGGAGCTGAAGGATTCAATTCACCCACACCCGATCATCAAATCCTTACGAAAGACGGGCGAATGTCGTTCGACCTCCGGTCGAGACGAGAGAGATGGCTCCAAGCAAGCTCGAACGGTTTCGAGACGCGCATTTTCCCCCGGAGGACGGCGAAAACTTTCGCCAGTCACCCGAGCGGAGCGTGCCGTCGCGTGGCACCGAGCCGGCCCGTGCTGCAAAGCCCCGTCGTGAAGGTCGGCGTGGCGTTCTGGCTCGTGCCTATTTCGGTCTCAAGCTCATTGCGGCACTCGCGCCGCTGGCCTTCCTGCTTCTGTCGGCCGTCGCCGAATGCGGACCTCGCTCCTCATCGTTGCTACCGGGCGTTTTGCAGGCGAGCGCCTGCGCACGGCGCGACCTCACCCGCCACGTCTGGTCCATCGAGAGTACGCTCAAGACCGTGGCGGACCGTCTGCGCTGAAGCCATCCGGTGGCGGTGTTGTAATCGTAACAAGCGTTAACCCTAATCGGACGTTACAGCCGGTTGCGTAGTCTCGAGCGGCATCACGCCGGCGTTCGATCGTACAACCCCAGGAGTAAAACCGGGGTGTGAGATGCAACCAGATTCGCCCGACATTTTCCCGCTGCGCTGCAGGTCTGTCAGTATCGCGCCACGCGGCGGAGGGGCGGTGGCATCGCGGCAAGCCGATCAGAGGCACCCGAAAGACGTCTTCAGCGATATCCCGATGGAGCTCGATGACGTCAAAGCGCACCGTCCGCGCCAAGGTTGGGTGTTGGGTCTGCTGCTGGATGTCAGCCTGATCCTCCTGCCCGTTCCCCTCGTGGTGATGGTGCCGCCGGTCATGGCGTGTCGCCATATGGAGACGAATGTCGGCTTCTACGCGGGCGAGTCCTTTGGGACTTGCGCCCGCGACGGCATCGCGAAGCGCTGGGCGCTTCTCGACAGCCGCGTCAAGATGCTCGTGCGCCAATCCGGGCGCTGACCCCTTCCCGCCTTCAGAACGGCTTGAGGGTAAGTTCCGTATGCTCGACGCTGGGCGGGCCCTCGAAGAAGGGAGAAACCATGGCGCGATAATCCTTCCAGGCCTGCGAACCGGTGAAGAGTTCGGTATGGTCGGCGAGCGTCTCCCACTCGATCAGCAGCCGGTAGCGTTGCGGCTTCTCAACGGAACGGCGCACGGCAAAGCTCTTGCAGCCTTTCGCGGCCTTGAAGATCTCGGATGCCTTGGCGATGTTCGCTTCGAAATCCGCCTCCATGCCGGCTTTGATGTCGATCTGTGCAATTTCGAGGATCATGGCGTGGTCCTAAACCCGTCTCTGTGGCAATGAGGTTTCAACGCAGCTTGCGCCCGAGCTTTCTGGCTAGGATCCTCTGCGGGCTGCGCTCTGGATCCGCCTGGCTCGTCACGGGCAGGTAGGCCGTCTGTTCCAACATGTAGCGGCCGCCCATAGCACCGTGCATCACGAGGTCCGAGAACGTCACCCAGGTCTGGCCCGGGGCGAATTGCACGTCGGCCTGGGGGCCGTTCTGCTGGTACTCCATGTCCTGCTTCAGCGCATCGTGGAGATGCAGCATCAGGTGGTCGTATTCGGAGCGGCGCGCCTTGGTGATCCGCAGGGCGGCCAGCAGCCGCGCCGACAGGGGCGAGTAGCCGGGCAGGCGCGGCAGGAACTTCTCGGTCATCGAGCCGAAATCCTCGCCCACCCGCCACAGGCGGGGCTGTCCGTTCGGGTTGATGTTGCGGAAGATGCGCAGGATGCGCTTCTCGCCGATCGGGTTCGACGGGAAGGCGTCCACGTGCAGGCGTGTGTCGTCCCGGCGCCAGCTGAGCTTGCGCTGGTCCACCTCGAACGGGCGGTAGGAGGTGCCGGCCAGGGTGATCTTGCCGGTATAGGCCGGCAGGTGGCGGTCGATCAGCCTCTGGGCGAAGGCCTTGTAGCGGATGAGAAGCTGGCGCAGCGCCTCCTGCTCCTCCGGCGTTCCGGCGGCTCCTCTCAGAGCCGCCTCCTTGCCACGGATGTTGACATTCTTGGCCTTGCCGTCGGCAAAGGGTCGCTCGACAAAGCGCTTCTCGAAGTCGCTGACGGGGAAGTCTTCATCGTGGAAGACGAGGACCGAGCCGCTCTCCAGCGCTTCGACAAGGGAGGGAGCGCCAGGTGCTGATCCGTCGCGGGCGACGGAAAGGATCGGGCTGATCATTGGGGAAGCGTCCTCGAAAGCCGCGTGTGCCGCGCGGTTTAGCCGAAGCTCGAGGTTTCCGCCAAGGGCAAGCTGCCAAGGCAACGGGCGGGCGCTGTCAGCGGGAGACGACAGGCGCTACCAGGAGCGATCTGCGCTGCATTAGCGGTGGATGAAGTCTTCGCCCGGTTGTCATTGGTCCGGCGTCGGCCCAACCATGTTCAATCGATCGATGACATTCGTCGCAACCTTGGCGCATGCCCGACCGTTCTTTCGGGGGCGGGCAGGTCCAAAGGTCCGGCCGCGACGGCAACGAGGAAGCCGACGATGGCGACGTTGAAGGAATTCGAGGAGGCCCTGCGCGAGCAGGGCATGAACATGGCGCTCGCCCTGCTCCAGCGCCTGCGCGAACGTGACCGGGCGACCCGCACGATCAAGCCGGCTCGACGTCTCACGGGTCAGAAGATGACACCGGAACTGGCGCGGGCCATCCTCGACCTTCACGCATCCACCGGAATGACCCAGCAGGAGATCGCCTTCAAGGTCGGCGTGAACCAGGGGCGGGTCAACGAAGTCATCAAGCGCGGTAAATGGCTGAACGACGATCCGAACGCGCCGGAAGCCGTGGCCCGCGACAAGGCGAAGGCGCGGATGCGCGGCGAACCAAAACAGTACCGTCCCGCACCAAAACCTCCGGCTCGCAAGGAACGACCGGTAGCCACCCGTCGTGGGCAGAGTCCGCAGGGGCAACTCGTCTTCGGAGACCTCTGAATCACGCCGGAAACTTGGCTGGTCGGCTCGGAGTTACCCTTGTCGGACTACGCTTCCACGCCGTCTGAAGATGAGGCTAGTCGAGCTGTGGTCAGAGGCTTTCATTTCATCGGCGTCATGTGCGCCGTCGTCGGCCTCGCGTCGCCGGCTGTGGCGCAGCGGGCATCCACCCTCGACATGACGTGCCCGGAGGCTCAAGCCGTCGTATCGCGGAACCGCGGCATCGTCCTCGGTACTGGTGGAGCGACCTACGACCGCTTCGTGCGCGATCGGGGCGCATGCGAGGTGACTGAGATCACGATTCCTGCTTATGCACCTACGCGCGATACGCCGGATTGCTTCATTGGCTACCGATGCCGGGAGCCAGGTCGAGGCGATCGGTTCGATGGGTTCTGAACGCGTACGGGCGCCCCGACCTCTCGGCCGGGGCGCCCGTCGTCGAAGGACCGGCGGTTACGCCGCCTCTTGCACCTGACCTTCGATCACCGGTGCCTTCGTGGCGCCGGACGTGGCGATCTGGATCTGGCGGGGCTTCTTCGCCTCCGGAATCTCACGGACGAGATCGATATGGAGCAGGCCGTTCTCCAGGGCCGCACCCGTCACCTGGACGTAGTCGGCAAGCTGGAACCGGCGTTCGAAACCACGGGCCGCAATACCCTGATGCAGAACCTCGGCCTTACGACTGGTATCGGGACTACGCTCGCCCTTGAGCGTGAGCGCATTTTCCTTCACCTCGATGGTGAGATCGGCCTCGGTGAACCCGGCTACCGCGACGGTGATGCGATAAGCGTTCTCACCTGTGCGCTCGATATTGTAGGGCGGGTAGGTCGGGACCGCATCGGCGCTCACGAACTGATCGAGGGCCGAGAACAGACGATCGAAGCCGACGGTAGAGCGATAGAGGGGAGCAAGATCGAACTGGCGCATGACATATTCTCCGTAGGAAGCAACATGTAACGTTATCGTCCGCCCAAGGGGCCGGACCGTTGCGCCGCCGTATCGGCCGGCGCTCCTCCAATATCGGAGGCACGTCGAAGGGCTTCAAGAGTTAGGATACCCCGTCGCATGCAAAATTTGCCGCCGCTTCTCTTGCCCGGAACCTACACATGTTGACCCTTGCTTCTACGCCCGGAAATCCGGTCCCTCCGGGGGGAACGCTGGTTGTTGTCCATGCCGATGATGGGATTCGGCTGAGGGCCGCCCATTGGCGCCCGACGACCCGGTTGGCGAAGGGAACGGTGTGCCTGTTGCAGGGCCGGGCCGAGTTCATCGAGAAGTACTACGAGACCATCACGGAGCTGCGTCGCCGCGGGTTCGCCGTTGTCGCGTTCGATTGGCGGGGCCAGGGGGAATCGCAACGGCAGGTCTCCGACGCGCATCGCGGCCACGTCGCGCGGTTCGACGATTATCGTCGCGATCTCAAAGCGATAGAGGATGCGATCCTGCGGCCGCTGATGCCGCATCCTCACATGTGTCTCGCTCATTCCATGGGCGGCGCCGTGGCGCTGACCGGGGCGATGGACGGATGGCTGCCCTTCGCCCGCCTCGTCACGGTGGCGCCGATGCTGTCGATCCGGATGATCCGTTTCCCGGCGGCGTCCTTTTTCCTTGCCCGTGTGCTGCATGCGCTGGGTCTCGGGCGCAGTTACATCCCGTTCGGCAAGCCGGCCTCCCTGGCCACGAAACCGTTCGCGGGAAACCGTCTCTCGGGCGATCCTGCCCGCTATGAACGCAATGCCCAGGCGGCTCGGGCCGTCGGCGCCAGCGCCGTGGGGGATCCGAGCGTGGCCTGGATCGTCGGCGCGTTCCGGGCGATGGCGAAGCTCGCCGATCCGCGAAAGGCCGCCTCCATCCGCATCCCAACGTTAGTGATCGGCGCCGGCGCCGACCCTGTTTGCGACACCGCGATCACGGAGCGGTTCGTCGGTCGGCTTTCTTCCGGGTTTCTTCTCGTCCTGCCCGACGCCCGCCATGAGATTCTTTCGGAACGCGATGCCATCCGCGACGATTTCTGGGCGGCGTTCGATGCCTTCGTGCCGGGGACGGTCGTGTCGGAAAGGACTGACCACGCCGATACGGGGCGGGCCGTTGCCGCCGCGATGACGCCGTGAGACGTGCGTCGGCGCGACCGGCCGAGGCCATCCTCCATCCTCGAATGGATCAGTGAGTCAGAGGCTAAGCTGTTTGAGAATAAGAATTTTACGGGTTGAGGTGGCGCAGGGCCGCAGCATGCAGCCGGACGTCCCCGGCGGCGACGATGCGACCGCCTTTCGCCGCGGGGCTGCCATCCCAGGCGGTGATGACGCCGCCGGCTCCCTCGATGATCGGGATCAGCGCGACGATGTCGTGGGCCTTCAGCCCGGCTTCGACCACGAGGTCGATCTGGCCGGCCGCGAGCATACAATAGGCGTAGCAATCGGTCCCGTAGCGCGACATGCGCACGGCGCCCTCAATGCTTTTGAAGCGATCCTGCTCGTCGCCCGGCGCGAACAGACGCGGATCGGTGGTGGCCAGCAGCGCGTCGGCGAGGCGTTCGCAGCGGCGGGTCATGAGCTTGCGCGGGCCGCGAATGCCGTGGAACGAGGCACTTGCCCCATCGCCCACGAAGCGTTCGCCGAGATAGGGCTGGTTCATCAGCCCACGCACCGGCACGCCGTCATGGAGCAGGCCGATCAGGGTTCCCCAAGTGGGAAGGCCGGTGATGAAGGCGCGGGTGCCGTCGATCGGGTCGAGGACCCAGACGCATTCGGCATCGGCATGGTTGGAACCGAACTCCTCCCCGACGATGCCGTGAGTGGGAAAAGTGCTCCTGATCCGGCTGCGCAGGATCGTCTCCGCCGCCCGGTCGGCCTCGGTGACGGGGTCGAAGGCGCCGGTGCCCCGGCCCTTGTCGTCCATGCCGAACGAGGCCCGGAAGAAGGGCAGGATGGCCTGTCCCGACTCGGTGGCGAGGTCTTCCATGAACCGTGCGAGATCGACGACGCTCATCGAAAGCCTCCCTGTGGAACCGCCCCGCAACCGAAGCGGTGACGGGCGGGCCGCGTCAAGCCCGGACCGCCACGACACGCCCCGAACCACCGCCATCACCCCGGTGGATTCACCGCCATCGGACGGGTTTTCGACCCCCAGCGGCCGCCTACGCAATCACGATGCGATGGCGGCCGCGACGGGCGCCGATGGCGGTATCTCGGGCGAATTGTCCGGCGCGGAAGACTCCGCCCTCGCGACCGAGGCCGTGGTGCCGGCCCGGGCGAGGACGGCCTGCAACGCCGCGTCGAGGGACGAGACATGCGTGTCCGCGCCGATGGCCGCCCGCTGGCCGTCGTCGGTGAGGATTTCGTGATCGGCCTGCCAGAGACCGACGACGATGGGCAGATCCGGCATGCGCTTCTTCAGCCGTCCGACGAGGCGGCGCAGATGCGTCGGCTCGCCGTTGATGGCGAGGGACACGATGCAGGTCATCCGGGCCGGGCCGGGATCGAAGCCGTCGATCTGGACCCGGGCCACCTCGGAGAAGGGAACGATTCGCGTGCCGATGCCGCGCCGGTTCAGGAGCTGGGCCAGGATCGTGCAGGCGGATTCGTCGACGAAGCTGCGCCCTGTCACGCACAGGACCGCGCCGTCCTGTTTCCAGGCCGCGGGGATCTCGGCCGGAGCGGCGAAATCGTCGTCGGGCACCTCGACCTCGCGGCGGTCGAGGCCGGCGATGAGGACGGCCACCGTGTCGCGGATGTCGTTCTTCTGCTCCGGCGTGAGCACCCCGCGGGCCGCGTCGCGGGCGGCGAGTTCAAGACCTTTCAGCACCACGTCGTCGTAATAGGAGGAGAGCGAACACTCCTTGAGGATCAGCTCGGCATGCTCCTCCGCCTCCTCCGGGTCGTCGGCGAGGATACGCTGGTAGAAATTCTCCACCGGGGTCAAAGCCGGCCGGTCGCCGAACAGCACGTCGAGGAATTCGAGCTTGTCCACGTGGCGGCCGAGCACCACGAGGCAGACGGTGAGCGGCGTCGAGAGCAGCAGGCCGACCGGCCCCCACAGCCACGTCCAGAACAGGGCCGAGACCAGGACGGCGAAGGGCGACATGCCGGTGGACTGGCCATAGAGCATCGGCTCGATGACATGCCCGGTGAGGGGCTCGAGGATCAGGAACACCGCGAGCGTCGCGATGACCATCGACCAGCCGGGATCGACCGCCGCCGCGAGCGCCAGGGGAAACAAGGCCGCCAGGGCCGCGCCGATATAGGGCACGAACCGCATCAGCGCCGAGAAGATGCCCCAGAGTGCGGGGTTGGGCACGCCGATGACCGAGAGGGAGATCCCGATCACGACGCCGAAGGCGGCGTTGAGGGCGAGCTGGACCAGGAAGTAGCGGCTCAGTCGCCGCGCGGCATCGTCCATCGCCACCGTGGTCCGGTGGAGGTCGCTCGATCCCACGAGGCGGATCATGCGGTCGCGCAGATCCTCCCGCTGCATCAGTAGGAACAGCAGCACGATGAAGACGATGCCGGTGGTGGCCAGCGGATGCAGGATCGGCGACAGGATGGTGTTGGCCAGGGCCAGCGGGTCCGGCGCCCGCTCCTTCATCTCCACGACGACCGGTTTCTCCGGCGGCGGAGCGTTGGGCTTCCCGGCTTCCGGTTTGGAAGCCTCTGGCTTGGCGCTCTCTTCGCCGCCCTGGTGCATGGTCCGGCCGATATTGGCGACGTAATCGGCCAGCCGCCCGGCCGGGCTGTCGCGCAGACCTTCGACCTTCTGCTCGATGGTGGTGCGGTAGCGGGGCACGTCCTTGGCCAGATCCGCGAGCTGAACACCGATGAGGGTGGCCAGAGCCGCCGCCACCCCCAGAGCCAGGACGACGGAAGTGGCCACCGACAGGAACCGCCCGAAGCGCAGGCGCCGCAGCAGGTAGACCATGGGTCCGAGGACGAAGGAGAGCAGCACCGCGATGGCGATGGGGATGAGGACGTCGCGCCCGATATAGAGGCCGGAGACGATCAGGGCGGCGACGATGAGCGGCGAGGCTAGGGAGGGCGGGATCGATTCGGCCGCCGCGACCCGAGTCGCGCGGGGCGGCAGCATGGCGTTCCGCACCGGGGTCGCCCGCGAAACCCCAGATTTGGCGCTCGGATCGCGGGAGGCCGGCGGCTGCCGCGGTGCCTCTTCAGCCGATTTCGGTGTCGCCATCTCAGGTCCGTCTCAACGCCACGCATGCGACCGCGCGGCGGAAGGACCAGCGCGATCGTGATGAGGAACGGAGTAGCGACGGGAAACGATCCCTGCTCGGGCCGCGCTTTGCATTCATTTCGAGGTCAGGCGGCGTTGAACGCGGCCAGTTCGAAACCCGCTTCCCCGAGGGCCAGCCGCACCGAGCGCGCCGTCTCCACCGCTTGCGGCGTGTCGCCATGGACGCAGACCGTGTCGATGGACACCGCGATCCTCCGGCCGGACAGGGTGATCACTGCCCCCTCCTCCACCATGCGGTGGACCCGCGCCGCCGCCTCGGCCGAATCGTGGATGACGGCTCCAGCAAGCGAGCGCGAACAGAGCTGCCCGTCCTCGGCATAGGCCCGGTCGGCATAGATCTCCCGCACCACGGCGAGACCGGCATCGAGAGCCGCGCGTTCGGCGGCGAGGCCCGGCATCACCACTAGGGGCAGGGTCCGGTCGACGGCGCGGACCGCCCGCGCGACGGCGTTCGCCACATCCGCATCGGCATTCGACAGGTTGGCGAGGGCTCCGTGCGCCTTCACATGGGTGACGCGATGGCCGGCGAGAGCCGCGCAGGCCTGAAGCGCGCCGATCTGGTAGGCCACCCCGGCCTCGATCTCGGCCGCGCTCTCAGCGAGGATCCGGCGGCCGAAGCCGCGCAGATCCTGAAAGCCCGGATGGGCGCCGATGGAGACACCGCGCGCCTTGGCCGCTGAGGCGGTGGCGACCATGATCGCGGGATCCCCGCCATGGAAGCCGCAGGCGACGTTGGCCGAGGTGACGAGAGCGAGGAGAGCCGCGTCGTCGCCGAGCGTGTAGGGGCCGTAGCCTTCGCCGAGATCGGCATTGAGATCGATGCGCATGGATTTCGCCTCCCTCCGCGATCTACCGTTTGCCGCGGGAGGCGTCACCGTGCTCGGTCCGTCATCAGCGCAGGGGCGTCGATGTCGCGGCAGGACAGTCGAGCGACGTCACGCCATGCGCCCATCACCGTTCTTGTCGCGTGTCGTCGCCAGACGCCGATGTCTGCCGGCTGATGATAGTAATAGCTGTCGCCAATACCGGCTAACTCGGAAGGATATGACTCATCACAGCATGACTTGGACTATTGTCCCGCGCTACTGTTACAAAAAATCCGTCATGTTGCTGCTAATTTATAAAATAATGCAAATTTAGCAAAATATTAGGCGGTTCACCGCATTCGATGATGGATCGTTCGGCGATCGGTAGACAGATGAGTGGGTTGGCATTCAAGGACGGTGATCCGTTAGGGCGTCGCGAGGACGGTCCTGGCGCGACAAGCCTGCACGGTGTGGCGGCCGAAATGGCCGAGCTGAAGCGCATCTCCTCGGACAAGAGCCGCCGCATCCAGAGCATCACGGGCCAAGTGAAGATCCTGGCGTTGAATGCCCTGATCGAGGCGGCGCGGGCCGGCGAGGCCGGACGGGGCTTCTCCGTGGTGGCGCAGGAGGTCCGCGCCATCGGCGCCGAGGTCGAGACCATCGCACGGGCCCTCGAAGACGAACTGTCGGACCGGATCGCCGCCGTCCAGTCCAAGGTCGAGACCCTGGCCGAGTGCTCGCGCAAGGACCGGCTGATCGACCTCGCCCTCAATGCGGTCGAACTGATCGACCGGAACCTCTACGAGCGGACCTGCGACGTGCGCTGGTGGGCGACCGATGCGGCCCTGGTGGCCTGCGCGGCCGACCCGACCCCGGACCAGGTCGCCCACGCCACCGAACGCATGGCCGTGATCCTCGGGTCCTACACCGTCTATCTCGACCTCTGGCTCTGCGGGATGGACGGACGGGTCATCGCCCATGGACGCCCCGAGCGCTACGGCGACGTCATCGGCCGCGACGTATCCGACGAACCCTGGTTCAGGACGGCGGCCGGCCTGCCGGACGGCAATGCCTACGTGGCCGCCGACGTGGCGCGCCAGCCCCGACTGGGAGGCGCTCAGGTCGCCACCTACTGCGCCGGCATCCGCGACGGCGGCAAGGGCCGGGCGCAGCCGGTCGGCGTGCTGGCGGTCCATTTCGACTGGGAGCCCCAGGCCCGGTCCATCGTCGAGGGCGTGCGCGTGGCGCCGGAGGATCGGGACCGGACGCGGGTGCTGCTGGTCGACGCCCAGCGCCGCGTCCTCGCCTCGTCCGACCGGCGCGGCCTCCTCACCGAGATCCTGGCGTTCCAGCCGGGCAACCGCACGAGCGGCGCCGATCGCGAGACCGCCTCCGGCGCGCTGACCGCGTTCCATTGTACCCCCGGATACGAGAGCTATGCAGGGCTCGGCTGGTACGGGGTCATCGTGCAGCAGCCCGAGGGCTGACGATCCTCCGGCGACACCGGAGCGGTTCCCCGGACGACGTACCGGCGGAAACTCAAACGATGACCGGCATCGCCGCCATCTCGCCGGTGCCGAAGACGCGCTTGTAGCGGGCGATCTCGTCGGCCGGACCGATGGCCTTCGACGGGTTGTCGGAGATCTTCACGGTGGGGCGGCCGTTGGCGGCGATGACCTTGCAGACGATGGAGATCGGATCGAGCCCGTGATCGGGCACGAGGCCGCGAAAATCGTTGGTGAGGAGGGTGCCCCAGCCGTAGCCGATGCGCATCCGCCCGTGGAAATGCGTGTGGATCGCCTCGATCGTCCCGACATCGAGCCCGTCCGAGAAGATCGCGAGCTTGGAGGCCGGATCGCAGCCGCGCGACGCCCACCAGGCGATGGCCTCCTCGCCGCCCTCGATCGGGTCCTTCGAATCGATGCGGATGCCGGTCCAGGCGGTCATCCAGTCCGGCGCATGGGCGAGGAAACCGGTGGTGCCGTAGGTGTCGGGCAGCATCACCAGGAGGTTGCCGGCGTAATCCTGCTGCCAGTCGCGCAGCACGTCGTAGGGCGCCTGGGCCAGGGTCTCGTCGTCCTCGGCGAGAGCCGAGTAGACCATCGGCAATTCATGGGCGTTGGTGCCCACCGCCTCGACCTCGCGGCGCATGGCGATGAGGCAGTTCGACGTACCGAGGAAGGCCTCGCCCAGGCCCTCGCGCATCGCCTCGACGCACCAATCCTGCCACAGGAAACCGTGGCGGCGGCGGGTGCCGAAATCGGCGATGGAGAGGTCGGGCAGGGCCTTCAGGCGCTCGATCTTCTCCCAGACCCGGGTCATCGCCCGCGCATAGAGCACCTGCAGCTCGAACTTGCCGAGCCCGCGCAGGATCCCGCGCGAGCGTAGCTCGTTCAGGATGGCCAAAGCCGGCACCTCCCACATGGTGGTCTCGATCCAGGGACCGTGGAAGGTGAGGACGTATTGGCCGTCGCGCGCCTCGAGTTCGTAATCCGGCAGGCGGAAGCCTTCGAGCCAGTCCATGAAATCGGCCGAGAACATCTGGCGGTGGCCGTAGAAGGTGTTGCCGCGCAGCCAGGTCGATTCCCCCCGGCTCAGGCGAACGGTGCGGGCGTGATCGAGCTGCTCGCGCAATTCGCCCACATCGACGAAATCGGCGATGCGCACGGAGCGGCTGCGGTTCTGGATGCCGAAGGTCACGTCGGCGTCGCGATGGCGGCGAAAGATCGTCTGCGCCATCAGGAGCTTGTAGAAATCGGTATCGAGCAGCGACCGGATGATCGGGTCGATCTTGAAGTTGTGGTTGTAAACCCGCGTCGCGAGATCGAGCATGGTCGGGACGGATCCGGCGCGGGACTTCGGCGCCCGCTCACGGGCGAAGAGCGCATGGGCCTCGGGCGCGAGTCAATCGGACACCCGGCGATTGGCGCGGGCTGACGTCGACTGAACGGTTCGGCCTCTCGGGTGTATCGCGGGAGAGCGAGGTGAATCGCGGGTCCCCCCTCTGCCTTGTAGCTCCAATACTCACACATCTCGCGGGTAGCGCAGGTCCCCTCTCCTTCCAGGAGAGGAAGCCCGTCGCGTCTCCTGTCGAACCCGCTTGGATCAAGGGAGCGACGGTCGAGCAGATGTGTGAATCCTGCAGCCGAAAGGGGAGAGGATGGGCCTGCGCGCAATCCCGCGGCAGAGGGAGGCGTGAGGTGGAAACGCAGAAGAGCGGCCACCCGCTTCGGATGACCGCCCCCCTGTCCGTCCCATCATAAAGTATCAGGCGAGATCGACCTTCTTGGTCTCGGTCTTGGGCGATTCACCGGTGAGCGCCGCCTTCACGTAGCCGTAAATGTGCAGGGCGGTGGCGTTGGGGCTGTCCCAATACTCGCCCTTCTCCGGGTGGATGCGGATGAGTGCGACTTCCGGGTCGTCCTTGCCGTTGGGGAACCAGGTCTTCATGCTCTCGCTCCACTTGTCGTCGACGATGGCCTGATCGGTGACGATCTCGGCCTTGCCGGCGATGGAGACGTAGGTCTGGCTCGACGGGTCGGAATAAGCGAGGTTGACCTGGTTGTCTTTGCCGATCTCCTCGGTCTTGGGCGAGTGCAGCTTGGTGAAGAACCAGACGTCGCCGTTCTCGTCGATGTCCTGGCTCCACATCGGCCGGCTGTAGAGCTTCCCGTCCTGATCCGCCGTGGTCATCATGGCGACCTTGATGTCCTTGACGAGATCGAACAGCTTCTTCGCGCCCTCGTGGTCGCGGTGGTTGCCTTGATGCATGAACCTAGTCTCCTGAAAGTCTGTCGTTCGTCTCAAGGCGCGGCGCTCCCGGTCGCGGGCCGGCCCTGAAGGCTGCACTCACAACGGGCCAGGGCCCGCTTGGTTCAGCACCGTTCGGAGAAGAGGAAGAATGTCTCTGCCTGTCCCGATCCGGGGAATCCCCGGCCTGTTCATCGTCAACCTGCTCATGGGCGCGGCCTGCGCCCTCCCCGTCCTCACCGCGCCCGTCGCGGGGCAGGTCCGCTTCGGCCCCGGCGTGCGAATCGGCGGTCACGACTTCTCCCACCGGCGCTCCGGCAGCGTCCATGTGGAGCGGGTGAGACGGCTCCCCGGTCCGCCCGGATGCCGACACCTCCGGCACGGGACGTACCGGCGCGGCGACGGGTCGGTCGTGCGCGGGCCGATGGAGCAGTGCAACCTCGTCGCCATCCCGCCGGGGCGGCGATGAATCTATCCGCGTCGCGCATATCGGGGGGGTGAGACCGCAAGAGGTCTGGCGTTCTCGTCTTCGTCGGTTACATGCAGAGGGGTGTCCGGTCCGCCGTGTCCGCCTGCCTCGCCTGGAGAACCATCTTGGCCATTACTCGCGACGACGTGCTCAAGGCGCTGTCCGCCGTCACCGTCGATGCCGGCGGGACCACGCTGCCGGCATCCGGCCGCCTGTCCCAGGTGGTGGTCGACCCCACCAACCGGGTCATGTTCTCGATCCTGATCGACCCGAGCGAGGCGGAGCGCTTCGAGCCGGTGCGTCGCAAGGCCGAGGGCACCGTCCTGGCCATGGCCGGCGTTTCCGGCGTGTTCGCGAGCCTGACCTCGGAGCGCGGGCCGAACCAGCCCGCCCCGTCGGCGCAGGCGGCCCCGCCCCAGCCGGGACGGCCCGCGCCCCCCCGCAC
>NZ_VMOA01000061.1 GCF_020662345.1 Methylobacterium sp. W2 | reverse complement strand
ACGCCATGACCGACGAGTCGCCCTCGCCCCTGGCCGAGCGTCGAGGTCTCGGCTTGAGCCACGGCAGACGGTTACCGGTCGCGAAGTCGTAGGCGCGCGTGCCTGACTGCAACTGGATCGGGGTGACTCCGCCGGCCTTTTCGCCAGTGATGAAGGCGCTCTCGCGGCCCAGGCGGAGGGGCAGGCCCATCGCCTTCACGAGGTCGTTCTCGTCGGAACCGTCGAAGGTGTCCCATACGTCGTAGGTCGTCAGGCCATCAGAGCCCTTAACGGTGACCTGCTCACAGACGTTGCCGTTCATCTTCACGCCGGTCAGTTCGGCGTTGGTTCGCCAGATTATCTTCCCCTTCTGCTGACCGCTCACAACCGTGCGCTCGGGGTACTTGTTGAGCCACTCGCGGAAGATCGTGTCCGCCGCCTGGGGAGATGGGAAGATCTGGACCCGCCGGGCGTTGTTGGGGTTGTCGTTGTATCCGCAGAGGTCACCGGCTCGAAGGTAGAACTCGTTCTGGTAGCCCCAGAACGACGTCCCACCGATTTCGCGGTCGGTCTGGCTGAGGCCGGTGCCTGCCATCTCGCCGATCTTGTCGTAGGCACCGCACGCGACGACATCCATGCCCATCTCGGCAAGGCGGATCGCGGCGACGCAGGTGGAGGAGCTTAGGCTCCACAGGAACGCAGTCGGGTTCGCCATGGATCAAGCTCCCGAAGCGATGAGGGCGCCGACGGCCTCGATGCGCTTGATGCGCTGGACCTGGCGGATGAACTCGGCGTCCGTGCATCCGGGGCCGGTGAAGGCGCCGGCGAAGGGTGCCGTGCTGTAGTCGGAACTCCCGGCAACGCCGGCGCCCGACATGAGCTTGATCGAACGAGGGACGACGGTTGGATTGGCGCGCGCGAACTCGGTGGAGAATGCCTCGTCGATGAATGTGCGGAACGAGCCGGTCGAGATGCGGCTCAATCCAACCCACTTGCCGAGAGACCCCAGCATAGAGACGCGGTCGGTTTGCGAGCCCGAGCTGAAGCCATGGTCGGTGTTGGTGCGGTTGGGCTGGACGTTGATCAGGTTGGACGCGATCTGCGGATTGGCCCCGCCAAGGGCGGCAGACCCCGCCCTGACGCCGAGAGCATGCGACGAGTCGGTCCAGCCAACGTCCGCCGGCATGTAAGTCGTATCGATGTTCTGGTCTTGGGCATTGCCCACGAGGTTGACGTATGGATTGATGACAATGGGAATGCCACTTGCACCTTCGCGGAAGGTGAAGAGTTTACCGGTGGGATTGCCGATGTTGACGCGGCAGTTTTCCTTCGTGGACCCGATCAAAGCCCACAGCGGAAACTTCGGATAGTCTCCGAGAGCAACGGAGTCGTCGACCTCCTTCTTGATGATGGCCGCATAGCGCGGGTCCATCGGGTCTTTCATGCGGCCTAGGACGATATCGCCCTTCGTGAGAGCGTTCGGCGGAACATTGACCGTCCGGTTGACGCGAATAATGAGCGTCGTGCTGAAAGGGACCGTTGGGGCATCTCCCTCTTTGGCGCGGACTGCGATGCTGCATGAGCCCTGGCCGCCGTTGTGGTTGAGCCAATCGCTCGATTGGATCCAGCTTCCCCCATCTACGAAGGAGGCGGACCCACCGCCCCAGCGGACAGCAAGCTGGCATTGGCTGGCGGCCTGGATTTCAATTTCACCCCGCCGCAGATCGTCCGCAGCCAAGACAATAGTCGACTCGTTGCTGACAACGATACCTCGAATTTCGTGTTGGTATAGTCTGGGGGGAGCCAAGTAAGCCTCCAATTGTGCGAAGGTGTATTTCTTGATGAGCTTTGCGCTGTCATCGAAGATGAAGAGACGATCTTCAGACGCGATGGCGTCGGTCATCTCTGGTGCGCTGGTCAGGCTCTGCGAATTGCGCTCGACGCTGATGACATCAACGGCGCCCGTGCCCTTGCCGCCCACGATCAGATCGATGCGTCGAGTGCCCGCGGGGAGATCGACCGTCCCCAACCCGGCGACGAGCGAGGCACGGAAGGTGTAGGATCTGATCCCCTGGGCGACCGTCAGGGGGTCGGCAGGCAGGCCGACCGTGGCATTCGATGTCCCATCTGCCTTGAAGGACGCGAAGGAGAGGACGGGCGCGTTATCGGCCGACGTCGAGCTATCGACGCCGCGCTTGATGGTGACCTTGAACTCTTCGACCTGAGTGTCGTCGAGAGGGATCTGCGCGATCGGGCGAGCGGACGCGGCGCCGGCAATGCGGAGCGCCGGCCCCATTACCGTGCTGACGATGCTGTAGGCGCCGCCAACCGCCAGGGGGGTAGCGGCCTGAGGCGTTGCCCCTACGTCCGCCGTCCATGTCCGGATGGCCTCACCGGGGCGACCAAAGTACCGCGTGGAGCGAACCGCGTCGCGGTCTGCGGCCAAGCCGCTGAGCAGTGTGGCGTCGATGCCGGTGGCGCCCTCGATGGCCTTAAGGCGAGCCTCGAAGGTCGAGATGCGGGCAGTGATGGCCGCCACGTCCGCGCCGCCGAGCAGGCCGTCCGTGACGTCGTAGACTGCGATGGCCCCGACGTCGGTGGTCTGGCCGTTGCCGTAGATGCGAAGATACGGCACGCCATAACGGGACGTGTCCGGGATCGTGTAGGCGAGGTTGCCCGGCGCGCCAGCCTTGCCGATGAGGATGTCGGCGTAGACGACGCCGTCGGCCTGGACGGGCGTGAAGAGCCCGAGGCGGGCCGTGCTGACCTGCCCGAAGGAAGAACTCAGGTTCTGGATGCGCGCCTCTACCGCGTTCTGGGACGGGTCACTCGGGTTCACCACGCGGACGAAGGCGAAGCGGGCGATGTAGGTCCGGAACGGACGCAGGAAGATCGCCCGGCGCGGCGCGATGTCGATGAAGCCCGGAGTGGCGTCCACGTCCGTGCCGACGATACGCAGAGCTTGGCCCATGTCGTCATTGGTGACGATTGTGCCGCGATCCATGATGGCGCGGCTCTTCGGCTCGCCGGTCATCACGCGGGTGAAGAGGCTTCGGGCGTCGCCGGGCCGGTCGGACGCGCCGCCGACCAGGTCGGCATTCGGCGAGATGAGGGTGACGATGCCGTCGATTCTACCCGACAGCGCGGCATCCGCATTGGTACGAGCGGTGACCTCACTGGCGCGAGCGGTGACCTCACTGTTGAGATCGGTGCGAAGCGATCCTTCGGCCGCCGTCGCGCGGGTCGCCTCGGCGGCGAGGGCCGATTTCTCAGCCTTCTCACCGAAGAGGCGAATGACGGTGTCGACCGAGCCGCCAAGCGCGGCGAGCGCAGTGGAGTCGGCCTTCTGGTCGACCTTGTCGGCTTGCGTGAAGCCAGCATTGATTTTCGCGCGCGCGGCATCGGGGCCGTCCGCGGACGTCACGGGATTTAGGGCCATGCGGTCCTCAAGTTTTTAGGGGTGCGGCGTCAGAAAGCTTCGACGAGGTCGAGCGACAGTCCGGACAGCGGAGACGTGGTCCGCTCGACCATCGCGCTGGACTCTGCGGTCAGGCGCATAAGGCCGACGGGGGCGGCCATTTCGATGGGAGTGCCGGCGGTATAGGCATCGCGCGTCCAGGGACGGATCGTGACGCTGACTTGCCCAGCAATGGGGACACCGGAGAGAGGGTCGACCGGGTCATCTGTGGTGAGCCCGGTGATGATGTGAAGGCGCTCGCCGATCTGGAGATACTGGCCGCGCTTGAGGGCCCCACCCAGATTGCGCTGGATCGTGAGCGCCGTGGAGTTCATCGCCACGTTGGCGGCGAGCGAAAAGGATAAAGCGCCGATCGTGTCGGGGTTCACGCCGATGGCAGCGTCATCGCCGGTGTTGCGGCGGATAAGGGCGGGGGTGAGCGCCGTCCCCGAAAGTGGGTGAATGACCCAAGGGCGACCGCGCCAATCCACCGGGCCAACGAGGAACGGCGTCGCGGGCCCGTCCAGGCTGGCGATGAAGCCATCCGCCTCGAGGTAGTCGTCATCCTCGACGCAGTGAAAGGACATCTTGGCCTCCCAGCGACCGGCCGGGCTGACCACGAATTGCTGCTGGCCGGTGAGAGAAGCCCCGCCTCCGCGGGCGGAGTTGGCGATGCGCCAAGCCTCGGTGAAGCAGCGAAGGCGCGGAGGGATAATCAGCGCCATCAGGTCACCACCGCGATCGTGCCGCCGGAGAGGATCGCGCCTTTGGCCGTGTCGCCGAGGTAGGAAGCCCCGACGTCATCCATGAGATAGATCCGGCCGTCCGCGACCGTGGAGGCAACAGTGGCCGTCAGCGAGACGCAGTACCAATCGGACGAGACCTGTGTGACCTCGGCGACCGCGTTGGTGATGTTGGTGCCAGCGTAGGTCGGCGCCGCAGCCGTCTTGGTGGAAAGCGTGATGATGACGGCGGTTTGCTGAGCGGTGCTGCCGGCGGCATCGAACAGGTTGAGCCGAACGCGGTCGCGGCCAACTGCCTTGACGAAGAACGCGACCTTCACCCGCTGGCCCGACGTGATGGGCACGGGCTGGCGAAGGTAGTGCGAGCCGGTGGCGGCGGTCTCCGCTAGCATGGTCGCCGCGTTGCCGTCCGGCCCAGTGCTCGCCGCTCCCGGCGTGAGGCCAACCTTGATCCAGGCTGCGTTGGCGAAATCGTAGGGCGCCGTCGTCTTGTTGCCGGCCTGCATTGAGTTGATGACGGTCTTCGTCCCATCGGCGACGGGAGAGGCGACACCGGAGGCGTTAAGCGCGCGGAGCCAGTAGTTGCTGAGGCCCAGCGGAGCGACGTCCTCCCAGGTATCGGACTGGTTTGGGCTTTCCGAGACGGCGGGGCCGACGACGGCCGCGTCGGCGAGTACCTTGCCCAATCCGACTGCCCGGAGGAACTGAAGGCTTCGAGCGTTCGTGGAGGGCGACTGCTTGAAGGCGTGGGTAATGGCTGGCGCAGCGCCGGTCTTCAGGGCGACGGAGGTGTAGGTCGGAGCAGAAGGGGCAACGGCATCAGCCGTGGTGGTGAGCGTTCCGGCGGAGACCCATGGCCCTTGTGTCCCGTTGAACGGGGCCTGAAACGCGACCTGAGCCTCGTAGTTCTGACCTTCGTTGACGGGGCGATACGACAGGGACCAAAGGTTCCCCACGTCGCTCATATCGACCCAGCCGGCGGTCCCGCTGCCGACAATGCGGGTCCGGCCGACGAGCTTGAACGTCGTGTTGCTTGGCGGGGCGACCGTCACCTTAACGCCGAGAACCGTGACGTTCCCGTTCGCGGTGAAGCGCTCGATCGCAAACGCAGGACTCACGACGTCTGGCACGATGGTAGGCTGCTTGGTGGCATCTGCCACGGCCGGTGCAACACCCTCTTCAGCCCCAGGCGTCCAGGCATAAGCCTCTGGCCCGAACGATGAGACGCCAATTTTGCAGGTTCCGTCCGCTGCCTCGGTGAAGGAGGTGACGAGGAAAGTGGTGTCGATGCCGAGCTCGGGCAGCACAATCTTGATCGTGCGTTCGCCTAGCGCCAGAAGGCCGTAGAGGTCCGTCGTCAGCGTCAGCTTGTAGGTCGGATTGGCCTTGGCCATCGCGATCTTTGCCAGCCGGCGGGCCTGCGCGTGCGACTGGACCATGGGCAGGGATAGATCCTGCGTCGTGGTCCCGTTCGGAGAAGCGACCTGAGACGCCAGGTCGTCCCATGGGTCGGCTTCAATAACCTGATAGTCGTTTTTGGGGTCGCTGAAGGAGATCTTTAGGCGGTTGAACGCAGCCAGCTTGTCGGCGCCGCCCTCGAAATCGTAGCCGAGGATGTGCTTCTCGGTGATGGTCACGGTCGGCGCGGTCCACTCGCCGCCGCGGACTGCAATACGCCCGTTGGCGCCCTGGTAGATCTCGGCATCACCCGTGGAGAGGATGCGGTTGAGCACCGTACGGCGCTCCTCGGCGCCCATGTCGAAGGTGCCGCCGATGCGGTAGCGCTTCTCGGTGCCGCCGGCCTTGAGCGTAACCGCCTGATCGCAGACGTTGGCGTAGGCGATGAATGTCGGCAGATCGATCCGGCTGTGCGCAAAGCCAAAGCCATACGGGACAGGCTGGCCCGTGACGCTATCGGTCCCCCGAATGGCCGTCAGGTAGTGTAGGAGCGCCAGCGCGACGTTGTCGGAATACTTCCATGTCGCCGGATCGTCCCAATTCTGGGTGGCGTCGCGAGGGTCGTAGACAGGGGCGAGCTCCGCTACCACGTAAAGGGCGGGAGGACCGTTCGGGTAAGCCTTCTGGAAGTTCTTCTCGGCGGTCGGACGCGCGACCATGACGGAATAGAACAGGCCTCGCAGCTTGTGATCGGCCGTCCAGCGGCCCGCGAGGACATCGGTGAGGTATCCCGGCGCGCTGTCGTTGATGCCCTTGTGGGTGTCGATCGAAACGTTCGCCCCCCACGGAGCCGTCAGATTGTCGCCGCTGACCTGTTGCCCCATCGCGGTCGTGTCGTTGAAGCCCGTGGCGTTCTGATCGTTAAGCATCCACTGAACGACGCGATTGACGGGGCCGGCGCAGTGGATCAGCCCGTCGCAGTAGACCCCTCGCCCTGTATCGAACTCGAACTTCGTGCCGCCGAGCTTCGTGGTGCCGTAGCCGTAGAGGAGCGTCGGCATGGCCTGCCGGCTCTGGTACTGCTGGGAGGCAACCTTCTGCGCGGTGTCCGGCGAAAGAAGCGCACTGAGCCCCAGCGCGGCGCCGGCAACGATGACATTGGCCGAGATGAAGGCGGTCGCGGCGATGGCCGTTGACGACAGCGCCGTAGCGGAAAGCGCGGACGTGATAATCGGGATGAGAAGCGCAGGCATCAGACGCTCCACGCCTTGGTGTGCGAGAATGGGGCGACGACGAAGCCGTTCACGCCTTTGACCGCCCAGCCGATCTGGGTCCGGATCGCCAGTGCCTGCCCCTGATCGCTATCGACCACGCCAACGTCCCCAATCTTGGGCTCGGTGGTCTCCACGAAGCCGGCGTCGCGCATCAGGTCAGAAACCATTGCTTCAAACCCGCCCAGGCGCCTGATGTGACGAAGTGCGCCGCGCATGGTCGTGTAGCGGCCTCTCAACGGGGCAGCTGGGTCAATGCCGCGGCACGCAAGCATCCAGTCGGAAGCGGCCAGGCAGCAATCCGAAGTACCCCATGTGAAGGGGGTCGACCCCATCGCGCGCAGATGCTCGGGAAGGCTCAAAACACCGGCCATTGGATCGTCTTCGATGCCATCGCCGCGACCTGCTCACAGCCCCGGTCGCCGGGGTGGAGCCTCTTCTGGTCACGGTCGGAGATGTAGGAGAACGGCGCGAAACCGCGTTGCGTCCAGATGGTCTCCGCCACCAGCTTGATCGTGCGGGTAGGCGAGCCCGGCGGTGCGCTCACCGGCATTCTATCCATGATGCCGGAGAACGTTTGATAGAGGCCGTCCAGCGGAGACCAGTCCTCGTTGAAGTGCTGCAGGTACACCTCGACAAGGCGCCCCTTCACTTCGTCCGAAGCAGACAGAGCTTTCGCAAGAACGGTTGGATCGACGCCCGATAAGGAAAACTCCACCGTCGGCGCGGTCCCGCCGATAGACGACTCGATGTCGCCAATTTGGCCAAGCTGACCGGCGCCGGCCCACATCTGCCCGTCGGCGGTGCGAAGCGTGCCGTGGCCACCCTCCCACAGGCGCAAGCTTTCGGACTTGAAGTCGAAGCGCACTAGGCGCTCACGGCGAACCGTCCGCCCAGCCAGGGCGGCGGCTACCGTTGCAGAGAAGATTGCCATGCTAGATCAGGCCCGCCGACGATCGGCTTCTTTGATTAGACTAGGCAGGCGGTTGGCGAAGTCGCGATTGTTGCGATCGACCACGGCGGCAAGCTGCTCCGGAGTGACCCCAGTCGCAGGAGTCACGTTGTAGGTCGGCGCGTGGTTGACGCTGACCGATCCACCGCCGTTCATGTTCGCTGGCTGGGACATCGCTACGGGGATGCGCTTGCCGTCAGGAAGAGGAACGAAGGCTTCCGGCCCCCTGCCCTCACCGAACAGTGCAAGCTGAGGCGAGTTGGCGATGCCGCCCGTAGCGTAGGAGTGCAGCGGCAGCGGGCCATTGCTGGTCATGATGCCCCCGGTGGCAAAGCCGAACAGGCTGCCAATTCCGCCCTTGGCAACGGAGCCGAAGGCGCTGGAAACGACGCTGTCGATAACCTTGTTGAGGATGCTGTCGGCCAGCCGACCAAGGGCGCTGGCGGCAGCCTGAGCTGCCGTAGCGCCGTGAGCCAAATCCAACGCGAAGCCGCTGAGGGCGGAAGACGCTTGGTTCTTGGCATCGACGAGTTCATTCGTCTCTTTGACGTCTGCGATCATGCGCTGCGCGTCAGGTGAGGTGGTATCGCCGATCCGCGAACGGGCCTGAGCGTAGGCGTTCTGATCCGAGGCTGAGCGGCCCAGCTGCTCGCGATTGAACTGGTTGTCGGCAGAGAACTGGACCATCTTCGCCGATTGGCCGAACTCGACGGTTTTCTTGATGAGGTCGCCGTAAGCGATGCTGGCGGCCTGTTGGGCGGGAACGCCCTGATTCAGAAGCTCGGTGTATTTCGCCTGCTGGGCCTGTGCTAGTTCGAGAGCCTGCCCGTTTTTGCCGTAGAATTTCTGCAGATCCTCAAGGCTTTTCCCGGCGTCGCGCTGAGCGCGATCCAGGGAGTCATAGGATTTGACCATCTGCTCGGCGCCTGGACGAGCCGTAGTGATCGCCGGGATATAATCTCGGGTCTCTTTCCGGAGCACGCTCGGGTCAAACCCGCTGTCACGGTAACGCTCAGCGGTCTTTGGGCCAGCGTTGTAGCCGACGAGGGCAAGGGTCTCATTGCCGTTGAACTGCTTGAGGAGCTGCGCCATTAGCTCGCCCTGCTTCATGATTGATTGGATAGGGTCGAACGGATTGGTCAACCCGATACCGCGAGCGGTGGGGTCCATAAACTGAGCAATGCCCTTAGCTTTTGCCGATGAAACAGCATTCGGATTGAAGCCGCTTTCGCGAAACCCCTGCGAGACCAAAAGATCAGCGTTCACCCCGGACGCCAGAGACGACTGATAGTAGGCATCCCGGTACTGTGCGGGGGCGTCAGCGAGGCTCTTTGAGTACCGGCCGCTGCCATTCGCCCCGGCGTCGAGGACGGTCCTCGACTGGAGCGTCTGAAGTTCCGTAACTCGCACCTGCTCAATCGACTGAGCGGCCTTGAGGTACGCCTCAGAAGCAGCGTTGTTGCCGGCATCTCGAAGGGCGTTCAAATCCTTGACGCGAGCGTCCTCGTTGATATCGGCCGCGGACTTGGCGGTCGGCGAGAAGCCAACCGTGCGCTGATCGAACTTGGCTCGCGCAATGGCGTCAGCAAACTGCGCTCCGCCTGCAGCCATGTCAGACGCAAGCTGCTTAGCCTGAATGAGTAGCCCGTCCATGGTCCGGCGAGAATTGCCTGCAGGGTCCAGAACGCCTTCGGCCAGGCCTTTCTTGATGTTAGCAGCCCCCTCCTCAAGCCTTTTAAGCTGCTCGGAGGCGGGATTGAGCCCCTTCACCAGCCCGTCGATTTCAAGACCGCGGAGACCCAAGCCGCTTTTCTTGTTCGCCGCGGCCGCCTTATCAATCTCGGCCTGGACCTTCGCGATGTCGGCTTTGATGGTGTCGATATCGAAGCCGATGATGCTGTCGAAGAGGCCGCCGGCAGTGCCCATGCGGGACTGCCGGGCGCCCAACTGCCCCTGCAGCGTCTTCAGCCGCGCCTCAGCGTCGTCCATGCCGAAGCCGCGCGAGATGAACCCGCCGATCGCGTTGAACTCGTTCGAGGAGTTCTTGGAGAACTCGGCCCACCCGCGCGCGAAAAAGCCGAGCTTCGACTCTGCGTTGGCCGTGGCCGAAGCCACTCCCTCCATGAGGAGCTTTTGAGCGCCGAGACGATTGCCCGACGCCTGCATGGTCTGGATGCTCTCCAGCATCTCGGCGTTGAGGAAACCGAGCTTCTTATTGAGATCCAGCGCCCCACGCGCAGGATCTGCAAACGCTTCGGCCAGCGAGGTCGAGGCTTCGGCCGCATCGGTCCCGGTCATCATCGCGTAGTCGCGGGACTGCTTGATGAGCCCGCTGTACATCTCCGTGCCAATGAGACCCGTTGAGGCGAACGTGCCGGCCATTTGGCGCGCCGAAGCGACCGAGACGCCTGCGGCTGCAGCTGCGGCCGGCGCTAGGGCGTTGATCTGCCCTACGGTCGCGCCGGATGCCCGCCCGACACCGCCCAGGCTCTTTTCGATCTCGCGCTGCGATGATGCGTAGGACATGAGCGCAGCGACACCTGTGCCAACGACGGCGGTCACCACGCCGATGGCAGCGCCTACAGGTCCGATGCGCCCGAGGAACCCGCTCACAGCGTCCTTGGCTTGATCAAAAGCCCCGCGAACGCTCGCGCCACCCTCCCCACCAAACACCTGCGCGATCTGTGGCCCCTGCTGAAACGCCACCTGCGTTAGGCTGGAGCCGCTACCAAGCGACGAAAGAATATCGCTACCCTGATAGGCCAAGTTCTGAACTTGATCGGAGCGGAGTCGCCCATTTTGGTTCGCTGCGGCTGGCGGCGCCATGCCGAGGCTACCGAGCTTGCGGCTAGCCTCAAGGCTCTGAAAGGTCGATCGCCCCTGCTCTCCGAGATCGCGCCAAGCGTCGCGCTGCGACTTCGCCGCAGCCGCAGCGCTGCCGGCTACGCTGCTGTAGCGAGCCTGAAGTTGCCCTAGGGTGCGATCGTACTGCGAAACGTCCACCACGCCTTGCTGAAAGGCGCGGTCAAGCGTGCGGGTCTGCCTCTCAAGCTGCTGCTGAGCGCGATAGTTCAGATCGACCGAAGCGCGCACCTTATCGTAGGCCGCAGCCGCCGACAGTTGCCGGCGTGAGGCGGTCTCCGTTACGGTCGCCGTCTGCTCGCTCGCCTGCGCGACGCGCTGTTGCGCGGAGACAAGCCCGTCGAGGTCGGAGCGAACCTTATCGGCTCCTTCCGACACCTGACGGATCGTCACCGTGCGCAGGGTGTTGAGTGCTGGCATGCGCCTACCCGAAATACAACATGACAATTCTAGGGAACAGGAATCAAAGAATTGAAGCTGCTATTTGTCGCTATTACTTTGTCTCTGGCCTCCCCTGCATTCGCAGAGGGCCTCCCGACTGACGATCCTACTTTGAAGCCATACCAGTATACTGTAGCGCAGTACGTCAATCGCTGCGCTCAAGACGCTTCAAATGTCGAAAGGTCAAGTTGCCTCTATGATAGATATAAAGAGATACTTAAGAAGATTAATATTGAGTACAAAAAGGCGCTAATTGATGCCGATGACGTCGGAGGTGTCGGGGAGATAAACGGGAAACCTGCATCTACAATTGCAAAGCTTAACCGCATCGAAGTGATGAGGACACAAGCTGCGTGGAAATCATATCTAGATGCTCGCTGTGGCACGATGGGAGCCAGCGCCGAGAGAAATGGAGCGAATGGCGCAGGCCCCGCAGTTGAGATGGCGCAGTGCTACATCCGCCTGACCGTCGCTCGATTAAACGAGCTAACAAAATAGTCCGGCCCAACGCTTCGCCCGCGAAAACTTGGGCTGGATTGTGGCCAGCGCGCTACATCTTTGAGATGCAGGAGGCCCGATGAATGCAAACCGCCTCATCGGGATATCGTCATGTTCGCGCGCGCATCCGCTCTCGTCGCTATTTCACTCACGCTCGCCGGGTGTTCCGGCGTCAGCTACGTCCTCGAAAACTACAAGGATATCGAGGTGAAGGAGGTGCTCGTCGAAGGGGATGACACCTACCGCGTGTTCGACAAGCCCGCGACCGGCAAGATGATGGTGACGTCGAGCCTCAGCGCGGCCGCTGGCCAGGGCGCGATTAAGGGGCTCACCCTCTACGCCGTAGATGCAGCGCCGCCCAAGCCCCGTTTCCAGAAGGCCGCGGAGACCTATCTCATGAACACCGGCCGCGACGGCTGCCGCATCCTCGACGGCTACCTGCTCATCAATCCGCAATGGGAGTTTGTCTACGACTGTTCCAAGCCGGCGGTCGCATCGGCAAAGAAGCCGCGCCGCGGATAGACCCTACTCCTCAACCTTCTTCGCGTGCCGTCGAAGCAGGCCGCGAATGCCGGCCAGATCTGTCATCGGGGTCTGGTTGGTAAGTTCGCGCGGGGCTCGTAGGCCCAGGTACTCGCTATCCATCGCCCGGATCACGCCGAGGAACCAAGCGAAGTCGTCGGGCTCCACGATGGAGTGGCGCTGGGCGAACTGGTGAATGGCGGCGGAAGGAATTCGCCCCTCGGCTCCGAAGCCGAGATGTCGATCAGTCGTCAGCTCCCAGAAGGCGTGCCAGAAGAACTGGAGGCCCGTGTCGATCAGAGGGCGGTCAAGATAGCCCTCTGGCAGCTCCCTGCCCTCACGCTCCAACCGCGCGAGGTGCTTTGCCTTTGGCGCCCAATCAAGGTGCCACCTCAGGCACTCGCAGAGTTTCCCACTGCGCCCTCGACGCGATCGACCTCGACTTCGTTCACGACATTCGCAGCCCAAGCCACAGCGTCACGGAACGGGAGAAGGTTCGGATCTGCGAGGAAGGCGGCAGCTCGCTCGCGCGAGTAGGTGATGGGGGCGCCCTCGTCGTCGGTGAGGCCGTCCCAATCGATCAGGATGGCCTCAGCCATGCACCGGGACATGATAGCGTCGAGCACGGCCGGCTTGATGCGGCCGCCGGCGCGACCATCGAGACGGTCCTCACGAGAGACCTTCGACTGCTCGCGAGCGATGGCCGCCTGATAGTCCGTATTGCCGAAGCCGCGGACCTTCACGCGCAGATCGCCCATGCCGGGCATGCCCGAAATCCAATCACCGCGTTCTGCGCGTGCCGCGTCGATCTTCAGGCTGGTCAGTTTCATGGGTCACCGAGAAAGAGGGAGGGAGGCGGGGAGCAACGCGCTGGGTTAGGTCCCCGTGGTCGCCGGGACGGTCGTGATGGGAGAGTCGATATCGAGGGGGTAAGCTACCCTAATCACGTTGTCGGCGTTGCCGACGTTCCGGCGGTTCGACATCACAAGCGCCCGGAAATATTCGATCGTGTCGGTGCCGGTCGGGTTCGGGCGATCCGGGTAGACCACCTTGAAGGCGTATTTGAAATTCGTGGCCTGAGCGGCCTCCAGGGCGATCTGCCCGGGGTCGGTCGGGTCACGACCAATGGTCAGCGCCAGCGTGCCGGCGTTCCGCGAGCCCTTGGCCTTGCGAACGCGGGCATCGTTGAGCGCCGTGAAGTTCACGGAAGCCGCCTCGTCGCCGAACTCTCCCAGGGTCTCAACGAGGCCGATCTCCGTGTAGGTCAGGGCCGCATATTCGGAGGCCGTGTCCGTAGCAGAGGTGGTGACCGGGCCGATGAAAACCTTGGCACCGCTCGCGGTGGTGATGTCGCCCATGGTGTGCTCCTAAAAGTCAGGCCGCGGCGGGCCGGGATCGGTGGAGAGGCCCGCAGCGGCGGGATTAGGAACGGTTGGCGATCTCGGCGGCGGCCTTCTGCAGCGCCTTGCTCGCGTTGATCGTGATGGCGCCAGCCGCGCGGTAGGCGCCGAGCTTCGGGTCGTCCGACTTCACGTCGATGGCCTTGGTCTCGCCGGCCTTCACGGAGTCGGTCTGCGCAGCGCCGTCCCTGACGCCCACGACGAAGTCGATGGTCTGACGGGTGTTGTTGGTGATGTTCGGCATGGCTCGCTCCATCAGGCGTAGAAGCCGCCCGCGTCGGTGAAATCGAACTGGTAGGGGACCGCCAGGGAGAGGCTAAAATACATCCCCTCCTCGTTCCGATCGTCGATGACCGGTGAGGATGGCGCGAAGGTCTGGACGCCAGCGAACTTGCGGCCCCGGAACAGCTTGGCCAAATCGTCGGCGATCGCGAGGCCGGGCCCTACGTCGGCGCCGCGCTGGACGTTGAGGATGAGCCGGATCGCTCCGTCCTCGCGGTAGAGGGTGCCGGCCAGGTCCATCTGCGAGACGTTGGCGACCGGGTACTGGACCTGGACGAAGCTGCCGCCGTCCTCTGGTGTTTCACCCGTCAGGTTGATCCCGAGCACGGGCGTCTGGGACCAGCACGCGGCAAGGCGCGCCTCCACGGCGTCGACCACGGCTTTTTGTGGCATGAGGTCAGCGCCCTGGATCGATGTAGATGCACGGCTGGCGGGTCAGCCAGTCGCGGTGCTGGCTCTGACGCCCGCCTCGAACGTCCTTGGCCAGCTTCGCGGCGGAGGCGCTGTCCGCCCATTTGCCGACCGCACCGCCCGGAAACGATCGGAAGCTGAACCCGACGTAGGCGATGTTGCCGAACCGGCGCTTCGCCAGGGTCGCCACGGCCTCGTAGACACCGTCTGGAGCCTGCGGGCTCAGCCCTTTCTCGATCTTCCGAGTGTAGGGCTGCTCATTGAGGACGATGTACGACTCGGCCGGCGGGGGATTGAGCGGATCCATCTCGACGTTGTCAGCGAACCAGACGTGGCTTCGAGCGAACCGCTCCGTCTTGACCGGAGAGTGGATGATGAGTTGCTCGTCCACCCACTGGATGACGTCGATGAGGAGGTGGAACTCAAAGGTGATGATGCTGCTCGCGCGGACACCGCTGAGATCTGAGCGCTTGCCGCCGTCGATGAAGGTGTCGTGGTCCGGGACGTAGCCGAGAGCCTGGCGGTTGGTGCCCTGCGCGTCGAGAAGCGCCTCGCGAGCGGCCTCGGTCAGTTTCTGCGCCTGCGCCGCCGGCGAAAGCTCCTCGTCGATGAGCAGGGCGATGTCGCGGGCCAGCGGCTCGAGGCGAACCGACGTGCGCGCTGCCATCAGCCACGGAGCCAAAGGTTCACACGAACCAGAACGCCGTCGATCTCGACGGGCTCGACCGCTTGGATATTCCTGACCCGGCCTGACACCGTCAGCTTGTCGTTGACCTTGGGCAGGCCTGGGAAGGAGATGCTGGAGAGGCCGGTCGGCGAGAGGACGGCGGTGCTGTCGCCCTGCTGGATGCCACCGGCCAATTCATCGGGCTTGTAGCCCCTGAAGAAGACCCTCAGATCGCCAGAGAAGGCCGGGGACAGGCGCTTCAGGGTCACGGGCTGCCCATGGGCGGCAATCTGCCGATCCAGCATGGCGATGGCGCCAGAGGGCGTCACGCGAACAGCATCCTACGATACTGAGACAAGATCGCCTCGGCCTCGGGATGAGGAAGGGTGGCGCTCGCGCCTTGAACATAGAAGTCGCGACTGCCCACGCCTTCGACGTCCTCGGATTTGATCGTCACGTCCCGACCCGACATGGACGCCGCGACCCCCACAAGCTGGATGACTGCGCGCTCGATGTCGGCCGGCAGATCCTCGGCGAGGGCGGCAACGCCGTTGACCTCCTTCGGCTCACCCGGGAGCAGCCACCCGGCCTCGTACTCGATCGCCAGCCGCGAACCGCGCCAGCATGTGCGCTCGCCCGCCAGGGTCAGGAAAACTTCGCGCCCGCCGACGACCTCAAAGGCCTCCGGGGCGTAGGTGACGCCATCGACAAAGGCGCCGAGGATACGAACGATGGGCCCGCGGTCGAGGAGGATTCCACCATCATCCGTGCGGTAGCCGCAGAGATTGACCCGCTCGCGCACCTTCTCCCGACCGAAGACGCGCCGGCAGTAGGAGGCGGCCTGCTGCGAGGCTTGGTCGATCCAGCGCTCCAGCTGAGCATCTGCGGGGGAGCCGGCAGGCAGGCCGAGATCTCCGCGCGCGTTCGCAGCCGTGGTGAGGCGCTTCTGCGCAGCCGGAGTGAGGACGGTGACGCTCATCAGTTGCAGATCACTCTGATGGTCACGGGGGTGGACGGCGCAGGCTCAAACGGCCCGTCCGTCAAAAGCAGGGTGCCTTTCGAGCGCTTCACCGCGACGGTGGCGCCCGACAGGGTCTGAGCCGTCACACCGCCGACGATCATCTGATTGCCGGACCACGTGGGGATGATGTCGACGTCGGCCGCCGATGTGCACGGCGTCCAAGTGAACGTGGCTACTGGAGCTGTCAGGCTCGCGCTCGAGGTGGCGGTGTAGCGCTCGACGCGCTTCGGGGCGCCGGCGGGGCCAGTGGGCCCAACCGCACCCTGAGAACCGGTAGGACCGGCCGCGCCGGTATCGCCCTTCAGTCCCGAGGCTCCCGGCTGTCCCGGAGCGCCAGTGTCACCCTTAGGCCCTGCAATTCCAGCCGGTCCCTGCGGGCCTGTTCCCCCGGTGGCACCCGTGGGGCCAGCAGCACCCGCTGCGCCCGGAGAACCTGTGTTGCCTTGTGGTCCAGCATTGCCCGTGTTTCCCTTCGGACCGGCAACGCCTGACGGGCCCGGATCACCCTGCGGCCCAACAGCACCAGGATCGCCCTGGGGACCGGCCGGGCCGGTACGCTGAACGCCATCGCCCATCATAGGGCTGGCGGCGCGGAGGTTGCTCTCGGCCGGAGAGATCAGGCCGATGGACAGGCAGGCGAGAAGCCAGAGGACACGCATCAGCCGCCCCGCCCATATTGAAGTTCAGGGGCGCACTCGCCGGTCGGCGCGGCGGTAGCAATGATGGAGACGAACGTCGGCTGGCTCGTGCCCAGCGTCTCCGATGAGCGCGCTAGGAACCGGGTGCCAGTCGTGAGCGTCACGCTCTCCGACAGGCTCGCCACCTTCCGGATCCGGACATCGACGTTGCACGGGTTCACAAAGCGATAGGAGGTCGCGTCCGCCGGCTTCGCGAGGGTGAACTGCTTCGCCGTGGTCGTGATGCCGCTGAAGATGATGGGGTCGCCCGCGCCGGACCGAATGAACGGCATAGCAAGCGTGGGCACCGGGTCGCTGCGCACGGCCTCGTAGCCGTTGGACAGCTGACCCTGGGCTGCGACGGCGGTCGCAAGCAGTAGCCCCAACATCACGGTGCTGATCAGGCGCATGGCGTGCACTCAACCGGCCAGAGGGAAGGCGACGCGCTTCAGGGGCGCGTCAGGTACTCTTCGATGATGTGTTCGGCGGCAGCGGCGGTGCCGACCGGCTCGCCGGAGATACGCTGAGCCAGGGCGCGCTTCTGCGTATGGTGGAGCGAGCGCCAGTCATCCGGCACTGCGATCGTGGACTGCAGGCCGGGGCCCGCCTCCTCGGCCTCGAGCTCCTCCAACGTCAGTCCGCGCGCGGCGGCATAATGCTGCCGAAGGCCAAGCCGGGCCGCATCCTCATCGGCGACCGTATCGGCGCCAAGCTGGACTCCGGCGGGGTCGAATAGGAAGTAGCCCCCGCCTTCTGCCGGCTCGAAGCGATAATCGGCGAAGTTGATGAGCGCCGGCTCAGCGCCGGGGATCTGGCTCAGCGGGATCAGGACGGCCACCGGGGCCATCAGAGCAGCCCGCTCGTGGGCGAACGAGAGTAGCGCTGGCATGTTGGCGAATGGCTCCTGATTGAGCCGCACGCCGCCAGCGTCGAAAAGATCGAACCCGCCGACTTCCGTCACCTCCGTACGATACCCCGCCGGAAGAACCTCGGGCTCGGCGGAGATGGTCGTCGGGCGCATCTCTAGGCCAGCCGCAGCGACCTCATCCTCCGTCGCGAGCATGCACGTGCCTGCGGCGATGTTCGAAGTGGCGGCGGCGAACGGCATCTCGACGACGGTGTTGGCCATCCGGCCGATGAGCTGCTTCACGAACATAGGGTTGCTCCCAAGGGTCAGGCGACAGGGCAAAGCACCGGTGAGCCATTGGCCCACCGGAGGCGTCGCGGATCAGTCGATGATCGCGCTGGGGAGCGTGGCAGCCTGGTAGCGGTGCCCCTCCAGCATCGCGAGGATGCTGTTGAGGTTGGCCGCGTTCGACGCGCTCGTGGTGACGAAGACCGTCTTGTAGCCGCCGTTCACGTCGAGCTGGGCAGGGTCGATATGGAAGACGACCTGCTTGTTCTTCACGGCGGCACCGCTGGCGTAGGACACGCCGTCGGGCTGGCGAACGAGGGTGTCGCTCGCTGCGGTGTCGAGGTTCGCCCAGATCGGGATCGGCTTGTCGAAGGGCTTGGCACCGGTGCCGGCCACGTCCTGCGCCTGCATCAGCGTGAGCGTGACAGGCGCAGCGTTGCCCTGCGTGAGCGAGACCAGGATCGTGGCGAAGGTCGCGTTCTTGAGGCTGATGATGTCGGAAGACCGACCGGCCGCATCGGCGGCAGCGGGCAGAAGCTCGACGACCTTCACGGCCGTCGCAAAGTTGGACTTGGGCATCGCTATTCTCCCAGCGAAGGCAATGGATCGTGAGGGTGAGCCGGCGGGGCCTGAGCCCCGCCGACGGGTAGGGCCGCTTAGGCGCGGTTACCGAGCGTGACGAAGGGAGACTGCGTGGTGGTGCCGCGGTACGGCGTCATCGGCTGCTGCCACACAGGCATGCCGTTGAACCGATAGACGAAGCGGAAGCAGGTCTCGTCGTAGATGAAGCGGACGTGGATCGAGGAGGCCTTCTGGATCGGCCCCTTGTCGATCGCGAGGTACTGCGTCAGGTCGACGAGCTGGATGTCGCCGGCCGTGCCGAGAGTTGCCGCGTATTCGAGCGGAATCACCGGGCGACCCATCAGCGTGCCGTACTCGTTCCCGTTCGTACCGGGCGGGACGTAGGTCACCTGCGGGAAGGCAAGGCCGCCGACGTTCTCCGTGCCAGCCACGTTCTTGACCAGCAGCATGAGCTGGAAAAGCTGGACCTCGACGTCTTGGTTGACGATCCAGACCGCGTTCTTGCGCGAGGCCGCGGGCATGCGAGCCCACATCTTGAGGATGTTCTGCGCGACGATGGTGTTGGCGCCCTGACCGACCTCCTTCGGGACGACGATGGTGGCGCCGCTGTTGAGGTAGCCCAGCGGCATGCCGGCACCGGTGCCGTTCATGATCGCGTCCTCGATGCGGAACACGAACTCCTCCTCGAACGCCTGGTCGATCCAGGCTGCGAGGGCGGTGGTGTCCTGCAGCAGTTCGTCGGTCGCGTAGCAGAGGCCGACGAGCTTGGTCAGCTCCATGCTGATGCGCTTGAACTTTGGACGACTCTCGCGCTTCAGTCCGGCCTCTTCGGTCCAGAAAGCCTGGACGCCGCCCCAGCGTGAGCCGTTGGCGCGGCTGGTTTCGTCGACGCCGTTGGCGCGGATGCCGTTGGAGTTCGGGCCGATCGGGATCTTGCGCACGCGAGAGGCGAGCTGGCCGCCCTCGAAGGTCGCCTTGATCAAGTCGTTGGCGAAGTCGGACTGGACGAGCCAGCCACCGTCCGCTGCGATGCCCTCGGACATGCCAGTCGGGCCGGCCGACATATCGCCGAACGACTGTAGGCGTGGATCCACTTGGCCGCCCGGGCGACCAGCGACCATGATTGCGCGCATCTGCTCGCCGAGGGACGAGAAGCCGGCGCCCTGTTGGCGGTCGCCAGCGCTACGGCGGTCCGCCGCCTCATTCTCGTCTGCAGAGCCGCCGATTGCGCGCTGACGCTCCATGTGCCGCTCTACGCGGCCGATATCGCTGTCGAGGGCAGCGAGCTCGGTCTCGATGGCGTCCACGCGCGACGATTCATCCGCAGACAGGCCTCGGGCCTCATTTGCCGCGAGGTCGAAGGCGCTCTGCGCTTCCTTGTGGAGGTCAGCGCGCTTCTGGCGAAGTGCTTTGATGGACATGATCAGGTTTTCCTTGAACTCGCCGGGCGATCATGGGCGCGGATAGTCTGCCCACGGCCCGGCGGCTCGTGGGGCGCATCTCGGAAAGGGGTGCCGCTCAGCCGAAGCGAGAGCGGAAGGCGTGGCGCCGGCGGCGGAACGCATCGCGCTCGTCGGCAGCCTGGCGTGCCGCGTTGGCGGCAGCGTCTTCGATGGGGGCTGGCGGCTCATCGGCTGCCGGGGGAGCATCCTCCGGAGCAGGCGTTTCGGCGCCGTCGGCGCCATCCTGTTCATCCGAGCCGGCTTCGACACGGAGGGCATCTGTGCCGGCGTCGGCACGTGCTCCAGACGGCGGCACCTTCATGCGAGAGACGCGGCGCAGCGTGTCTTCCATGGTGGCGATGCGATCGACCATGCCAAGCTTCAGCGCGCTTCCCGCAAGCTCGACACCGCCTTTGCCGAAGCCGGCCTCGACATCGGCGGCCTTCACGCCGCGACCGCGAGCGACGCTACTAGCGAACTGTCCGTAGACGGTCTTCACGTCGGCCATGGCTTTGTCGGAGAACTCTGCCGAGGGTGGCGCGAACTGATTGCCGTCAACCTTCTGCGGGGGGTAGGCGAAGAAGGTCACCTTCATGCCGGCCTTCTCTGCGGCGGCCGACATGTCGCGGTGCGAGCCGTAGACGCCGATTGAGCCCACCTGCCCGCTCGGCGTCACGACCACCTCATCAGCCTGCGCCGCGATCCAGTAGGCGGCCGACGCCGCGGTGCTGTTCACCTGCGCGATGATCGGCTTCCGCCCGCGCGCGGCGAAAATCTTGTCGGCCAGCTCTTGAACGCCCGCCACGCCGCCACCCGGAGAATCGATGTGGAACACGACGGCCTTCACTGCCGGGTCGTCCATGGCCGCATCGAAGCTCTGTCCGACGCGGGCCGTCGAAGTCCCGCCCGGACCGCTGATGTTGTCGACTTGGCTGGCATGATGCGCGACGACGCCCATCACATTGATGACCGCGACCAGACTTCCCGGCTCAGCGTCGCCGGCCACGCGAGAAGACCCGCCGCGGGCGGCGTAGATGCGGCCCGAGCTGCTGACCTCGAACATCGCAGTCATGCCGTTCGGCACATCGACGCCCGCGATCAGCAGCCCGTCGGCGAGCTGCGAATGTCGCCCGGCCCGCTCCTTCACCTGCTCAGGCGTGATGACGATGCCCTCGGCACGGTTCTCGATCATCTCAACCATGAGCGAGTGCCAGACCGGGTCCATGGCCCAGACCTGAGACATCAGGGCCGAACGGAGGTGTGGGAAGCGGCTCGTCATTCGTCGGGCTCCTCTTCCTGCGTGGCGGGTGCGTCGGCCTCCTCAAGGGGAGGACCGCCGTTGTGGCCAAGCAGGGCAGCGCTGTTCGGCTCTCCGCCGCCGTTGCCTGGCAGCTTGTCCGAGGTGGCGCCCGTATTGGGCTGCAGGGGTTCGTCGAGGCCGGGCAGCGGGTTGTAGCCGAGGGCGACGCGGGCCTCGTTCCGGGTCAAGACGCCGTTGAGGACGAGGCGGCTGAAAAACTCAGCCTGGGCTTTTGAATCGCCCCGGATCAGATCCTCAATATCGAACCGCGCCTCATAGAGCCGCGGAGCGAGGATGAGGTCGCGCCGGATTGCCTGCGTCCAGCAATCGAGCCACGGCTTCAGATTGTTTCTCACGAAGGCCAGCATGATGGCCTCGACGCCTGATCCCCAGGACGTCGTCTTCGTCACGTGATGCACCAGCACAGGCGGCACATCGAGCCAGCGGCACACCTCTTCGATCTGATGCTGGCGCGTCGCGAGGAACTGTGCGTCCTCAGCCGTCAAGCTGATCGCTTTGAACTCAGCGCCATCCTCGAGGATGGGTGTGCCGCCGGCGTTTGAGAGGCCGTTATACGTCCGGCGCCAATCCTCCTTGAAGCGCTTGAACGCCTCGTCGCTCCATCCCTTCGGCACGGTGATGACGCCGGAAGGCCGCGCTCCATTCGAGAAGAGCCGAGCGCCATGCTCCTCTGTCGCGAGGGCGAGGCCAACCGTTTGCCGGGCGTGGGCAATCGGACCGATGCCCACTAAGCCGGGGGCGAACGCGGTCCGAAGGTGAAGCACCTCGTCTTGAAGCAGGCGCCGAGACCTGCCGTTTTCTTCGGAGACCGTGTAGCGCAACGTCTGGTCGGGAAGGCGATCGACCGTCACGCGATCCGGATGGATGGGCTCAAGGCGATCCGCGAACCCTCGGGGGCCCGATATGATCTCGGCGTACGCGTTCCCGCGCATCACCAAGTGCATCATGAGCATGGCTCGGAAATCCCAAGCCGTCTGCCACCTGTTCGGCTGGTACTCCAGCAGGTCGTTCAGCGGATGCTCGGGAGCCTCATAGCTTTTCCCGGTCGCCGGATCCTTCCGGTACATCCGCAGGGGTAGCGAAGCCAGGGTCTTCGCCAGAAGGTGCGTGCCTGCGTAGAAGGCCGAAAACTGCAGGGCGATGTCCGGCGTCACGCGCCTTCCAGTGAAGGTGGCCGAGCCGCCAGCCTCGCCATACCACCGATCGTCGTCAGGCTCCCAAGATGCAACGTCGCGCTCGGCGGCGGCATTCATCCCGCCTCCGAGCATCGCAGAGAACAGGCCTCTCATCACCCGTTCCCACGGAGCGTCCCGACGACCGCGAGCCCAACCAGCACGCCGCCGCCAACCATGAACCCAGCCGGTTGATAGTGAAGCCACGCGCCATAGCCGGCGAGGCCTGCACCCAGAGCCCCGATGACCTCACGGAAGATCTGCGTCGAGATGGTGATGGGCTGAGCGGCGGGCCGCTCGTCGGATGGCTGCATGCCGCCTCCTCAGGCGACCCGCAGGCCGCGATCTTCGTAGACGGAGCGCGTATTCACGGGCTCGGGGTTCAGCGACATCGGCACCACCGCGTCGAACAACGACATCACAGGGTCGATCTTCGCGTCGCCGGCATTCTGCTTCGTCGCCCGAATGGCGGTGGCGGTCGGCTCAATTTTCAGGTTGCCCACGGCCCAGGACATCAGGGTCGACCCGGAGTGGCGCAGCGTGCCGTTCGCGAGCTTTCGCTCTGCGGTCTTGATGGCGTTCATCATGCCGTAGCCCTGGGGCACGCCGACGAGGAGCTTCGCTTCCTGCGTCACCCCGATCTCGGCCATGGCCTCAATGAACTCGCCGAGGCCGGCCGGATCGACGCCCACACAGGCGAGAAGCCCGCGCTCTTTCACGTCCGACACGATCTCCACGATGGCGGAGATGTCGCCGAGCTCGTCGTCGACGATGGTCAGCTCGCCGGCCGCTTTGAAGCCCTGCAGCTTCGTCGCGATCGACTTGCGCCGCGTCAGCACCCCGACGTGGCACCAGGCGTGGGTCCAGGCGAGCCAATCGCGCGTCCCCTTCTCCCTGCCCAGCACCGTTAGCCCGAACAGATCGTCGAGGCCGCCGCCGTCGATCCCGACCGTGACCACCTCGCACCGGTCTAAGAGGGCTCGCAGGCCGGCCCGCGCATCCTCCGGCAAGCATCGCAGAGCCGCGTCGGCGCGCTGCTCCCAGAATTCGGAACCGGTCCAGCGGTTGGCCCGCAGGTTCATACCGATTTCGACGTTCAGGTGTTTGGCGAGGAAGGTCCGGCGGGTGTCCTCGCCCTTGTCCTCTTCCTTGCGGAGCTCGTCCTCCAGCCATTCCCGGCTCACGGACCGGTCGATGTTGGGGTTGGTGATGTAGAAGTTGTCGGGCTCGAGGTAGGCTTTCGCCTCCACCATCGTCCTTGGAAATTCGTAGAGCAGGCCGAAGCTCTTCGGATCCTTGACCTTGCCGTCCCGCACGTTGCGGAAATAGTCCAGCTTCGCCTTGAACACCCCGGCCGGCGGCTCGTCGCTCTGCGTCGAGAGCGAGATGACGAACCCCTCGGGCCGCGAGACCAGGCCGCCGGTGGCCTCTCTCAGCATGGCGTCCGCCTTCGGCCGCTTGCCGAAGATCCAGAGCTCGTCGATCAGGATGCGGCCGGCCTTCTTGCCCGACACCGTGTCCGTATCTGCCGCGACCACCTTCAGCGCCGCCCGGGTGCTGAGATGCGTGATGGTCTTCAGATGGTCCTGGACGTGGAGGAAGCCGCCCTCCCCCTGCGCCGCGTCGAGCTCTGGGTCCGCGCGCACCATCGCGGCGGCCGGCTTGTAGCTGTTCTGCGCGACCTCGATCGTCGGCGCGAGGATCAGCACCTCTTCCTCATGCCGCCAGTTGATGATGAGCGCCGTGAGCATGATGCCGGCGCCGATGGTCGACTTGGTGTTCTTTTTCGAGATGAGGAGGAAGAACTCCCGGATCAGCTGCTGCCCGGTTTCATCGTCGTAGGCGCCGAAGATGGCAGCCACGAAATCGAACACCCAGGGCTCGCTCACCTCACCGAATGTCGGCTTGCCGGGTAGGTCGACGACACGAAGCGCCTTGAAGACCGCCAAGGCATCGGCCGCCGCCCCGGGGAACAGCGGCTTGAACGGGATCAGCGATCGACCAGCGACGATGCGCTTCTCCCAGTCGGGGCATGCGGTCGTCCACTCGGGGCGTTCGGTCATGGGTTGCTGGCGACCAGACGCGGACCGTTGCGCTGTGCGAACTTCCCGCCGCCTGACGTGGATTCATCTGCGCCGGCCTGGCGCTGCTTCTTCTTGCCGTCGGGCACATTGCCCTCGGCCAGCGTCTTCGCAGCCAGCGCGAGGTTCTTCAGCGTGCCCGCCCGGGTGGACAGGCTCACCGCCTTGAGCATTGCCTCGCGCCGCGGGCCGTCGTTCTTGCCCTTCGTGTCCGCGAGGATCTGCTCCTCCATCTCATCGATGTAGGAGGTGGTCACCTCGAGCTCGTCCATCATGCGGACGACGAGATCGCGGCCCCGATCGAGGATGGCCTCAGGCCTCACGGGCTCGGCGCTTTCCTTCGTCCGGATCCGCTCGACAATCGGGGCAACGGCGTCCGCCAGTGGCTGCGGATCCTGCGGAGTTGGCTGCGGAGCACTCGCGCCGGGGCGAACCCATTCGCCAGCCTTCGCACGCAGCCGGATCGCCTTCTCATCACACCCGTACCAGCGGGATAACTCTCTGACGGACAACTCAGTTTTGCGATAGTCGCGCTCGACACCAGTCCAGTCGATAGGTTTTTTTGCCTTTCCCATGACTGCTATGTCCGCACTACTCCGCACCAACCAAAACGACCCACCAGGAAAAAATCTGCGAATGCGATCCCATGCGGTAGCCGGCCCTTAGACCGGAGGACTTTCGACCCCCCCCTCCCTGCCGAGGGATGGGCTAGGGTCAGCCAGGATCGCCAAGGGAAGGCATCGCGCGTCGCGCCTAGGCCTGTGTCGTTCCCATGCGCCGCGCCCGCTCAGCGGCGGTCTTGCGCCCGTGGTGAGGGGGGCAGAGCGCCTGCCCATTGCGTGGGTCCAGCGGGTCGCCGCCATCACGTCTCTCGACGATGTGGTCAGCGTAGAGCCGGACGCCAGCTCGCCTACCGTGCGCCGTGCATCCAGGCCATTGGCACTTCCACCCTGCCCGCTTCAGCACCTCTTGGCGCCAAGCTGCGTGCTCGGGTGTCAGTAGCTCAGCGTCGGCTACCTTCGGTGCCGGGATGGCCGTGCGGGTGTCTAGGGTTCCGAGGCGAGGCCTGAGGGTGGTGAGGCGGGCCATCGTCAGCCTATCGATCTTGACGGAGGCAGGTCTTGCTGGTCGGTTGAGGGTCCGGCGCATCTCGCGTCATAGTCGCATCATAGCGACCACCCAGGGAGCGTCCCGTGACGACTGATGCCTTCTACAACCGCGTAGGCGCCGAGCGCATAGACGACCGTCAAGTCGCCGAAGTCATCGGCATCGCTCACGGCATCATCGCCGATGGCACCGTCTCTCAAGCGGAGGTCGAGTACCTTCAGAAGTGGCTTGAGGCCCGCGTTCACATCACGGCAAACCCTATCGTCCGCCTACTTCGTGACCGCGTGAATGATGTACTGGCCGACGGCATCGTCGATGAGGATGAGGCCAAAGACCTGATGTCGACGCTATCAGCGTTCGCTGGCGGCGACTTTGAGAAGGGCGAACTGACCAAATCGACCAGCCTTCCGTTCTGCAGCCCATTCCCTTCGATGGTCTTCCACGAATCGCCCATCTGCTTTACGGGCACCTTCGCTTTCGGTCAGCGGAAGCATTGTGAGGAGGCGGCGCTGGCGCTCGGTGCAGTGCCGGGTAGCCTGACGGCAGCAACCCGCTATCTCGTGGTCGGCGCGTATGCGACGGAAAGCTGGAAGCAGTCCTCGTTTGGGCGAAAGATAGAGAAAGCCGTCGACCTGCGAACCAAGGGAAAGCCAATCAACATCGTTGGCGAAGCGCACTGGGTTGAACAGATGAATGGCCGATGATGGTTGCGGCGCTCGGATTCGAACCGAGGACCTCCAGGTTATGAGCCTGGCGCGCTACCGGACTGCGCTACGCCACGTCGAGAGGTGATTTTGGGACAACAACCCCGGCGCCTCGCCTCAAGGACGTGGGCCGGGTCACCGAAAAGGCCAGACTGCGCGCCGCGCTATCGCCGTTGACGGGATATCCTGTCCGCTACAATGTCGCGCGCGCGCGCGAAGTCAAGCTGCCTCTACTGCCTTCTGCTGCAATTCCACAGGCGTAGAGCGTCCGAATATGCTGACGGCGACCTTTACCCGCCCGGTTCGCTCGTCGACTTCCTCCACGGTGCCGTTGAACGACGCGAATGGCCCGTCGGTCACTCTCACGGCTTGGCCGATGGCGTAGAGGAACCCACAGGCCTCGTCCTTATCGCCGCCGTGGCCGGTAATGCTGTCCGCGAAGTTCTGGAGGTCGTTTGGGGCGATGACCATGTGGCCGCCGCCAGGACGCTCGACGATGCCGCTGCGGCGGTAGCCGGTCGCATCGTCGTAGACGCCGGGGTGGCTCTCCACGTGCTTCAGCTCATGCCAGTCCTGGACGCCGATGAAGAGCAGGCGGCGCAGCACGGGCACCAGCGCCACCCTCACCTTGCCGATCTCCGAGACCAGCCGCACCGCCTCGCGTGCCTCGAACACGGGTGTGCCGGATTCCCGGATCTGTTCGGCCGCACGATTGGCCCAGCGCGGCAAAGCGCGGATGACGTACCAGGACCGGTCGTGACCCACCTCGAAGCGCTCCATCGGCTCGCGTGCCGCCGTGTGCGCGCCGGCGCGGACCGTCTGCATGTTGACGGCCGTCGACCGCTTGACCGCCTTCATCTGCTTCTCCCGCTGCCGCTGGCGGCGTTGGGCTCGGCGCTGCTTGTTCGTCATGATGTCGATCCTCGATACGCTACGAGAGGATGGGGGACTGGTGACTGCGCAGATCAGTAGGCCTTGCCGCCCGCTGCCTGCCGGGCCTCGAGCTTGTGGTCTGGCCGGACGGCGTTGAACGCCATCTTTTCGGCAACGGCGCCGCCGAGGTCGAAGCCCAGGCGTCCGGCAAGATCGGCGATGCGGATCATGGCGTCTGCGAGCTCCACCTCCATCATCGGCCGATGCGGAAGCTTGTCGTCCATGAGGCTCTTGCGATGGCCTTCCATGGCCTCGCTGACTTCGCTCACGATGAGCATGAGCTTCTGAGCGACGATCGCCGGGGTGAGCTCGTAAAGCTCGCCGGTCTTCGTATCGTGCCACCAGCCGGCCGCGCGGCTCGCGCCATGAGCGGCAGCAACCAAGGTGGTAACCGAAAGCGCCACGCACCCGATTGCCTGTTCGCTATGTCCCATTGCTTGATTCCTTTCGCGTCTTGGATCCGATGAGGGTGGCTCAGGCGACAGCCCGAGCCACCGCGATCGATCTGCTCTGGTGACGGCTCGGCGCCTGCTCTGCGCCGATGACGGTCACCACGCTCTCGCCGGTGGGGGAGAGGATGAAGGCCGCCCTGCCGGGGACGTGGCGCCCGTCATGGGCATCCAAGGCATCGCGCAGGTCGTCCAGCATCAGCCGGCGCCAGGATTCGATGTCGACCCCATGAACGCGCTCCATCCAGCGAAGGAGAGCGTGGTCGGTGATGTGCGGAGATGGGAGCATGCGCCCGGCCTCAATGCAGCGGCCGGCTGAGGATCTCGGCGAGGCGCACGAGGCCCTTCGCCGTCACCAGCGCCCGCGTTGAGACCCGTTCCCGCTTCTGGCTGTCGAGATACAGGTGGTCGTCGTGCTCCATGTAGCCCGTACGGCGCTTGTCATCGTAGGCGAGCCAGTTCTTGTTGCCCGTCCGCTTGAAGATCCATCGCTCGGCCTGCATCCGGGCGATCAGAGCATCGCGGCCTACGCCCAAGGTCTTCGCCGCATCGGTGAGGCACATGGAACCTTCGGCGCCTTCCAGCCGCTCCAGCGCTTTCACCTGCGTGCCTTGTGCGGCGATGATTTGATCCTTCTCCTCGACTTGCTTCTGCAGGTGTCCGAACACCGCGAGCATCACCTTCGGGTCCGAGGGGTCCAGGACCGGCCGAGAGGCGGCACCTGCGCTCTCGAGCTCCATCCAGCGATCGATGATAGAGGCGCGCAGGGCCACGCTGTAGCCCGATACCAGCGTAAGGCACTCTCGCTTTGGCAGGCTGAAGCATGGGCGGCTCTCGCCTTTCGCATCCCGGTAGACCGACGCAAAACTGCGTTCGTTCGCGCCGAGCTGGTCAAGCATGCTGCGCACGTCGCGCATCACGTCCGCATGCCGCTTGCCGGTGCGCTCGGCGATCTCCTGACTGGACATCGTCAATGGCACTCCTCCACCTGTCGCGGCGAGGCTCAGTTCGGTGTTATTGCTCGGTCCGGTCATCTCGAAACCCTCAGTTTCGTGGTGGTCGCTGGTCCCTCGCTGAAACGAGGGGTCGGAGAAGGCGGCGGGGCTTGGTGCTTGCCGGCTTGGGCCCCGCCGCCGGTAGTCGTTTCACTCTGGGGAAATCGCCCGCGTCTGCAAACCAATGCGAGGGCTTGTCCCCACAGGCGATGGTTCGAATGTTCCACTCCCGTTCTTATGCAGGCGCAGTAATTGCAGGCGGGGGCTCCGATGCAGCCAGCATCGCGATGCGCGCCTTGCGCTCGGCCTCCGCTGCCTGGAACCGGCGGACATAGGCCAGTTGCTCAATCCGGCCGGCCGTGGCGCTGGCCTCGCTGAGCTCCGCGTCCAATTTGGCGCCCGCGTCAGCGATGCCCTTGACGAGATCGGCGGCGGCGGCGGCGCAGGCCTCGCGCTCTTCGTCCGTCGGTCCTGGCTGCGGCTCGGCCGCCGGCAGGGCGCACAGCACGACTTCGACGTCCCGACGCTCGACGCGGAGCAGAGCCATGATGTCATCGGCCGCACCCCGGAACTCAGGCGGCGTCGGCGGGAAGCGGTAGTCCACTCCCTTGATCTTCTTCTGGTTCCAGGCCTTGCAGGTGCGGGAGACCACCTCGATCGGTAGGTCCTCCATTGCCTCGACGAAGTTCTCCAGCATCATCGCCGCGCTCTCGTCGTCGAGAGATTTGAGCTGCGAGAATCCGCCGAGGAAGACGTGCATCCGGTCGTCGATCTCGCGACGAGTGCCGGGGCGCAGCAACTGATGCAGTTCGGCCCGGTACGGCTCCAGCCACGCGCGCTCATCAGCCGTAGGCGCGCCGTGCTGCGAGATCGAGTATTTGCCCGGGGCCGTCGCCGTAGCCGCCTCGCGCATCGCCGTCAGGCGATCCCGCTGTTCGCGGGTCAGAGGGACGAACGGTGCGATCCGTGTGACGCTCGGTAGCGTGGTCATGGGCGTCCTCCGACTGACGTGCTGCGCGTTTCTGGGCTGCTAGGTGGCCGAAGCCGTTACCGCGTTCGGTCGTCGGCGATGCGCGGGCCGGGGCCTGCCGCCGGTTCGTCTCTCGGAGGCGGTTCCTGAGGGTCGCGACCCAATCGAGCTTGGTGCCGCGGACGCCGGGCACGCCGACCCAGAAATCGTGAAACTCGGCCAGCGCCTCGTCGATCGCCCGACCGGTGAGGCCGAACTCCTCGCAGGCCTTCCGAGCCTCGGGCCTCGTGCCGAAGTCGACCGGCAACCGCGTCCCCCTGACCCGAGCCCCCTGGGGGGCAGAGGAAGCGTCAGCTTCCGAGGGGGAATCCGGGGTGGTGGC
>NZ_VMOA01000060.1 GCF_020662345.1 Methylobacterium sp. W2 | reverse complement strand
CCGCCCCAGCAGCCCCGGCAGCCCCTCCGCCGAAGATGCCGAGTGCCGCCTTCATCGAACAGGGCGATGCCGCCGCCGGTGCCAACGACATCGCGGGGTGCCAGCGGGTCGCCCGGCTGATCCGCCGCGACGGTGTCGTCATGCCGTCGCCCCTGATGTCGCTGGCCGCCCTCGACCTCAAATATCTCGAAGCGGCGCGGTAGGTCCGCGTCGGACCCCATGCCGATGACGGAAAACGGCCCCTCGTGAGGGGCCGTTTTTCGTTGGTCACCGGGCTCGCAGCCTATCTGACCCGATGTCTCTGCGGATACTCATGCCGGAGTCGCCCATCCGCCAAAGTCGATCATCCCAACCAATCACCTCATCCTGAGGTGCCCGCGTCAGCGGGCCTCGAAGGAGCCCTCCAGTGGTCGCGTGATCCCTGGACCCCTCCTTCGAGGCCGCTACACGGTGCCTCAGAATGAGGTAAAGTCTTGGAAATGCACGTTAAACAGCGTCTCATGCCAGACCTCGATAAGTCTGACTCATTGAGGTCTGCCCGCGCGACTGCCCGGCGGCGGCCGTCCGCCGGACCTCACTAACCCTGACCCATGGGTCCTACGGGATTCACCCATCTGCTCGCCGGCTGGTCCCGTTATCCAAGAGGGTTCGACATGAGGCGCGACCGGCTCCCTCTCCTTCCAGGAGAGGGGACCCGTCGTGCCCGCGAAAGGTGTGAATGCCGTAGCCCAAGGGTCAAGGTCAGTAAGACGTCGTATCAGTGCCGGCTCTGATCGGCGATCGGCTCGGGCGATGCGGTCGCCCGTTTCCAGATGAACGCCACGGCGACGACGAGGACGGCGCAGATCGCGGCGGCGGCCTGGTGCGCGTGGGGCACGGAGGCCACGTGTTCGGCGATGTAGGGATCGGTGACGATCATCTCGCCGGCGATCCAGCCCAGAAGCGCGGCGCCCGCCCAGATGACGAGGGGGAACCGCTTCAGCAACGTGGAGATGAGGGAGGCGCCCGCCACGATGAGCGGGATCGACAGCAGCAGGCCGAAGACGAACAGCGAGACCTCGCCCTTCGCCACCGCCGCGATGGCGACCACGTTGTCGAGGCTCATGACGGCGTCGGCAATGGCGATGGTCCGCACCGCCTTCCACAAGGTCGCGCTGTCTCCCACCGCGTGACCTTCATCGTCCTCGCCGAGGGCGAGCTTCACCGCGATCCACAGGAGCAGGAGCCCTCCGCCGATCCGCAGGAACGGCACCGCCAGCAGATAGGTGATGATGACGGCAAACAGGATGCGCAGCCCCACGGCCGTTCCCGCGCCGAGGAGGATGCCGGTGCGGCGCTGCTCGGGGGGAAGGGATCGGCACGCCATGGCGATGACGACCGCGTTGTCGCCGGAGAGGAGCAGGTCGATCCAGACGATCTGCAGCACCGAGACGAGGAAATGCGAGTCGAGAAAGTCCATCGGCGCTTTCGGTCGGGTCGGAGTGGCAATGGCGGAGGGCGAGCGGCCCCCCGCTCGAACACCGAGAATCCTCGGCCCTGACCGGGCACATCGTGCGGGAGTCTGCGCAATGCAAGCTCCGGTTACGCTCTCCCGGACCGGTACGGGAGATTCCCGTCAGTACAGCACGACGTGCGGAAAAACCTCGATCGTGTCGCCGGGCTCGATGGCGGTGACGTCGTCGTGGAGGGCCGCCAGCCCGTCGCTGCCCGTGAGCGAGGTGAGGAGGCCGGCCCCGTCCCGGGGGAACTTCACCGCCTCCAACCCGCCATCGGCGGCGCGCCTCAGGCTGACGCGCACGAATTCGCGGCGGCCGGCCTTCTTGCGATAGGCGAAGGTGGAGCGGGCCGGGATTGCGAGGGGTGCGCCGAAATGTTCGCCGCCGAGGCGCGCCAGCAGGGGGCGCACCACGAACAGGAGGGTGACGTAGGCGGCCACGGGATTGCCCGGCAATCCGACGAAGGGCGTACCCCGCACGACGCCCATCGCCACCGGACGGCCCGGCTTGATGCCGAGACGCCAGAACACCAGGCTGCCGACGCTCTCCACCGCCGGCTTCACATGGTCCTCCTCGCCGGTGGAGACTCCGCCGGAGGTGAGGAGGAGATCGTGGGCGGACGCGGCCTCCGCGAGGCGCGTGGCGAGAACCGCCCGGTCGTCGCGCAGTATCCCGAGGTCGCTCACCTCCGCGCCGAGGCGCTTCAGGAGGGCGACCAGCATCACCCGGTTGGAATCGTGGATCGCCCCCGGCGCCAGGACGGCGCCCGGTTCGGCCAGTTCGTCGCCGGTGGAGAACACCGCCACCGTGAGGCGGCGGCGGACGGCCAGGGACGAGCGGCCGGTGGCGGCGGCCAAAGCCACGTCCTGCGGCGACAGGCGCCGCCCCGCGGTGACGATGGTGCCGCCTCTGGGGACATCCTCGCCGGCGAGCCGGCGGTTCGCCCCGCGCTTCAGGCCCTGCGGCAGGACGATGCCGGTCCCCTCCACCGTCACGTCCTCCTGCATGAAGACCGTGTCGGCGCCGCCCGGCATCCGCGCGCCGGTGAAGATGCGGATGGCGCTCGGCCCGTTCGCCATCGTCAGGCCGGCATGGCCGGCGGCGATCCGGCCTTCGACGCTCATCCGCGTCTCGCCCGAAGAAGCGAGGTCGGCATGGCGCACGGCGTAGCCATCCACCGCCGAATTGTCGAAGGGCGGCAGGTCGATCCCGGCGGTCACGTCCTCCGCCGCCACGCGCCCGTCCGCGTCGTGCAGCGGCACGGTCTCGATCCCGGCCAGCACGGGAAGCCGCTCCGCGATCAGCGCGAGGGCATCGTCCACGCTCATCAATCGTCCGCCGAAGGCGAAGCAATCGTCAGTCAGCTGCGCCATGGCGTTCGATCCTGTTCAGGATGACATCGACCGGCTCCGCCAGGGACGCGACGAGATCGGCGATGGCCGCCACGTCGTCGAGATCGACCACGGGGATCCTCGCATCGGGAAACGCCCCGTCGCTGGCGATGGCGACGATGTTCTCGTCCTGCGGATGAAGCGGCGGACGGCCGTTGGCGTTCTGATGGATTTCGATCTTTGGATGGCCCTCGCGCTTGAAGCCTTCCACCAGCACGAGATCGCAGGGGCTTAGACGGCGCAGCAGGTCGGCGAGACCCGCTTCCTCGCCGTCGCGCACCTCGTGCATCTGCACCCACCGAACGGCGGATGAGATCAGCACTTCCGATGCGCCCGCCTGCCGATGCCGGTACGAATCCTTGCCCGGCTGGTCCACGTCGAAGGCGTGATGCGCGTGCTTGATGGTGGAGACCGTCAGCCCCCGGGCGATCAGCGCGGGGATGAGCTTGGCCAGCAGGGTGGTCTTGCCCGCCCCGCTCCAGCCGGCAAGGCCCATGACCCGCATCGCGGGCTCCGTCATGGCCGGGTCCGTCATGGCCGGGTCCGTCATGGCCGGGTCCGTCATGGCCGGGTCCGTCATGACAGGGTCCATGCGCGGGGAAAGCCGAGTTCGGCCAGGGCCGCCCCGGTTTCGGGCTCAGCGAGGAGGGAGAGGAAGGCGGCCAGAGCCGGCTCCCGCGCCCGATCCCCGACATAGGCGAAATCGTAGCGCTCGTCGGTGAGCGGCAGGAAGCCGAGGCCGTAGGCGCGGGCGACGCTCTCGATGGCGACGCCCCAATCCGCCCGACCCTGGGCCACGGCGGCGGCGACAGCATTGTGCGAGCGAGGCTGGTTCCAGAATCCCGGCGGCCGGGCGCCGTCCAGCACCCCGTCGATGAGAAGCCGCGTCCCCGATCCGGTGTTGCGGTTCACCATGATCGCGTCGGGGTCGCGGACCAGCGCCGACACCGCCTCCGCCGCGTCCCGCCCAGCAAAGCTCATGGATCCACCCCTCTGCTCGTCGGCTGCTCCCCTTGCCCTCGAGGGTTCGACCGGAAGCGCGCTGGGCTCCCTCTCCTGGAAGGAGAGGGTTGGGGTGAGGTGCGTGGACTCTCCGATAAGGTCGCACACCTCACCCTGTCCCTCTCCTTCCAGGAGAGGGGACCCGTGGACCCGCGAGATGTGTGACGATCGTAGCCCCGCGAACCGGGTATCGCCGGGGCGGAACACGACGCCCTGCATCCGGCTCCATCCCTCCGCGAGGCGTAAGCTCGGCGTGAGGAAGGGCGTGTTGTAGCGGCCGGTCTCCGGATCGAGGAGATGCAGCGCGGCGATGTCGCATTCGCCACGCTTGAGGGAGGCGAGCCCCCCCGAGGAGCCGACCCAGATGGTGCGGGCGCGGATGCCGCGCTCGGCCAGACGTCCGACGACGGCGTCGAGGCCGATGCAATGGCTGCCCACGAGGGTGAGGTCGGGGGCGCGGGTGCCGGCGCCAATCCGCGACAGGCTCACCCGCTCGCCGGCCTCCATCCCCGCCCGCGCGGCGGGGATGGCGAAGAAGCCGTCGGCCTGGGAGAAGGCCGTCACCGAGCCGGAGCCCTTGGAGAGCGGGACCGCGACCGGGGCGTCCCGCCCATGGGTGAGCGAGGCCATGACGAATTCCATCCGCCCGCGTTCGGAGGCGATGCGCTGGGGCAGCACGGCCTCGACGCTGTCCTCCTCCCGTGGCGGAAGCCCGGCCAGCGACCGGACGAGCGGCACCACGAATTCGTGGAAGGTGAACATCGCCGAGGTCGGGAAGCCCGGCAGGACGACGATGGCCTTGTCCTGCGCCTTGGCGAGGCAGAGGGGCTTGCCGGGCTTCAGGGCGACGCCGTGGACGAGGATGCCGGGCTCGCCGAGGCGCGAGAGGATGCGATGCGAGACATCGCCCGCCCCCTTCGAGGTCCCCCCCGACAGGACGACGACGTCGCAGTCCGACAGGGCCGCGCGGATCGCGTCCTCCAGAGCCGCTTCGTCATCCGCGACGATGCCGAAGGGCACGGGGACGCCGCCATTCTCGGTGACCGAGGCGGCGATGATGGCGCCGTTGGAATCGTAGATGCCGGCGGGCGAAAGGGGCTGGCCCGGAGCCGTCAGCTCGTCGCCGGTGGAGAGCACGGCGATCCTCGGCCGGCGCACCACCTCGACCTCGGCGAGGCCGCACGCGGCGAGCATGCCGATTTCCCGCGCGGTGATCACGCTGCCCTTGCGCAGCACGGTCTCGCCGCGCGCCATGTCGGAGCCGGCATAGCCGACGAATTGCCCAGGTGCTGCCACCCGGTCGAGGTCGATGGCGAGCGGACCGTCGCCGGATGCGATGCCCGTGGCCTCCACCATCACCACCGCGTCGGCTCCGCGCGGCATCACCCCGCCGGTGGCGATGGCCGTCGCCGTGCCGGGCAGGACCACGAGCCGGGGCGCGACGCCGCAGGCGAGGATCTCATGGTTGAGGCCGAGGCGGCGCGGCTCGGCCTGGCTCGCGCCCATCGTGTCGGAGGCGCGGAGGGCGAAACCGTCCACGAGAGCCCGGTCGAAGGGAGGCACGTCGATGGGCGAGGCGACGTCGCCCGCCAAGGCGCGGCCGAGGCAGGCCGCCAGCGGCACGCTCTCTCCCGGCAGCGCGGCATGCGGAACCGCCGCGCGAAACCGCGAGACGGCCTCGTCGCGGCTGACCACCTGGAGGAACTGCTCCTGGCGTGCCGCGCGCGACAGCCTCGCCAGGAAGTCTTCTCTCGTCTCAACTCCGTCGGGGCGGTTCACAGGGGCACGATCTCGATCCACTCGCCCTCAGGGTAGCCTTCCCGCTCCGGCGGTACCAGAACCGCGCCCTCCGCGAGGATCAGACGCCGCAGCGGCAGATCCCCGCCGCCGATGGGCTCCACCCCCTCCCGTGTCGTTCGCACGAAGACGATTTCGCTCATGCCGACGGTGGAGGCGATCTTCCGGGTGAGGCGGCCTTTGACGCCATCGGGCGGAGCCGTGCCGGAGAGACGGGCCAGCAGGGGCCGCCCGAGGGCGAGGAATGTCGCGAGAGCGGCATCCGGCCGACCGGGCAGCAGCAGGACCGGGACCGTCCCGATCCGGCCGAACCCGGCGCTCTCCCCCGGATGCAGGGCGATCCCGTGGGCGTCGAGGCGGCCCGTTCGGGCGAGGGCCTCCGCACTGTGATCGGTGCGGCCGAACCCGGTGCCGCCGACAACGAGCACCGCGTCGGCCCCATCGACCTGCAGCGCAGCGGCGATGGATTCCACGTCGCGGGCGGAGACGCTCGACGTGATCCGAGCTCCCGCCGCCACGACCCAGTCGGAGACCGCCGAGGCAGCACCATGGCCGATCGCGACGATGTGGATATGGGGCCTGCGCACCGCCACCGCCTCGATCCCGACCCCGGCGAGGGCGAGGGCACGAAGCGGCGTCAACCGCTCGCCGGCCCGCGCCAGCACGTCCCCGCGCGCAGCCTCCTGGCCGAGGCGAGAGACGCCCTCGCCCTGCGCCGCATCGGCGACGATGTCGCCATCGCTGTGGAGGGCGTCCGGCGGCAGCACGGTATCGGTAACCAGCGGCAGCGCGTCGCCATCCTCCACCCATGTGGGAGGTGAGCGCAAGGCAACGGGTGCGTAGGGAGAGGCGCCGGTCACATCTCCGGCGGCCACGGCCCAACCGTCCCGGCGCGCGCGCGGCTCGGCGGGATGATCGCTGAGAGCGACCGCATCCTCGCCGAGGACCAAGCCGATCCCCTCCCGCACGGGCGCGAGGATGGTGGCGACGGGCGCGACCTCGAGGAGCCGCGCCAGGGCCTCGTCGAGGGGCATCGAGGCCGAAGTGGCGGACCGGATCGACATGCACCGAGACGGATGCGGCATCGCGACCGGGTGAGCAACCCCGCTTGTGGCGGATCAGCCGAGCGGCCGGCGGCGGGGAAGACAGGAGGCGTTGCCACGACTAAAAGCGAGGCTGATCGGATGTCTGAGCTTATGCTCATGCCGACGACGATCAACTGCCGAAGTCGGTCATTCCATCAGACGACCTCATCCTGAGGTGCCGGAGCGTAGCGAAGGCCTCGAAGAAGCCCTCCAGAGGCCGATGCGATCCCTGGAGGGCTCCTTCGAGGCCGCTACCCGGCACCTCAGGATGAGGTGAAGCCTTGGACGAATGACTTAAACGGGCTCGGATTCTCAGCATTCTGGCCCTTTAGGAGAGCGACGGCATGGGGTGGACATCAGGGTCGTCGGCTCGACCTCGATCCTCGCGGGTCACGATCCGCCGGGCCTTGTCGATCTGCGCGGCGCTCCTCATCCTCTCCGCCCCCCTGCCGGCCTCGGCCCAGTTGCGTGGGCATGGCGGGCCGGTGCGGGCTCTGGCCATCGCGGCGGACGGACGCATGGCGATCTCGGGCGGGTTCGATCAATCGGCCATCCTCTGGGCGATCGACCAGGGAACGGCCCTCACCGTCCTTCGATTTCACGATGGCGCGGTGAATGCCGTCGCCGCCCTCGACGAGGGCCGCTTCGTCACGGCGAGCGCGGATGGGCGCATCGCCCTGTGGCAGGGCGGGCGCCCCGAGCCGGTGGAAGTCTTCGCCGACCATTCCGGGCCGATCGTGGCCCTCGCGGTTTCGCCGGACAGGACGCACCTCGCCTCCGCCTCCTGGGACGGCACCGCGCATATCCGCCCCCTCGCCGGCGGAATGGTGCGGGTGCTGGGGGGCCATGCCGGCAACGTCAACGCCGTCGCCTTCCTCGCCGATGGCAGGCCCGTGACGGGAGGCTACGACGCCACGCTTCGAGTCTGGCCTCGCACCGAGACCGACGAACCGCCACGCATCGTTCAACTGCCGTCACCGATCAACGCCGTGGCCGTGACCCAGGACGGCGAGATCGCCGCCGCCGGGGCCGACAGCGTGGTGCGGTTCCTCTCCGCCGACGGGACCCTCCGCGCGTCGGTGGACCTCGCCACGAACCCCGTCATCGGGCTTGCCGTGTCGCCGGACGGGCGACGGGTGGCCGCTGCCACGGTGGCCGGCACCGTGGCCCTGATCGACAGACGTGCGGCCAAGGTGGCGTTCAGCCTCGTCGGACCCGGACTTCCGGTCTGGTCTCTCGCCTTCCGGCCCGATGGAACCGAGTTGCTGACCGGGGGCGGCGACAGGCTGGTGAGACGTTGGGATGCCAGGACCGGCGATCCGATCGGGCCGCTATCGATGCCGCGGCCGGCGGATTCGCTGGCGGCCTACAAGGGCGATCACGGGGCGGAGGTGTTTCGTGCCTGCGTCGCCTGCCACAGCCTGACGCCGGAGGACGGCCACCGTGCCGGCCCCACCTTGAGCGGCGTGTTCGGCCGCCGCATCGCCACCGCCGACGGCTACACGTTCTCGCCGGCCCTGAAGGGCCTCGACATCGTCTGGGATGCGCGGACCATCGCGAAGCTCTTCGAGATCGGCCCGTCCCGCTACACCCCCGGCACCAAGATGCCGGAGCAGACGATCAACGACCCGGACGACCGCGAGGCCCTGGTGCGGTTTCTCGAGAAGGCGACGAAGACCCGGTGATCCACGGAGGCTTCACTGTGTGTCACGAAATTCCCGGTCACGGTCGGTTGTCGCCCAGAGCACCACGGCACTGCGGACGATTATCGCGAGACACCGAAAGCCCGTTTGCACCGTATTTCCAACGCTTTACCTCATCCTGAGGTGCCGCGGAGCGGCCTCGAAGGAGGCCCCCCAGAACCCGCTGAGCGAACCGGAAGGCTCCTTCGAGGCCCGCTGACGCGGGCATCTCAGGATGAGGTGATTGGATGGGAAGATCACTCTGCCAGGAGCATCCGCTGAGCGATCCGATCAGACAGGGTGTTAAGCGCCGCCGGTCCCGCTCGTCTCCCGCGCGCGAAAATAATCCTCGGAGGTCCGCGGCTTCGAGCGCTCGGGCACCGTGTGCGGGTCGAAGGCCTCGTTGACGACGACTTCGACGCGGCAGGTGTCGCACATCATCAGGGTGCGGATCCGGGCCTCGCCGGCGCTGCCCTTGAACATCCAGTGGCGGCCCTGAAGCTTCTCGATGACCCGCTCGATGCTGCTGCGCGTGCCGAAGGGCTTGCCGCAGGACACGCAGTCGAACGGCTCCTCCTCCTTGACGATGCGGCGCGGCTGGCTCCAGGCGGAGAAATCCACCTGCGGCTTCAGGGTAATCACGTTCTCCGGGCAGGTGGCGGCGCAGAGCCCGCATTGCACGCAGAGGCTTTCCTCGAAGGCCAGAAGCGGCCGGTCCTGACTGTCGCTGAGGGCGTGGGTCGGGCAGGTGCCGACGCAGGCGAGGCACAGGGTGCAATCCTCGCTGCGGAAGTCGAGACCGCCGAAGGGCGATCCGGCCTCCAACGGGACCACGGCCACGGGGGCCGGGGCGGCCACATGCATCTCGCGGAAGGCGAATTGCAGGACGTTGCGCTTGGGCCCTACCGGCATGAAGGCGGCGGGAACCGGGGCGGGGGTACCGAAGCTGCCGGACGACAGGGCGGCACCGAGCCGATCCGGATCGTCGGTCTCAATCAACGAGATCACGGGCGTCCCATCGGCGGCACCGTAGCCCAATGCCCCGGCGAGCGTGTCGGCGAGGAGCACCATCCTGCGCAGGGGCGCGATGTCGTGCTTGGGACGGTCGCGGACGAGGAGGCGGATGCCCACGGCGCCGTAGGCGAGAAGCGCTGCGGCGGCCTCCGGGCCGAGTTGCGTGACCTCGTTGACGGCGACCGGCAGAACGTTGGCCGGCAGGCCGTCGCCGTAGCGGGCCAGCGCCTCGATCAGGGGCTCGCCATGCTCCTCATCGTGGAAGAGAACGATTCCGTCGCGTCCCCCGGCCTCGTGATAGGCGCGCATCAGGGTCCGCAGGCGCCGCATCAGCGCGTCGGCGGCGGGCAGGGCATAGGCGGCGGCGCCGGTGGGGCACACCGAGGCACAGGAGCCGCAGCCGGCGCAGATGTACGGGTCGATGGCCACATGATCGCCGGCGGGCGTGATGGCCCCGGTGGGGCAGACATCGAGGCAGCGGGTGCAGCCGGTGATGCGCGAGCGCGAATGGGCGCAGAGATCGGCGTGGAAATCGACGAAGCGCGCCTTTTCGAACTCGCCGACGAGATGGGAGATCGTGAAGATCGCCCGCTCGACGGCGGCCGGATCGCCGGGATCGGCGCGGACATAGCCGCTGCGCAGGTCGTGCGCGGGAAACAGCGGTGTGCCGCCCGTCAGATCGAGGACCACGTCGCAGGTGGAGGTGGCGCCGTCGCGCGACGGGCCGAAGGACAGGGATTGGCGGGATGACGGGCTCGGCACCGCGTAATCGTCGATGCGCAGGGAGAATGCCCCGAGATGCCCGCTCGCTGATACGACGCTGCCCTGAAGCACGGGAAATTCGTGGCGGCGCGGCACCGGCACGTCGCGGGGGCGGCTGAGCAGCACCGTCACGTCGAGATGATCGGCGAGGCGCCGTCCGGCCTCAATGGCGACCTCGTCGCTGCCATAGATGAGGGCGACGCCCTGGCTGACCATCGCGACGGTGCCCGGCGCGGGAGATGTCTCCGCCGCGGCGGCGAGGAGGGCCGCGATCTTCGGCCCGGCCGCGTCGGCCTCTCTCGACCAGCCCGCCTTCTCGCGGATGTTGGCAAAAGTCACGCGAGACTCCGCCCCGGTCCCGGCGGCGATGTCGGTGAAGAGGGGGGCCTGGAGCGTGCAGGAGACGGTGACGGGCGTGCCATGCGACAGCGCCTCCTCGAACCGGGCGATCTCGCGCCCGCAGAGTTGATCGGCGGTCTCCAGGCGGCCACCGCACGCCTTGCCGATCGCCGCTCCATCGAGGGCGACGGTCTCATCGCAGGAGCACGCGAACACGATCCGGTCGGACACAGATTTACCCCGAACGTTTGGTCACAGCGCCAAAGAGGGCCGGCCCCCTCGCGCTCAAGTTGGTGCATCGTATACTATAACGGCTCGAAACTAGGACCCGACATACGGGCGCAGGTAGAACCGAAACGCATGGCGCCGAGCTCCGACGACCCGGACCTGATCCTGCCGCCCGTCTTTTCCCTCGTGGTTACGGCCGGGCCGGGGAGCGCCTTCGACGAAGCCTGCGACGCGGCCGCATCCGGTGACGCCACCGGGCGCCTCGTCTGGCGACGAAGCGCTGAGCTGCTCGACTTCGCCGTGATCCTGGGGCCGGACGAGCCCCTCGCCACGGCGCGACGCGCGTTCTTCGCCGGCATGGTGGCGCTCGCCGAGGCCATCGGCGCGCATGGGCCGCCCGAGATCCCGGTCACCTTCGACGGGCCGGACGCGATCCGCTTCGACGGTGCGCGCCTCGGCGGCGGGCGTCTCGGATGGCCGTCCACCTGCGGCGAGGACGAGGTGCCGGACTGGCTCGTCTTCTCCGCCACGATCATCGCCTCGAAGGCGCGGGCCGGCGATCCCGGCCTGACGCCGGATTCGACATCCCTGGAGAATGAGGGCTTCGCCCTTGAGGGCGACCACGGGGCCATCGTCGAGAGTTTCGCCCGGCATCTGATGCAAGCGTTCGCCGTCTGGGACGAGAACGGGTTCGAGGCGATCGAACAACGCTACCTTCGGCGCCTCGCCGATGGCGGTCCATCGGCTCGGATCGCGCGGATCGACACGAATGGCGATTTCCTCGCCGATGGCGGTCGAAGACACCCTCTCATGGCGGTCCTGACGGGGGTCGCGTGGCGCGATTCGCTCACCGGTGAGCCGCTCCTGTGAGCGCATCGTCGACCATCCGCAGCGCCGTGCTCGCGGCCTTTCTGTTCCCGCCGGTCGGGCTTCGGGCCGAGGATGCCCCGAGGGGCCCGGCCATCGAGGCGAAGGGCATGCCCGGCCCCTATGGCGAGCGGCTCACCATCGACGACAAGGGCGTCACTCTGACATTTCCCAACGATTCCATGACGTTGCGCATCGGCGGCCGGCTTCACCTCGATTTCGGTGTGGCCGGCATCCGCCAATCGGGCTTCGGTGATCCCTTCAGCGACAATATTGCGGTGCGCCGTTCGTGGATCGAGACGACGTTGAGCCTCGGCAAGGATATTGGCCTCGGCTTCCAATACGATTTCGCCGATCCGGTGACGCCGATCAACGATGCGGTCCTGGTCTATCGCGGCGTTCCGGACATGATCTTCAGTATCGGCAACGAGAAAGAGCCTTTCGGTCTCGATCAACTCGCGTCGAACAACAACATCCTCTTCACCGAGCGGGCCTTGTCCGACGCTTTCGTGCCGGCTCGCAACGTTGGCTTCGCCGTCGGAAGACACGGCAAGGACTGGAGCGTCGTCACGGGAATCTTTGGCGGCAACGCCAATACCGGCATCGGCACCGAAGGCATCGCTTCGACCAGCCGCGTCACCTACGCGCCGATCAACGACGACCACCGGACCCTGCATGTCGGTCTCGCCGGGAGCTACCGCGACCTGCCCCGCGACGAGGGCCCGCTTTCGCTGTCCAGCCGGTCGGAGGCGTTCCTCTACGCGAGGAGCTTCGTCGATACCGGAGACATCCGCGATGCCGCCAGCATCGCCCGCCTCGGTGCGGAACTGGCCTACCGCTCCGGTCCGCTGCTGGTGAGCGCGGAATACACACGGACCGAGATCCGCCGCTTCGACGGCGCTAAGCCATTGAGTTTTCAGGGAGGATACGTCCAGGCGAGCTGGGTGCTGAACGGCGACAACCGGGCCTATCGCATGGCTCCCGACTTCAACGGGACGAGCTACGCGGTCTTCGGCGGTGTCAAGGTCGCCGAGGCCCAGCGCATCACCCGCGGTGGTTTCGGCGTGTTCGAGCTCGGCCTGCGGTTCTCGGCCATCGATCTCGACGATGGTGGCATACGCGGCGGCATCGAGCGGGACGGCACGGTCGGACTATCGTGGTATCCCGACACCAACATCCGGATCATGGCCGATTACGTCCGGTCGCACACGTCACCCTCCGCCCTTCAGAATGGCCGGACCATCGATGCCGATACGTTCATCGGCCGGTTCCAACTGTACTGGTGAACCCCTGCCGTTCTTATCCGCGAGCAATTGCGGCGGCCACGCACCAGATACCGGCCTTGAACGCCACGATCATCGCCGTCATCCGGAACGCGAGTTCGACGAGTGGCGACAGGATGGGTCCTCGGAATCTTCGATGAGCAGTCTCAAACTCCCACGGACCATCCGCCTCGACCCTTCGGATACCTTCGTGTTCGCGCAGGCCGCCGAGCCCGGCGAATGGGCGGTGGCCGGGTCGTTCCTGTTCTGGGATGCCAATGTCCCGCTGCTCGAGGGCAAGGAGCGGACGGCGTTCCGCTCTGGTTTCCTCGGCGTGACGTCCCTCGGATTCTCGACCCTGGTCGTGGTGAGCGAGGCGACCCCGACCGAGCGGGACGCGGCCGTGGAGGATCTGGCGCGCCATCTCTGCGAGCGCCTCGGCGCGCCGAGTCTCGACGTGGCCCGCGTCGCGGCGGCGGAGGAGATCGAGTTCGCCGGCTCCCTGTGCCAGCCCGCCATCGGCAGCGTGATCGCCCTGCACAGGACATTCGAGGACGGCGAGATCCGGGAGGCGTTCCGCACCCTGCACCAGCGTGGGCCCGGTCAAGCGGGAGCCGACAAGCTTCACGCCCATGCGCGGGCTTTCACCTTCGTCGAGACCGACGACGAGCCCGAGGAGCGGGCGGACCTCATCGGTATGGCGACGGCACCGGGATCGAAAGGCGAAGGACGATGACCGAGTTCTGGGTCTCCAGCGGCCACCATCTCGCCGGGCGCACGGAGGGGGGCGGCCTCGCCGTCACCGACGACCTGATCCTCGCCTATCTCGCCCGGCCCGAACTGGTGCCGCCCGAGGATTCCTGCATGGCCGAGCGGGCGCTTCACCGCAGCCTCGTGAGCGCACCGCGCCGGCCGGTCTCCCCCGGTGAGATCGCCGCGATGGTAGATGCCGATGCGCGCGAGAACTGGACGATGATGCTCGCCTTCCGCGACCGGCTGACGGCCGCGCGCTCCGTGGAGGCGGCCTATCTCGACCTCGTTCGAAGGGGCCTGAACGGCACGCCGCCGATCTTCCTCAATCAGTTGGCGCATCTGATCCTGCGCAATGCCCTCGACGGCTGCGACGACCCTTACACCCTTCGAGCCGGCGAACTTTTCTTCCGGCCGCAACGCGTCTCCTTCGTCGACGGCGCGGCGCTGCTGGCCGATGCCGAGGTGATCGAGGCGCGGGAAACCGGGGCCGCGCAATCACCCCTCGTCGCCATGCTCGGCAAAGAGGCCGCGAACGAACTCGACGTGCTCACGGACGAGACCGCCTGGACCTATTGGAGCCGCTCCGACGCGTTCACCATGGCGCTCAATCTCGGGAGCAACCCCAAGAGCCGCGACGGACTCGCCCGCGCCATCGAGGCCTGGATCCGCCACCTCCTGCATGTAGAGGCGAAAATTGAGCCGATCACCGCCATGGACGATCCGGATTGGCGCTGGTTCGTGGGGCTCGACGCACAGGCGACCCGGATCTGCAACGCTCTCTGGAACGGCGAGACCCTGGACGAGGCGAGCCGCATGCGCATCCTGGCCCTGTTCCGCCTGACTTTCGCCGATGACCGGCGGATCGACCCGCGCGCCGCCGGCCGGCCGGTCTATCTCCTGATGGCCATGGATCCCGACAAACGCCTTTTCCTCAAACCTCAGAACCTCGTGGCAGGATTGCCGATCATCGATGGTGCGGAGGCCGCATGACCGAACAGAACCCGACCCAAGCTGCTCCACCGCCCGACGACCGTTTCGAGGTTGGCATCATCGTCGCCAAGCGGGCCTTGAAGAGCCGCTGGGCGAGCCATGCCTGGCTGCCGGTATCGGCCCTTCCCGCCATCCCCGCCGCTTTGCCCTGGACCCTGCTCTCGGCGACGCCCGAGGAAGAAACCTTTTATGCCGGCGCCTACGAGGTCTCGCTCCATCCCGCCGAGACGTCGCATTACCGCGACAACCTGATCTCGGGCCGGCCCTCGCTCTGGGTCGCCCTGCGGCAGGTCGCGGAGGGCAGCTACGAGGTCGCGAACGTGACGGCCGATCCCTATGAGGGCGAATCCATGGCCGAGGGCATCGGCGAGGTGGTGGAAGCGGTGCCCATGCCGCTGGAGGTCCAGGCCAAAGTCCTAGCCTTCTTCGAGACTTTCCACGTCGAACAGGTCTTTCACAAGCGCAAGCGCGACAGGGCCGATCCGGAGGCCCTGGCCCGACAGGGCACCGGTACGCGCCGGCGGGGGGACGAGGGATGAGCGGCGGCGATTTCTTTTCCCGCTGGTCGAAGCGCAAGCGTGCCATCGTCCGCGAACAGCCGCCCGCTGCCGTGACGGAGGAGAGCGAGGCGACGCCTCTGCCGGAGGAGCTCGTCGAAGGCGAGACATTGCCGCCCGAGGAACTGGCCAAGCTGCCCTCCTTGGACAGCCTAACGGCACAGACCGACCTGACCCAGTTCCTGCGGGCCGGCGTGCCGATGGTGATGCGCAAGGCGGCCCTGCGCCGGATGTGGTCGCTGGACACAAACATCCGCGACTATGTCAGCGAAGCGCGGGAATACGCTTACGACTGGAACGCGGTGGGTGGCGTGCCGGGAAACGGGCCTCTTTTGCCCACGGACGACATCAAGGCCATGCTGCGGGACATTTTCGATGGAACGCCCATCGAAGAAGCGGAGCCCGAGCAGACGACCGCCGAGGCGACGTTGATCGGAGCGGATGAGCGTGTTGAAGAGGCCGCACCGGCGAAGACCGAAGCCGATATCGATGACGCCAGGATGGAAGAACCGCTCGTTGCATTGCAACAAGAGCGGCCAAGCTTGGCCGTTTCGCCGTCACTTACCGCTCCGATGGATGTGACTACGCCGAAACCGCGACGACATGGCCGTGCTGTCCCGCTTTGAGCAATTAAAAACTACGTTGCGCACGTCCCAATCCGGGCTATTGTGAGCGAAGTGAATTCACTTCGCCCACGATCGGGTCGCGGTTTGAGGATGGTATGCGTTCGGTGGAGTTGTTGCGCGAGGACGAGGCAAAGCCCGCTTCCGGCGCGCCCGGCATGACGCAGCCGGTCGCCGACGACATCGATTTTCTGCGCGCCCATCTCTACGATCTCCTCGCGGCCCTGACCGGTCGGGTACCCTCCGAGGATATTCTGTCGCTTCTCGCCGGATCGGGAGGTGACGGTAGCCCCCTGGGCAGGGCGAGTTCCTCCCTCGCTCGCGAAGCGGCCGGCGCGGACCTTGCGAAGGTCGGGCGCGAGTATTTCGACCTCTTCGTCGGCGTTGGGCGCGGCGAGGTCGTGCCGCACGCCTCCTACTACCTCACCGGCTTTCTCAATGAGCGCCCGCTGGCGCGTATCCGCCAGGATCTGGCCCGGCTCGGCATCGAAGCCACCGGCGGCATGAGCGAGCCGGAAGACCATGTGGCGATGCTGCTCGAGACCATGGCGGGTCTCGTCTCCGGCCGGTTCGAGACCGAACTTGGCGAAGACCGCGTCTTCTTCGAACGGCATCTAAAGCCCTGGGTCGGGCGTTTGTTCGACGATGTGGCGGCCAATACCCGTTCGTCATTCTATCGCGCTGCGGGCGACCTCGGCCGGACGTTCATCGACATTGAGACCCAGGCCTACGCGCTCGACGCGTGAGGCGGGGACCACTGAGACATCGGTCGCATTCAGGAGTGACGAGCATGCGGGACGATCGAAAGGACGAGATGGGACGGCGCCATTTCTTCCGCGCCCTCGGCGGCGGATCGGTGGCGGCGGCCGCCGCGATCACGGCCCAGCCGATGATCGCGACGCCGGCGCAAGCTTACGATCCCGGCATCGAAGAGACAAAGGCTCGCTACCGCGAGTCCGACCACGTCAAGGCGTTCTACCGCACCAACGGCTACGAGACCCTGAAGAAGAATTGAGGGCGCCATGCTGATCAAGCGCAAAACCGGCGGCCCGGGCCGCACCTTCCATCCGGCCATGGCCATCGGCGACACGCCGAAGGTCATCGACCGTCGCGCCTTCCTGCGTAATTCCGGCCTCGTCGCTGGAGGGCTCGCGGCCGCCGGGTCGATCCAGCTCGGCTCCGTGCGCAAGGCCCAGGCCGCGGGCTCCTCTGCGATCGGGCCCGCGGTGACGATCAAGAAGAACATCTGCACCCACTGCTCGGTGGGCTGTACGGTGACGGCTGAGGTCGTGAACGGCGTCTGGGTCGGCCAGGAGCCGTCCTTCAGCAGCCCGATCAACCGGGGTACGCATTGCGCCAAGGGCGCGGCGATCCGCGAACTCGTCTCCAGCGACCGCCGCCTGAAATACCCGATGAAGATGGTCGACGGGCAGTGGACCCGTATCTCATGGGATCAGGCGATTGACGAGATCGGCGACAAGATCACCGGCCTGCGCGACAAGTTCGGCCCGGATTCCGTCTATTGGCTCGGCTCGGCCAAGTTCACCAACGAGGCGGCCTACATCTTCCGCAAGTTCGGCGCCTTCTGGGGCACCAACTCGGTCGATCACCAGGCACGCATCTGCCATTCCACCACGGTGGCTGGCGTAGCCAATACCTGGGGCTATGGCGCGCAGACCAATTCCTACAACGATATCCGCAACGCCAAGACGATGATCATTCTCGGCGGCAACCCCGCCGAGGCCCATCCGGTCTCGCTTCAACACCTGCTCTCCGGCAAGGAGATCAACCGGGCGAACATGATCGTCATCGATCCGCGCTTCACGCGGACGGCGGCCCATGCGACGGAATATGTCCGCATCCGCTCCGGCACCGATATCCCGGTGGTCTGGGGCATCCTCTGGCACATCTTCGAGAATGGCTGGGAGGACAAGGAGTTCATCGCCCAGCGCGTCTACGCCATGGACGACGTCCGCAAGGAAGTTGCCAAATGGAACCCGGAGGAGGTCGAGCGCGTCTCGGGCGTGCCCGGTGAGCAATTGCGGCGCGTGGCCGAGACGTTCGCGAAGGAGAAGCCCGCGACCCTGATCTGGTGCATGGGCGCGACCCAGCACACGGTGGGCACCGCCAACGTCCGCGCGCTCTGCATCCTGTGTCTCGCCACCGGCAATGTCGGTAAGCCGGGCACGGGCGCCAACATCTTCCGCGGTCACACCAACGTGCAGGGGGCCACCGATATGGGCCTCGATGTGACGTCGCTGCCGCTCTATTACGGTCTCGTCGAGGGCGCCTGGAAGCATTGGGCCCGCGTCTGGGACGTGGAGTACGACTGGCTGCAATCGCGCTTCGACGAGGTGCCGGCCAAGGCCGGACGCAAGGCGCGCTCGCGCAAGGAGAGCATGGAATCGCCGGGCATCACCTCGACGCGGTGGTTCGACGGGGTGAACCTGCCCGAGGAGCAGGTCGACCAGCGCACCGGCATCAAGGCGATGATGGTGTTCGGCCATGGCGGCAACACCGTCACCCGACTTCCAGAAGCTGTGAAGGGCCTGACCAAGCTCGATCTGCTCGTGGTCGCCGACCCGCATCCCACCACTTTCGCCGCCCTCGATGCGCGGCGCGACAACACCTACCTGCTGCCGATCTGTACGTCGCTTGAGATGGATGGCAGCCGTACGGCGTCGAACCGCTCGATCCAGTGGGGCGAGCAGATCGTCAAGCCGGCCTTCGAATCGAAGAACGACTATGAGGTGGTCTACCGCCTCGCCGCCAAGCTCGGTCTCGCCGACCAGATGTTCAAGAACATCAAGGTCGTGGACGGTGTTCCGGAAGCCGAGGACATCCTGCGGGAGATCAATCGCGGCGGCTGGTCGACGGGCTATTGCGGACAGAGCCCGGAACGGCTGAAGGCGCATATGCGCAACCAGGCGAAGTTCGATCTGGTGACCTTGCGTGCGCCCAAGGACGACCCGGAAGTGGGCGGCGACTATTACGGCCTGCCCTGGCCGTGCTGGGGCAAGCCCGAGCTCAAGCATCCGGGAACCCACATCCTCTACAACACTAACCTCCACATCAAGGAGGGCGGCGGCACGTTCCGGGCGCGGTTTGGCACCGAGCGCAACGGCGTGACCCTGTTGGCGGAGGATTCCTTCGCCAAGGGTTCGGAGCTCACCGACGGCTATCCCGAATTCACCATGGCGGTGTTCAAGAAGCTCGGCTGGGACAAGGATCTCACCGCTGATGAGACGGCGAGCATCACCAAGACCGGCGGTGCCAATATTGATGCGGTGAGCTGGGCCACCGACCTATCGGGCGGCATTCAGCGTGTCTGCCTCGATCGAGGCGTGACGCCCTACGGAAACGGCAAGGCCCGGGCGAATGCCTGGAACCTGCCCGACCCCGTGCCGGTGCATCGCGAGCCGATCTACACCCCGCGTCCCGACCTCGTGGCGAAGTACCCGACGCGCCCCGACGAGCGTCAGCTGCGCATGCCCAACATCGGTTTCTCGGTGCAGAAGGCGGCGGTGGATCGCGGCATCGCCAAGGACTTCCCGATCATCCTCACCTCCGGCCGGCTCGTGGAATACGAGGGTGGCGGCGAGGAGACCCGGTCGAACCCGTGGCTCGCCGAGCTGCAGCAAGACATGTTTGTGGAGATCAACACCGGCGACGCCACCGATCGCGGCATCAAGGACGGTCAGTTCGTCTGGGTCTCCGGCCCTGAGAACAACGCCAAGGCCAAGGTCAAGGCGCTGGTGACGGACCGGGTCGGCAAAGGCGTCGCCTTCATGCCGTTCCACTTCTCCGGCTGGTACCAGGGCAACGACATGCGGAAGTTCTATCCGCACGGCACCGACCCCGTGGTGCTGGGCGAGAGCTCCAACAACACGACTACCTACGGCTTCGATCCTGTGACGGGCATGCAGGAGACGAAGTGTACTCTGTGTCAGATCCGGGCCGTTTGAGGAACAATCGCCATGGCTCGCATGAAATTCCTCTGCGACGCGGACCGCTGCATCGAGTGCAACGCCTGCGTCACCGCCTGCAAGAACGAGCATGAGGTACCGTGGGGCATCAACCGTCGGCGCGTCGTTACCCTCAATGACGGAAAGCCCGGCGAGCGTTCGGTGTCGATGGCCTGCATGCACTGCACCGACGCGCCCTGCGCGGCGGTGTGTCCGGTGAACTGTTTCTACACCACGGCCGACGCGGTGGTGCTGCATTCCAAGGACATCTGCATTGGCTGCGGATACTGCTTCTACGCCTGCCCGTTCGGCGCTCCGCAATATCCGAAGGTCGGCAATTTCGGTTCGCGCGGCAAGATGGACAAGTGCACCTACTGCGCGGGCGGCCCCGAACCCGACTTCTCGACCATCGAATATGAAAAATACGGCTCGAACCGTCTCGCCGAGGGCAAGCTGCCGCTCTGCGCCGAGATGTGTTCCACCAAGGCGTTGCTGGCCGGCGACGGCGAGATGATCGCCCAGATCTACAAGCAGCGCGTGATCAAGCGCGGCTACGGTTCCGGCGCCTGGGGCTGGAAGACCGCCTATCGCGAAACCGTCGCCATCTAGGCGACGGACTGGACTGCCGGGGTCGAGACTTCAGGAAGGAAACGCCGATGCGGCGGACACTGACGACTTTCAGGACGCTGGTCGCAGCGACCATCCTCACGGCGACTGTTGGCGCCTCGTCGACCTCCTTTGCGCAGCAGACGCGCGACGGACTGAACCCGACCGGGCAAAACCCGACGGCGGAATCCGTGAACGAGGAGTTCCTGTTCAAGCAGGACCCGAAGATCACCGGCCGCATCAGCATTCCCGACGGCAAGGCCGCGCACCTGATTCAGCCCGCGGGCCGCGATTATCGCGACTTCCGGGAACGTTGGCTGCCTTGGCTCAGTGCGCTGGCGGTCCTCGGCGCCGTCGCTCTTCTCGGCCTGTTCTACTTCTTCCGGGGTCGCATCCTGATGGAGCGCGGCCCCGATACCGGCCGCAAGATTTTGCGGTTCAACGGGTTCGAGCGCTTCGCGCATTGGATGACGTCGAGCTGCTTCATCATCCTGGCCCTGTCCGGCCTCAACTACATCTTCGGCAAGCGCCTGCTGATGCCGCTCATCGGCGCGGATGCGTTCGGCGTTGTGGCGCAATACGCGAAGTTCAGCCACATCTATCTGGCGTGGCCGTTCATGATTGGCGTCGCCCTGATGCTGGTGCTCTGGCTAAAGGATAATATCCCGAACAAGATCGACATTGCCTGGATCAGGGCCTTCGGTGGCTTCGTCGGCGATAAGCATCCCAGCGCCGGCCGCTTCAACGCGGGCCAGAAGATGGTGTTCTGGATGGTGATCGGTTTCGGCTCGGCCATGAGCGTCACCGGCCTGATGATGATCTTTCCCTTCGCCCTCACCGACATCACCGGAATGCAGCTGATGCAGGTGATCCACGCTCTCATCGGCATCGCCTTCATCGCCGGCATCCTCGCCCATATCTACATCGGCACCCTCGGCATGGAGGGCGCCTACGACGCCATGGGCAGCGGCAAGGTCGATCTCGGCTGGGCCAAGGTTCACCACGACCTCTGGGTCGAGGAGGAGCAGGCCAAGAACGCGAGCGGCCCCCAGCTCGGGCGCCATCAGGTGCCTGCCGAGTGACCTACCGGACACCCACAGACGTTCGGCGACCGGCGCCGGCGTGTCGAGGATCGGACAACGTCCATGAAAGCCTTCATTATCGCTCTCGTCGTCGCCGTCGCCCTCGGCACGCTGGCCGCCATGCTCCTCAACCAGCAGCAGCGCTTCGCCTACCAGGCCTTCTCGACCTCCGGCGCGCGGGTCTCCGATCCGGCAGGCCACAGCAATCTGGTCGGGCCGCATTGGAACGGGGTCACGCCCGATCCGGAGAAGCCTTCGAAATCCTGAACCGGGCGCACTCGCGGATCGCCCAAGGGATTGGTTCAGGCTTGCGAGAGCAGCCATGGATCGCCGGCCCGCCGCACCGGAATCGGCGGGGCAAACGACGACAAAAGCGCCTTTCTGAACCTTACGTCGCTGATCCGCTCAATGGATTGCTCTCGTCCCAGCCATAGCCAAGCGTCTCGAAGCGCATGGACCGGGCATCGACCATGAGCAGCCGTCCCACCAACGGCTCGCCGAAATCCGCCACCGCGCGGATCACTTCCATCGCCATCAGTGACCCCATCACCCCGGCCAGCGCGCCGAGCACGCCGGCTTCCGCACAGGCGGGCACGCTGCCGGGCAGTGGCGGGTTCGGGAACAGGCAGCGATAGGTTGGATTGGGGCGGCCATCCGGCCCAGCCTCATGGGCGCGAATCGTCGTCAAGGTGCCATCGAACTGCCCGAGAGCCGCCGTCACGAGCGGACGCTTGGCGTGGAAACAGGCATCGGACACGGCATAACGGGTCGCAAAATTGTCCGACCCATCGGCGACGACATCGTATCGGCCGATCAGGCCGACGGCATTGTCGCCGTCGATCCGCAGGAGATGCGGTTCCATCCGCACATGCGGGTTCAGGCGCGCTACGGCGTCGGTGGCGCTGTCGATCTTCGTGCGGCCGATATCGGGTGTCCCGTGGATCACCTGCCGCTGCAGGTTGGAGAGCGAGACCGTATCGTCATCGACGATGCCGATCGTTCCGATGCCGGCCGCTGCCAGATATTGGATCAGTGGAGCGCCGAGCCCGCCGGCGCCGATGACGAGCACCCGCGCCGCCTGCAAACGCGCCTGTCCCGGCCCTCCGACCTCGCGCAGGACGAGGTGGCGGGCGTAGCGTTCGACTTCGTCGCTGGAGAAGGCCATGTCTGTGAAGTAACCTCTGTGACGGAGTGCCGAAAGGCCGCCGCGAGGGTATTTGCTTCACGCTGCTCCGCCGCCTATTCGCGATGGCGGAATGTCCCATCTCGACGAGACGATGCCCGTGTCCTCTGCTGCTATCGCCGATCGCTCGCCGCTGGCCCTGGCCCAAGCCCTCATCCGCTGTCCGTCAGTGACGCCGGAGGAGGGCGGCGCCCTGCAATGGCTCGGCGGTGTCCTGCAGGAGGCGGGTTTCACCGTCGAGCGCCCGCGCTTCTCGGAACCCGGAACGCCCGATATCGATAATCTCTACGCGCGGATCGGGACGGGCAGTCCCTATCTCCTGTTCGCCGGCCATACCGATGTCGTCCCACCCGGCTCCGTCGAAGCGTGGCGTCACGGGCCCTTCGACGGTACGGTGTCGGATGGAATGCTCTACGGTCGCGGCGCCGTCGACATGAAGGGCGGCATCGCCTGCATGCTCTCGGCAGCACTGGCTTTCGTGGCCGAGCGGGGAGGGGCGTTCAATGGCTCCATTGGGTTCCTCATCACCGGCGACGAGGAGGGGCCTGCCCTCAATGGCACGGTGAAGCTCCTCGAATGGGCGAAAGCGCGTGGCGAGCGGTTCGATCACTGCCTTCTCGGTGAGCCCACCAATCCGCTGCGTCTCGGCGAGATGATCAAGATCGGACGGCGCGGGTCTCTCACCGGTAAGCTCCTCGTCCACGGACGCCAGGGCCATGTTGCCTATCCGCACAAAGCTGAGAACCCCATCCCCGGTCTGCTGCGCCTCGCCTCCGCCCTTCTCGACAAGCCGCTCGACGGAGGCACCGCGCATTTCGATGCATCAAATCTCGAGTTCACCACCATCGACGTCGGCAATCCCGCCACCAACGTCATTCCAGCCGATGCCCGGGCCACGTTCAACATTCGCTTCAACGAGGGCTGGACGGCGGAGACCCTGGGGGCCGAGATCCGACGGCGGCTGGAGGCGGCCGCCGGCAATGCGGTCCGCTTCACTCTGGACCTGCAGCCCTCGAATTCGCCGGCCTTCCTCACCACGCCGGACGCGTTCAGCGACCTCGTGGTCGAGGCGATCGAGGCAGAGACCGGGCTGCGCCCCGTCCTGTCCACCACAGGGGGCACGTCGGATGCCCGATTCATCAAGGATGCCTGCCCCGTCATCGAATTCGGACTTGTGGGCGAGACCATGCACCAGACCGACGAATGCGTGGCGATCGCCGATCTGGAACGGCTGACGGTGATCTACGGGCGGGTGCTGAAGGCCTATTTCTCCGGACGCTCGCCTTCGGAAAGGTAATCCACTCCGACGAAAGTGAGACCTTTCGCGGGCGCCATTGGACCGCAGCGGGCGCGGTCGCGGCTCGCCAGGATGTCGGCAACCTCGGCAATGCCGAAACGGCCGCAGCCCGCCATCATCAGCGTTCCGACCATGGCGCGGACCTGATGGTGGAGGAACGAGCGCGCCGAAGTTGAGATCACGATCTCCTCGAACAGACCTATCGTCACCTTGGCGACATCCAGTTGTTCGAGGGTGCGGATCGGGCTGTTCGCCTGACACTCGGCGGCGCGAAAGGCGGTGAAGTCGTGCCGGCCGAGGAGGCCTTGCGCGGCCCTGTGCATCACCTCGGCATCAAGCGCCCATGGCACGTGCCAGACTTGGTCGCGCGTCAGGGCGGGCGGGCTGCGCCGGTTGAAGATGCGATAGCGGTAATGCCGGCGGATGGCGGAATGGCGCGCATCGAAACCGGGGCCGACCCGCTCGGCACTGACGATGGCGACCGGAAGCGGACGGAGATGGGCGTTCACAGCGTCGCGCACCGTATCCGTGCGCCACGCCTTGGCGAGGTCCAGATGGGCGACCTGATGGATGGCATGGACGCCGGCATCGGTGCGCCCGGCGCAGGTCAGCCGCAGATCCTCGCCCGAGAAGCGTTTGACGGCATCCTCGATAGCGCCCTGGACGGTGATGTCCTCGGCCTGCCGCTGCCACCCGCAGAACGGAGCGCCGTCATACTCGATGACGAGCTTGTAGCGGGGCATCAGCGACGGCCCCCGGTCTTTGTATTCACGGAAAGCGCGTTCCCGGCGCAAGGTGTGCGCCGCGCACGAATTCGGCCCCCGTGACGATGCCGCCCTTGCCAGCCCGGCGCAACTCGTCAAGCCGCACGGCGCCCTCGCCGCAGGCGATGATTCCTGTCGAATCGAGCAGAGTGCCGGGCGTACCCTGACCCTCCGCCGGGATGGCGCGCAGAACCTTCACCCGTTCCGGCCTCTTGCCGAGATCGGCCTCGAAGAAGGCGCCGGGGAAGGGCGAGAGCCCGTTGATGTGGTTCGCTACCTCACGCGCAGGCTTGGACCAGTCGATCCGCGCCTCGTCGTTGGTGATCTTGTGCGCATAGACGAGCCCCTCCTCGGCCTGTGGCATGAGGGTGAGGGGCCCATCTTCCAGCTTGCGGATGGCTTGGCTCATGAGCGCCGCGCCGACCGGCATCAGCGTATCGTGAAGGTCTCCCGCGCTCATACCGGGGGCGATGGTAACCCGTTCCTCCATCGCCACCGGGCCGGTATCCAGGCCCGCCTCCATGCGCATGATGCCCACACCGCTCTCCGTATCCCCTGCCATGACCGCGCGCTGGATCGGCGCCGCCCCGCGCCAGCGGGGCAGAAGGGAGGCATGAAGGTTCAGGCAACCGTGGCGCGGCGCGTCGAGGATCGCCTGCGGCAGCAGCATCCCGTAGGCGACCACCACGGCGACGTCGCATCCGTGAGATCGAAAAACCGCAAGCGCGTCCGGCGTCTTCAGGGTCGTCGGCGTGAGGACCGGCAGGCCGAGCGCGTCCGCCAGGGCATGGACGGGGGACGGCCGCAATGCCATGCCGCGCCCGGAGCGTGCGGGCGCGCGGGTGTAGACCGCCGCAATCTCGTGGCCATCCTCAACCAGACGCGCGAGGGTCGCCACGGCGAAGTCGGGCGTCCCCATGAAGACAAGCTTCATCGCGCGCGCTCTCTGCTGAAGGGTAAAATCAGGCGTCCTCGCCGCGCTTGGCCGCCTTGACGAATTTCTTGATGACGCGGTCGCGCTTCAGCTTCGACAGGTGATCGATGAAGAGCACGCCGTCGAGGTGATCGATCTCGTGCTGTATGCAGGTGGCCAGAAGTCCGTCCGCCTCGATCTCGCAGGTTTCCCCGGTGAGGTCGCGGAAGCGCACGCGCACGCGATCCGGCCGCTCCACCTCGCCGTAATATTCCGGGATCGACAGGCAGCCCTCGTCGTAGATGCGCTTCTCCTCCGAGGCCCAGACTATCTCCGGGTCGATGAAGATTTGCGGCTGCCGCGCGTTCTCGTCCTTAGAAGTGTCGATCGTGACCACCCGCTTGGTCACGCCGACCTGAATGGCGGCGAGGCCGACGCCCGGGGCATCGTACATCGTCTCGAGCATATCGGCGGCGAGGGTACGGATCTCATCGTCGATGGCACCGACGGGGGTCGACACCTGGCGCAGGCGGGCGTCTGGCAGGATGACGAGGGGGCGGATGGTCATGGCTCGGCCGGATCTGTCGATGAGAAGAGCCCGACTCCCTGTCTCTCGGGTCCGTCGTGCCGGACCCGCAGATAAGGTTTGACGAATGGTCGGTCAAATCGATGAGAAAGCGATTCAGAAGGTCGTCCGGCTTCGGATGGCCGCCGAGAGCGTGCCTTCGTCGAGATAGTCGAGCTCACCCCCCACCGGCACACCATGTGCGAGGCGGGTCACCTTGAGTCCGTGATGGGCCAGGGATTCCGTGACGTAGTGGGCGGTGGTCTGGCCATCGACCGTGGCGTTCAGCGCCAGGATGATTTCGCGGACATCGCCGTTTCCGGCCCGGTCCACGAGGCTCGCGAGGTTGAGATGTTCCGGCCGGACGCCGTCGAGGGCGGAGAGCACGCCGCCGAGGACGTGATAACGCGCTGTGACCGCGCCCGACCGCTCCAGGGCCCAAAGGTCCGAGACATCCTCGACCACCACCAGGATCGAGGGATCGCGCGATGCGTCGCGACAGATGGTGCAGGGATCGCTGGTATCGACGTTGCCGCATTCCCGGCACACGACGATGCGCTCGGAAGCGACCTTCATCGCCTCCGCCAGCGGAGCGAGCAGCACTTCGCGCTTCTTGATGAGATGCAGCGCCGCGCGTCGGGCCGAGCGCGGCCCCAGCCCCGGCATGCGGGCGAGGAGCTGGATCAGACGCTCGATTTCGGGGCCGGCAACGGATTGGGCCATACATGTTCCGTCGGACGGCCTTGGCCGCGCTGGTTAAATGGGGTCGGATCTCTCTGTCTTGTAGTCGGGAATTGCCGCCGCCGCATGCGTTGCGACGCCGCTCCGGGCTTTGTCCGGACGCTCCCTTGTTTCCCTGACAGATCCGTTCGTTCGTCCTTGAAACCGATGCCGGCTCAATTGACCGGTTCCCTTCGCGGACTAAGCAGGTCCATTCGATAGAGCGGCGAACCTGTGCGCGGCGGGCCTGAACGACCGCGCGGACGCTCCATCGAACGGTCTGGAAAACGAATGGGAGATTCCGGCCAAGCCAAACATCAAAGCGATCAGGTGTTCGAGGAGTGACGGACGTGACACATTTCGGCGAGTTCAACGTCAGCCATGGACCCGAGAAAATCGGCCTGCGCCATCTCAAGGCGGTTCATTGGAACCTCGAAGCCCCACGCCTCTACGAGGAATCCCTGAGCCGTGGTGAATCGCAGCTCGCCCATGGCGGCGCCCTGGTGGCGACCACGGGCAGCCACACCGGTCGTTCGCCCAAGGACAAGTTCATCGTCCGCGACGCCAGCACCGAGAACGAAATCTGGTGGGAGAATAACGGCGCGATCACGCCGGAGCAGTTCGAGACGCTGTACCAGGATTTCCTCAGCCATGCCGAAGGGCGGGAACTCTTTGCACAGGACCTCTATGGCGGCGCCGATCCGGCACATCGCGTCCAGGCGCGGGTCTTCACCGAACTTGCCTGGCACTCGCTCTTCATCCGCAACCTGCTGATCCGGCCCGAGCCCTCCGCAATCGCCGATTACGTTCCCGATCTGACCATTATCGATCTTCCAAGCTTCCAGGCCGAGCCGCACCGCCATGGCTGCCGCTCGAAGACCGTCATCGCCATCGACTTCACCCGGAAGATCGTCCTCATCGGCGGCAGCGCCTATGCCGGCGAGATGAAAAAGTCCGTTTTTACGTACTTGAACTATGTGCTGCCCGGCTCGGGCGTGATGCCGATGCATTGCTCGGCGAACGCGGCACTCGATGCCGAAGGCGATTCGGCCCTGTTCTTCGGCCTGTCGGGCACCGGCAAGACCACGCTCTCCAATGATTCCTCGCGCCAACTGCTCGGCGATGACGAGCATGGCTGGAGCAAGGACGGCATCTTCAACTTCGAGGGCGGCTGCTACGCCAAGACCATCCGTCTCTCGCGCAATGCCGAGCCGGAGATCTACGCCACCACCGAACGCTTCGGCACGGTGATGGAGAACGTGGTGATCGATCCGCTGTCGCGTCGCCCCGATTTTGACGATGCGTCGCTCACCGAGAACACCCGCTGCGCCTACCCGCTCGACTTCATCGCCAATGCCAGCGCCACGGGACGGGCCGCGCACCCGAAGAACATCGTCATGCTGACCTGCGACGCGTTCGGGGTGATGCCGCCGATCGCCAAGCTCACGGGCGCGGAAGCGATGTACCATTTCCTCTCCGGCTACACCGCCAAGGTCGCCGGCACCGAGCGCGGCCTGACCGCACCGGAGGCAACGTTCTCGACCTGCTTCGGCGCGCCGTTCATGCCGCGTCATCCGAGCGTCTACGGCAACCTGCTGCGTGACCTCATCGCCCATCACGATGTCGATTGCTGGCTGGTGAACACCGGCTGGACCGGTGGCGGCGTCGGCACAGGACGGCGCATGCCGATCCGGGTCACGCGGCGACTGCTGGCGGCCGCATTGGATGGATCGCTGGCGAAGACGGAGTTCCGCCGCGATCCGTATTTCGGCTTCGCTGTCCCAGCATTCGTTCCGGGTGTCGAGCCGCATATCCTTCAGCCGGTCAAGACCTGGGGCAACAAGGTCGCCTTCGCCGATACGGCGACGCGGCTGGTGACGATGTTCAAGGACAACTTCAAGCGCTTCGAGGATCATGTGGACGCGGACGTACGCGCCGCCGAGCCCGTGCAGGTGATCGCCGCCTGAAGGCGCATCCATCGCCCGGTCCCGGCTCGAGTCGGGATCGGGGACTTTCGACGTCGGACGAAGCTTCAGAAAAGCTTCATGCCGGGTGGGATCGGCAGGCCTTTGGTCAACTCGGCCATGCGCTCGGCGGCCACGCTTTCGGCCTTGCCGCGCGCATCGTTGACCGCGGCCACGATCAGATCCTCCAAGATTTCCCGCTCATCCGGGATCATCAGGCTCGGATCGAGGGTCACGCCCTTGACGAGACCCTTGGCCGTCATCGTCACCGCGACGGCCCCACCGCCGGAGGCGCCCTTCACCTCCACGAGGTCGAGTTCGTTCTGGAGGCTCGCCATCTTCTCCTGCATGGCCTGAGCCTGCTTCATGATTCCCATGAGGTCGCGCATGGCGTGAGATTTCCAAAAGGGTTGCGGGGAACGTGATCTGGGGTGGCGCCTGCGGGAACGCTACGGTTCGTCGTCCGGTTCGTCGCCGACCGAGATCTCCGGACCGGCGAGGTCGACACTGTCGGCAATCTCGACAGGGGGAGCCTTGTCCCGCACATCGACGATCTGAGCGCCGGGAAAGCGCGCCAGGACCTCTCGCACCAGCGGGTGGGCGGCGGCATTCTCATGGCGTGATTCGAGGGCGGTGCGAGCCTTGTAGGCCAGCGTCGGTTCGCCTGGCTCCTTCGAGAGGGCAACGACCCAGCGCTGCCCCGTCCAGGCGTCCAGGGACCGAGCGAGATCGTTGGCGAGGCTCTGGCGACCGCCCTCGGCGAGACGAAATTCGATCCGCCCCTCCTCGAAACGAACGAGATGAACCTCCCGTTCGAGAGCCATCTTGAGGCCGATATCGCGCTTCTCGTCGGCCATCGCCACGACGTCCTCGAACCGTGCCAGACGAGGGCTGGCCGAGCCGGCGGGAACGTGCGGAGCCGGCGACGGCACGAGGGCCGCCCGCACGCCGCCGCTGGCAGCCAGGGTCAGGGCCGGACGCGGCAGCGGTTCCAC
>NZ_VMOA01000005.1 GCF_020662345.1 Methylobacterium sp. W2 | reverse complement strand
GGCCGACGGGACGGGGGGCGGGGTCGGCTGGACCTGTTGCGGGCGATCCTCCCAGGGCCAGTAGAACTGGCGCGGCGCTTCCTGGGGGGGAGGGGCGTAGCGGCGGTTCGCCTGCCTGCCGCCGTAATCCCCCTCTTCGCGAGGCCGGCGACGCGGCGCGTAATAAGAATCGCCGCGAGAGGTATCGTAGGAATCCCCCCACTGCGCCACGGCGGACGGGCCTGATGTGAAGAGCAGAGGTGTCGCGAACAGAGCGAGGAGACAGGCGCGGAGAAGAGCGTCCCTCACCCGTCCCGCGATGCTCACCCCGTTCGGTGCCTTCTTTACGGTGCTGGATGCCACGCTGCGACCTGCCTGCTGATCGTCTGACGACGAGACGCCGCCATCCTAGCCGACGATCCGCCCCGCGTCTAAGAGGTCGCTTGATCGAACCGGTCAGCGGATGATCGGGCTGGATCGGGTCTCCCCGTCCAATCACCTCATCCTGAAGGGCTCTTCGCCTCGATAAAGGGCCCCGAAGGAGGCTTCCGGCGGCCAATGCGATCCCTGGAGGGCTCCTTCGAGGCCGCTGCGCGGCGCATCAGGATGATGTAAAGTGTTGGATTGTCGAAGCAAAGTCGACGCTCGCGTCCTTCCCAGGGTGACAAGCTTCGGATTGCTCCGCCTGGGCGTCTTCAGTGACGCGCCGTGATGTGCTCCAGAAGGGCAGGCGTGGCGTAGCCGTCGGCCACGAGACCTTCCTTGATCTGATACTGGCGGACCGCCTCCCGCAGCTTCGGCCCGGCCCGGCCGTCGGAATCGCCGGCATAGAGGTCGCGGGCGGCGAGGCCCTTCTGCAGCGCTTGCAAGCCAGCTTTGTCGAGGCGAGCCGCACCCGTTGGCCAGGGCGCCGCCAAGGCCGGCCCGCCGGCGAGCCGGTCGGCCAAGTGCCCGACCGCGACGGCGTAGGAATCGGAGGTGTTGTAGGCTCGGATCACCTCGAAATTGTCGGTGATCAGGAAGACCGGCCCGCCCGAACCGCCGGGCAGGAACAGGCTCGCCGCGCCCGATGCCGGCAGGGCTCCGCCATCGATCCTGCGAACACCGCGTTTCGTGAAGTCCGACAGGTCCGCCCGGTATCGCGTCAGATCGAACCCGCCGGGAAGCGTCACGGCATAGCCCCATGACAGGTCGCGGTTCCAGCCGAGCGCTTGGAGATAGCCGGCGATGGAGGCCAGGGCATCGGCCTCGGACCGCCAGATGTCGCGGTGGCCATCCCCGTCGAAATCGACCGCATGTTTGAGGAAGGTCGAGGGCAGGAACTGGGTCTGGCCCATGGCGCCCGCCCAGGAGCCCTTCATCGCCTCGGGTGCGATGTCGCCGCGTTGAAGGATGGTCAGGGCGTCGAGGAGTTCGTTGCGAAACAGCGTGCCGCGAAAGCGCGCCTGCGCCAGGGTCGCCAGGGCGCGGATGGTCGGGACGGTCCCGCCGCTCGCCCCGAAATCCGACTCGACCCCCCAGAAGGCGAGGATGATCCAGCGGGGCACGCCCGTGCGCGCCTCGATCGCCGACAGGGTGTTCGAGAGATGAGCCGCCTGGGATCGCCCTTTGGCGATCCGCCCAGTCGACACCGCGCCGACGAGATACTCCCAGACGGGACGGCCGAACTCACCTTGAGCGGTGGTCCTGGCGAGAATGCTGGAATCGGGCGAGGACACCCCGCGAAACGCCGCTTCGAAGGTCGCCGTGCTGACCCCACGTGCCTGCGCATCGGGCCGCAAGGCATCGATGAAGCTGCGGAACGATGCGCTGGCCGCCATGTCCGGCTTTGCGGCCGCGGGGACGCGGACGGTATCCTGTGCCCTGGCCTCGTTCGCCAGCAGGACGCAGACGGTGATGGCGGCGCGAAGGAGAAGTTTCATAGACGGTTGCGCCGGGCCAGCGACTCTTCCCAGGCGAGGGCCTGGGCCACGATCCCGTCGAGGTCGTCATGGCGCGGGCGCCATCCCAATTCGTCGCGGATCCGGTCGGCCTTCGCCACGATCTGCGCCGGGTCGCCGGGCCGGCGCGGCGCCAGCCTCACCTCAAAGTCGCGGCCCGAGATCCGCTTGACCACCTCAATGACTTCGAGGACCGAATAGCCGCGTCCGTAGCCGCAATTGAGCGTCTTGCTCTCGCCGCCCGAGCGCAGATGCGCGATCGCCACGCAATGGGCCTCAGCGAGGTCGGACACCTGGATGTAGTCGCGCAGGCACGAGCCGTCGGGGGTGGGATAATCCGTGCCGAACACATCGAGATGAGTGCGCCGGCCGAGTGCGGCCTGCGTGGCGACCTTGATGAGGTGGGTGGCGTCGCTTGCGGATTGGCCGCTGCGCCCGCGCGGATCGGCCCCGGCGACGTTGAAGTAGCGCAGGATGACGTAGCTGAAGCCATGGGCCTTGGCGGCGTCGGCGATCATCCATTCGCTCATCAGTTTCGAGCGGCCGTAGGGGTTGATCGGCGCGGCGACGAGGTCTTCGGGAACCGGGACGATGTCGGGCTCGCCGTAGATGGCGGCGGTGGAGGAGAAGATGACATGCTTCACCCCTCCGGCTACGGCGGCCTCGATGAGCGCCCTGGTCTTGACCGTGTTCGAGAGATAGTAGCCGAGCGGGTCCGCCACCGATTCCGGCACCACGATCTTGGCGGCGAAATGCGCCAGCACGTCGACCCCGTGCTCGGCGATGACCCGCTTCACCAGGGTCTGATCCGCCACGTCGCCCACGACCAGGGTGACCTCGGGCGGAAGCACCCAGTCGAAACCGGTGGACAGATCATCGATGACGACGACGTCCTCGTGGCCGGCATCCAGCAGCGCCAACACCATGTGGCTGCCAATATATCCTGCGCCGCCCGTCACCAGAATCGCCATGGCCCCACTTCCATTCCCGCCGACTTCGCGGAAGATATACCTCAAACCCTCCGTGTGATCATGCGGCGCGTTAGGCTGAGTTGGGCGTGGAAATGGTTTTGTTCTTGCTCGCGAGATCGCGACAACGTGCTATCGTCCTCCGCCTCCGGGTTGTTCCCACCGCATTTTAAGAGACCGGGTCCCGCTTGATGAAACCGATTCGTAAAGCCGTCCTGCCTGTCGCAGGGTTGGGTACCCGCTTCCTGCCCGCCACCAAGGCCGTCCCGAAGGAAATGCTCACCGTGGTCGACCGGCCGGTCGTCCAGCATGTGGTGGACGAGGCGCGCGAGGCCGGGATCGAACATTTCATCTTCGTGACCGGGCGCGGCAAGGCCGTGATCGAGGATCATTTCGACATCGCCTTCGAACTCGACCGGATGCTGCAAGAGCGCGGCAAGGAAGCGATCTACGAGGAGCTGAAGCGTGATCTCCCGGCCGCCGGACAGACGAGCTTCACCCGCCAGCAGGCCCCCCTCGGCCTCGGCCATGCGGTGTGGTGTGCCCGGGAGATCGTCGGCAACGAGCCGTTCGCGGTGCTGCTGCCCGACATGCTGAGCAAGGGCTGCATGCACCAGATGCTCTCGGCCTACGAGCGCCATGGCGGCAACGTCATCGCCGTGGAAGAGGTGAAGCCGGAAGAGACGCACCAGTACGGCATCGTCGGCGTCGGTGAGACCTACGGGCAGACCTTCGAGATCAACGGCATGATCGAGAAGCCCAAACAGGGTACCGCCCCGTCGAACTTCATCATTTCCGGCCGCTACATCCTCCAGCCGGAGATCTTCTCGATCCTGGAGCATGGCGAGAAAGGTGCCGGCGGCGAGATCCAGCTCACCGACGCCATGATCAAACTCGCCGAGAAGCAGTCCTTCTTCGGCATGCGCTACGAGGGCCGGACCTACGATACCGGTTCGAAGCTCGGCTTCCTCACCGCGAACATTGCCTACGCGCTCGAGCGCGAGGATCTGGCCGAGCCGCTCAAGGCCGAAATCGCCCGTCTCCTCCGCGAATTGTGAGCCGAAACGACCGAGACCTGCAAGCTGCGCCGTATGGTGCATCAGACGCGGGCGGGGCATGCGCGACGTGCAGCCTTTCGGCGGCGAAACACCCTTGCGTTTTGTGCGGCGCACTTTACTTTGTGCATTGCGAGATCGCGATGGCGTCGCGGTCCCGTAGCCCTTCTTGGGCGTTTCCTCCCTAGACTTCGGGCCGCTCTTCGGAGCGGCCTTTTTTCTTGGGCGATCCATTCTTCGGTGGGATCGGCTTCGACGCAGCGATTCAGGCGCGCTCGAACCCTGGACGTGCGTGGTCTGGAACGGGCCTACTCGGCTGCCATCCTGCGCGGCGTGAGAGTGTCCATCTCCTCGGCGACCGCCTTGACCACCTCGCGCAGCATCCAGACCAGGTCGGCGAAGCCTCCCGTGACCGCAAGGGTGGTCTCGTTCATGTAGAGACCGCGATTGATCTCGATCTGAAGCGCGTGACGGCCGATATTCGGCTCGCCGTAATGTTCGGTGATGAAGCCGCCCGCATAAGGCTTGTTGCGCAGGGTCCGGAAGCCGCGCGCGCGCAGATGGTGCTCGAACGCCGCGGTCAGGGCCGGCGTGCAGCTCGTTCCGAACCTGTCGCCCAAGACGAAATCGGCCTTGGAATCCTCCTCGCGCAACAGGCTCGATGACGGCATCGAGTGGCAATCGATCAGGATAGCGTAGCCGAAGACGCGGGCCGTGCGCTGGACGAGGCCGCGCAGGGTGCGATGATACGGCTTGTAGAGTTCCTCGATCCGCGCGACCGCCTCTTCGACGGGAAGCCGCCCGCGGTAGATCTCCTGACCGTCGGCGACCACCCTCGGCACCGTGCCGAGGCCGCCGGCCACCCGCATGGACCGCGTGTTGGCGAAGGGCGGAAGGCGCCCGTCGAACATGCGCGGGTCGAGTTCGTAGGGCTCGCGGTTCACGTCGAGATAGGCCCGCGGGAAGTTCGCGCGCATCAGCGGCGCGCCGAGATCGACCACGGGCGCGAACAGCCGGTCGACATAGGCGTCTTCCGAGCGCCGGAGCGCCAACGGGTCGAGGCGCGACGCCGCCAGGAAGGCTTTCGGGTAGACCGCACCGGAATGAGGCGTATTGAACACGAACGGAAGCGTGTGCTCCCTCGGCTCGTCGATGGCGAAGGGCGGCGCGAAATCTCCTGGATTCGCGGCATCCCGGCGAGGGCTCGGCTCGGTCATCGCGGCGTGGGCGCCCAGGGGCTGACGGGGAAACGCATGGCCGCACTTTGCGGCGTGCGACGGGGCGTGTCCACTGTGACACGCCCCGTCATGAAGAGGCCGGTGTGCCCCCGTGCACGCGGCCCGGCCGCCGATCTCAACACCTTGTTTACCAAGTCTGCGCTTTATGAAATGAACTCAGCGACTCACGGGTGCGGGACACCGACAGATGAAGATCCTCCTGGCCGAAGACGACAACGACATGCGCCGCTTTCTGGCCAAGGCGTTGCAGAATGCCGGCTATGACGTGCTGTCGTTCGACAACGGCCTGTCGGCCTATAACCGCCTGCGCGAGGAGCCCTTCGAACTGCTCCTCACCGACATCGTGATGCCGGAGATGGACGGGATCGAACTGGCCCGCCGCGCTACCGAACTCGATCCGGACATCAAGGTGATGTTCATCACGGGTTTTGCGGCGGTGGCCCTCAACCCCGATTCGAAGGCCCCGAAAGACGCGAAGGTGCTCTCGAAGCCCTTCCACCTGCGCGATCTCGTCAACGAGGTCGAGAAGCTGCTGGCCGCCTGAGACGGGAACTGCTCCACGGCCCGATGACGGCGCTGTAACAGTAAGCTGTCTTGCTGGTAGGAAGGTGACGGTCGGTCCCCTATATGCCGAGGGGAGCGAAGCGGGACGTCAGCAAACCATGCCTCCGGTGACCATCTACACGACAGCCTGGTGCCCTTACTGCACCGCCGCCAAGACCTTGCTGCGGGAGAAGGGCGTTTCCTTCACCGAGATCGACGTCGAGAAGATCGCGGGCTCGCGCCTCGCCATGACCCAGCGTGCCGGTGGGCGGACCAGCGTGCCACAGATCTTCATCGGCGAGACGCATGTGGGCGGCTGCGACGACCTCTATGCCCTCGACCGGTCGGGCAAGCTGGATCCGCTCCTGTCGGCGCCGGCGGTGCCATCGTGAGCGACTCTTCGCCGACGCCACAGGCGAATGCCGAGCCTCACTTCGTCGCGGCCTGCGTCCAGATGCGGTCGGGGCGTGATCCCCTCGCTAACCGCGATGCCGCCGTCGCCCTGGTGCGGGAGGCGGCGTCCCAGGGGGCACACTACGTACAGACCCCGGAGATGACCTCCCTGGTGGAGCGGGACAAAGCCAGCCTGTTCGCCAATGTGCGCGAGCAGGACGAGGATGTGACCCTCGCTGCCCTGCGCGAGGTGGCCCGCGAGTGCGGCATCGTCGTCCATATCGGCTCGCTGGCCGTGCGGAACGGCGACAAGATCGCGAACCGGGCTTTCCTCATCGATGCGGAAGGCGCGATCACCGCGTCTTACGACAAGCTCCACCTCTACGACGTGGATCTTCCCAACGGCGAGCGCTGGCGCGAATCCAACACCTATACCGGCGGTGCCTGCGCGGTCGTCGCCGAGACGCCCTGGGCGCCGCTCGGCATCGCGATCTGCTACGACCTGCGTTTCCCGGCCCTGTACCGGGCTCTCGCGGAAGCCGGGGCGACGATCCTCAGCGCGCCGGCCTGTTTCACCAAGCAGACAGGCGAGGCGCATTGGCATGTCCTCCACCGCGCCCGCGCCATCGAGACCGGATCGTTCATGATCTCGGCCGCGCAAGGCGGTCGCCATGAGGATGGACGCGAGACCTACGGTCACTCGATCATCGTCGATCCCTGGGGCAAGGTGCTGGCGGATGCCGGCGGGGCCGAGCCCGGCGTGATCCTGGCCGAGATCGACCTCGCCCGCGTCACGGAGGCACGGGGGCGGATTCCCGCCCTCAAACACGCGCGCCCCTTCACGGTGGAACGGGTCGGGCGGACGGGATGAGCATGAGACCGGTCCGGTCCCGCCGATGATCCGCTACACGCTCGTCTGCGAGAACGGACACGATTTCGAAGGATGGTTTCGCTCCAGCGATTCCTACGACGCTCAGGCGGCGGACGGCCTTGTTGCCTGTCTGGCCTGCGGCTCCACGCGGGTCACGAAGGCCATGATGGCGCCGGCGCTGGCAAAGACCGTCGCAATGGTGCCGGACAAAAGCCGCGCGATCGCCGAAGCTACTGCGAGCGACCCCGTCGCCGCGCCTTCGACGGAGGTGCCGGTGATGGCCGAGCCGGAGCGGCAGTTGCGCGCGCTGATGCGAGCCATGCGCGAGCATGTGACCCGGACCGCCGACAATGTCGGCCCCCGCTTCCCGGAGGAGGCCCGCCGCATGCATTACGGCGAGGCCGAGTCCCGGGCGATCTACGGCGAAGCGAGCCCCGCCGAGGCGCGCGCCCTCGTGGAGGAGGGGATCGAGGTCGCGCCGCTCCCCGCCCTGCCGGGCGACCTCAACTGAGAGGTCGGCGCCGTCCCGTTACCGCTTGAGGGCCGCCGTTCCGGCGATGGAGGCCAGGACAAAGGCGATGGCCGCATTCCAGCCGGCAAGCGAGATGCCGAGGAAACGCCAGGCGGCGGTGGAGCAATCGGCGACCCGCGTCGCCTTCAGGGTATCGAGAAAGTCGCCGACATCGCTGGGATTGGCGCCGCTGCCGCCGCCGCAATCGGACGGGCCGGCCCAGAACGCCCATTCGGCGCCCGCGTGATAGACACTGAGGCCTGCCCCGTAGAGCAGCCCGAGGGCGGCGATCCCGAGGATCAGCCGGGTCAGGCGCTCGGGCGTGAACAGCGCCAGCAGGGCCAGCGGGATCGCCGCGTAATAGGGCAGGCGCTCCGTCAGGCAGAGTTTGCACGGCACGTAGCCGAGGACCCACTGAAAATAGAAGGCGCCCGCGATCGCCAGTGCGGAGCCGATCAGGACCGCGAGCGCAGCCCGGCGAAGGCGGAGGAGTGTAGAGTAATCGATCACAGCAGCACCTTGAACAGGACGAAGCCGAGGATGATGACGGCCACCGTGATGGCCGCGACGACGTTCAGATGCCGGTCGAGGACGGCGCGAATGGATACGCCGTAGCGCTTCAGAAGCCCAGCGAGGAGAAAGAAGCGCGCCCCGCGGGTGATGAGCGAGAGCAGGACGAACCAGAACAGGTCGTAATGGGCGAAGCCCGACGTGATCGTCACCAGCTTGAACGGGATCGGCGTGAGCCCCTTCAGCAGGATCACCCAATGCCCGTACTGGGCGTAAGAGGCCTGGAAGCTCGCCGCCTTCTCGTTCAGCCCATAGAGCGAGAACAGCCAGACCCCAATGGAATCGTAGAGCAGCGCGCCGATCGCGTAGCCGAGCAACCCGCCGGCCACCGACGACAGGGTGGTGATCGTCGCGTAGAACCAGACCTTGTCGGGCCGGCTCACCGCCATCGGCACCAGCATCACGTCGGGCGGGACCGGAAAGAACGAACTCTCCGAGAACGCCACCGCACCGAGCGCGTAGGGGGCGGACGGCTTGCCCGCGAGCGCGAGTATCCACTCGTAGAGGCGGCGGATCATGAAGGGCTTCTATCCGAAAGGGGAGGGCGCGAGGCTCTTTGAGCACAACCCGGCCGGACTTGCGAGCCGGACTTGCGAGCCGGAACCGTCGTGGCGAGGCCCGGCCGCAAAACCCCTCTGGCCGTCCGCGCGATCCTGTGCCATGAGGCGGATGTTGCGGGCGTGGTGGAACTGGTAGACGCGCCGGACTCAAAATCCGGTTCTGGTGACAGAGTGTCGGTTCGATTCCGACCGCCCGCACCATTCGCCCCGGCGACGCGGCCCGTGAGCCAGTGCCGGGCAGCCCCTACCTCGATTGCAGGAATTGGCGGATCCAGCCGCCGACGCGGGGAGCATCGCTCTTGCCGCGCAGCGAGGCGACGGCCGCTGCCTGAAACGCCTCGTCGTGAGGTGCCGTGGGCCGGTGCCCGGCAATGAGAGCCGTCGCATAATCGATCTCGAATTCCGGATGGACCTGGAACGAGATCGCCCGTCGTTCGGGATAGGACAGGATGCCGTAGGGCGTGAAGGCATTGCCGCCGAGAACGCGCGCGTCCGAAGGGGGAGCGATGACCTGATCCTGGTGGATCGCCGGAACCGAGACGCGGCTCGCCTCGTCCATCCAGTCCGCGCGTTCGAACACGTCATAGGTGTGGAGGCCGATGCCCCAGCCCTTCGCCGATTTCTCCACCGTGCCGCCGAAGGCCGCCGCCATGATCTGATGGCCGAAGCAGAGGCCGACGAGCTTGGCGCGCCCATCGACCTCGCGCAGGAAATCCTTGAGCGGCGCGATCCACGGCAGGTCGTCATAGATGCCCGCCGCCGAACCCGTCACGACGAACGCGTCGAACGCCTCGGGAGAGGCCGGAAACCGCCCCTCCGCCACCGGAAAGGTCGTCACCTCGGCCGGGTCGCCGAGGAGTCTCTCCACCATGCGACCGTAGGACGGGTAGTCCTCGGCCAGGCGAGCAGGCGGTGCTCCCGCTTCGATGATTCCAATCTTCATCGCCGTCTTATGGCCAAGACTGGGGATCGATACGAGCCCCAGCCCCTCAGATAGCGGGATCGAACGTCGCGGCGGGAGCAGCCGCCACCGGCTTCGCCAGGAAATGCGAGGCGGCGACCGCGACCACCATCACGGCCAGGAAGATCGCGAAGATCACCGGGTTGAAGATGACCAGGGCGATGAAGCAGATGCCGGCCATGGCCAGGGCGAAGGCGGGGGCCACGGGGAAGAACGGCGCCCGATAGGGACGGGCGAGGTCGGGCTCGCTGCGGCGCAGCTTGAACAGGGCTGCCATGCTCATGCCGTACATCACCAGCGCGCCGAACACCGCCATCGTGACGATGCTCGCGGTGAGGGACTGGCCCGCGATCTCGATGAGGTTGTCGCTGTAGATCGCCGCGATGCCGACGAGGCCGCCGGCGACGGTGGCCACATGCGGGGTCTGGAAGCGCGGGTGCACCTTGGCGAGGAAGCCGGGCAGGTAGCCGGCGCGGCCGAGGGCGAAGATCTGGCGCGAATAGCCCATGATGATGCCGTGGAAAGAGGCCACGAGGCCGAACAGGCCGAGCCACACCAGCATGTGCAGCCAACCGCTCGACTCGCCCACCACCGTCTTCATCGCCTGGGGCAGCGGGTCGTTGAGGTTGCTCAGGGTGCGCCAGTCACCCGAGCCGCCGGCGAAGATCATCACGCCGAAGGCGAGGACGGTGAGCGTCAGCACGCCGGTGATGTAGGCGATGGGGATCGTGCGCTTGGGGTCCTTGGCCTCTTCCGCCGCCATGGCAACGCCCTCGATGGCGAGGAAGAACCAGATGGCAAAGGGGATGGCCGCGAACATGCCGCCCACCGCGGCGAGGCTGAATGTGGATTCGCCGGCCCAGCCATGGGCGGCGAAATTGGTGAGGCTGAAGGCGGGGGCGACGACGCCCATGAAGACCAGCAGCTCGCCCACCGCCAGGATGGTCACGAACAGCTCGAACGTGGCGGCGATCTGCACCCCGATGATGTTGAGGGTCATGAAGATCAGGTAGGCGCCAAGCGCCGCGTGTTTCGGGTCGAGGCCCGGAAACTGGACGTTGAGATAGGCGCCGATGGCGAGCGCAATGGCGGGCGGCGCGAAGACGAACTCGATCAGCGTCGCGTAGCCGGCGATGCAGCCGCCGATCGGTCCGAAGGCGCGTCGGCTATAGGCGAAGGGCCCGCCGGCCTGCGGGATGGCCGTGGTGAGTTCGGTGAAACTGAAGATGAAGGCGACGTACATTGCGGCGATGAAGGTCGTCGTCACCAGGAAGCCGAGGGTTCCGGCGCTGGCCCAGCCATAGCTCCAACCGAAATACTCGCCCGAGATCACGAGACCGACGGCGATACCCCAGAGATGGAACGCGTTCAGGCCTTTATGCAGGCCGGTGGATTCGCTTTGCATGGTGGCTTCCCGTCATCGGCGAAGGCTGCCGTCGGGAAATGGCCAAGCAAGAGTTTTGCCGTACGAGAAATAGGGAGTGCGGCGCCCGTATCCGCCGTCAGGCCACCGTCGCGCGGGTGCGCAGGCGGGGCGTCTCCTTGGGGCGGATGTCCATGGCGTTGCCGCGCCAGACGATGGCGCTCTGCATCCAGGCGCTCGCCCACATGACCGGGAGGGTCGCGTCGCGCAGGAGGAAGGCGAGGAGGAGCCGGGGAGAGCGGTGCCACCCGGCGCGGGCGGCGAGCGCGTATTCGGCGCCGTACCAGAGCATGGCCATGGCGACGACGCCGATCAGGACCGGAGCGTCCGGGACCGCGAGCGCCGCGATCGCGAAGGGAAGCACCGCGCCCGAGCCGATCTCCGGCGCGAAGAAATGCGGGAAGGTGACCCGGCGCAGGCGCGCCCAGCGCACCTGCCGCGACCAGACCTCGCGGAACGCACGGTTGCCCAGGGGCTGGTCGAAGGGCGAGGCCACGAGATGCACCCGCTTGCCCGCCGCGCGCACGAGCTTGGTCGCCGCCGCATCCTCGGCGATCTCGGCGGCGAGCGCCCGGATCCCGCCCTGCGCATCGAGGAAGGGCTTGTGCCAGAGCATGCTCTTGCCCTGGGCGAAGCCGAGGCCGAGACTCTCGCCGGTATATTGCCAGCGCGCCTGAAGCGTATTGAGGAAGGCGCATTCGAGTTCGGCGAAGAAGCCATGCGGCCGTGCGCCGATGGGCGTGGAGCAGACGAGGCCCGTATCCGCCCGCCACGAGGCCTGCAGCCGTTGCAGATAGTCCGGTGGCATCAGGACGTTGGAATCGGCGAGCACCACCCATTCGTGGCGGGCCGCCTCCCAGCCGCGCACGCAATTGTTGAGCTTCGGATTGTCGCTGATGCGCTCGTCGCCGACGATGAGCCGCGCCGGCACCGCCGGATGGGCCGCCATCAGGCGGTGCAGCAGCGGGACGATGGGATCGCGGCCGTCAGCGACGCAGAAGATCAGCTCGTAATCCGGATGAGCGAGATGGAAGCCGCGCTCTAGCATCTCCTCGCTGAACGCTTCGAGGCCGCAGACCGGGCGCACGAGGGAGATCGGCGCAGCGCTGGGAAAGCTCGGGAGCCCGCGATTGCGGCCGATGCGCCATGCGGCGATGGCGATGCTGAGACAATTGACCAGGGTCAGCGCGGCACAGAGCGAGAGCGCGACGATCGCGCCGGTCTCGATGCTGCCCATCATGCCGCACTCCCTCCGGGCCCCCGCCGCTTGACGGAACCAGCCCCTGCCCGAGGCCGTAACAGGCAGGCTGTTTCAGTCGTATGACAGCGGCGCGGCTCCCATCGGCCGCCCGTCGGAGGGAAGGCGAGCGCGTGAGCGAGACGAGACCCGTGGCCGTACGCGGAACTGTACTCCGGCACGGCCGGTTCGACCCGGCATGATTCCGCCCATCGTCGTCCACCCCGCCTATCAGGCCGTCCTGCCGGACGGGCACCGGTTCCCGATGCGGAAATATGGGCGGCTGGCCGAAACGCTGGCGCGGCTTGGTCTCGCCCCCTCCGGCTTCGTCAGGCCGGAACCGGCGGACGCGGCCCTGCTGAAGCGGGCGCACCGGGCTGATTACGTCGATGCGGTCCTGTCCTGTTCCGTGTCGCGGGAGATCGAACGCGGCATCGGCCTGCCGGTGGACGAGAGCGTCGTGGCCCGTTCGCGGGCGTCAGTCGGCGGTACCCTCGCGGCGGCGCGGCTGGCGCTGGACCATGGCCTCGCCGGCAGCGCCGCCGGCGGCAGTCACCATGCGCGGCGGGAGACGGGTGCCGGCTTCTGCGTGTTCAACGACGTCGCCGCCGCCGCCCTGGCGCTCCAGGACGAGGGTACGATCCGCAGGGCCCTGGTGGTCGATTGCGACGTCCATCAGGGGGACGGCACCGCCGATTGCCTCGCAGGCTCGCCGGACCTGTTCACCTTCTCGATCCATGCCGAGAAGAACTATCCGACGCGCAAGATACCGGGCGATCTCGATGTAGGCCTCGTCGACGGCATCGACGACGCGGCCTACGCCGCCGTGCTCGGCGCGCATCTGCCGGGCCTTCTCGATGGGCTCTCGCCGGACATCGTGTTCTACAATGCCGGGGTCGATCCTCATAGGGACGACCGGCTCGGGCGCTTGTCCCTCACCGATGCGGGCCTCGCCGCGCGGGATCGCTACGTCGTCGGAGAGGCGCGCCGGCGCCGCATCCCCCTCGTGGCGGTGATCGGCGGCGGTTATGCCACCGATATCGACGCCCTCGCCGCCCGCCACGCCCTCGTGTTCCAGGCCATGGCCGCCCTCGCGTGAACCTGCTCAGGGCGTCCCGCACGAATCGGGTGGGATCTCGCCCTCGGTCACGCATCGCGCCACCTTCTCAAGGCCGTCGAAGAGCCGCTCCAGCTGCGCGCCTTCCATCGAATGGAAGCCCAGAGTCCGGGAGATCAGCAGCCCCAGCGTCGAGAAGACCAAAGCCGCGCCGATCCCCGGACAGGTCTCGATCTTTTCCAGGGCGGCGAGCCGCTCACTAAGGAAGGCGTTGAAGCCGGCGAACGCCTCCGGATTCTCCGCCGAGGCCAGGAGGAAAGCCCGTGGAAACCCCTCCTCGTCGGCATAGACCTGCCTTGCATGAGCGATCAGGGCGAGGGGGAGGGCGGAGGGGCCCGGCACCTGCTCCGCTTCGAGCCGGGCGATGCCGTCCTTGACCTCCTTGAGCTTGCGCTCGGCCATCGCCGAGATCAGCGCGTCCTTCGACGAGAAATGGTGGAGCACCCCGCCCTTGCTCAGGCCCGCTTCGGCCGCGACCGCGTCGATGGTCAGGGTGCGCGTGCCCGCGCGACGGATCAGGCTCTCGGCCGCATCGAGGATGACGCTCGGCCGATCCTCCCGCCGTGTACGCGGCTTCGCCATGTTCCCCTCTCTAAAAACCGTCTGGACGGTCGGTAAGATAACCGATAGACAGGCGCCTCGATAGAGCTTTTGCGGGATGGGGTCACAGTGTCTGGTCCGACCATGTCCATTCGACGGTACCGCGGCGCCCGGACGGTGGCCTGCCTCGGCTTCGCCGCCCTGGCTTGCCTGCCGGCGCAGGCGAAGGACGATGCCGGCCAACCCGGCCCGACTGCCTCGAAGCAGAGCCTCGCCGTGGTCCGGACGGCGAAGGCCGAGCGCAGCACCATTTCAGCCGATCTCGTCTTCACGGGCGACATCCAGGCCCAGTCGCAGGTCAACGTCGCCTTCCGCAATAACGGCAAGATCGCCGTGCGCCTCGTGGAAGTGGGCGATCACGTCACCGCCGACCGGGTTCTGGCCAAGCTCGATCCGCAGGAGCAGCGCGCCAATCTCAACAACGCGCAGGCTGCGCTCACCTCCGCCGAGGCGCTGCTGACCCAGGCCAAGGTCAATTTCAAGCGACAGGAGATGCTGCTCTCCAGCGGCTTCACCACGCGGCCGAGCTATGACGATGCCGAGCAGCAGCTCCGCACGACCCAGGCCTCGGTGGAATCCGCCAAGGCGGCTCTCGGCACGGCCCAGGAGCAGTTCTCCTATACCGACCTGAAGGCGGGCGTGGACGGCATCGTGCTCAGCCGCAGCTTCGAGGTGGGCCAGGTGGTCCAGGCCGGACAGACCGTGCTCACCATGGCCGAGGACGGGCCGCGCGACGCGGTGTTCAACGTGTTCGAGGCGGTGCTGGCGACCCCGCCCGAGAGCAAGCAGGTCGACATCACCCTCCAGGCGGATCCGAAGGTGCGGACCGTCGGCACGGTGCGGGAGATCTCGCCCAGCGTCGACGCCGCCTCCGGGACCGTGCGGGTGAAGGTCGGCCTGAAGGAGACGCCCGCCGCCATGTCCCTCGGGGCCATCGTCATCGGCACCGGCAAGTTCAGGCCGCAGGCGGCCATCGTCCTGCCCTGGTCCTCGCTCTACCGCTGGGAGAACGGGCCGGCCGTGTGGGTGCGTGATCCGGCCAGCGGCAAGGTCGCCCCGCGCAACGTGACCATCGACCGGTATTCGCCCAACACCATCGCCCTGTCCGGCGGTGTCGAACCGGGCGAGGAGGTGGTCATCGCTGGCATCCAGTTCCTCCGGCCGGGCCAGACCGTCGCCGTTGCCGAGGAGATCGCCCGATGATCCGCTCCGGCATCCGCGTCGTCCTGATCGGGGCGGCCCTGTCCGGCCTCGGCGCCTGCCATGGCGCGGAGGAGGAAGCCGGCCCGCCGCCGGTGCGGCCCGTGCTCTATACGGTGGCCAAGCCCGTCGACACGATCGTGTTCGGGCCCTTCGCCGGGTTCGTGGCCCCCCGCTACCAATCGGAGATCGGATTCCAGATCGCGGGCCGGGTCATCGCCCGCGACGTGACGGTGGGCGACGTGGTGAAGAAGGGCCAGCGTATCGCCGCCCTCGACCCCATCGTCACCCGCTTCGCCCTCACCCGCGCCGAGGCGGAACTCGCCGATGCGACGGCCCAATCCGAGAATGCCAGCGCCACCGAGTTGCGGCAGCGGCGGTTGATCGCCAACGGCAATGTCAGCCAGGCGCGGCTCGACAGCGCCGTGGCAAGCCGCGACACGGCCCAGGCCCGCCTCGCCCAGGCCCAGGCGAACCTGCAGAAGGCCCGTGACCAGATGGGCTATACCGAGCTGCATGCGGATTTCGACGGCGTCGTTACCGTCCGCAGCGCGGAGGTGGGACAGGTCCTCTCGGCGGGGCAGGCGGTGGCGACCCTGGCCCGGCCTGAAGAGCGCGAGGCCGTGGTGGACATCCCCGAGGATCTCGTGGGCGCCATGCCGAAGGACGCGGTCTTCACCGTGGCGCTCCAGAGCGCGCCCGACGTGACGGCGACGGGGAAAGTCCGCGAGATCTCGCCCTTCGCCGATCAGAAGACCCGTACCCGGCGGATCCGGATGACCCTGCTCAACCCGCCGGAGGCATTCCGTCTCGGCTCCACCATCACCGTCGGGCTCTCGCGCCACATGAAAGCGCGGTTCCAGCTGCCGGCGACGGCGGTCTTCGAAGCCGATGGTCGGAGCGCGGTCTGGATCGTGAACGAGGCCGGGGATTCCGTGTCCCGCCGCGACGTCACCCTGGCGGAGCGGAACGACCAGCGCGTGTCCGTCACCGAGGGCCTGAAGCCGGGGGACCGCGTCGTCCTCGCCGGGGCACTCAGTCTCAGCGAAGGCCAGCGCGTCCGCCTGTCCGAAACCTCACAATAGCCGCGCCGATCCGAACAGCCTCACGCGAGAGCCGCCCGTGAAGAACTTCAACCTGTCCGAATGGGCGCTCGAGCACCGCTCCTTCGTCTGGTTCCTGATGCTGATCTCGATGGTGGCGGGTTTCCTCGCCTACGAGAAGCTCGGCCGCGAGGAAGACCCGCCCTTCGCCATCAAGACCATGATCGTGCAGGCGCGCTGGCCCGGCGCCACGATCAGCGACACCCTCGACCAGGTCACCGAGCGGATCGAGAAGGAGTTGCAGCAGATCGACGCCGTCGATTTCAGCCGCAGCTACACCACGCCGGGGCAGACCACGGTCTTCGTCCAGCTGCGCGAGACGACGCCGCCCAAGACCATTCCGGGAATCTTCTATCAGGTGCGCAAGCGCATCGGCGATATCGGCAGCACCTTCCCGCAAGGGATCCAGGGGCCGTTCTTCAACGACGAGTTCGGCGACGTCTTCGGCAACGTCTACGCGTTCACCGCCGACGGGGTCTCGATGCGCCAGTTGCGCGACTATGTGGAGCGGGTGCGGGCCGATCTGAAGAAGGTCAACAATGCCGGCAAGATGCAGCTCCTGGGCGCGCAGGACGAGGTCATCTACCTCGACTTCTCCACCCGCAAGCTCGCCGGTCTCGGCGTCGATCAGGCCGCGGTCATCAAGACGTTGCAGGCGCAGAACGCCATCGCCCCCTCCGGCGTGATCCAGGCCGGCCCCGAGCGCGTCTCCGTGCGGGTCGGCGGCCAGTTCGTCTCCGAGGACAGCCTCAGGACCATCAACCTGCGGGTGAACGACCGCTTCTTCCGCCTCTCGGACGTGGCCGAGATCTCGCGCGGCTTCACCGATCCGCCCACCGCCCTGTTCCGCTTCAACGGCCAGCCCGCCATCGGCCTCGCCATCGCCATGCAGCCCTCGGGCAACCTGCTGACCTTCGGCCACGACCTCAAGGCGCGGATGAAGAAGCTCGAAGGCGAGTTGCCTTACGGCGTCGGCATCCATCTGGTCTCGGATCAGCCCAAGATCGTCGAAGAGGCGGTGGGCGGCTTTACCAAGGCCCTTATCGAGGCCGTCGTCATCGTGCTGGGCGTCAGCTTCATCAGCCTCGGCTGGCGCGCGGGGCTCGTGGTCTCGTTCTCGATTCCCCTCGTCCTCGCCGTGGTCTTCGTGGTGATGCAGGTGATGGGCGTCACCCTCCAGCGCATCTCGCTCGGCGCGCTCATCATATCGCTCGGCCTCCTCGTCGACGACGCCATGATCACCGTGGAGATGATGGTCGCGCGGCTCGAGGTGGGCGACACCCTGAAGAAGGCGGCGACCTTCGCCTATACCTCCACCGCCTTCCCGATGCTCACCGGCACGTTGGTCACCGTGGCGGGCTTCCTGCCCATTGGCTTCAACGGCTCTGCGGCGGGCGAATACACCTACAGCCTGTTCGTGGTCATCGCGGCCTCGCTGCTGATTTCATGGGTGGTGGCGGTGCTGTTCGCGCCGCTGATCGGCGTGAAGCTGCTGCCGAAGACCATCAAGAAGCATCACGACAAACCGAGCTTCCTGCTTCGCAGCTTCCGCGCGATGCTACTTCCGGCCATGCGTTTCCGCTGGATCACCGTGGCCTTCTGCGTCGGCCTCCTCGGCGTGTCGCTCTACGGCATCCAGTTCGTGCAGCAGCAATTCTTCCCGGCCTCCGACCGTCCCGAGATCCTCGTGGACATGACCCTGCCGCAGAACGCCAGCATCGCCGAGACCAAGGGGCAGATGGACAGGTTCGAGGCGACCCTGAAGGGCGATCCCGAGATCCTGCGCTGGAGCTCCTATGTCGGGCAGGGCGCGGTGCGCTTCTACCTTCCCCTCGACCAGCAGCTCGGCAACGCGTTCTTCGGCCAGATCATCGTCGTGACCTCGTCGCTCGAGGCGCGGGACAAGATGATTCAGAAATTCGAGGCGCTGGCCGCCAAGGAGTTCGTCGGCACCGACGTCTTCGTTCATTCCCTCGACCTCGGCCCTCCGGTGGGCCGCCCGATCCAGTACCGGCTGAGCGGTCCCGATCTCCAGAAGGTGCGCGGCCTCGCGCTCCAGCTCAGCAACATCGTCGCCTCGAGCCCGAATGTCGGCTTGCCGAACCTCGACTGGAACGAGCCGGGCAAGGTGCTGAAGGTCGACATCATCCAGGACAAGGCGCGCCAGCTCGGCGTCACCTCGGAGGATATCGCCGGTCTGCTCAACGGCATCGTCGGCGGCCGCTCGATCACGCAGGTGCGCGATTCGATCTACCTCGTGGACGTGGTCGGCCGCGCCCAGGCGGCGGAACGCAACTCCGTCGAGACGCTGCAAAGCCTGCAGGTGCCGCTGTCGAACGGCAGCGTCGTGCCCCTGCTGGCCTTCGCCACGGTGAGCTACGAACTCGAACAGCCCATCGTCTGGCGCCGCGACCGCCTGCCCACCATCACCGTGCGCGCGGCGATCGTCGATGACACCCAGGCGCCGACCATCGTCAACGCCCTCGATCCGGCGATCAAGGCGTTCGAGAAGACTCTGCCCGACGGCTACACCCTCGCCGTCGGCGGTGCGGTGGAGGAGAGCGCCAAGGGCAGCGGACCCATCGCGGCGGTGGCGCCGGTGATGCTGCTCGCCATGGCGATGTTCCTGATGATCCAGCTCCAAAGCTTCCAGAAACTGTTCCTGGTGGCGAGCGTGGCGCCGCTCGGCCTCATCGGCGTGGTGGCAATTCTGCTGCCCTTCGGCAAGCCGCTGGGCTTCGTCGCCATCCTCGGCGTGCTCGCCCTCATCGGCATCATTATCCGCAACTCGGTGATCCTGGTGATGCAGATCGACGAGTACGACCGCGAGGGCTACGCTCCATGGGATGCGGTGGTGGAGGCGACCTGCCACCGGATGCGGCCGATCCTGCTCACCGCCGGGGCGGCGAGCCTCGCTCTCATCCCCATCGCGCGGGAGGTGTTCTGGGGACCGATGGCCTATGCCATGATCGGCGGCATCATCGCCGCCACGTTCCTCACCCTGTTCTTCCTGCCCGCGCTCTATGTCGGCTGGTACCGCATCAAGGCTCCGAAGGGGGATCGACCCGCGGGCGGCGCATCGCCGGCCCCGGCAGCGCCCCATCACGCCGAGGCCTGATCAGGGCGACGCCGCACAGAGAGCGGGTTCCAGGGCCCGCATGACGCGGCGGTAATTCGCGATGTGCAGGTCGTCGCGCAAGGCGCCGGGGCGGGCGAACCCGGTATCGCCGTCGCGTAGATCTGCAAAAGGGTCGGCGTATCGGCATGCGAGGCGCCGGCACAGGACCTCGATCCGGGCGGAATAGGCCGCCACCGCCGCCGGTTCGAGACGCTTCTCGACGGAACGCGAGATGGGTGGGACGGCGGCGACCACGACGCGGTCGCTGTGGGCCTGCAGCCGCTTCACGATCCGCTCCACCGCCTCGTCGAAACGCCGGGCGGTCTTGTCGGAGAGCGGCTCCTTCTTCCGCTGCAGATCGTTGGTACCGATGAAGGCCACCACCGCGCGGGGGCGGGTCTTCACCGACAGCGTCGCCACGAGATCGGCATAGACGGAGGCCGATGCACCGCTGACGCCGCCATTGACGATCTCCGCGCCGCAGACCCGCTGCGCCGGGCTCTGCAACTCGGCCTGCGAATCGCCGGCGAGGAGGATGTAGCCGTCCGGCGCATCGTCGAGATGCGCCTGGATCGAAGGCAGCCTGTCCGTGGCGTAGAGCCGGGTGTTGAGACGCGAGGGCTTCTCGATCCATCCGATGGCGAAGCCGAGCCCGAGGATCGCCAACCCGGCAAGGGCTAAGGGCAGCGCCCTCATCGGGCCGCACCCGGCATGTCCGCTGTCTTTGCCGTACCGGCTCTGTCGACAGTGGCGCCCGGCCGGGAATCCGTCGTGGCGTAATACGGCTTGATGTCGAGGAGAGGTGTACCGTCGAGGCAGTCCAGCCCTCGGACGCTCACGGTCGCGCCGTCGATGCCGAGAAGTTCCACCACCGAGAGTGCGATGGGGTTGGGGCGTGCCGGCGAGCGCAGGGAGAACGTGCCGCGGCTGCCCTCGGCATGGCGCGGCCTCTGGCGCACGATGTCCCGGGCGGCCCGGTCCATCCAGTAGAGCACGATGAGGTGGCTCGCCCCCTCCACGTTCTGCAGACCGGGGGCGAAGGCGGCATCGACCTCCAGCGTGCAGACGGCATCGGTCTGGAGCCCGTTCTTCGGGCATTCGGCCCTGCTCGCCCACGGGGTCCGGAGACGGCCGATGAAGTAGAGCCCGGCATCATGGGACTCGGGCAGCGTGATGGTCTCTTCGCCGGGTCGCCGGTCGATTGGGTCGCTCATCGTGCGCATCGTATGTGGGGAGAGGCGTTACCCGGCGGGACCGCGCGAGCCGTTCGCAGCGAGCATGTCGGACAACTCGCCCCCGTGCGCAAGCCGGTCGACAGCGATCCGCCATGCGGGCCGCATCGTTCCATCGGGCGCCGGCCCGGTATAGGTTTCTCGCATAGGACCACGGCGGTTCTTTCGGCACCGCCGGCCATCGACCCTGCCGGCCTTGGAGCCGAAGCCTTTCGAGGAGAGAGCGTGACCACCAGCGAATGGCGCCCGATGGAATCCGTGGGCGATGCCGAGACTGCCGTCGACCGCCTCGCCGCTCTGTACGCGGGTGCGATCCAGTCGCTCCAGACCGCCCTGACCCGCTATCTCGACGGGGGCGCCGCGCCCGACCATGCGGAGCGGCTTCAGTTCCGCTATCCCGAATTGCGGATCACCTATCACCCGTCCGGGCCGATCCCGCGTTTTTCCCGCGCAACGGCGAAGTTCCAGTCTCCCGGCACCTACGCCACCACGGTGACGCAGCCGGCGCATTTCCGGCCGTATCTGCTGGAGCAGCTGACGCCGCTGATCCGGGATTACGGCGCGACCCTCGAAGTCGGCCTGAGCGCGCAGGAGATCCCCTACCCCTATGTGCTGGAGCCCGGCGCCAACCTCTCCGGCAGCGGGATCACGCCGCGCGATCTCGCCACCTACTTCCCCGTCCCGCTGCTCTCGGTGGTGGGTGACGAGATCGCCGACGGTCTCTGGGTGGCACCAGTTGAAGAGCCGAAGCCCCTGGCGCTGTTTGACGCGATCCGGGTCGATTACTCCCTGCGCCGCCTCGTCCATTACACCGGCTGCGACTGGCGCGACGTCCAGCCCTGGATCCTGCTGACGAACTACCATCGCTACGTCGACGGCTTCATCCGGCACGGCTTGGAGCAGCTCGCCAGCGGCAGGGACGGTTACGAGCGCATGATCCTGCCCGGCGGCATCTCCGTCTCGCGGGAGGAGGCGGCGAGCATCGATCCCGCAAGCCTCATCGCCGCCTCGCCCTGGCACAAGTTCCAGATGCCGGCCTACCATCTCGTGGCGCGCGGCCCCGACGGGTCGATGCAGGGCACCACGCTGGTCAATATCGGCGTCGGTCCTTCCAACGCCAAGACGATCACCGACCATCTTGCGGTCCTGCGTCCGCATTGCTGGCTCATGGTCGGCCATTGCGGCGGGTTGCGGCAATCGCAGACCATCGGCGACTACGTCCTCGCCCATGGCTATCTGCGCCGGGATCGCATCCTCGACGAACTCGTGCCGCCGGACGTGCCGGTGCCGGCCCTCGCCGAAGTCCAGCTCGCACTCCAGGCGGCCGCCGCCAGCGTCACCGGCGAGACCAGCGAGAACCTGAAGCGGCGCCTGCGAACGGGCACGGTGGTGACCTATGACGACCGCAACTGGGAGCTCCGCTTCAGCCAGGAGCGGCGGCGAATCAACCTGTCCCGCGCCATCGGCGTCGACATGGAGAGCGGCACCATCGCGGCGCAGGGCTACCGCCTGCGGGTTCCCTACGGCACGCTCCTCTGCGTCTCCGACAAGCCGCTTCACGGCGAGATCAAGCTGCCGGGCGCGGCCAACGCCTTCTACGAGCGGGCGGTGGCCGAGCACCTGCTCATCGGCCTGTCGGCCCTCGATATCCTCCGCGCCGACCGCAACGGCCTGCATTCGCGCAAGCTGAGGAGCTTCGACGAGCCGCCGTTCCGGTAAGAACGACGACTCGCTTTCAAAGTGATGCTGTCTGTGGCTCAAACCGCCATTGCAGCAATCATGACGATCTACGCTTCGTTGTGCGACAGTGGCTCATCGGAGGAATGGTGAACGACATCGCCATTGATGCTCTTCGCGGTGCGGGGCCAGCGCGATGTAATCAGCCTTTTCTTTTCAATCCGCGCGATGCTGACGGCGTTGTTCGTATTCCCGCCGAGCACATGGTAAGCCGTGTCGTCTTCGCTCTTGTAAAAACCGACATGACCGAGCTTGCTGGTTGCGTGCCCGCGCCAGAAGACGAGGATCGATCCTTTTCTCGGCGTGCAATAGTCGCCGAATTTTGCCCAATTCTGGGCAAGTAAGGGATGCTTCGGCAGGCTTTCGTCGGGAAGTGTCGCGCCGATGCAATGCGCCGCAAACAGGCCGCACCATGGAATGTCGTCGCTCTTATAATCGATGTTCAGGTTGACGGCCCATTCGATGATGTCCTCATTTGAGGGTCGCCCGGGAAACTCCCTGGTCCCGATGAGGTCGACAGCTTCCTGATACCAGACGATAGGCCCGGCATTGGTTTCGGGCTGACCTGTCGTGCTTGGAATCGTGCCGAACAAGGCTTGGCTTGTTAACGGCCCAATAATGCCATCGACCTCCAATCCTCGTAGTTTCTGAAATAATTTGACCGCCGCTACTGTCCGTCGCCCCCAAATGCCGTCGATATCGCCGGGATTGATTCCGTTTTTATGGAGGGCTGTTTGAACCGCTAAAATATCCATTGAGAATATCCTTCTCGAGACTGAATATCCAGCACGACTCAAGGTATGCGATGTGCGAATATCAGCAACTACTGATAGCAAGATTGTTGAAGGTTACAACCTAAATGACGTGCCGAGCCGACGGGCGACCGATCGGACGTATGCCGCAGAGCTCGGGCGTGGCGGATTGAGAGTGCCTCACAAAACTCCCGGTTACGGTCGGTTCTCGCTCGAAGCACGACGACGCAGCGGGAGTTTTGTCAGAGACACTTAAGTCCCGGCGACGTTCGGATCAGCGCTCGCGCCGCCACAAACCGGCCCGCTCCGAGCGGGCCTGCTCCTCCGCCGCCAGGAGGTCGGACGGGGCATCTTCGGAGGCGCGCGCACCGCCGGCCGTAAGGATCAGGGAGGCGAGATCGTCGCCGTCGATCTGGCAGCGCAGGCCCGCAGGCTGCGCCTCGTCGCCCGCGCCGCCGGCCGCTGGCGCGCAGACGACTTCGCGCCGGCGCAGATAGCGCGCGAGCTGGCGCGCCAGGGCGCCCCGCTCGCCGTCGACACCCAGCAGGCGCACCGTCCGGCCGCGGAACGAGAGAGTGCCGGTATCGATCACCTCCGGCACGCCGCGCAGCGCCCCGGCCGCGGCAGTCTCCTTGGCAGCGGGGGCCGGCTCGGCGCGGGCGGCGGAGGGGCGCTTGCGCCGTGACGCCATCTGGACGGTGGCGCGTTGGGTGAAATCCTTGAAGATCGCCGCCGGCAGGTCGCCGCCGCCGACCTTGTTCATCGAGGCATTGTCGTCGTTGCCGACCCAGACGCCGACGACGAGGTCCGGTGTCACCCCGACGAACCAGGCGTCGCGGTAATCCTGCGTCGTCCCGGTCTTGCCGCCCACCGCGAGGTTGGTGATCCGCGCGGCCCGCCCGGTTCCGCTATCCACCACGGCCTGGAGCGAATCGAGCATCATCGCCCGGCTCTCGCCCGGCAGCGGCGTCGTCGGCTTGGCATCGGGGCGCAGGTAGAGCGGGTCCGGGCCGGGCCCGCGAATGGCATGGACGCCGTAGGTGTCGAGGGGCTGGGCGCTCGCCAGCACGCCAGCATAGGCTCGTGTCATCTCGAGTAGGGACACCTCTGCCGAGCCGAGGGCGAGGCTCGGAACGTTGGGAAGGTCGGAGGTGACGCCGAGCTTGCGCGCGGTCTCGATGACGGAGGCCATGCCGATCTCGTCGGCGAGCTGGGCGGCGATGGTGTTGATCGATTGGGCGAAGGCGGTGCGGAGGGGGACTGCCCCACGGAAACGGCCACTCGCATTCTGCGGCTCCCAATCCCCGATCTGGATCGGCCGGTCGACCAGCACCGTCTCCGGCGAAAGGCCCTTCTCATAGGCGGTGAGGTAGACGAACAGCTTGAACAGCGAGCCGGCTTGGCGCTTGGCCTGGATCGCCCGGTTGAATTGGCTGTCCTCGTAATCGCGCCCGCCCACCATGGCGAGGATTGCGCCCTCCTTGTTCAGGACCACCATGGCGCCCTGGCCCGCCTTCTTCTTCGCCCCTTCCGCATCGAGCCGCCGGGCGATGACGCCCTCCGCCAGGCTCTGCAAGTCGAGGTTGAGGGTGGTGCGCAGGGTGACGTCGCCGGACGTGTCCGACAGGCGCTTGGCATCCGCCGAGACCATGTCGAGGAAATAGTTGGTGCCCGGCGGCGTCTCGGGCGGGGTGCGGAGCGTGATCGTCTCGGCGCGGGCCTTGTCGGCCTCGGCGGCGCTGATCGCTTTGGTCTCGACCATGGTCTGCAGGACGATGTCGGCGCGCTCCTTGGCGCCGCCGAAATTACGCGTCGGCGCCAATTGCGAAGGCGCCCTGACGAGGCCCGCCAGCATCGCCGCCTCGGGGAGGGTCAGCGCCTTCGCGCCCTTGCCGAAATAGCGCCGCGACGCGGCGTCGATCCCGTAGGCGCCGGCCCCGAAATAGGCGGTGTTGAGATAGCCGAGGAGGATGTCCTCCTTCGACATCGTGCTCTCGACGCGCAGGGCCAGGAACGCTTCCTGGATCTTCCGGCGCAGCGTCTTCTCCTGGGTCAGGGAGGTCAGCCGGACATATTGCTGGGTGATGGTGGAGGCGCCCTCGCGGACGCCGCCGCTCACGGTGTTGCGCCAGAGCGCCCGCGCCAGCCCGCGCGGATCGACCCCCCAATGCGAGTAGAACCGCCGGTCCTCGATGGCGACCACGGCCTGGGCGAGATGGGCGGGCATGTCGGCCGCCGTGAGCTTCTGGCCCTGGAAGGCGCCGCGCGTGGCGAAGACCCTTCCGTCATCCGCCTCCACCGTGAGGGCGCGCTGGCCGCCTTCCGGCACCACCCCGCCCAGCGGCGGCAGGGTCGCGAAACTGTAGAGGACGAGGCCCAAGACGAAGACCAGCGGCAGGGCGAGGGCCGCGAGGCCGGCGGCGAGGTAGGGCCGCTGCCGCAATCGGCCGCACCAGCTTGATTGTGGCGTCTGCGCCGCCGGAGCGATCCCTGTCGCAGGCGGAGTGCCCGTGCCGTTCGTACGCGCGGAGGCGGCGCGCGCGGCGAGTCTCGCGCCGAGGGTGCCGAGCGTCCGTCCCGCTGCGCGCCCCGTCGCAAGCAGGCCCCGCGCGAGACCGCGAAACGCCGTGGCGAGGAGGAAGCCGAGATGCTTGAACAGGACACGTGCCGCCTGTCCGGCTTCGCGGGCGGCGGTTCGGGCATCCGGCGCGTCAGGGGCCTTCGGCCGTTCCGGTTCTTGATCTGTCATCGGCCGCCGGTCGTCATCCAAGAGCGCAGGTCCCGTCGGCTCACCGTCGGCGCTGGTTCGGCGGTTCTAGACCGGAAAGAACCGTGGACGCCATGCCGGAGGTGGCATCGCTACGTCCTTTGGTCCCGCGCAGCCCGAGCGACGAATTTCGACCGAACTCGGCCGGGCTTCACTCTCTCGGCAAAGCCTCGGTCACCTGCATCCGCTGGGTCGGGGCCGAGACCCGCAGGCTGGCATCGAGGAGGGCCGAGGCCTGGCTCGGATCGCTGGCGATGTCCGGGGTGGCCTCCTGCGTGCCGACGAGGGCGGTGACGCCTTCATATTGATCGAGCCGGCGGTCGATCATGTCGCCGAGACGCTCGCGGACTTCCGCGACGGTCAGGCTGCGGCGGTGCTTCCCGGTCTTTTCCGTGAACAGGCTGCGGTTGGAGCGGGCGGCCGCGCGGAACGCTTGCTTGGCCACCACATCCGGGTTGTCGGTGCTGAGCGCCAGGAACTTGCCGGCGCTCGACGTGCCGAGGAAATGGGCGAGATAGAGTTCGGAGGTCTTCAGTTCGCGGCCGATCCGCTGCTCGATGCGGGCGCGGTCGCGCTTGATCAGCTCGCCGGCCATCAGGGCCGCCACATAGGGATCCTGGCGCAGGCGCAGGACGCGGGTGCGGGTGGCCTCGTCCTGAATCGTGATGGCGCCGCCTCGGCCGGTGATGGCGTTGGCCTCGGCTTCATAGCCGTAGCGGGCGCCGTAGGTCCGCACCAGTTCCAGCCAGGTGCCGGACAGGAACTGGAACAGCCCCTCCGCCGACGATGTCGAGGCCTTCACCGTGGTCGAGAAGCTCGATTCCTTGTCGGCGAGCGCCATCATGTAGACCGGGTCGACCCCGGTCTCGGACGACGCCTTCAGGATCGTCTCGACGATGTCGCGCGGCACATTCATGTCGCCGAACCGGAGGACGTCCCGTCCCGCGCTCTCCCGGCTCTGGGGAAGAGAAGCAAGATCGGACTCGATGAGGCTCGCCGTCGCTGGTTCCTGGTCGAGGAGGGGAACCCCCTGCCAATCCGAGGGTTTGTCGAGTGTCACCGCTGCGAAGTCACTTGCCACGAATGCGCGCAGGTCGATGCGGTCATGGGCGGTGGCGGCCGGTGCCAGAGCGCTCTGGGGCAGTCCCGACCCGAGCAGCAGGCCGATCGCGATCTTCGCGAAGGTCAATTTGGCCGATACCGTGGCGCCTGCCTTCTTTGTGCCGCGAAGGGAGCCGGGCTTCAGCCAGGCGACCATGTCTTCACGATCCAGGGTCTCGTTGGGCACGAGACGGCACGCGTCGTCGGCGCGATGCGCCGGCTCCGGGAAAAGCCCCATCAGTGTTCCTTGTTCGTGCCGCGGCGTTCTAGGACGCGGCTTCGATCGGTTCAGCGAGCGGAGGTCTCGCCGGGAGCTGTGACCACAATGGGACAGCTCCGTGATTCAAGCGTGGCACGCTTAAGGAACGGTTAAGGCTATGATTTAACGATATTTTAAGTAATCGTTCGGGTGCGGTTCAGAGAGGCCGCGTCAAAAAGGCATCCTGGCCGGGGTTGGAACGAAGGCTCCGTAGACCAGTTACGATGGTCCCAGAGGGCGGGTTCGCAACGTCGATGAGACACGCCCCGATGGACCCATTGAAGGAAGCCTTTTTCCAATGAGCATGCAGACCGGTCGCCGCGTCGGCGTTGCCTTCGTCGGTATGGGTGGCGCCGTCGCCACCACCGCCATCGCCGGCATCGAGATGATCAAATCTGGATCGAACCGTCTCGACGGCTTGCCCCTCGCAGGTCTCTCGGTCGCGGGATTGGCCGATTACAAGGATCTCGTTTTTGGCGGCTGGGACCTCAACGACGACGATCTCGCCTCCGCCGCCACCGGCCACGGCGTGCTCACCAAGCAGGACATCGAGAACGGCGCCCAGGTGCTCAAGGGCATCAAGCCCTGGCCGGCTGTCGGCAGCGCCAAGTTCTGCAAGAACATCGAGGGTGCGAACCGCATCGTCGCCGCCGATCACCGCGAGGCGGTCTCGGTCATCGCCAACGACCTTCGCCGCTTTCGTCTGGAGAGCAATCTCGACGAAGTCGTCGTGATCAACCTCGCCTCCACCGAGCGCTGGCCCGACCTCAATGCGCCGGCGCTCAACTCCCGCGCCGCCTTCGAGAAGGGACTCGATGCGAGCGACGAGTCGATCAGCCCGGCGATGCTCTACGCCTACGCGGCGATCCAGAGCGGCGTGCCCTACGCCAACTTCACTCCGAGCGTGGCGGCCGACGTGCCGGCGCTGATGGAGCTGGCCCGCGAAATGGGCGTGCCGCTGGCTGGCAAGGACGGCAAGACCGGCCAGACCATGATGAAGACGGTGCTGGCCCCCGCCCTCAAGGCCCGCGCCCTGCATGTCGATGGTTGGTTCTCCACCAACATCCTCGGCAATCGCGATGGTCTCGCTCTCAACGACAAGGACTCGCTCCAGTCGAAGCTGAACACCAAGGGCACGGTGCTCGACTCGATCCTCGGCTATCCGGTCGAGGACCATCTGGTCCACATTCACTATTATCGCCCGCGCGGCGACGACAAGGAAGCCTGGGACAATATCGACGTCACCGGCTTCCTCGGTCAGCGGATGCAGATCAAGGTCAACTTCCTCTGCAAGGATTCCATCCTGGCCGCACCCCTGGTGATCGAGATCGCCCGCGTTCTCGACCTCGCCAAGAAGCGCGGCGAGAGCGGCCCGCAGGAGCAGCTGTCCTCGTTCTTCAAGGCGCCCATGGTCGCCAACGGCCACAGTCCGGAGCACGATTTCGGCAAGCAGCAGCACATGCTCCTCGACTGGCTCGGCGTGCGTCAATGATCTCATCCGATACGGGGGGCGGCATGGCTGCCCCCTTCGCGTTGCGCGAGCTGTTCGTCGAGCTCAACGACCTGAAGCGCGTGCATTCGGCCGGGCGCATCGGCTCCATCGCCGAGCGGCTGTTCGCTCAAGGCTGGTCGGCTCTGACCGGTGGCGCCGAACCCGATTCTGTCGCCATCGACATCACCGCCAAGGCGCTCGCGGCCTCGCGGCTCTGCGATCTCGATGCCGCCTTCCTCGCTTCCGCCGGTCTCGGCGAGGCGGAAATCGGCGACGTTCTGACGTCCGGACTCGACGCCGTCACCGCCACGGTCGACCCTGAACTGAAGCGGCGTTTGGCCGTCGCGTTGCGCACGAACGAGGGTGTGCGTGGCGGTCCTTTGCCCGGCTTCGTAGCGGCACTGAACCATCAGCCGAGGGCCGGCGTGACCTGTCCCGGCAGGGCCCGCATCCTGCTGGAGCCGCCGGAAAACCATTCCGAGCATTGCCTGATGGTCGCCGTCTACGGCGTCGTGCTGAGCCCGTTCTACCGGGCCGACCCCACCCTCGTCTTCCTCGCGGCCATGAGTCACCACTTCCACAACGCGGCGATGCCCGATGCGGGTTTCACCGGTGAAATGCTGCTTGGCGATCATCTCGCGCCGATCATGGCGCGCACAACGCAGTGGGCCCTCGACGAGTTGGACGCTCCCTTGCGCGAGACCGTGGAGCGGGCGCGCGCCGTCCTGCCCGACGACGCGACGGCTGAGGGTCGCGCTTTCCACGCCGCCGATTGCATCGACCGGGTTTTACAGATTTCTCAGCACCTTAAGGCCGCCTCGCTGACCATGGCGACGGTGCTCGACGACATGGAATTAGTCCATGCCGGCCCGGTGAAGGGCTTTCACGACCGGGTCCTCAGGGATATGCGAATCCCGTGATGGTCCGATGCGGCAGGATGGGCCGCGTGTCATGATCCCATTCGACCTCCTCTCCCCTCAGACGGGACACGCGCTCAAAGCCGACACGCCGCATTCCCTGCGCGACACGGTGACGAATGCGCGCTGGCCCGTCGTGGACGGCATTCCCTATCTTCGGACCGGGCGCGACGACCTCGTCGAGGCGACGCTCGCCCTGCTCGACGGCGATCAGCACGATCTCGCCCTCGAAGGTCTGCTTGCCGATCAGGACGATTGGTGGACCGGCCCGCCCGCCGATCCTCTTGACCTCCATGCCCTGGTCCGCGACCGGAACAAGGCGAGTCTGCGGGATGCCGTGCGTCTGCTCGGCTGGGGCCGGGTCGGCGACTATTTCCTGCATCGCTGGACCGACCCGACCTTCCTCGCCGGGCTGACGCTGCTCGAGGCGCATTGGAACGACCCCCTCTGTGTCTTTGAATTTGCCTGCGGTATCGGCCACTATCTGCGTGAGATCCAGATGCGCGGCGTCAAGGTGGCCGGAGCCGACGTAGTTTTCGCCAAGCTTTGGGTGGCGCGCCATTGGGTCGTCGGCGAGACGGCGCAGTTCGTTTGTTTCGACGCCGGCTCGCCGCACTGGCCCATCCCCAGTGCGCCGGTGGATCTCGTCGTCTGCAACGACGCGTTCTACTTCCTCGATGACAAGCCGGCCGTGCTCGAATGCCTCCGCCAGAATGCCGGCGACGACGGCTGGCTCGTTCTCAGCCACATCCACAATTCCGAACGGCCGGGCTTCTCGGCCGGCCGCGCGGTCTCGGCGGACGAGATCGAAGAGTTGTTCCCGGACGCGCTCGTCTATGACGATGACGAACTCACCCGCGCCCTCGTCGAGAAGCGCGCGCCATCGCCGCGGCGCCCGGCAGACCTGCGCCATGTGGAGGCATTCTCCGTGGTGGCCGGTGCCGGAATGCGGCCCGCCCCGCGTGCCATCCTCGATGGTCTGACCTGGCCGAACGAGGGAACCTCGCTTCGCCTCAACCCTCTCTACAAGCCCGATCCAGCAGGCGGCTACGCCGTCGCCTGGCCCTCCGAACGCTACGAGGCGGAATATGCACCCCGGGTGACCTATCCGCCGCATTCGGACGGACCCGAGACCCTCGACTGGGTCGGCGGCGAGCAATCGCCCCACGAGGACCGGGTCCGCCGGCGCGAGTTCGTCGATTTGCCGGAGCGTTGGTGATGGGCGATTCCATCGGTTGGGGCATCGTCGGCTACGGCTGGGTCGCGCGGGATTACATGGCACCGGGCATCCGCGGCGCCGGGCATCGGCTCGTCGCCGTGTCCGATCCCGGAGAAGCCTCGCGGGCGGCCGCTGAGGCCGAGGGCGCGCGCGCCCATTCCGACCTCGCCGGTCTGTTGTCGGAGCCGGACGTGGAGGCGGTCTATGTGGCGACCCCCAACCACCTCCACCGCGAGGCGGTGGAGGCCCTGGCCGCTTCGGGTAAGGCTGTGCTCTGCGAGAAGCCGATGGCGGCCTCGCTCTCCGACGCCGAGGCGATGGTCGCCGCGGTGCGGAAGGGCGGCATCTTTTACGGCACCGCCTTCGACCAGCGCCATCACCCGGCCCATCGAGCCATGCGCGACGCGATCCGGCAGGGCCGCATCGGGGCTGTGACGACCATCCGCATCGTCTATGCCTGCTGGCTCGACCGGGCCTGGACCTCTTTCGCTGGCCAGGACAATTGGCGCATCGATCCGCTGAAGGCGGGCGGCGGCGCGCTGATGGATCTGGCGCCCCACGGTATCGACCTGGTGGATTTCCTGCTCGATGAGTCGTTGGAGGACATCGCCGCGCTGACCCAGGCAAGGGCGCAGGATTACGCCGTCGATGACGGCGCGATCCTCATCGGCCGCACCGGCTCCGGCATCCTCGCCAACCTGCACGTCGCTTATAATTGCCCGGACGCGCTGCCGCGCCGCCGCCTCGAAGTGATCGGCACCGAGGGGGCGCTCGTCGCCGTCGACACGATGGGGCAGGTGGCGGGCGGCACGCTCAGCTTCACCGACGGTGCCAGCGGGAAGGCGCAAGGGATCTCCTTCGACGCGGAGGCCTCGCCCTTCCTCGAACAGGTCCGCGCCTTTGGCTCCGCCCTCCGCCGGCCAACCGAGCGCGACGCCTACAGCGCCGAGCGCGACCTTCACACGATGCGGCTCCTGGCGCGGGCTTACGAAGGTGTATCCGGCCGTGGCGATCCAGAGCCGGATTCGAGATCAGGCTTTCGACCTCGAAACCACATCCTACCCACTACCTCATCCTGAGGCGCTGCCGCGAGCGGCAGCCTCGAGGGAGGCCTCCAGTTCGCGCATGGATACTGGCGGCCTCCTTCGAGGCCGCTGACGCGGCACCTCAGGATGAGGAGGGGTGATCAGAGCAACTGGGAAGTGACCCACATGAGCGAACACGACCAGGACGCCCGGGCGCGCGACCCGCGCATCAAGTCCCCCCAGTCCTACACCTACGGAGGCCCACGGGTCATCGAGGGCCTGCCGGCGTCGTTACCCGAGCCGGTGCGCGCCTATCTCGACATCCTGCCGAAGGGGCGCATCGTCGGCTTTCCCCTGGCCCCCCTCGACCGGACCGGTATCCCGGTCTGGTTCGTTTCGCTGTTCCTCGACGATCCGTTCTTCGTCGGCGCGATGCCGAGCGGCATCGGCTACGGCGCCACCGATGACGAGGCGCTGATCGGTGCAGTGGCCGAGATCGCCGAGAACCTGATGCCGTCGCTCGCGGTGATGCCGCGCAAGAAGGAGCGCGGTTCCTACCACGACCTCGCCAAGGTCTTCGGCGCGGGCTCGGTCGCCGATCCGCTCACCCTGTGCCTGCCCGCCGGGTCCCCGGTCGGCCGCGATACGGTGCTCGAATGGACGCCGAGCGTCCGGGCGCGCACCGGTGAGACCGTTCTGATGCCCCTCGACATCGCGGCCACGGACTATTTCGAACTATCGGAGGGCTACAAGCCCTTCACCAACCTCATCACCAACGGCCTCGGCGCCGGGCCGGACGTGGATTTCGCCCTCGGTCACGGCCTGCTCGAACTGCTCCAGCGCGACGGCAACGGCCTGCTGTTCCGCGCCCTCGACCAGGGCGTGATGCTCGACCTCGACGGGATCGGCCCGGAGAACAGGGCGATGCTCGCCCGTCTCGACGATCTCGGCATCCGCGCGCTGCCGAAATTCGCGACCGACCAGTTCGGCCTCACCAACATCTATGTCGTTGGCCACGACCGGAATCCCGCCGACGCTCCGGTCCCCGTGGCTCTCTCTGCCTGCGGCGAGGCCTGTGATCCGGACCGCGACCGGGCCCTGCGCAAGGCGCTCCTCGAATTCCAGGCGGCCCGCGTGCGCAAGGCCTTCGGCCACGGACCTCTTGCTTTCGCCGAACGGGTGACTCCGCCGGGCTACGTCAAAGCCTTCATCCAGAAGGCCCTGCCAAGCCTCGACCTTGAGGAGAGCCGCGCCCTGAAGGCGATGCTCGACTGGATCGTCCTGCCGCCGGAGGGCTTGCGCGACGTCCTCAAAGACACGGTCTATTCCGAGCGCAGCACCAAGGCGTTCTCGGACCTGCCGACGACGGAGGCTCCCGACGGCCATGCCCGTGGGCGGATCGCCCGCGAGCGCCTCGAAGAGGCCGGGTTCGACGTGCTCTACGTCGATTGCTCTCCTCCCGGCGGCAGCGTCGGCGTGGTCAAGGCGATCGTGCCGGGGCTAGAAGTCGAGACCATGAGCTACCACCGCATCGGCGAACGCAACGCCGCCAAACTGATCGCGCGGGATCATCCGCTGATCACGTTCGGCGAGGCCAGCGAGACGAAGCTCCCCGTGCGTCTCACACCCGAAGCGATCGAGCGCCTCGGCGGCCAGCCGCTCTTCGATGTGGCCCTGGCCGACGAGATCGTCGGGCGGCATTACCCGCTCTACCGCGAGCCGGAATCACACCACGCGCCGTTCCGTCTCGAACAACAGGGGAGGGCGGCGTGACCCTTCGTTTCGCCTACAACACCAACGGCACGGCCAACCATCGCCTGGACGACGCCATCGATCTCATCGCCGATGCCGGCTACCAAGGCGTAGCGCTGACTCTCGACATCCACCATCTCGATCCGTTCGCGGAGAACTGGGTCCAGGAGGCCCAGCGCGTGTCGAGCCGGCTGCAGCGGCTCGGCCTCGGCAGCGTCATCGAGACCGGCGCCCGCTTCCTCCTCGACCCGAAGGCCAAGCACGAGCCGACCCTGGTGAGCGGAGACGCTTCCGGACGCGCCCGGCGCATCGGTTTCCTGAAGCGCGCGGTGGACATCGCCGTCATCCTGCATTCGGAGGCCGTGTCGTTCTGGGCCGGTGTGCCCAAACCCGGCATCGATCGGGACGAGGCCCGGCTCTGGCTCGGCGAAGGCGTCGCCGAAATCGTGGCCTATGCTGGTGAGCAAGGCATCGTCGCCTGCCTCGAGCCGGAACCCGGCATGCTGGTCGAGACTCTGGACGATTTCGCCGCCTTGAACATCGACGGCCTGAGGCTCGCCCTCGATACCGGTCATTGCCTCGTCACCGGCGAGCGTGATCCGGCGGCAGCGGTGGCGGAATTCGCCGACGTGATCGGCACCGTGGCCATCGAGGACATGGCGCGGGGCGAGCATATCCATCTGCCCTTCGGCGAGGGCGACATGGAGGTCGCGGGCGTGCTCGATGCCCTCGACGCCATCGGCTTCCAGCGCCTCGTCTGCGTCGAACTCTCCCGCGAGAGCCACCGCGCCGACATCATGGTGCCGAGATCGTTGGACTACCTGCGGACCTGCCGCAACCACAAGGCAGAGGTGAACGCGTGAGGATCTGCTTCGTCAGCCGCCGCTATTTCCCGGCGATTTCCGGCATGAGCGTGTACGCGCAGAACCTTCTGCGCGAACTCGTCGAGGCCGGCCACGACGTGACAATGATCAGCCAGTACCGGGGTGACGAATTCGGCACCCGCGTCTATGGCGGCGGGCCGCCGCCCTCCGTGCCGGGCGTGCGTGTCATCGGCCTCGAACAGGTGGGCGAGCAGACGAACGGCGATTTTGAGCGCGACATCGAGACGATGGTGGAGACCATCGTAGCGGAGCACGCCCGGCAGCCCTTCGATCTGCTCCATGCCCAATACGGCTATCCCACCGGCTGGGCGACGCTGCTCGCCTCGAAGCGGATCGGCATTCCCAACGTCGTCTCGATCCAGGGCGGTGACGGCCATTGGGTCGGCTCGTGCTGCGAGACCCATCGCATTGCCATGTGCGAGGTGCTGGCCAATGCCAATGCCCTCCTCATCGGCGGTCGCTCCTTCGTGGAGGAGGTCTGCGACCGGCTGGGGTCGGACCCGGACCGCTTCACCATCGTGCCGGGCGCGGTGGACACCGCGCGCTTCACCCCCGGTCCTGTTGGTCATGCGGGGCCGGTGCGGCTGTTCTATCACGGCCGGGTCGACCGCCGGAAAGGCGTGCTCGACTTCATCGACGCGCTCGGCCTGCTGCGTTCGCGCGGGGTCCCGTTCGAGACGATCGTCTCCGGCATCGGGCCGGACGTGGATTCCTCGAAGGCCCGTTCCGCCGAACTGAACTTTTCCGAGGCCGAGATCCGCTTCACCGGCTACGCGGAGTACCACACCGTGCCCGACCTCTACCAGCAGGCGGATGTCTTCGTCTCGCCGACTTATGCCGAGGGCTTTTCTAACACCATCCTGGAAGCCATGGCGGCGGGGCTCGCCGTGGTCTCGACCCATGCGGTGGGCGTGTCCGATTGCTTGCGGGACGGCGAGAACGGATTGCTGGTCCAGCCGGGCGATGTCGAAGCCCTCGCCGATGCGCTCCAGCGCGTCATCGAGGACGAGCCCCTGCGGCGGCGTCTTGCGCAAGACGGGCTCGACGAGTGCCGCCGCGTCTATTCCTGGACGGCGGTGGGCCGCCAGATCATGGACGTCTATGCCGAGGTGGCGGGCGAGCGGCCCCGGACGGAGTTCGCAGACACCCTGCCGCATGATCCGAACTGCCGGTTCCGCGCCGAGCCGCACCTGCTCTGACCATGCCCGTCGCCCTCGCGCTCTCACCCCATCTCGACGACGCCGTCTTCTCTTGTGGCGGAACCCTGGCGACCCTGGCCAATGCTGGTTGGACGGTGGTGATGGCGACGATCTTCACCGCCACCGTCCCCGATCCGCAAGGCTTTGCCCTCGCGTGCCAGACCGACAAGGGACTGGGGCCGGAGATTGACTACATGGCCCTCCGGCGGGACGAGGACCGGCGTGCGGCCGACGCCCTCGGTATCGCGCCGCCCCTGCACCTGCCGTTCCGAGAAGCGCCGCATCGCGGTTACGGGGCGGCACCGGCGCTCTTCGCCGATCCTCGCGGCGACGACGACGATATCGTCGATGCCCTCGGCGATGCGGTCTCGCGCCTCGTCGCCGACGTCTCACCCGATCTTGTCCTCGCCCCTCAGGCCGTCGGCGGCCATGTCGATCATGTCCAACTGGTCCGCGCCATAAGGCGGGCGCAGTGGTCCGTTCCGGTCCTGTGGTGGCGCGACTTTCCCTACACTGTTCGTGACGCCGCGCCGAAGGAGCCGTTCAGGGGCAATTTCCATGCGTTGCCGGAGCGCGCGTGCCGCTATTCCGCGTTGGCCGAGGCGCGGAAGGGGGCTTCCTGCTCGGCCTATGCGACGCAACTCGGTTTCCAGTTCGGTGGAGTGGAAGGGTTGATGGGGCGTCTTTCAGGCGAAGCGCGAACCGAGCGGTTCCGCCTTACTGGTACATTGTCCACCGATGCCGCCGCGCTGTTCGAGGACCATGGCGCCCGAGCCTGAAGCGATCCGGCCCAGGAGCCTCGCCGATCCAGAGCAGGTCGCAGTTCGTCGCACCCTCCGAGATGCAGCGCATGTCGCTCCATTGCGCGCGCTGGCGCGACGGATCGCGGCGGAGCGGTCGGCGGAGGTACCGGACCCCGACCCGCAGGATGGTGGGATCGAGGCGCGGCTTCTCCTGCTGCTGGAGACACCCGGCCCGAGCATCGGCCGCACCGGCTTCGTCTCGCGCGACAACCCCACCGGCACCGCCGCCAACCTGTTCCGCTTCATGGCGGAGGCCGGGATCGCACGGCGCGACAGTCTTATCTGGAACGCCGTCCCCTGGGTCATCCACGCTCCCGGCGCCCTCAACCGGGCGCCGAGGAAGGCCGAGATCGCGTCCGCCGCTGCATACTTGGCGCCGCTCATCGATCTGCTTCCGTTCCTCGCCGTCGTGGTGCTGGCCGGGCGCGTGGCCGGCCTGTCGCACGAACCGCTCTTACGGCTCCGGCCGGAGATCCCGGTTCTCGCCATTCCGCACCCGAGCCCGACCTTCGTCTGCACCTCGCCCCTGGTGGCGCGGCGGATCGTCGAGGGTCTGGGCCAAGCCGCCGCGATCCTGCTCCCATACCGGACTTCACCAGCGGAAGGGCCGAGGTGACTGGCCATCCGGACACAAAGACCCTAAATGCCGGGGCACGGGCCGCGGTCCGGCAAAAGCTCGGTCCCAATCCACGCCGCCGTCAAGGTTGGGCGGGAAGGCCGGCGGAGGCGGACGCCGACGACATGAACTTTGCGGGAGACCATCATCGGCGGGCCGACTTGAAGCCGGCCGACGCCGTGACGACGGCCGAGACGGAGGATTGCGCTCCGCCCGCGCCGAAGCGCTCCTACAGGAACCGCTACGCCTGGCTCGGCACCGCCGCCAGCATCGTCATCTTCGCGGTGTCGCTTGGCGTGCTGTGGAAGCTCTCGCAGCAGGTTACCTGGGCTGAACTGCATGCGGCTTTGACGGCGGCCACCGGCGAACAGCTCGGATTCGCCTTCCTGTTTGTCGGGGTGAGCTATCTTTTCCTCACCTGCTACGACGCCCTCGCCCTGCGACAACTCAAGATCAAGGTTCCCTACAGGACGACGGCGCTTGCCTCGTTCACCAGCTACGCGGTCAGCTTTACCCTGGGCTTTCCGCTCCTGACGGCGGGGACGATCCGCTACTGGATCTACTCGAAGAAAGGTTTGAGCGCGGCAAAGATCGCGGCGCTCACCGTCATCGCCGGCTTCACCTTCTGGCTTGGCATGGGGGTCGTCCTGGGGCTCAGCCTGGTGGTCGAGGCGGGGCAATTGGCGGCGCTCACCTTCACCAGCATCCGTCTCAACCAGGGTGTCGGCTTCGCGGCCCTCCTCATGGTGTTCGGTTATCTCGGCTGGGTCTCGCTCAAGCGACGCCATGTCAGGGTCAAGGGCTGGTCCCTTGAACTGCCTGGCGCCACGGTGTCGATGAGTCAGATGGTGGTGGGCATCGGCGACGTCTGCGCTGCGGCGGCGACGCTCTATGTCCTGCTCCCTGCTGGTTCGACCATTGGATTCACTACCTTCGTCGGCGTCTACGTCCTGGCGGCCATGCTCGGCATCGCCTCCAACGCACCGGGGGGGCTCGGGGTCTTCGAGGCAACGATCCTTCTCGCCCTTTCGAGCCTGCCGCGGGACCAGGTCCTCGGCTCGCTGCTGCTGTTCCGGGTCTGCTACTACCTCGTTCCCTTCGTGGTCGCTCTGGCGATGCTCGGCGTCTACGAGATCCTCCGGCGCCTGCGTGCGGCGTCGCCATCCCCGTCCAGCGGCTCCTGAGCGGTGTCTTCGGCCATGGAACGGTGAGCGATGGCCCGTGGCGCGCGAAGATCGGCTTGGATCGGCGCAGGCATCGCGGCCACGATCACGGTCGTCGCCTCGAGCGTGAGAGGTGACCTCGCGGCCATCGTCGCCGCGGGCGCGGTGGCAATCATCATTGGTGGCCTCGTCGGCAGCCTGAGCCGGCCGAGGAGGGTGGCCCCGCCAGAGGCGGCCGCCCGTACGCGCCATTCCATCGCCGAAGCGCTTCTGGCCAATATCCCCGATCCGGTGATCCTGGTGGATCGGCGCAGCGTCGTCATTGAGGTCAATCCGGCCGCGCGCACGCTCCTGCCGGCTCTCAAGCTCAAGCACCCGCTCTCTTTTGCCCTGCGGGCGCCTGACGTGCTCGATGGGATCGAGGAGGTGCTCCGCACCGGCGCCCCGCTGAAGACCCTCTACACCACGCGCGTGCCGACCGAGCGGGCGTTCGAGGTGCAGATCGGCGCGTTGCCCATGCCGGACGGCCCGGGGGGCGGACAGCCCAACGTCGTCCTGTTCCTGCGCGATCTTACGGCCGCCCGTCGCCTGGAGGCGATGCGGGTCGATTTCGTTGCCAATGCCAGCCACGAGCTTCGCACGCCGCTCGCCTCCCTCCTCGGCTTCATCGAGACCCTGCAGGGGCCGGCCAAGGCCGATGCGCCGGCCAGGGAGAAGTTCCTCGGCATCATGAAAACCCAGGCGCAGCGCATGACGCGCCTCATCGACGACCTGCTCTCACTCTCGCGCATCGAACTGCGCGAGCACGTCCCGCCGACGCAGGTCGTCGATCTCGGTCAGATCGCGCGGCAGATGGTGGACGTGCAGGGGCCGCTGGCCCGCGAGCGCGGCGTGAGCGTCGCCCTCGACGCGCCGGATGCCGCCTATCCGGTGCTCGGCGAGCGCGACGAACTCGCCCGCGTAGTCGAGAACCTCGTGGAGAATGCGGTGAAGTATGGCGGCGGCAACGTCGTTGTCGGCCTCGAACGGACCCTTCGCCCGGCGTCGGGAAAGCCGCAGATCGCGCTCAGCGTAAGGGACGACGGACCGGGTATCGCGCCCGAACACATTCCCCGCCTGACGGAACGGTTCTACCGGGTCGATGTGGCCTCGAGCCGGCAGAAGGGCGGGACGGGCCTCGGCCTTGCCATCGTCAAGCACATCGTCAACCGCCACCGCGGCAAGCTCGTCATCGAGAGCGAGCCGAATCGGGGTACCACCGTCCGCGCGCTGCTACCGGAACGGCAGGCCAGCGACGACACATCTGCGAACGCCTGATCCTGACCTTTCAGTTTCGACTGGTGCCGAGGCGCCGGTACTGCGCCTCGATGATCGCCTTCAGCACGGGCAGGAAGGGGGAGGGGCTCAAGCGCTGGTCGACCGCATGGTCGAGCATGCTCAGGGCCGCCACCTGCTTCGCCGGACCGGGAAACGTCGCGAGGTAGGTCTCGATGCAGGCGTTGGCCTCGGTCTCACCCGCCGGGATGTCGGAGGTGATCAGCGCGCTCAAGGTTCGCATGCAGGTGTCGAGAGGCTGTATCATCGCTTTCCTATGACGCGGAAACGCCCCGGACGCCATGCGCACGCGACGCGATGAGCCATGCGTCGCAGCCTTGACCTTCCCACGATGGGAAGCCCCACATACGCTCGTATGGATACCGTGATCGCTTCCCCCAAGCAGCGCCCCGTCAGGGGACGTCGTCTCGACCTTCCGGTCGTCGGCATGAGCTGTGCAACCTGCGTCGGCCGCGTCGAGCGCGTCCTCGCTGCGCTTCCCGGCGCATCGGACGTTGCTGTCAGTCTCGTCACCGGCCGGGCTAGCCTGATCCTGGACGGCGACCCGGCGAGTGTCGTCGCCGCAATTGGCAAGGCCGGCTACGAGGTGCCCGAGACCGTCACGGAGCTGTCCGTCGGTGGATTGTCCTGCGCCTCCTGCGTCGGCCGCGTGGAACGCGCACTTCTCGCCCTCGACGGGGTAAGCATGGCCAACGTGAACCTCGCCACCGGGCGGGCCACGTTGCGCCATGCGGAAGGAGCGGTCGACGTCGCGGATCTCGTCGAGGCTGTGACGGTCGCCGGCTACGAGGCCTCTCCCATTGATGAGGGGAGCGTCGGTGTGCCGGAGGACCGGCACGAGCGCGAGGCTTTGGAACTCCGCCGCGACGCCATCATCTCCGCCGCCTTGTCAGCCCCGATCGTCGTCCTCGACATGGGGGGGCATCTCGTCCCCGGCTTCGGCGAGGCGGTCCATGCCCATCTCGGCACGGCGGCCGGCCTGTTTCAGGCCGTTCTCGCCACCCTCGTCCTCGCTTGGCCCGGACGGCGCTTCTTTCGGCATGGGGTTCCGGCCCTGGTGAAGGGGCATCCGGATATGAACGCCCTCGTCGCCCTCGGTGCGGGGGCCGCGTACTCGTATTCCCTGGTCTCGACCCTGGCGCCGCAGATCCTGCCGCCGGGAACGGCTCATCTCTATTTTGAGGCCGCCGTCCTCATCGTCACGCTGATTCTCCTCGGCCGCACCCTGGAGGCTCGGGCCAAGGGGCGTACCGGCGCGGCCATCGCGCGCCTTATCGGGCTCGCGCCGGCGACCGCACGCGTCATTCGGGAGGGGCACGAAAGCGACATTCCCCTGGCGTCCCTTCGGCTCGGCGACATCGTCCGCATTCGCCCCGGCGAGCGCATCGCCGCCGACGGCGTGGTCGCGGCGGGGGAGAGCTTCGTCGACGAAAGCATGGTCACCGGCGAACCTTTGCCCGTGCGGAAGCGCGAGGGCGACCGCACGGTCGGCGGCACGCTAAACACCCATGGCGGCTTTGATCTGCGCGTGGACACGATCGGCGCGCGCACGGTGCTGGCGCAGATCGTAGAGATGGTCCAGGCGGCGCAGGGCGCCAAGCTGCCGATCCAGGCCCTGATCGACCGGGTCACCGGCTGGTTCGTGCCCGCCGTCATCGCCGCATCCCTGACGACTTTCGTCGGATGGCTCGCCCTCGGTCCGAGTCCCGCCCTCGGCCTGGCCCTCGTCCACGCCATCGCCGTCCTCATCATCGCCTGCCCCTGCGCCATGGGACTGGCGACGCCGACCTCGATCATGGTCGGCACGGGGCGCGCGGCGGAGCTCGGCGTGCTCTTCCGCAACGGCGCGGCGCTGCAGGCCCTGCGCGACGCCAAGGTCGTGGCCTTCGACAAGACCGGAACCCTCACCGAGGGCAGGCCCGCCCTTACCGACCTCGTCACGGCAGCGGGCTTCGAGCCGGACGCGGTGCTGCGCCTCGCGGCCTCGGTGGAAGCGCGGTCCGAACATCCCATCGCGCGCAGCATCGTCGAGGCGGCCGGAGAACGGGGCCTCTCCCTGCTTCCCGTCGACCGTTTCGAGGCCGTGCCGGGCCACGGTGTCGAGGGGGGCGTCGGCGGGCAGGCGATCATCGTCGGCGCACGGCGCCATCTGAACGGACACGGCATCGCCGCCGGCGATCTCGCCGAGGCGGCCTCTCGACTGGAGGGTGAGGGAAAGAGCCCCCTCTACGTCGCCATCGACGGTCGCCTTGCCGCCCTCGTGGCCGTATCGGACCCGATCAAGACGGGTGCGGCCGAGGCCGTCTCGGCCCTGACGGCACAGGGCCTCGTCGTAGCCATGGTCACGGGCGACGCACGGGGAGCGGCCTCCGGGGTGGCGGCCCGGCTGGGGATCGCCGAGATCGTCGCCGAGGTGCTTCCCGGTGGCAAGGTCGCGGCCGTGCGGGACCTGCGCGCCCGGTTCGGCCCGGTCGCCTTCGTCGGGGACGGTATTAACGACGCCCCGGCCCTCGCCGAAGCCGAGATTGGCTTCGCCATCGGGACGGGCACGGACATCGCGGTAGAGAGCGCCGACGTGGTGCTAATGTCGGGGGCGCTGTCCGGTATCGTCTCCGCCATCGGTCTGTCGCGCGCGGTGATGCGCAACATCACGCAGAATCTGTTCTGGGCCTTCGCGTACAATGTCGCGCTGATTCCCGTGGCGGCGGGGCTGCTCCACGCGTTCGGCGGTCCGTCGCTCTCGCCGGTCCTGGCCGCAGGCGCCATGGCGCTGTCGAGCCTGTTCGTGCTCGCCAATGCCCTCCGCCTTCGCAAGGCGGGACGCGGCGTGGGAGGCCTGGGATGAGCGGCGCCGTCACCATCGGCGCGGCGGCAAAGGCCACCGGCGTCTCGGCCAAGATGATCCGGTATTACGAGGAGACCGGCCTGTTGCCGCCGGCGGACAGGACCGCGTCCGGCTACCGGCTCTATGGCGAGGAGGATTTGCACACTCTGCGCTTCGTGCGCCGTTCCCGCGATCTTGGCTTCTCCGTGGAGGACATCGCCGGCCTGTTGGCGCTCTGGCAGGATCGTGGACGCGCCAGCGCTCAGGTGAAGACCCTGGCCCTGCACCATGTGGCGGATCTGCGCCGCCGCATCGCCGAGCTGGAGGCCATGGCCCGAATCCTGGCGTCACTGGCGGACCATTGCAGCGGTGATTCCCGCCCGGATTGCCCGATCCTCGACGATCTCGCCGCCGCTCATGCGCCGGTTCCACAACGGCCTGTCCGGGCGAAGCCCCCCTCCCGCTAGCACCGGCATCACGTTCTGCACATGATCCATCGGCCGCGCTTTTTGAAATCGATCTAAATGGCCTCGCCTTTGCTGGGATGCGCTATGGTCGACAAGCTCGGCCCGAGACGAGCCAAGACGCGCAAGAGACGTGAACCATGCCCATCGTCGACCGGATCGCAGCCCTGGCGGATGAGATCACCGCATGGCGGCACGACCTCCACGCCCATCCGGAGCTGCAATACGACGTCCATCGCACGGCCGGCTTTGTCGCCGACAAGCTGCGGGATTTCGGCTGCGACGAGGTCGCCACGGGTATCGGCCGGACCGGGGTCGTCGGGGTCATTCGCGGGCGCTCGCACGGTTCGAACCGCGCCATCGGTCTGCGTGCGGACATGGACGCGCTGCCAATCCAGGAGGTGCGCGACCTCGCCTATCGCTCCACCATGCCGGGGCGGATGCATGCCTGCGGGCACGACGGGCATACCGCGATGCTGCTCGGTGCCGCCAAGTACCTCGCCGAGACCCGCGATTTCGACGGCACGGCGGTGATGATCTTCCAGCCTGCCGAAGAAGGCGGCGGCGGCGGCGAGGCGATGGTCCGCGACGGGATGATGGAGCGGTTCGGCGTCGAGACCGTCTACGGTCTGCACAATATTCCCGGCTTGGCACTCGGCCGCTTCGCGATCCGTCCCGGCCCGATCATGGCCTCCACCGACCGCTTCACCATCACGATCGAAGGGCGCGGCGGCCATGCGGCGCAGCCGCATCTCGCCATCGACAGCGTGCTGGTGGCGAGCCACATCGTCGTCGCGCTGCAATCGGTGGTGGCGCGCAGCGTCAACCCGCTTGAGAGCGGTGTCGTGTCGGTCTGTGCCCTCGAAGCCGGAGACGCCTTCAACGTCCTGCCCCAGCAGGTGACCATGCGGGGCACCATGCGCGCCCTCTCGAAGGCGGTGCGCGCCACCATGCAGGAGCGCATCGGCGCCATCGTCACGAACACAGCCGCCGCTTACGGGGCCACTGCCCGCGTGGATTACAGCGGCGGATATCCGGTGACGGAAAACCACCCGGCCGAGGCGGATTTTATCGCCGACGTGGCGGCGGGGATCGTCGGGGACGAGCGGGTAGAGCGGGATGTCGCGCCGATGATGGCGGCGGAGGATTTCTCCTACATGTTGGCCCATCGGCCCGGCGCCTACATCTTCATGGGCAACGGGGACAGTGCGGGACTTCACCATCCGCATTACGATTTCAACGATGCCGCCATTCCCTACGGAGCGTCGCTTTGGGCGCGGGTGATCGAGACGGCTCTCCCGGCGCGCTGACGGTCAATTCGGTCGCATTCCCGGAACCGCCATGCCCTTCGCGGATCATGTCGCCGGGCAGGCCACGCCACCGGGCAGGATAATCGGCTTTCCGTTCATCGCTCGGACGGGCCAAGTCACCTCCTTCTCGAACGGAAGGGCGGTCAGCGCCGGGAAGATGTCGAAGATGGGCTTATATTCGATCGTCATCTTGGCAATGACGTAGCGGGCCTTGTCGACCGCTTCCGAGGGCGGGGGTGCTCCGAGGTCCGTGGAGGCCGCGTATTTCTGCGCGTTGACCGCTGTGCTGGAGCAGACCTTGGCTTTGAACGAACCGTCTTTCTGCTGGTAGACGCCCGCCGCGGTGAGGATGATCTTCGCGTCGGTGGCGTCGTAGGGCGCCATCATGTTGCGGCCCGTCTTGTAGACGCCGTCCACCTCCTGAGCGGTGAGGGTCGTGCGTGAGATCAGATCCGCCATGGAGCGAGCGGCGCGGTTGGCATGTTGCGCGGTCGTGTAGGCGCGAGGCAGTTCGATCGTTCCCATGAACATCAGGATCATCACCGGCGCGACGAGGGCGAATTCCACGGCGGACACACCCGACCGCTCGGTGAGGAACCGCTGACAGAGATTAACGGACCGCATCAATTCGCCTGACATTTTCCCTGCGCGTATGGCTCCGCACGAAAGACGACCATCGACCGGATCATCTGCTCGTTGTTCGGAAGGGGTGGCAAGGTGAGTTTCGATGTTGGAAAGTAACGCGGTATCGCCGCCATGGCGCAGATCGTCACGATGTCATCGCCGTTGGGACACTGGAACTTTGTGCCGAAACTGGTGGAGACCGACTGGCTTGTGCTGTCGTAGGGAGAGCACGTGACGGGCGTGTCGCCGGATTCCGAGGTGCTGACCTCAAGCTTGATCTTATCCGCGTTGCAACTGAACAGCGTGGCGTCCTTGCACATCTCCTGGATTAGGCGTGTCGCCGGATCGCTGCCGGTGGAGCCCTGTTGAAAGGTGCCGGTGAAGACGGCCCGCGCGGCCCGGTCGAGGGCGTTGTCGAAGGACACCTGGGCGACCATGAACATGAAGCCCTCCAGCATCGCGCCGAGCAGCACGAAGAAGGGGAGGCTTACGAGCCCGAACTCGACGGCCGTCGCACCGCTCCGGTTGCCCGAGAGATCCCGCAGCGTGCGCTTGAGCAGGCGAGGGTATCCTCGGACCTTCATCGCGAGATCCGCAATTCGCTCATTTGTGCTCCGATCGCCTTGAAGGCATCGGTGAGCGTTGCAGAGTTCTGCACGTCATAGAACTTGTCGGTGCTGGTGGCGCAGTTGCGCAGGATGTCGCTGGTCCCCTCGGTGACTTCGACGCGAACCGTGAAGATGGTGATGCCGGCATTCTTCATGTTCGAGCAGAGTGTCGACAGCCGGGCATTCATGGCGTTCGTGCGGGTCGTGGTGTTGGTCGATGTGGTCCCGATCCGGTTCTGCCAGATGAAGCCGAGGCCGGAATAGATCGATGCGTTCGCGGACGATCCGACGTAGGAGGTGTTCTGGCCGTCCGTCATCAGGACCACGAACTTGCGGGTGTTCTTGTCGTCATAGGGCACACCCTCCGCGAAGGGGGCGTTCGGAGACAGGAGGTGCCATCCCCAGACCAACCCCATGGCAATGTTCGTGTCGCCGACGATGGTCATCGCGTTGATCGCGTTCGTGAGCGTGGATTGCGACGTGGTGAGACGCGTGATGGGCTGGAGTTCGCAGCCGGAATTGGGACCGTAGAGATAGGGAATGTTGCTGCTGATCCGGCCTTTTTGTAAAATGACGTTTCTTGAATATTTTGTGATTTGGCCCTGTCTCGTGCGATAGTCGGTGACGGATGACGTTGTGGTATAGTCGTTCATGTAATCGTTGACGGCGTTATTGTCTTTATCGGACTCATCGGGTGCGAAGTAGGGCACGAACAGGGTATTGGGAGTGGCGATCGAGGGTGGCGTGTCCTGGACGTCGTAAGGCCACGGCCGGCTCTCGACGCACCCGCCCCACGGGACGCCCATCTGGCTGAAGAGGGTCATGCGGTTCGCCGGGGAGACGAAGATCTCCGAGTGATACGAAGCCTTTGCATCCTTATCGAGCCATGACTGGGTCGCATTCGCGGACCCGACATTCACGGTCATCGAGAACGGTACGATACCGATCTTGAGGGCGTTGGGCTTGGTGGTGTCGGCCTCCTTGAACAGCGTCGTGACGAGGTCGTTGGCCGCCGCTTTCAGGTTGGTGATCTTCGTACCGCTCATCGATCCGGTATTGTCGAGGACGAGAGCGATCTCGAGATTGCCGGATCCGCGTGTACCCGCCGCCGTGACGGAGACGGGAAAGGCATTGTAGCCGGCGATCTTGGACACGCTGGTGGGGCTCTTGCCGACCACCGTCACGGTGATCGTATTGTCCACGCGCGTGGCGGTGACCGATGTGTCGGTGTCCACCAGTTTGGGAACGGCGGCCCTGATCTGCTTGTCCGCTTTCGCCTGGAGATCGGCATTCGTGGTGGAGAGCGGCAACTTCAGCAAGGAGATCACGGTGGAATCCGCGGCATCCTGGAGGCCCTGTTGGGCCATGGAGTTCACGCTGTAATCGATCACGAGCCCTGACAGCATCAACAGGGGAATCGAAAGCAGGGCGAACAGAATGGCGACGGCACCGTCGGTCTCCTTGCGGAACCGGCCGAGGGGATACATCGCCGACTGTCTGATGTGGATCGTCATGTCCCGAGGCGTAGGACGAACCCTCTAACGGAACACTAAATCCCGCCGGCCCTCAGCGGTCGGCGGGAGGCAAAGTCGATGAACGTCAACAACCCGTAAATCAAACGGAAGACATTCGTGGTCCTCCTTCAGTCCAGTACAGGTAATGTATTGCCGGTACTGGCAGGCGTCGAGGCTTTCAACCCTGACGTGCCGTTCCGCCGAGGTGGAATACACGATGCGGAACAAGTTCGCCGCGTTCGACGTCGCCGACGGCCACGAGAATACCGCCGCAGGTGGCAAAAGCCTTACCCTCCGTGGGGGCGTCCTGCCCCCGGAGGAGAACCGGCTGGCCCCGCATCAGACGAAGCGCCATGTCGCGGGAGACGGCCACCGAGACGACCGCGTCGAGGGCCGTCTCCACAGGCCGGAGATGAGCGGCGTTACCATCAGGACCGCCCTCTTCGAGGGTGGCCACGAGGCAGGATTCGGCTTCCGCGAAGGGGCCGACGCGCGTGCGGCGGAGCGCCGAGACGTGGCCGTAACATCCGAGCACGCGGCCGAGATCACGGGCGATGGCACGTACATAGGTGCCCTTGCCGCATTCGGCCGAAATGACGGTGCGATCGGACGTGTGCTCCACCACCGCAAGATGATCGATCTGGACCGGGCGCGCGACCAGTTCCACCACTTCGCCGTCCCGGGCGAGATCGTAGGCCCGCTCACCGGCGATCTTGATCGCCGAGTAGCGCGGCGGCACCTGCTCGATGGCCCCGACGAAGGCGGGGAGGGCGGCCTCTACGAGCGCGCGGTCCGGCCGCGAGTCGCTCGTGGCGACCGGACGACCTTCCGCATCGTCGGTATCCGTCTCGATGCCCCAGGTCACGGTGAAGATGTAGGCCTTGCGGCCATCCATGACGAAGGGGACGGTCTTCGTCGCTTCCCCGAGGGCAATCGGCAGAATGCCGGATGCCAGCGGATCGAGCGTGCCGGCATGGCCGGCTTTCTTGGCGTTGAAGGCACGCTTCACTACGGCGACCGCATGGGTCGAGGTCATGCCGACGCCCTTGTCGAGGATGACCCAACCGTTGACGTCGCGGCGCTTGGGCCGATCGGAGCCCTGACCCCGCTGTTGGCGGCGGCCCTGGGAGGGGCCTTCCTCGCCGGAACGGTGGGGCGGCGGGGAGGCGACGTCGGAATGCTCGATCGTCGGATCGTTGATCATGATGTCCTCGGCGACGGCGAGATGGAAACAACGGCCTCTGCAGCCGGGAAATCCTTATCTACGCCAGGGTCAGTTCGTGATGGGGTGTAACGCAGTGCTCGGATCGCTGGGGGGCGATCGGCGTCGCCGCGATGGTCAATTCTGAGCGTCGCCGTCCCGATCGTCCGAATTCCCGGACTGCGATTCGAGATCGCGCCGAACCTTTTCGGTCCTGAGAAGGGCGTCGATCCGATCCGCCTCGTCGAACGTCTCGTCTCGGAGGAAGCGCAGGTCGGGCGCGAATTTCAGGTTCACGCGCCGGGCGACTTCCTGGCGCAGCGCTTTCTTGTTGCGCTCCAGGGCCGCGATGACCGGTTTCTCGTCGAGCCCGCCCAGCGGCATGATGTAGGCCGTAGCGATCTTGAGATCGGGGGACATCCGCACTTCCGGCACGGTGATGACGTGCGAGCCGAGGACGGGATCCTGGATGTCGCCGCGTTGGAGCACCTCGGCGATGGCGTGCCGGACGAGCTCGGCCACACGCTGCTGGCGCTGCGATGGGCCGCTGGGATTGGGTTTCTGAGCCATGATCGCTTGGTCTCGGATCCGGGATCGGCTGGAGGGGGGCGCGACCCACCTTGCGGGGGCGCATCGACGTGCCGACCCGCTTCAAAACAAAACGGCGGCTGCAGCGCGCGCTGCAGCCGCCGGGTTCGTCTGGCCGCGTCGCTGCTAGAGCGTGCGGCGGATCTCCTCGACCCGGTAGCATTCGATCGTGTCGCCGGCGCGCATGTCCTGGAAGTTCTCGAAGGACATACCGCACTCGTAACCCGAACCGACTTCCTTGGCGTCGTCCTTGAGGCGCTTCAGCTGGGACAGCTTGCCCTCGTGGATTACGACGCTGTCGCGGATCAGGCGGACATGAGCTCCGCGCTGAACGACACCGTCTGTGACGCGGCAACCGGCGATCTTACCCACCTTCGACACATCGAAGATCTGCAGGATCTGCGCCTCGCCGAGGCGCTCCTCGCGCAGGGTCGGCGGGAGCATGCCCGACAGGGTCGCTTTGATGTCATCCACGAGGTCGTAGATGATGTTGTAGTAGCGGATCTCGACGCCCTTGTTCTCGGCTGATTCACGCGCTTCCTTGTGGGCCCGCACGTTGAAGCCGATGACGACGGCCTTGGAGGCCTCCGCCAGGGTCACGTCCGACTCGGTGATGCCACCGACACCCGCGAGCAGGATCCGCGCCGACACCTCGTCGTTGCCGAGCTTCTCCAGCGCGCCGATGATGGCTTCCACCGAGCCCTGCACGTCGCCCTTGACGACGAGGGCGAGTTCCTTGCGGCCCAAGCCTTCCTTGAGGTCGCGCATCATGTCGACGAGCGAGCGGTTCGCGCCGCCGGTCCGTGCAGCGATGCGCTCACGCTTCTGACGGGCGCGATACTCGGTGACTTCACGGGCACGGGCTTCGTTCGGCACCACGGCCACGCGGTCGCCCGCGTCCGGAGTTCCATTGAAGCCGAGCACCTCTACCGGCACCGACGGGCCAGCATAGGGAATGCTCTCGCCCTTGTCGTCGATGAGGGCGCGGACGCGACCCCACTCGGCGCCGGCGACGACGATGTCGCCGGTGAAGAGCGTTCCGCGCTGCACGAGCACTGTCGCGACGGGGCCACGACCGCGATCGAGCTTGGCCTCGATGACCGTACCCTCACCGTCGCGAGCCTCGTTGGCGCGCAGGTTGAGGATTTCGGCCTGGAGCTGCAGGCCTTCGAGGAGATCCGGCAGACCGTCGCCGGTCTTTGCGGAGACTTCGAATTCCAGGGTCTCACCACCCATAGATTCGACCTGGATGTCGTGCTGCAGCAGTTCGGTGCGGACCCGCTGCGGGTTCGCCTCGGGCTTGTCGATCTTGTTGATCGCCACGATCAGCGGCACGCCAGCCGCCTTAGCATGGCTGATCGCCTCCACCGTCTGGGGCATGACGCCATCGTCGGCCGCCACCACCAGCACGACGATGTCCGTCACCTTGGCCCCACGGGCACGCATGGAGGTGAAGGCCGCGTGGCCGGGGGTGTCGATGAAGGTGACCATGTCGCCCGATGGCGAGGCCACCTGATAGGCGCCGATATGCTGCGTGATGCCGCCGGCCTCGCCGGACACAACCGCCGTCTTGCGGATGGCGTCGAGAAGCGAGGTCTTGCCGTGGTCGACGTGGCCCATGATGGTCACGACGGGCGGACGCGGATCAAGATCCTCCTCCAGATCGGGCTCGTCGTTGAACAGGCCTTCCTCGACGTCGGACTCGGCGACGCGGCGCACCGTGTGGCCGAGTTCCTCGGCGATCAGCTGCGCGGAATCCGAATCGATCACATCGGTGATCTTGTGGATCTCGCCCTGCTTCATGAGCAAGCGAATCACGTCCACGGCCCGCTCCGACATGCGGTTGGCGAGTTCCTGGATGGTGATCGTCTCAGGGATCGTCACCTCGCGGGAGAGCTTCTCCTTCTGCTCCACCTGCCGGTTGCCGCTCATGCGCTGCTGGCGGCGGCGGAACGAGGCGACGGAACGCGTGCGTTCGTCCTCACCCGACGTGGCGGTGGCGATGGTGAGACGCCCACGGTTGCGGTCGCCGCCCGGCTGCTTCGGGGTCTTGGGCGGCGTGATGATCTTGAGCGGCATGCCGGGGCGGCGGATCACGCGCTTCTGCTCGTTCTCCTCCTCGGCAGCCTGGGGCCGGCCCGGCACGCGGGCAGCGGGCGCCGCCGCACCGGCCGGACGTGCGGCCGTGGACGCGGTCGGAGCGGCCTCGGGCTCGGGCGCGGGAGCCGGCTTGGCCATGAAGTTCAGATCGCGCGGCTTGCGCACGTCTGCGGTGATGGTCTTGCGCGGCTCGGCCGGTGTCGGGCGTGCCGTCAGGGGTTGACGCACGGCGGGGGCCGTCGGACGCGCCGGAGCAGCAGCCTGCGGAGCTGGAGCTGCAGCGGGAGCTGCCGCGGCGGGCTTCGGGGCTGACGATATGGGAGCCGAAACGGGCGCCATCGGCACCGTCTTGGAGACAGGCTTCGGCGGCGTTGCGGGAACTGGCGCGGCAGCGGCGGGGGCTGCCGCAGCGGCCTCCTTCGCGGCGGCCTCGGCGGCACGAGCCGCCTCGCGAGCGGCTTCTTCCTCGGCACGCAGGCGAGCCTGCTCCTCGGCGCGAAGGCGCTCCTCTTCCTGGCGACGACGCTCTTCGGCCTCGCGCTGGCGGACTTCCTCAGCCTCGCGAGCACGCTGGGCAGCGGCCTCTTCCTCGACCTTGCGGCGTGCTTCCTGCTCGCGGCGCTGGGCGTCGGCGAGAGCGGCGGCGCGTGCATCGCGCTCCTGCTCGCTCAACGTCCGCAGCACGACGCCACCCGCCGCCCGCTGAGCGGGGCGCGGAGCCGCAGGTGCGGGAGGCGCCACGCGGGACGCCGGAGCGACCGGTTGCGTTTCGCGCACAGGAGCGGCCGGTGCCGCCCCGATGACGCGCCGCTTCACGGTCTCGACCACGACCTGCTTGGAGCGGCCATGGGAGAAGCTCTGACGCACAGTTCCCTGCTCGATCGGGCGCTTCAAGGACAGCGGCTTCGAGGGGGGTCGTGCCTGCGTCTTGTCGCCCGGATTATTCGTATCGCTCATTCAGTCCAAACCCTGAGGGTTTCCATCGTCCCGTGAACCGGCAAACTGCTGTGCGCCGGGTAAATCCGTCTCGTCGTCGTCCTGCAGAGTCGAAGCGGTTTGCCCTGTTCGGGCGTAACCGGCCTCCTCGGCCGTCGTGGGCTTGCCCTCGAAAGAGCGTAGCCGACGCCAACGCGCAAGGCAGCCGGTGCTCCCGACTCCTGCGACAAGCGCCGCATGTATCACATGATCCCGACCCAAGGCCATGTCCAATTCTTCATTGGACAAATCATCGATGACCGGGACACGGGATATGGCATCGCCATGCCTCCGGTGCAATGCCGCAGCGATCTTCCGTCTGCCATCCGCACTGCCATCGGAGGCCTGGATCACGGCGGCGACACCGGCCTTATCACCGATTGCGGATTCGACCTTGGCGAAGCCGGCCACGAGGCAACCTGCTTTATTGGCAAGCGACAGGGATTGGCGCAGGTCCTCGCGCAGGACCGCGGCGATCCGGTCACCCAGATCAGCCGGGGCCGCGGCATCCTTGGTCTTGAAGGCGCGCTGGAACAGCCGCTTCTTTAAGGCTGCTTCGACGGTAACGCGATCGGCAGTGAGCCAGGCGCCGCGCCCCGGCAATTTCGCTTTCAGGTCGGTAACCACCTCGCCGTCCGGCGACAGGACGAACCGAATCATCCCATCCGGATTCTGAGAGACCCGGCTGACGAGGCATGTGCGCATTGCATTGCGCCGGCCGCGCCCGAGACCGGGATCGAGCAGCGTGCTCGGCTCCGGTTCGGCGGCATCGTCCGGGACATCTGCGTATTCGCCTGTCATGCGGCGGTCGGATCCCTGTTGATCGTCGCACGGACCGCGAGAATTCGCGGCCCCATCACCTTGCAACCCACCGGCAACCTCGAGGTGAAGGTGCCAAAGCGGAGCGAAGGCGCTCTCCGGTCGGCCCTGCAATCCCTGGATCGCTCCTGCGACATTCGTCGAGGTGGGCGTTTCAGTCATAAGGGGGGACGCCTCGGCCGCCGGGAACTCCGTCCTCAGACCGCCTCGGGCTCTCCGTCGGTGGTCTCGGCCTCATCCGCCTCCACCGGCGCCTCGATCCAGCCGGCCTTGACGCGGGCCGCCATGATCATGGCCTCGGCCTCGGCGCGGGAGATCTCGAACCCGTCGAGATAGCCCGCATGCTTGGTGGCCTCGGGGCCGCGTCCCTCGGTATAGCCCACGAGATCGTCCGTGGCGCAGCCCGCGAGATCTTCGACCGACTTCACGTCGTTCTCGCCGAGCGCCACCAGCATCGGTGTGGTCACGCCGTCGATCTCACGCAGGTCGTCGGCGACGCCGAGTTCCTGTCGCTTGGCATCGAACTCCGACTCGACGCGGGCGAGGTGATCCTGGGCGCGGGCCTGGATCTCGGTGCCGCTCTCCTCGTCGAGGCCCTGGATGTTGGCGAGCTCGCCCGGCTCGACATAGGCGATTTCCTCGACGTTCCGGAAACCTTCCGCAGCGAGGAGCTGACCCACCGTCTCGTCGACGTCGAGGGCCGCCATGAACACGGCGGTGCGCTCGGCGAATTCCTTCTGGCGCCGCTCGGATTCCTCGGCCTCCGTGAGGATATCGATGTCCCAGCCCGTGAGCTGCGAGGCCAGGCGCACGTTCTGGCCGCGACGGCCGATGGCCAGCGAAAGCTGATCGTCGGGAACCACCACCTCAATGCGGTCGGCCTCCTCGTCGAGGACCACCTTGACCACTTCGGCGGGCTGAAGCGCGTTGACGATGAAGGTCGCCTGATCCTCGGACCAGGGGATGATGTCGACCTTCTCGCCCTGCAACTCGCCCACCACCGCCTGGACGCGGGAGCCGCGCATGCCGACGCAGGCGCCGACGGGATCAATGGAGCCGTCCCGCGAGATCACGGCGATCTTGGCGCGCGAGCCCGGATCACGGGCCACCGCCTTCACCTCGACGATGCCGTCATAGATCTCCGGCACTTCCTGGCCGAACAGCTTGGCCATGAATTGCGGATGCGAGCGCGACAGGAAGATCTGCGGGCCGCGCACTTCACGGCGCACGTCGAACAGGTAGGAGCGGATGCGGTCGCCAGGGCGGAAGGTCTCGCGCGGGATCATCTCGTCGCGGCGCACGATGCCCTCGCCACGGCCGAGATCGACGATGACGTTGCCGTATTCGACCCGCTTGACCAGACCGTTGACGATCTCGCCGATGCGGTCCTTGTATTCGTCGAACTGCCGGTCGCGCTCGGCGTCGCGCACCTTCTGGACGATGACCTGCTTGGCCGACTGGGCGGCGACGCGGCCGAAATCGAAGGGCGGCAGGGTGTCGGAGATCACGTCCCCGACGAGAGCGCCGGGATTGTAGCGGCGGGCCTGGTCGAGGGTGACTTCGCGGGCGTCGTTCTCGACCTCGTCCACCACCACGAGGTGGCGCGACAGGCGGAGCGCTCCGGTCTTCGGGTCGATCTCGGCATGGACGTCCGTCTCGGCGCCGTAGCGCGAGCGGGCAGCCTTGGCGATGGCCTCCTCCATGGCGTCGATGACGATGGAGCGGTCGATCACCTTCTCACGGGCGACCGCTTCGGCGATCTGCAGGAGTTCGAGCCTGTTGGCGCTGACGACAGCCATCGGATTTCGTCCCTCTCTTCGTCGTGTGTTCTTTTCGGAAACCCCGGCGTGCCATCGGGCATCCGCCTGGGCTCCGGGCCGATGCTCTAGTGAAGCTTGCCGTCGTCCTTGACCCGCACCGCCTTGGTGCGGACAGGCTTGGCCTTGTTGGCCCGGCTCGCCTCGGTTTCGATCTTTTCGGGCTTGGGCTTGGCCGAAGCCTTGGGCTTCAGCGGCCGCTCGACCTTCTTCTTGAGAGGGGCGGGGGGCTCGATCTCGGCCTCGGTGCCCTCCTCGATCTCGTCTTCGTCCTCATCGTCCAGCATCGGCGGTGGCCCGCCGCCGCGTCGCAGCGATTCGCGTACGAGATCGTCGGTGAGGACGAGGTAGGCGTCGCCGAGATCGCGAAGGGGCAGGTCGATGCGGCTCGGCAGGCCCTCTTTCACGTCGGGCAAATCGATCGGCACCGTGAGGCCATCCGCGTTGGGGGCTCGAATGATCCCGCGAAAACGCTTCCGACCGTCGAGGGGGATCGCCAGCTCGATCTTGGCTTCGTAGCCGGCCCAACGCTCGAAATCGACGGCCCGTACCAGTGGCCGGTCGATGCCGGGGGAGGAGATCTCCAGATAATAGGCCTTGCCCACCGGATCGTCGAGATCGAGCAGAGGCGAGATCGCCCGGCTCACGGTCTCGCAATCGTCCACCGTCATGGTGCCGTCCGGCCGCTCGGCCATGATCTGCACGGTGCAGCCATTGGCGCTCGACACCCGCACCCGGACCACGCGATAGCCGAGGCCCTCGATCGAAGCCTCGATGACCTGCACGACCCGCGCGGCGACGCCGGTCTCGGTGATCAGACGTTTTTCGGAAGTGTCCGCCATGCTGCGCTGTACGTCCGGCCTTGCGTGAGGCGATCCGGTGCGAGAGGCGTTGCGGCAATAAAAAAGAGCGGACCCGGTGGGGCCCACTCCCGAACCGCAGCCTCAAGACTGCAACCAGAACTGATGTGGTATGAGTAGTCCCATCGTCGGATCGTTTCAAGCGATTTCGCGAGCCGTTCCCAGGTGGAGCGCGTCCAGGCCGCTCCGTCCCCGTGAACTCTCTCCAGGGAGCCTCGGCCATGGCCGCCGATCCGTCATTCGGACCCGACCCGGACAATCTTCACCCGGTTCCGGGCCACAGCCGCATCACTTTTATCCGCAATCTCTCCCTGCCGCCGAACGTCGAAGTCGGTGCCTACACCTATTACGATGACCCCGCCGGCCCGGAGGCCTTCGTCGACAACCTGCTCTACCACTTCGCCTTCCTGGGCGACCGCTTGCGAATCGGTCGCTTCTGCGCGCTTGCGGCGGGCACGCGCTTTCTCATGAACGGGGGCAACCACCGCCTCGACGCGCCCTCCACCTACCCGTTCCTCATCTTCGGCGGCGCCTGGGCCGGACGCTTCCCCGAAGAGATGGCCTTTCCCAACCGAGGCGACACGGTGATCGGCAACGACGTCTGGCTCGGCTACGACAGCACGATCCTACCGGGAATCCGCATCGGCGACGGAGCCGTGGTCGCCGCCAAATCCGTGGTCACCCGCGACGTACCTCCCTACGCCATCGTCGCCGGCAACCCGGCTAGGCTCGTGCGGATGCGCGTACCGCCTGATATCGCTGCGCGACTCCAGGCCGTGGCATGGTGGGACTGGGATGCGGAGCGGATCACCCGGTGCCTGCCGGCGATCAGTGGTGGGGATGTGGCGGCGTTGGAGGCCGAAGTTTGATGCCGGTCGTCTTTCGCCGAGCCTTCCGTGTACGCTTACCGGCTCGCAGATGCGTTGTCCTCCAGCGGGAACGGGCTCGGTCTCCAAAATGGTTCAAGTGGGCTTCCGACGATGGTCTCGGCTTCCCAGCGATGCAACAGGGTGGCGAGAGCGGCCCGATCGTCGTCCATGAGCGGCTCGCCGATAAGGCAGGTCCGGTCGTTGATCAACTGCCAGTGCGTATCCTCCATTGCCGCCCCCTTGCGGTAGTGCTTACCCATCTTGGACCAGATCGCCCGAGCCTCATCGAGTTCGCCGAGCGCGATGCAGGAGACGAGGTGCCAATCCAGGTCAAGACGTCCGACCGTGGCGGGACGGGTGCGGGCGAAGTCGAGACATCTTTGCGTCGTGTCCAGGGGGCGAAGGATCGCCAGGGCATCCTCTTCGACACGAGTGACGAAATCGTCGTAGATCGTCGGGTCGGACCAGAACCAGCCCTGGCCACCCTCGAAGCCTTCGGAACGGGCAATTCTTCCGCTGCATCGCCCGAGTGAGGACGATGAACGAACTCCGGGCATGAAGAACTCGACGAGATACCAGCCCGCAACGCAATAGGCCGGATTGCTTGTCCGATCGAGGTGGATCAATCGTCCAACAGGCCCGACGGGGCGAAGCCAAAAAGAATTCCTGCCGGCAGCGACAAGATCAGTATTTCTATCGAGCAGATTCTTTGAAAGACTTTTGATTTGTTTAATGGTTGTCATTTTATCGGCCTCACTTGAATAATTACTATACCATTCGACTGAGGCCAAAATTTTTTGGCGGCTCTGGCTAGGAACAGTGCCCTTTTTGAGCTTAGCCCCGCAGATCCAGTTTTATAATCATAGACACAGACTGTTTGATTTGGTGATAGTTCGAAAAGATCGAGACGTGCCGAACCCTTTTCTCCGTAATCTGCTTCATAGCCGGTACTGCCTATCGAAAATTCTACGCGCACGTCAGGATAAGCTCTTGCAATGAATGTGTGTGCGATATCGACGTGGATCATGGTGCCAAGTTGCTGTCTCGTCAGAAGGGGATTCAAGACTGTCAGCCGTTTCGTCGCCTCGTCCGTTACGGCTTGCACCTCGGCGTTGCGTGGACAAGCTTGGTCGAGTGTCGTCTGATCGACCGGACCAACCCAAATGAGGGGAAGTTTCTTGTCCGGATCTGGGTCGAAGTCGTAGCGCAGTGCCGTTCTGCCCGGCGCCTTGCCGAATCCTTGTCTCCGAGCTTCCAGATAGGTGAAGAGAAGTGCTGCCGCTTCGAGCGTTACCTTAACGGCCGGAGCGACGACGAACGCGGGCAGAAGGACTTGTTGTATCGTCGGCTGGGAATGCGCTTCGGATGACGCGAATGTGCCACGCGAAAGAACCTCTCCCGATGCCCCGTCGCGGATGGTCTGAGCGTCGCCCGAATTCTCGAAAATCCTGCTCTCGCCATCCGGTGTGACGACGGCGTGCTGGTCGTCCCACTCTCCGCGTCCCGAGCGAATACGCAGCGATAGGATCCGAGCCCCGTCATCGGTGACGGTTTCCTCTCGCTTGGACGTGCCTAGCGTGTTTCCGTCGTCGATGGAGGATCGAAGCGCCTGACCGGTCGACGGACGATTGGTCAGGCGACTACCTCCGCCGCCCCCGTCGGAGACCCACCGCCCACCATCGCTTTGGCCGGCGGGCGCACGGGGCTGGGCTGGGTCGTACTTGCGGTCCAGGCTTTGTTGGAGGCGGATCAGTTTTGTCTCCGTCGCCAGGATGGCGAGCTGGCGACGGAGGGTTTCGGCTTCATGCCCGCGTTCGGAGGCGTCCCGCATCGCGATCACCAATGTTCGTGTTTCGTTCTATCTCTGGCTATCCTAAAATAGGAAAAAATTCAATAGAATTGCATCTCTTTCTGTTCCGTCATTGGGATAGGCCATAAAAAACGCCGCCCCGTGGACGGGACGGCGTCGGTGGTGATGGCCTCTAATGCGCTCCGGTCCGAGGACGGGAAGTGGATTGATCAGGCCGCTGCGGCCCGTTCCTTCAGAAGCTTCCGGTTGATCAGCATCTCGGCGATCTGCACCGTGTTCAGGGCCGCGCCCTTGCGCAGGTTGTCGGCGACGCACCAGAACGAGAGGCCGTTATCGACCGTCGAATCAGCGCGGATGCGCGAGACATAGGTCGCGTCCTCGCCGGCCGCCTCGTGCGGGGTCATGTAGCCGCCGGGCTCGCGCTTATCGACGACCAGGATGCCCGGTGCCGAGCGCAGGAGGGCGGTGGCCTCCTCGGGCGAAATCGGGTGCTCGAACTCGACGTTCACGGCCTCGGCATGGCCGATGAATACCGGCACGCGTACGCAGGTCGCCGTCAGCTTAATCTTGGGATCGAGCATCTTCTTGGTCTCGGCGACCATCTTCCACTCTTCCTTGGTGGAGCCGTCGTCGAGGAACACGTCGATCTGCGGAATGACGTTGAAGGCGATGCGCTTGGGGAACTTCTCCATGGTCATCTGACCGGCGGTGAAGACCGAACGGGTCTGCTGGAACAGCTCGTCCATCGCCTCCTTGCCGGCGCCGGAAACCGACTGATAGGTCGCGACCACCACGCGGGTGATCTTGGCCACATCGTGCAGGGGCTTCAGCGCGACGACGAGCTGCGCCGTGGAGCAGTTCGGGTTGGCGATGATGTTCATCTTCGAGAAACCGATGATCGCCTCCGGATTCACTTCCGGCACGATCAGCGGCACGTCGGGGTGGTAGCGGAAGGCCGACGAGTTATCGATCACGACACAGCCGGTCTGGCCGATGCGCGGCGACCATTCCTTCGAGGTCTCACCGCCAGCGGACATCAGGCAGATGTCGGTGTCGGAGAAATCGTAGGTGTCGAGCGCCTTCACCTTCAGGATCTTGTCACCGAAAGAGACTTCCTGCCCGGCACTGCGGCGCGAGGCGATAGCCACGACCTCGTCGGCGGGGAACGCCCGCTCCGATAGGATGTCGAGCATCTCGCGTCCGACATTGCCCGTGGCACCGACGACGGCGACCTTGTAACCCATCTCTCCAACTCCGCTTCGTGATGCCCTGGCTCCCCGCCGGGGCCGGGCTCTTCGCCTCGGCGCCGCCGGCAGGGTCTCCGGGCGCGTATCCGTGTACCGTTGCCAGTGGGGTTCGCAGAGGTTCCCGACCTCGACTGAGCTGTCCGGCCGGCTGCGAAGGCGCGTCGTACCGCAGACTTGCCGGCACGCCCCGTCTCGTCCGGCCCATCAAGAAGACCGGATATCCCGTAAGCGGCGGAGCAAGACGCCTCGTCTTCGTGGCTGTCAAGGGTTGCGCTGCACGCGAAACTTCCGTGTTGGCGTAAACGGCTTGCGACGGCAGGCGCGCCGAGCTTCCGGCAAGGATTGATTCACCGCAAATTCCGAAACCTCGGGCCGGACACCCGGCGGGAAACCCGATCTGCGCACCCTCGACGGCATGGTTGCCACCCGAGCGGCGGCAGCCGCGAGAAGAGTCGCCGGTTTCAGGATTTCATGCATCGCATCGCCATTCAGGACAAGACGAAGGACTTGCCAAGGCGAGCCCGCCGCCCGCTGTTGCGGTTCGCCGTGCCCTGTCTCGCGGTCTTGGTCTGCTTTGCCGCCGCCGGACGATTCTCCGGAGGTGAGCCGACGCCCCGCGATCCGAAGGCGGGCATAGCCGGAGCGGCGGACACGAACCCTCCGACATATGGTCCATCCACGGCTACGAACGTTCGCCCGGCCCTTCCGATCGCCGCATCGGCGCCGCGATACCGGCTCGACGACCCCGATGCCCTCGACCAGGCGAGGATCGAGCCCGCGCGCATCAACCCGGCGACAGGGCTCCGCGAGGACAGCCTCTCGCAGGGTCGCTTCGACGCCAGCGAGGCTCCCTATCTGAGACTGACCATCGGCGAGGGCCCCAATCCTCCGGCCAGCCTGTTCGTCACCATCGCCCGGCGTGCCGCCGAGGGGCAGGGCATCGCCGTGGTGCGAACCGGCGAACGGGGCTTGATCGTGACCAAGGTCGGTCCCTTCGAGACCCTAGAAGCTACGTTGAGCGGTCCGGTGACGCGGGTCTGCACCGGTTTCTCCAACGCGGGACAGAGCGGGCTCGCGCCGCTCACTCCGCGCATCGACGGCTGGCTCTGCGCTCCCTTGAGCCAGCCGCCGGAGCCGCGCGCCATCATCTGCGCCCTGGACAAGCTCGTCCTGAATGGCCAAGCTTCTCCGGACCTCGAAGCGGCGTATCGCGTGTTCGAGGACAGGCGGGTGAAAGGCTGTGCCTCGGTTGTCGCCGACGCACCCAAGCGTGAACCGGCCGCCGAGACCGGTTCGATCTCGAAACGCCCGCTCCGACATAATCAGGCGAAAGTGCGGCAGAACACGCAAGCGAAGCAGTAAGCTTGGAACAAGCGCGCCGCTGGCACGTCTTCCCACTATGAATGGCCGAGTTTCTTAAGAAATCAGGCCTACCCTCACACAGGTTCAACGAAGGTCCGTCATGCGCACTGCCACGATTGCCCTGATGGGCGCGCTCACCCTTACCGCCGTCGCCGCGAGCACCGCCGCCGAGGCGCAGGGCCGCTACGCCCCCGGTATCCGCGTCAGCCAGCCATTGCCGATCCGCATCCGTCCGCGCAGCTGGCTCGATGCCGGCAATGTCGTCGAGGCGAATAACGGTTCGATCAGCAACCCGGCCACGAACCCGCACTTCATCACCGCGAGCTACCTGAACTCGCCGCCCTACGGCCGTAACGATCGCTTCGGTGGCGCGATCCTGCCGGATCCGATCACCAACGGCCCGTTCGTCGGCGCTCGCTCGAGCGCAATCCACAACATCGACTTTTCCGGTGTCGATGCGATCGACCCCACGTCCTATGTGTCGCGCAACGGCAACCCCTACTGAGCCTCACCGCCAAACGAGCAGACAAGAAAGGCGCCGACCCGGCCGGGTCGGCGCCTTTTCCATGCGCGGACAAAGGCGGTCGCGCCGAGGCGCCTACCTGACCCGCGACCTGAGAGCCGCCACCACGGCCTCGCCCATTCCCGCCGTCCCGAGCGGCGTCACGCCCTCTCCGGCGATGTCCTTGGTGCGGGCGCCTGCCGCGAGGGCATCGGTGATGGCGCCGTCGAGAAGGTCCGCCGCCTCGCCGAGGCCGAACGAGTAGCGCAGCGCCATCGCCAGCGAACCGATCATGGCCAGCGGGTTGGCGAGATCCTGGCCGGCGATGTCGGGGGCCGAGCCGTGGACGGGCTCGTAGAGCGCCTTGCGGCTGCCCCTGTCGTCCACCGCGCCGAGGGAGGCCGAGGGCAGCATGCCGAGGGAGCCCGTGAGCATCGCCGCGACGTCCGAGAGCACGTCGCCGAAGAGATTGTCGGTGACGAGAACGTCGAATTGCTTGGGGCGGCGCACCAGCTGCATCGCGCAATTGTCGGCGAGGACGTGCTCCAGCTCGATATCGCTGTAATGCTCGGAATGGACCTTGGTGACGACTTCCTTCCACAGGACGCCGGACTTCATCACGTTGTGCTTCTCGGCCGAGGCGACGCGGCCCGAACGCTTGCGCGCCAGATCGAACGCCACATGGGCGATCCGCTCGATCTCCCCCGTGGTGTAGACCTGCGTGTCGACGGCGCGCTTGCTGCCGTCGGGGAGGGTGGTGATCTCCTTCGGCTCGCCGAAATAGACGCCGCCGGTGAGCTCGCGCACGATCATGATGTCGAGGCCCTCGACCAACTCGCGCTTGAGGGCGGAGGCGTCGGCAAGGGCCGGGTAGCAGATCGCCGGGCGCAGGTTCGCGAAGAGGCCAAGATCCTTGCGGAGCCGGAGGAGCCCCGCCTCGGGGCGGATGTCATAGGCGACGCCGGACCATTTCGGGCCGCCCACCGCCCCGAGCAGGATCGCATCGGCCGCGTCCGCCCGCGCCAGGGCGGCATCGGTGAGCGGAACGCCATGGGCGTCGATGGACGACCCGCCGACGAGGTCGGTCTCGGTCTCGAACGTGGCGAGACCAGTCTCGGCTAGCGCGCCGATCACGGTCGTCACCTGGGCCATCACCTCCGGGCCGATGCCGTCGCCGGGGAGAAGGAGGAGCTTGTAGGCGGTCATGGGAGCACTCGCGGCCAGGGGTGATGCGTCGGGCGGCTGTAGCGAGGGGCTCGGGCGCTTGGCAAGCATTCCCGCGCGACGCCGTCCATCCCGTTGGTCAGTGACCCGACCCGGCGAGCACCGCGCCGGGCTTCTGGTGCGTGCCGACTTGGTCCACGAGGGTCGCGGTCGCTTCGTTCATTCCAGTGATCTCCACCGGAATGCCGTGATGTCGGAACTTCAGCACCACTCGGTCCAACGCGTTGATGCCGGTGATATCCCAGGAATGCGAGGCGGTGAGATCGAGGACCACGCCGTCCAGATCGTTCTCGCGGAAATCGAAGGCGGCGTGGAAGGCTTCTGCCGTGGCGAAGAAGATCTGCCCGCTCACCCGGTAGGTCCGCACCCGGCTCCCCTCGTCTCGCGCCGAAGACACGCGGAAGAACCGCGTCACCTTGTGGGCGAAGAACAGGCCCGAGAGGATCACGCCGAACAGGACGCCCTTGGCGAGGTCGTGGGTGGTGACGACGACCGCCACCGTGCCCAGCATCACCGCGCTGGAACTTTTCGGATGGGTCAGCAACGTGCGGACGGAGTTCCACTGGAAGGTGTTGATCGAGACCATGATCATCACCGCCACGAGGGCCGCCATGGGAATTCGCGCCACGTAGGGGCCGAGCACGACGATGAGGAACAGCAGGAACGCTCCGGCCCAGAGCGTGGAGAGTCGGCCCCGCCCGCCGGACGAGACGTTGATGACCGATTGCCCGATCATGGCGCAGCCCGCCATCCCGCCGAACAGGCCGGAGGTGATGTTGGCGAGACCCTGGCCGGCGCATTCGCGGTTTTTGTCCGAAGTCGTGTCGGTCATCTCGTCGAGGATGGCCGCCGTCATCATGCTCTCGAGCAGGCCGACCATCGCCAGGGTGAGGGCATAGGGCAGGATGATCCGCAGGGTCTCCAGGGTGAGTGGGACCTGGGGCAGGGCGAAGACGGGCAATTCGCTCGGCAGGGCGCCCATATCGCCGACGGTCCGGATGTCGAACCCGAACCAGACGGCGACCCCGGTGAGGACGAGGATCGTGATCAGCGGGGAGGGGACGGCCTTCGTCAGGTAGGGCAAGCCGTAGATCATCGCGAGGCCGATGGCGGTCATCGCGTAGACGACCGGACCCCGCCCGATGAGCTCTGGCATCTGCGCGAGGAAGATCAGGATCGCCAGGGCGTTGACGAAGCCGGTGACCACCGAGCGCGAAACGAAGCGCATCAGGTTGCCGAGGCGCATCAGGCTCGCCGCGATCTGCAGGAGGCCGGTAAGGATGGTCGCGGCGAACAGGTAGCCGAGCCCGTGCTCCTTCACGAGGGTCACCATCACGAGGGACATGGCCCCGGTGGCGGCCGAGATCATGGCCGGGCGTCCGCCGGCGAAAGCCGAGATCACCGCGATGCAGAACGAGGCGTAGAGACCGACCTTGGGGTCCACGCCCGCGATGATCGAGAAGGCGATGGCTTCGGGGATCAGCGCGAGGGCTACCACCGTTCCGGCCAGGAGTTCACGCGTGACGTCGGGAGCCCACTCGCTCCGGAGGTGCTGACGGTTCATGGGTAAGGCTTTCGAGGGTCCCCGCGCGCGAAAAGCCGGCAGGGACGGGCATCTGGAAACCCGGGCGCTTAGCGCTCGCCGGGCACGGACGGAACACGATTCGGTACGCTGACGCCTACGGCGGGGTCAGGCCGAGAAAATCGATGAACCGCTTGAGATGCATGGACGCCTGATAGCACGGACCCGCTGCGATGCAACATCGCAACGGGCCGGAGCCGGGCTTACATTCGCGCCGCTGCCGTTCCCGCATGACGTCCGGGGTATTCAGCCGTCATTCCGAGCTCGGCTACGCAGACCCGGAATGACGGCGAATGTCTTAATGACGACCGATGCCTTTGAGCCGGCCCGACCCCTCACATCAAGGAGATGCCGCGAACCGGAGTTTCGAGGCCCGCGGGCGTGGCGGGATTGTTTTTAGACCTTGCGCGCCACCGTGAACCGCGCCGCTTCGCGCAGCGTCTGGGCCTTATCGCCCCACGTGGAGACGGCCTCCTCGCAGATGCCGACGAGGCGGTCGCATTCGGCGCGGGCTCCGTCGATGCCGAGCCGGTCGACGAGGGTCGCCTTGCCGGCATCCTTGTCCTTGCCGGTGGCCTTGCCCATGGCTTCCGGCGAGGCCTCGCGGTCGAGGATATCGTCGGCGATCTGAAAGGCCTGGCCGAGGGCGAGCCCGTAGCGCCACAGGGCGGCGCGCTGGTCGGGCGTCGCTCCGCCCACGAGGGCGCCCGCATCCACCGAAAAGGCGAGGATGGCACCGGTCTTCATCGCCTGGAGCTGAAGCGTGTCCTCGACGTCGAGGGAGACGGCGCCGAAGCGTCCTTCCGCGCCCAGGTCGAGGATCTGCCCGCCAACCATGCCGCCGAGGCCCGATGCCTTGGCGAGACCCAGCACGAGATCGGCGCGGATCGACGGGTCCGGCTGCCAAGCAGCATCGGCCAGGATTTCGAAGGCGAGGGTCTGCAGGGCATCGCCGACGAGGATGGCGGTCGCCTCGTCATAGGCCTTGTGGACAGTAGGCTTGCCGCGCCGCATGTCGTCGTCGTCCATGGCCGGCATGTCGTCGTGGACGAGGGAGTAGCAATGGACGAGCTCAATGGCCGAACCGGCGGCCAGCGCCCCCGCTTCGGAGCCGCCCAGCATCCGGACGGTCTCCACCGCCAGGAACGGGCGCAGGCGCTTGCCGCCGCCGAGAACGGCGTGACGCATGGCCTCCATCAGCCGAGCGGGCCGCGTGATCTCCCCCGTCTGCGTCTCGGGACCGAGGCGTTCGGCCAGAAACGCCTCGACGGCGTCGGCCACGCTCGAAAGCTTGTGGGAAAACGCCTGAGATGCGTCCGCCTTGACCGAAGCGTGGGATGCTTGTGGTGAGGTCATCGTAAGAAGGGCCTTGGTCAAGAATGGGCGCGTCGTTGTGCGGGAGGTACGGATTCAGGAACGGCGCGACGGTGCGGCGGAAGACGGGGATCCGCGGTCACGCCATGCGCGTGATCTCGATTCCATCCGCCAGGGACGAAGGAAGCATTGGGTGAGGCGGCTCGTCGGCCTCGTCATGCTGCTCCCCGTCATGATGCTGGCCCTGATTCTTATTCTGGGGCTCGTCTATAGTGCGCTGACGCCGCCCTCAACCCTGATGCTGGCGCGATGGGTGAGCGGTAAACCCGTCAGCCGCGAGGCCGTCACCCTCGATGCGATCTCGCCGATTCTGGTCCAGGCCATTATCGCCTCCGAGGATCAGCGCTTCTGTCTGCATAACGGCGTCGATTGGGGCGCCCTGCGCGACGTGGTGGATGATGACGAGGGGCCGAGCCGCGGGGCTTCGACCATCTCCATGCAGGCCGTGAAGAACGTGTTTCTCTGGCCAGGCCGCTCGTTCATCCGGAAGGGCCTCGAAATTCCTCTCGCGGTCATCGCCGACGCCCTGTGGGGCAAGCGACGGATGATGGAGGTCTATCTCAACATCGCCGAATGGGGGGAGGGCGTCTACGGCGCCGAGGCGGCCTCGCAACGCTGGTTCGGAAAGAGCGCGCGGAACCTCTCCCGCGGCGAAGCGAGCCTCCTTGCCGCCGTCCTACCGAATCCAATCCAGCGCAACCCGGCCCTGCCGTCGCGGGGCGTTCGCGCGGTCGCTGCCCGCATCCAGGCGCGGATGAATGGGGTCGGCGGATTGATGGGCTGCCTTCGCTGAATCCGAACACGTGGAGGCTCACCGCGACTCGTGCCATAGAGCCCTCCATTGCCCGGCAGGCGGCCGGGGCCTGCCCGTGATGGGGCGGATACGAAGCACCACGAACACCTCATCGGTAGCGGACGCGACATGGCCGACAGCACAACCTTCGACCTCACCCTCGAGCGGATCGCCCTGATCCGGCGGATGGTGGTGGCCTGGAACCCGGCCGGGCAGGGCGCGCCCATCGTGCATCCCGACGCACCCTATGGCAGCACCGACCGCGACGGAGACATCTTCAACGTCACCGGGGACGATGATGGGGCGGACGAGGAGCACCGGGCTTTGGGAGATGCGCTGGCGGTCTTTCTCCACAACGCCGTGCTGAAGCCTGGACGATACGCCTACCACAACACCCTGGCCAAGCTGTCCTCGGAGGATGTCGGCGACGTGTTTCGCGACGAGGCGACGGGCGAGACGCCCGAGCACGTCACCTTCGACGTCACGGCCCAACATCTGGCGCTGATGCCGAAACTCAACATCATCTGGGACGAGGGCCGCGACGTCCCGGCCTTCGACACGGCCGCGCCCTATGGAGCGGGGACCGAACGCCCGGCGGTGCATCACGAGATGCAGCCGGCCCTGCAGATCTTCCTGCGCTACGGCGATCTCGGTCCCGGCCCCTTCGGCAAGGCGGGCGACCGCTGGGCCGCCGTTTGAGCGCTGCGTAAACCCTCCCCCGCGACGGGGGAGGGGTGGATTCCTCAGGCCTATGCCCCGAGCTTCTTCTTGCGCTGCGCCAGGGTGCGCAGGCGCAGGGCGTTGAGCTTGATGAAGCCCGCCGCGTCGCGGTGGTCGTAGGCCACCGCGCCCTCCTCGAAGGTGACCAGGTCCTGGTCGTAGAGGGAGTTCGGGCTGGTGCGGCCGATGACGTGGATGCCGCCCTTGTAGAGCTTCAGCCGGACCTCGCCGGTGACCATCTCCTGGCTCTTGTCGATGAGGGCCTGGAGCATCTCGCGCTCCGGCGAGAACCAGAAGCCATTATAGATCAGCTCCGCATATTGCGGCATGATCTGATCCTTGAGATGCGCCGCGCCGCGATCCAGGGTGATCGACTCGATGGCGCGGTGCGCCGGCAGCAGGATCGTGCCGCCCGGAGTCTCGTACATGCCCCGGCTCTTCATGCCGACGAAGCGATTCTCCACGAGATCGAGGCGGCCGATGCCGTTGTCGTGGCCGAGCTGGTTGAGCTTGGCGAGCAAGGTGGCTGGCGACAGAGCCTCGCCGTCGATGGAGACCGCGTCACCTTTCTCGAAGCCGATGGTGATGATGGTGGGCGTATCGGGCGCCTCTTCCGGCGAGAGCGTGCGGGAATAGACGTAATCCGGCACCTCATCGGCCGGGTCTTCGAGAACCTTGCCCTCGGAGGAGGCGTGCAGGAGGTTGGCGTCCACGGAGAACGGGCTCTCGCCCCGCTTGTCCTTGGAGATCGGAATCTGATGCTGCTCGGCGAAGGCGATGAGCTGTTCGCGGCTCTTGAGGTCCCATTCGCGCCAGGGAGCGATGACGGTCACATCGGGCTTCAGGGCATAATAGCCGAGCTCGAACCGCACCTGATCGTTGCCCTTGCCGGTGGCGCCGTGACAGACGGCGTCGGCGCCGAGGCGCTCGGCGATCTCGATCTGCTTCTTGGCGATGAGTGGGCGGGCGATGGAGGTGCCGAGCAGATACACGCCCTCGTAGACCGCGTTGGCGCGGAACATCGGGAAGACGTAGTCGCGCACGAATTCCTCGCGCAGGTCCTCAATGAAGATGTTCTCCGGCTTGATTCCGAGCAGCTCGGCCTTCTTGCGCGCCGGCTCGAGTTCCTCGCCCTGCCCGAGATCGGCGGTAAAGGTGATGACCTCACAGCCATAGGTGGTCTGCAGCCATTTCAGGATGATCGAGGTGTCGAGGCCACCGGAATAGGCGAGCACGACCTTGTTGACGGGCTTCGGATTCGCGTCGGACATCGGGCTCGCTTCGGTTCTCGTGGAGTGGGGGCGACTTATCAGCCGAGAGCCGCGTCGTGCAACCGGCATGCCGCAGGAGACGTTGCAGAGGTGTCGGTCACGCTTTCCACGACCGCGTCAGCACGGCCTGTTGCCGCCCTGGTCGCGCCGGCAGAAACTGCGTAATCCAACCCCATCTGTGATCCCACGCCGGAGATTCGACGAATGCCGCGACGGCCGACCCTCGAATTCTGGTACGAGTTCTCCTCCACCTATTCGTACCTGGCGGCCATGCGGATCGGTGCAATGGCAGATGCCGCTGGCGTCGATCTGCGCTGGCGGCCGTTCCTCCTCGGCCCGATCTTCGCCAGCCAGGGCTGGAATTCCTCGCCGTTCAACCTCTTCCCGGCCAAGGGACGGCATATGTGGCGGGACGTGGAGCGCGAGGCCGCGCGGCAGGGCCTGCCGCCGCTGAAACGGCCTGACCCGTTCCCGCAGAACAGCCTGAGCGCCACGCGCGCAGCCACTTACGGCATGGATCACGACTGGCTCGTTCCGTTCTCGAAAGCCGTTTACGAGACCCAGTTTGCCGTCGGGCACTCCATCGCCGAACCCCAGGCTGTGGCCGGAATCCTCAACCGGCTCGGTCTCGACGGCACCGTGATCCTCAAGGCTGCGGCCTTGGAGGGCAACAAGGGGCGTTTGCGCGTCAACGGCGAGGAGGCGCGCTCGCGCGGCATTTTCGGCGCCCCGACCTTTCTGACCGGCGACGGCGAATTGTTCTGGGGCAACGACCGGCTGGAGCAGGCTCTCGCCTGGGCGACCGGGGACCGACCGGGGGCGATGCGATAGGGGCATCGGACATGGGTCGATACGGCCGTCGTGGATGGAGGCCACGAGGTTGCACCACGTGGACGGCAACCGGACGCGCGCCTCGCAGCGCTGAGACCGCGTCCTTTATTTTAAAAAGGGCCCTAGGCGGCTGCCTGTGACGCTGTCCTGACCTTCTGCGTGGCCTCGTCGACCTCTTCGGTGGAGCGGGCGATTTCGCTGAGGCTGTCGGTGATCGAGCTGACGCCGTTGGAGGCGGTCTGCATGCTGGCCGACATCTCGCGAGTGACGGCGCTCTGCTCCTCCACAGCCGCGGAGATCGCGCTCGCCACCTCGTTCAGGGTCATGATCGTGTTTTGGATCGAAGAGATCGCCCCCACCGCGTCGCCGGTGGCCTGCTGGGTCGACATGATCTGAGCGCTGATCTGTTCGGTGGCTTTGGAGGTCTGAGCGGCCAGAGCCTTCACTTCGGTGGCGACCACGGCAAAGCCGCGGCCGGCTTCGCCTGCCCGTGCCGCCTCGATCGTGGCGTTGAGGGCGAGGAGGTTTGTCTGCGCGGCGATACCCTGGATCAGGGCGACGACCTCGCCGATCCGAGTCGCCGCACCGGAGAGGCCGGCGATGATGGTGCTGGTTTCCTGAGCCTGCCTGACGGCTTGACTGGAGATTTCCGACGCGTGGGTGACCTGCATGCTGATCTCGGACACCGACGCTGCCAATTCCTCGGCGCCGGACGCCACGGTCTGGATGTCGGCTGAGACCTGGGTCGAGGCGTGGGCGGCCTGCCCGGCCTGTTGCGACGCGCCCGAGGCGGCTCCCGCTATGGCGTTGAGGTCGGTGGCGATGGAGATCTGGAGATTGGCGCGACGCTTGCGCTCCAGCACCTGTCGCGTGACGTCGATCGCGAACTTGACGACTTTGAGCGGGCGTCCCCCCCGGTCGAGGATCGGGTTGTAGGTGCCCTGGATGAAGACCTCGCGGCCGCTTTTGGCGATGCGGCGGTACTCGTCGGCCTGATACTCGCCGCGACCGAGCTCGTCCCAGAAGCGCTGGTATGCGGCGCCGGCGCGCAGCTCGGGATCGACGAACAGGCTGTGGTGCTTGCCCTGGATCTCGGACAGGTCGTAGCCCATCACGTCGAGGAAGTTCCGGTTGGCGGTGAGAATAGTGCCGTCGAGGGCGAACTCGATCACCGCCTGCGAGCGGTCGAGGGCCCTGATCTGGCCCTCATTGTTGATCGATTGCATCACCCGGTCGGTGATGTCGGAGGAGAACTTGACGATCTTTTTGGTCTTGCCGTCGCGGCCGAGGATGGGGTTGTAGGTGGCCTGAAGCCAGATCTCGCGCCCGCCCTTGCCGATGCGCTTGAACTCGCCGGACTGGAAGGTGCCGCTGGAGAGCGCCGTCCAAAAGGCTCGGTAATCCTGGCTTTCCTTGTAGGCCGGATCGACGAACAGGCTGTGGTGCTTGCCCTGGATCTCGGACAGCTCGTAGCCCATCGTGGCGAGAAAATTCCCGTTGGCCGTCAGGATCTTGCCATCGGCATCGAACTCGATGACCGCTTGCGAGCGTTCCAATGCTTCGATCTTGGATCGGAGATCGGTGTTCGTGAAGAAGTTCATCACCCTGTTTGACGCGTAAGGGTTGGGGGGGATCGCCGCGCTCGACCCTGCGATCTCGGATACGCTCTATTATCTAACCGTCAAGTTAACGACACCCCAATCTGGCTATAAAAATCAAAAATCTTCCGTCGCGATGATTTCATAAAATGCTGGAACCACGCGATTATATTTGAGATCTCGCGAATACACTTAGCTTAAATTTCGCGCAAGTTTGATGGAGTTTGTATTATTCTGTGTGTCTTTCCATCAATTATGCTTACAACTCCGAAATGTATTGATTTGATCGATGGGTATTCCAATATCTTACAAGAAAAAGAGGAAATTGCGTAGTGTACGGGGTGGCAGGATGTGGAACGATATCTCATCAACGGGATGATTGTGTCTGACGGGCCGATGACCTTTGTCGGCAGCCGCGGGCTGGATACCCTCTCGAACTGGGATTAAGAGGCGCGACCTGCGGTGCCGAATGATCGGAAACCGCGCACATTCGAGGCTTGGTTCCCATGACCATTGACCGTCGAACTTTCCTGGCCGGGTCCGTGAGCCTGGCCTCTCTGGTCGCCTCCTCCGGCGCGGGCGAGGCCCAGGGCTATGGCCAGACCTTCAAGGTTGATAACGACGACGGCCGACCGATCGCGAACACGCGGCTGCCGGGCGAGATCGTGGGGGAAATCCCCGCGCTGAAAGGCGTCACATACGTGGGTGCCCGCGAGGCGGAAATCACGCTCTACGAATTTTTTGACTACAATTGCCCGTATTGCCGGAAGGCGGCGGCCGACATGGTGTCGCTTGCCGCGAGCGACGCGGCTTTGCAAATCGGGCTCGTCAACAATCCGATTCTTTCGCCGCAATCGGCTCAAGCGGCGAAGGTCGGATTGGCGATCCAGCGCAAACTGGGCTCGGCCGCAGCCTGGACGCTCTACCAGAGACTGCTCGCCAAGCCGGGAAAGATCGACGGCACCGGCGCGCTGCAGGTTGCCGCGACCCTCGGCATGTCCGCCTCCGAAGTCGAGACGATCGCCGACAGCGACGAGGTCCGTTTGGCGCTGAAGGCGCAGATGCGGATGGCCGCCGATCTCGGTCTCGTGGCCACGCCCTCCTACGTCCTCGGCAATACCGGCCTTCTCGGACATCCCGGGGCAAAGTCCCTAGCCCGGATGATCGGCGCTATGCGGCGCTGCGATCAGATCGCCTGCTGACGGTCCTCGTCGATGGTCCTGGCCGATGCCCTCCGGCCAGCGCCTCACCTTCGCCATCGTTCGCGCGGATTGGGGATGACCGCACGACCGGGCTCCGCACAAGCTTATGCAGAGCCGTCTTCGTCTTGCGCCTCCCCAACACGCATGCTAGGCCCTCGCCGCGCCGGGAGGACGGGTTTCAGACCTGTATTCCGAGGCGGTTCCCACTCCTGACGGTTTCAGAGCCGATGCCACGATTGGCGTCACGGGCCGAGACCCCGGGCCGGATTAAAAAGAGAGAGTGGCGCGTGGCGCAGACCAGTTCCGAGGCGGGTTCCCCGGTTGCAGGCGTAGCAGGTCGCTATGCCTCCGCACTGTTCGAGCTGGCCCGCGACGAGCGCCAGATCGATGCCGTGGCGGCGAGCCTTCAGCAATTCGATGGCCTCCTGAAGGAGAGTGCCGACCTGACGCGCCTCGTGCGCAGCCCGGTCTTCACCGGCGAGCAGCAGGAAGCCGCCATCGGCGCCATCCTCGACAAGGCTGGGATTACCGGCCTCGGCGCCAACTTCATCCGTCTCGTCGCCGCAAACCGGCGCCTGTTCGTGCTGCCGGACATGATCCGCTCCTTCAACCGGCTCGTGGCCGCCTCGAAGGGCATCGTGCGCGCCGAAGTCACGGTGGCCGAGCGCCCCTCCGACGCCGTGATCGAAGAGATCAAGGCCTCCCTGCGCGATGTCGCCCGGTCCGAGATCGATCTCGACCTGCGGGTCGATCCGGCCCTGATCGGCGGTCTCGTCGTCAAGATCGGCAGCCGGATGGTAGATGCGTCCCTGCGGACCAAGCTCAACGGTATTCGACTCGCGATGCGGGAAGCCTGAGGTCGGCGCCCCGGCGCACGACCGCTCCCGTTTTCTCCACAGCAACTTCGTTCCGAATTTAAAGAGGCCAGACGATGGACATCCGCGCTGCCGAGATCTCCGCGATCCTGAAAGAGCAGATCAAGAATTTCGGCCAGGACGCCGAAGTCACCGAGGTAGGCCAGGTGCTGTCCGTCGGTGACGGCATCGCCCGCGCCTACGGCCTCGACAGCGTCCAGGCCGGCGAGATGGTCGAGTTCGAGTCGGGCGTGCGCGGCATGGCCCTCAACCTCGAGCAGGACAACGTCGGCATCGTGATCTTCGGGTCCGATCGCGACATCAAGGAAGGCCAGACCGTCAAGCGCACCGGCGCCATCGTGGACGTGCCGGTCGGCAAGGCGCTCCTCGGCCGCGTCGTCGACGCGCTGGGCAACCCCATCGACGGCAAGGGCCCCATCGCCACCACCGAGCGTCGCCGCGTCGACGTGAAGGCCCCGGGCATTATCCCGCGCAAGTCGGTGCATGAGCCGATGGCCACCGGCCTCAAGGCCATCGATGCCCTGATCCCCGTCGGCCGCGGCCAGCGCGAGCTCATCATCGGCGATCGCCAGACCGGCAAGACCGCCATCGCCCTCGACACCATTCTCAACCAGAAGCCGGCCCATGCGGGCACCGACGAGAACGCCAAGCTCTACTGCGTCTACGTCGCCATCGGTCAGAAGCGCTCCACCGTCGCGCAGTTCGTGAAGTCCCTTGAGGACAACGGCGCGCTGGAATACTCCATCGTCATCGCCGCCACCGCCTCCGACGCGGCGCCGATGCAGTTCATCGCCCCCTTCGCCGGCTGTGCCATGGGCGAGTATTTCCGCGACAACGGCATGCACGCCGTGATCGTGTACGACGATCTTTCCAAGCAGGCCGTGGCCTACCGTCAGATGTCGCTGCTGCTGCGCCGCCCGCCGGGCCGCGAAGCCTATCCCGGCGACGTGTTCTACCTGCACTCGCGCCTGCTCGAGCGCGCCGCCAAGATGGGCGACGCCGCCGGCAACGGCTCGCTGACCGCGCTGCCGGTCATCGAGACCCAGGCCAACGACGTCTCGGCCTATATCCCCACCAACGTGATCTCGATCACTGACGGCCAGATCTTCCTCGAGACCGACCTTTTCTACCAGGGTATCCGCCCGGCGGTGAACGTCGGCCTCTCGGTCTCCCGCGTTGGCTCGTCGGCCCAGACGAAGGCGATGAAGAAGGTTGCCGGCAAGATCAAGGGCGAGCTCGCCCAGTACCGCGAGATGGCCGCCTTCGCCCAGTTCGGCTCGGACCTCGACGCCTCGACCCAGAAGCTCCTGAACCGTGGCTCGCGCCTCACCGAGCTCCTGAAGCAGCCGCAATTCTCGCCGCTGAAGATGGAAGAGCAGGTCGCGGTGATCTATGCCGGCGTCAACGGCTACCTCGACAGCCTCCCGGTCTCGAAGGTCCGTCCGTTCGAGGACGCCCTGCTCTCGACCCTGCGCACCAAGCACGCCGACCTGCTCTCCAAGATCCGCGACTCGAAGGATCTGTCCGACGACAGCGCGAAGACGCTGAAGGGCGTCGTCGAGAGCGTCGCCAAGTCGCTGGCCTAAAGCTTGGCGACTTCCCCCTCCCATAGCGGGGAGGGGACTGGGGTGGAGGTGTGCCGGACCGGCCAAGACCTCTTCGACACCACCCCCACCACCGGCTCTTTCCCAGTTAAGGGGAGGAGAAATGGCGTCGAACCGCACCGAACGGATCTGGAAGTCACCCCATGGCGAGTTTGAAGGATCTGCGTAACCGCATCGCTTCGGTGAAGGGCACGCAGAAGATCACCAAGGCGATGCAGATGGTCGCCGCGGCCAAGCTGCGGCGGGCCCAGAACGCGGCCGAGAATGCACGCCCCTATGCGGAGAAGATGTCCCAGGTTCTCGGCAACCTCGCCGCGAACCTCATCGGTGGAGTCCAGGGACCGAAGCTTCTCTCCGGCACGGGCTCGGACAAGGTCCATCTCCTCGTGGTCTGCACGGCCGATCGTGGTCTCTGCGGCGGCTTCAACTCGTCGATCGTGCGTTTGGCCCGCGAGCACATCCGTGGGCTGAAGGCCGAAGGCAAGACCGTCAAGATCATCACCGTCGGCAAGAAGGGCTACGACCTGATGCGTCGTCAGTTCCGCGACGAGATCATCGAGAATCGGGACCTGCGCGGCAACAAGCCGGTGGATTACGACTTCGCCGCCGAGATCGCCAACAGCATCATCGCCCGCTTCGAAGCCGGCGAGTTCGATGTGGCGACGCTGTTCTATTCGCGCTTCCGTTCGGTCATCGCGCAGGTGCCGACCGCCCAGAAGCTCATCCCGGCCGAACTCCCTGCGGCTGGCGATACCGCTCCCGACGCAGCCCTGGAATTCGAGCCGAGCGAAGAGGCGATCCTCGACACGCTCCTGCCGCGCAACCTCACCGTCCAGGTGTTCCGGGCGCTCCTCGAGAACGCCGCCTCCGAGCAGGGTGCACGCACGGGTGCCATGGACTCCGCCACGCGCAACGCCGGCGAGATGATCAAGAAGCAGACGCAGATCTACAACCGCACGCGTCAGGCCATGATCACCAAGGAACTCATCGAAATCATCTCGGGTGCCGAAGCGCTCTAAGCGCTCCCCGTCGCCCTGACCGCAACATTTTCGAAGGACCCGTAACATGGCGAACACCGCTCTCCCCGGCGCCGGCTCCAACAAGCTCGGCAAGATCACCCAGGTCATCGGCCCCGTGGTCGACGTTCATTTCGACGGCCACCTGCCCGAGATCCTGAACGCTCTCGAAACCAAGAACAACGGCAACCGCCTCGTCCTCGAAGTGGCCATGCAGCTCGGTGAAAGCACCGTGCGCTGCGTTGCCATGGATACGTCGGAAGGCCTCGTGCGCGGCCAGGAAGTCACCGATACCGGCGAGGCCATCAAAGTGCCGGTCGGCTTCAACACCCTCGGCCGCATCATGAACGTCATCGGCGAGCCGATCGACGAGGCCGGCCCGATCGTCTCCGAGACCCTGCGCGCCATCCACCAGCCCGCGCCGTCCTACGCCGAGCAGTCCACCGAGTCGCAGATCCTCGTCACCGGCATCAAGGTGGTCGATCTTCTCGCTCCCTACGCCAAGGGCGGCAAGATCGGCCTGTTCGGCGGCGCCGGCGTCGGCAAGACCGTGCTGATCATGGAGCTCATCAACAACATCGCCAAGGTGCACTCCGGCTACTCGGTGTTCGCTGGCGTCGGTGAGCGTACCCGCGAGGGCAACGATCTCTACCACGAGATGATCGAGTCCAAGGTCAACATGGACCCCAAGGAGAACAACGGCTCGGCCGAAGGCTCCAAATGCGCCCTCGTTTACGGCCAGATGAACGAGTCCCCCGGCGCCCGTTCGCGCGTGGCGCTCACCGGCCTGACCATTGCGGAAGATTTCCGTGACCAGGGCCAGGACGTGCTGTTCTTCGTGGACAACATCTTCCGCTTCACCCAGGCCGGCTCGGAAGTGTCGGCTCTCCTCGGCCGCATTCCGTCCGCCGTGGGCTACCAGCCGACGCTGGCCACGGACATGGGTGCCCTGCAGGAGCGCATCACCACCACCACGAAGGGCTCGATCACCTCGGTCCAGGCCATCTACGTGCCGGCCGACGATCTGACCGATCCGGCGCCTGCTGCCTCGTTCGCCCACTTGGACGCCACCACCGTGCTCTCGCGCTCCATCGCCGAGAAGGGCATCTACCCGGCCGTGGATCCGCTGGACTCGACCTCGCGCATGCTCAACCCTGCCGTCCTCGGCGAGGAGCATTACGACGTCGCCCGCCGCGTCCAGCAGACCCTGCAGCGCTACAAGGCCCTGCAGGACATCATCGCGATCCTGGGCATGGATGAGCTCTCGGAAGAGGACAAGCTCACCGTCGCCCGCGCCCGCAAGATCGAGCGTTTCTTCTCGCAGCCCTTCTCGGTGGCCGAAATCTTCACCGGCTCGCCGGGCATCCAGGTCCCCCTGGCCGACACGATCAAGGGCTTCAAGGGCCTCGTGAACGGCGATTACGACGACCTGCCGGAGGCGGCGTTCTATATGGTCGGCACGATCGAGGACGCCAAGGAGAAGGCGAAGAAGATCGCGGCTGCGGCCTGAGCGCATGAACGCCAAGATCGGCCTCCTCCTCGTTGGACTCGTGGTCGGCGCCCTGGCCGGGTATCTCACCCGGCCACAGGCCGCCGAGATCAAGATCGGCGACTTCAGCCTTGAGGTTCAGGGTGACAGGCCGGCAGGGACTAACGGCGGCTCATTGACCACCGGCCAGATGCAGCACATCGGCATCTTCGCTGTGATCGGTGCGGCCCTCGGCCTCGGAGTTGGTTTCGTCGCCGGTCGGGCACGCGCCTGAAACCCATTATGGCGCAGGGCTCAGGCTGCTGCGCCATCGGTTCTAAATGACAACCCGAATCGGGACTCGCGACGTCATGGCCACTTTCCAGTTCGATTTCGTCGGCCCCGAGCGGACGGTCTATTCCGGTCAGATCGAGGCCGTGCAGCTCCCTGGCGTCGAGGGCGAGATGACCGTGCTGCCGGGTCATGCTCCGGTGCTCACCGCCCTCAAGGTCGGCGTCATCGTCATCAACGAGGCCGGCCATACCGGCAAGCGCGTGCTGGTGCGCGGCGGCTTCGCCGATATCGGCCCCACCATGGTCACCGTCATCGCCGAGCGGGCCAATCCGTTCGAGGAGATCACGCCCGATTCCCTCGACAAGGATATCGCCGCCCTCGAATTGCAGCGCGATGCCACCGAGGATTTCGCCAAGAAGGACGAGATCAGTGGCCAGATCGTCCAGCTTCAAGATGCCAAAGTCGCCCTCAACTTCTGAGTTTCGCCGCGCTCAGGCTTTCGAGCGAGCCGTGGCGATAGCGTGATCGAGGAGGAGCGCGCGCTCCTCCTCCCCAGATAGGCATCCCCGTTCCAGCCAGAGGGAACGGCTCGCGGCCAGACCCTGACCGACGGAGCGACCCGGCGGAATGCCCGCCCCGATGAGATCGGCTCCGCTTAGGAGAAAGACGGGTACCGGTTGGGTGCCGTCGAGGAATCGCTCGAAGGCCGAGCGGGCCTCCACGCTCATCTGACCTTTTCGGTGGTCATCCATCACGGCGACGACAAGGGCCAAACTGCCAAGATCCTGCGTGGCGACGAGCCGGCTTGTATCTGCAGCTTCAATCACAGGTAGACGCTCGATCGCCCGTCTCGCAGCCGCATACGCCTGAAGACTGGTGTATTCGTCGTTCGACAATCGCAGCGCTTGTCTCAGTCGCTCGGCATCGGCGTCGGAATCGACGGCCAGAGCGGCGAGCCGTGCGACAGCCCTCAGCGGCGAGCCATGAATCGCACTCGCCGAAACGGCCCGTTCCAGGCGGTCGAGATAACCTTCCGTCCCGACGATGCGCTTCAAGAGCCCGGCTCTTTGCATGTCCGCGACAGCCTCGACGGCGCCGGGCGCTTCCAGAAGCCTGAGGAGTTCCGCACGGACCCGTTCGCGCGACAGGCCGTCGAGGGCCTCCGCTGCATCGGTGGCGGCCCGTAAGCCTTCCTCATCGGGCGCTCCGATTCCGTAGCGGGCATGGAAGCGGAAGAAGCGCAGGATGCGCAGGGCATCCTCACGGATCCGGGTCGCCGCATCGCCGATGAAGCGTACGCGGCCCACACGAAGATCCGCTTCGCCTTCCGTCGTGTCGTGCAAGGCGCCGTCCCCGCTCAAGGACAGGGCGTTGATGGTGAAGTCACGGCGCTCGGCATCGCGCGCGAAATCGCGCCCGAATTTCACCACCGCATGCCGCCCGTCGGTCTCGATGTCCTCCCGCAGGGTCGTCACCTCGAACGCCCGACCGTCGAACAGGATCGTCACCGTCCCATGCTCGATGCCGGTAGGGATCGCCTTCAAGGAGGCGGCCGTTGCCCGCCGCATCACATCCTGGGGCAACAGGGTGGTGGCGAGATCGATGTCGGATTCAACCCGTCCGAGCAGGGCGTCGCGGACGGAGCCTCCCACGATCCGGGTTTCCTCCCCGTCCGCTTCCAGTGCTGAGAGCACGTGCGAGATGGCCGGATCCGCGAGAAGGGCTTCGAGCCCATCCCGCCGCAATTCGCGGCTCATCACTGGAAATGACCCGGAACGACCTGACCGTTCTCGATCCTCGGCGGAACGTAGCCGCCGCGATGCTTCTCGCCGGTCAACCCCACGATGACCAGAGACAGGATCACCAGAACGAGCCCGCCCATGGTCAGGCGGAACACCGATCCTTCCCAATGGGCGCCGTGGCGCGGGTTGCGGCCCCTGATCGCGAGATAGACGCCGAACAGCACGAAGGGCAGCAGGAAGATGAGGGCTTCTTCGAAGAGGCGACGGATCATGGGGCTTTCGCGGGGTGGTGGAAGGCCGTCATGTCACGGAAACAGGCGTTCGTGGAGATTGTTCACGATCCCCGCCGTCACACCCCAGATCATGCGGTCCCCGAAAGGGATCGCGTAGTAGCGCCGTGGGCGATCCTGCCAGACTCCCACGCCGAGCCGGCGACGAATCGGGTCCATCAGGCGAGCCAGGGGGACTTCGAACACGTCCGCCACCTCGGCCGGATCGAGATCGAGCCGTGCCTCTCCCGTGCAGAGCCCCACCACCGGCACCACGAGGAAGCCCGTGGCCGACAGATAGGGGTCGAGATAGCCGAGGATACGGATGTCGTCGGGCCGAAGGCCGATCTCTTCCCGGGCCTCGCGCAGGGCGGCATCGGCCGGGCTCCTGTCGGAGGGTTCGATCTTGCCGCCGGGAAAGGCGATCTGGCCGGAATGGTCACGCAGGTGCGAGGCCCTGACGGTGAAGAGCACGGAGAGTTCCGCGTCCCTGACGATGACGGGGACCAGCACCGCCGCCGGCCGGTGCGGTTTTCCCGGAGGGATCGCGATGCCGATGGGATCGAGGTCGTGATCGCCGCGCGGGTTCGAGATCGGGTCGTCGGCTTCGGGCGGGGTCGGGGAGAGGCCCCGCCCGGCCCTGTCGAGCAGGTCCGACAGCGCGTCGAAACTCATGCGCTTTCGCTGGGGGCGACGGCGTGAAAGCTGCCGCCGCCGGCAATGCCGAACCATGAGACGCCGTCGACCGGGCGTACCTCTCCCAGCGCCAGGAGATCGTAGGTCGTGGCGCGGGTGAGGAGCGCCCAGAGACCACTGCGCACATGGATATAGGGGCGCAAGCCCCCGTCGCCGCCTTCCTCAAAGCGAAGGGCGTGATCGGAATCGACGGTGACGAGATCGTCGACATTGGTGCGGAACGCGATGCGCCGGGCCTCGCCTTCCCCCTCCGCCGCCATCTCCACAGCAGCGAAGGGCGCATCGTCCACGACGATGCCCACGCTTTCCGCCGGCGTCACCAGGACGATGCGGCCATCGGGCTCCCGCCGCAGGATGGAGGAGAACAGCTTCACCAAGGCCGGGCGGCGGATCGGCGAGCCATTGTGGAACCAGGTTCCGTCCGCGGCGATCCGCATGTCGATCTCCCCGCAATAGGGCGGGTTCCAGCGCTCCACCGGCGGCAACCCGCGTTTGGGTATCCCGTCGAGCGCCAGGCTCAGCCGGGCGAGAGCCGGGTCCGGTGTCTGCTGTTCCGCCTGAGTCATGATCTCAGGAGATAACGCGTTTCCACGATTTTGAAACCGCTCACTGGTTGGGAATCGATGCCGGAGCGCGTGGAGGCTTTCAAAGTTTCGCTGCGCTGCATCCTGCTTCGAAGTAGGATGCGAACACATGCTAATACGAATGATTTCAATCAAACTCTTAGCGTTTTGTGCGATGCAAAAATATTCGTCGGAAAAATAGCTCGACAGGATTTGCTCTTGTCTCGGAAGTTTGGCACTCAGAGTAGGCATCCCAGGGAGGGAATGCCTAAAACGCGTCAAGCGCCTCGTCCCACGGCCAGCCAGCCGAGCTTCGTCATCACGATAACAACGCAAGGACGGTAGAATGACCGCATTGTTGCTTATCATCCTGGGGGGGCTGTGTGCCGTCGCCTACGGGGTCATTACGATCAACGACGTGATGAAACGCGATGCCGGCACCCAGCGGATGCAGGAGATCGCCGGAGCCATCGCGGAAGGGGCGCAGGCCTACCTGCGTCGGCAATACGCCACGATTGGCATCGTCGGCGTGGTCCTGTTCGTGGCGCTCGCCTATTTCCTCGGGCTGAAGGTCGCCATCGGCTTCCTCATTGGCGCGGTGCTCTCGGGAGCGGCTGGCTTCATTGGGATGAACGTGTCGGTTCGCGCCAATGTCCGCACGGCACAGGCGGCCTCGACTTCCCTCGGCGCGGGGCTCGACGTCGCCTTCAAGTCCGGCGCCGTCACCGGCATGTTCGTGGCCGGTCTCGCGCTCCTCGGGGTCGCACTCTATTACACGTTCCTCACCCGCGTATCGGGCCTCGCGCCCGCCAGCCGCGAGGTCATTGATTCCCTGGTAGCGCTCGGCTTCGGCGCTTCGCTAATCTCGATCTTCGCTCGTCTCGGCGGCGGAATCTTCACCAAGGGCGCCGATGTGGGCGGCGACCTCGTCGGCAAGGTCGAGGCCGGAATTCCGGAGGACGATCCGCGCAACCCTGCCACCATCGCCGACAACGTGGGTGACAATGTCGGCGATTGCGCCGGCATGGCGGCCGATCTGTTCGAGACCTACGCGGTGACGGTCGTCGCCACCATGGTGCTCGCTGCGATCTTCTTTGCCGGCCAGACCGATGTCGGCGGCCGCAACGTGCTGGAGGCGATGCTGCTCTACCCGCTCGCGATCGGCTCGGCTTGCATCCTCACCTCCATCGCCGGCACCTATGCCGTGCGCCTCGGGGCCAACCAGTCGATCATGGGAGCGCTCTACAAAGGCCTCATCACCGCCGGCGCGCTCTCCATCGTCGCCATCGCGCTGGTCAATTTTGCGCTTTTCGGCGGCTTCGCCACTGAGTTCAAAACCAATGCCGGGGTTACCTTCACCTCCGGCGGCCTGTTCGGCTGCGCCGTGATCGGCCTCGTCATCACTGCGCTCATCGTGGTGATCACCGAATACTATACCGGCACTAACTTCCGCCCGGTGAAGTCCATCGCTGACGCCTCCGTCACCGGCCACGGCACCAACGTGATCCAGGGCTTGGCGATCTCGCTGGAATCCACGGCCCTGCCGGCATTGGTCATCGTGGCGGGCATCATCTCCACCTACTCCCTGGCGGGTCTCTTCGGCATCGCCATCGCCGTCTCCGCCATGCTGGCGCTCGCCGGCTTCATCGTCGCCCTCGACGCGTTCGGTCCCGTCACCGACAATGCCGGCGGTATCGCGGAGATGGCCGGCTTGCCGCCGGAAGTCCGCAAGTCCACCGATGCGCTCGATGCCGTCGGCAACACCACGAAGGCCGTCACCAAGGGCTACGCCATCGGCTCGGCCGGTCTCGGCGCCCTGGTGCTGTTTGCCGCCTATACCAGCGATCTGGACTACTTCATCGCCAATGCGAGCCCGACGCAATACCGTTTCTTCCAGGGCGTCACCGTCGATTTCTCCCTGTCGAACCCCTACGTCGTCGTCGGCCTCCTGCTCGGTGGCCTGATCCCGTTCCTGTTCGGCGGCATGGCGATGACGGCGGTCGGCCGCGCCGCCGGCGCGGTGGTCGAGGAGGTGCGGCGGCAGTTCCGCGAGAAGCCCGGCATCATGGCGGGCACCGACCGTCCGGATTACGGGCGGGCCGTCGACATGCTCACCCGCGCGGCGATCAGGGAAATGATCCTGCCTTCGCTCCTGCCGGTCCTGTCGCCCATCGTGCTGTTCTTCGCGATCCAGGCGATCGCGGGCAAGAACCAGGCCTTCGCCACCGTGGGCGCGTCCCTGCTCGGCGTCATCCTCACCGGCCTCTACGTGGCGATCTCGATGACGTCCGGCGGCGGCGCCTGGGACAACGCCAAGAAGTACATCGAGGACGGCCACCACGGCGGCAAGGGCTCCGATGCGCACAAGGCGGCGGTGACGGGTGATACCGTTGGCGACCCCTACAAGGACACGGCGGGTCCCGCCGTGAACCCGGCGATCAAGATTACGAACATTATCGCACTGCTGCTGCTCGCGGTGCTCGCCCACCTCTGAGGATCGTATCCGCGCCGTTGATCGGGGCACCGCTCCAACCGTCCGCATCGCAGCGATGCTCCGAGCCAGGGCGTGCGGCGGCGCACAACTGGCACCGCATCGTATGGTCGTGACCCCTGACGGTCTCTCGTATGCGCCATAATTACGGACATCGAAGGCGCGCCCGGAACGGTCGCGCCTCCACTGCCGTAGTCTGACGAGAGATCTTCATGCCTTCACTGAACGATCCGATCCGCATCGGCGCGATCGATGCCAAGAACCGCATCTTCATGGCGCCTCTCACCCGTGGCCGCGCCACCCGAGAGCATGTGCCGACCTCGATCATGATCGAGTATTACACCCAGCGCGCTGGCGCGGGCGTGATCCTCACGGAGGCGACGGGCATCAGCCAGGAGGGCCTCGGCTGGCCCTTCGCGCCGGGCATCTGGTCGGATGAGCAGGTCGAAGCCTGGAAGCCCGTCGTGAAGGCGGTCCATGAAGCCGGTGGCAGGATCGTCTGCCAGCTCTGGCATATGGGGCGGGTAGTGCATCCGAGCTTTAATGGCGGCAAGGCGCCGATCTCGTCCTCCGCCACCACGGCGCCCGATGAGGCCCATACCTACGAGGGCAAGCAGCCCTATGCCGAGGCCCGCGCCCTGCCGGTCGACGAAATTCCGCGCCTCCTGGCGGATTACGACCGCGCGGCACGCAACGCGATTGCAGCCGGTTTCGATGGCGTCCAGATCCACGCAGCGAATGGCTACCTCATCGACCAGTTCCTTCGCGACAACACCAATCACCGCGACGACCGCTACGGCGGCTCCATCGAGAATCGCATCCGCCTGCTGACGGAGGTCACGCAGACCGTGGCCGACGCCATCGGTAAGGACCGCACCGGCGTGCGCCTGTCGCCGAATGGCCAAATTCAGGGTGTGGACGATTCCAACCCGGACGCCCTGTTCGGTGCCGCCGCCGCCGCTCTCTCCAAGATCGGCATCGCCTTTCTCGAACTGCGCGAACCCGGCCCGAACGGCACCTTCGGCAAGCCGAACCACCCGCCGGTCGCCCCCGTGATACGGAAGGCTTTCGACGGTCCGCTGATCCTTAATTCGGATTACGATCCCGCCGCCGCCGAGGGCGCTCTTGCCGACGGCAAAGCCGATGCCATCGCCTTCGGTCGGCCGTTCATTGCCAATCCCGATCTCGTCAAGCGGATCGCCGAGCATGCGCCCCTGCAGAAGGACGTGCAGGCGACGTGGTACAGCCAGGGACCGGAGGGCTATATCGACTATCCGACGCTCACCGAGTCGCGAGCGGCCTGATTTCCTAAGACTGCGTCGATTGCGAAGCGGTCGGCTCGGAGGAGATAACCTATCCTTCGGGCCGATGCTGTTTGTCGGTCCTTTCCCGATGAACTGGAATGACCGCATGGACCAACGGACCCCTCGACGATTTTTGTGGCGAAGCGGTGGCGCGCACGCATTGGCGATCCCGAATGCCGATGTGGTGACCCGGAGCCGGCATCGCGATCGCGGACTTCATCGGCAGGCGCGGGCCGGACAACGGCTTTTCTCGTATGGGTCGGCTGCGTGATGGGCAAACCCTACGGGCTGGTCGTCTTCGATTTCGACGGAACGCTCGCCGATACGTTTCCGTGGTTCTGCAGCGTCATCAACGGTGTCGCCCGTCGCTACCGCTTCCGAGAGATCGATCCCGCCGAGACCGAGGCGCTTCGCGGCCTTTCCGCCCACGCCCTCATTCGCGAACTCGGCGTGCCTGCATGGAAGCTGCCTTTCATCACCCGGCACATGCAGGGCCTCGCGGCCCGCGACATCGATGCGATCACGCTCTTTCCCAGCATCCGCGATATGCTTCTCAGTCTTGATGAGGCCGGGATCATCCTCGCTATCGTCAGCTCGAACAGCGAGGCCAATATCCGTCACGTGCTGGGGCCGTGTGCCGCTCGTTTCCGTCATTATGCCTGCGGCGCATCGATGTTCGGTAAGGCCAGGCGCCTGACGGCGGTCATGCGCAAGGCGGGCGCGCAGGGAGGCGTCATCTATATCGGCGACGAGCTGCGCGACCATGATGCGGCCAGGGCGGCCGGATGCGATTTCGGAGCCGTATCATGGGGATACACGCGATGGGATGTATTGGCCGCTGGGCGGCCGGACGCCCTTTTCGAGCATCCTAGCCATGTCTCCGAAGTGATCTGCTCGACGGAACTCCGGAGATCAAACCCGGCGGCATCAAACTTGTATGAAGGTTCGTCATGAACAGGGAGGTCGGGCTCGATGCAATGCCCAAGACCGGCGCGATGCGCAAACCTGCGATACCGTCTGCGACAACGGGTATACGCGATGTCTGGTCAGTGTTCTTCCGACGCAGGGGATCGCGGCGTTTGCGGCGCGGACAGCCATATCGTGGCGCGGCGACGTTCGCCTGGAAAACGGACGGTAGAGAGTCTGATCGGTGGCCTGCGGGCAGCCTATCAGCTCGATGACCAAGCCAAGACCTCGGAGGATTTCGCGGACGTCATCGGTCGCCTGCGCCAGTGTGATGACAAACCACGGTAGCCGAACCGGCGCCGTCCGAACGACACATTCAAAATCGCGGGGTCCAGCGCTCAGTCTTCGACAAATCTCGACGCCCTGGCGCACGGAGCATTGATCACGCCGGCAGCCAGATCATTGGGAGTGGGAATTCGATACGGAGGATGCGCCCGTCGCCCGGTGGTCTTTCAATCTTCCATCATACGAACGATCCGTTCGCCAAAAAGGCGAATCATGCATAGGACGAGCACTGGAACCAGTGCGATGGCCCCGATATTGGGCCCAAGAAGAAACGAAAGACCGACTCCGAGGCCGGCTGTGAAAGCGGCTGGCACCATGGCGAACTCACATATTGTTATCGTTGGCTGGCGAAACACCGCGACGATATCCGCTTTAAAATGCAGGACCAAGCAGAAAAATTCCATTTTTAATATGGATCAATCAATTCTTTCGAACTAGGTAGGTTTATTATGCCACACACCCGATAGAAATCATCACCCGCATCGCGATGGGCCTATTAAGACTTTTCTAAATTTCGTATCCGTCTCATTTGTTTTATAGTAAGGAACTTACTTACAGATGGCAATCTACAATGCCTCGATAAGACTTTAAGTTTCTGCCATATAAGTAAAATCAGAATTTTAAACCAAGTATTTATTTTCGTAATGATTATATGGTTCGTAAGTTGTCTGTAGTAGATAATGGTGCTGCAATATAAATTATAAATTCAGTGAGTATAAGCAGGGTACTCGATCCGTTCGATTGTCAGTCCAATCGATGAGGAACGACTATCGCAGGCGACATTCCGCGCCGGGACTGTGAGCGACAGCCTCGCGCGCCTGCGAATTGGCCCGTTTGCGTGGATGGCTGGGGCGGGAGGATTCGAACCTCCGGATGGCGGTACCAAAAACCGCTGCCTTACCACTTGGCGACGCCCCATCGACGCAAGGCCGCGCGTTGTCTAGACGCCGCGTCGGCCCGTTGCAACAGCCTGTTCGCTCCGGTCGATACGGAAATGGAGAGGGCGGATGTCGAAACGCATCGCGATCGTCACGGGGGCGGGGTCCGGGATTGGGCGGGCGGTGTCGCTCGGGCTGGCGCGAGCGGGCTTCGCTCTCGCCCTGGCTGGCCGTCGGCGCGGGCCTCTCGATGAGGTCGCGGAAGCGGTGCGGACGCTCGGGGCGGAGACCTTGCCCGTGGAGACCGATGTCGGCGATGCCGCCGCCGTGGAGCATCTCTTCGCCGAAGTGAGGGCGCGGTTTGGACGCCTCGACCTCCTGTTCAACAATGCCGGGCTGTTCGCACCGTCCGTGCCGCTGGACGAACTGATGCTGGCGCAGTGGCAGGCGGTGGTGGATGTCAACCTCACCGGCGCGTTCCTCTGCACGCAGGGCGCGTTCCGGATGATGAAGGCGCAGAGCCCGCGCGGCGGCCGCATCATCAACAACGGCTCGATCTCGGCCCAGGTGCCGCGCCCGAACTCGGCGCCCTATACGGCCACGAAACACGCGATCACCGGCCTGACCCGGTCCACCTCCCTCGACGGACGCGACCACGACATCGCCTGCGGGCAGATCGATATCGGCAATGCCGAGACCGACATGACGAAGCCTATGGCGGCCGGCATCCGCCAGCCGGACGGATCGCTGAAGGTCGAGCCGGTGATGGACGCCCGTCACGTGGCGGATGCGGTGGTCTACATGGCCGGATTGCCCCTCGACGCCAACGTCCAGTTCATGACCGTGATGGCAACGAAGATGCCCTATATCGGCAGGGGTTGAGGCCTTCCGCTTTCGCCGTGTCGCCGTTCGCATTACAGACGGGACACGCGCCCGACCCGCACAGACAAAAACCCGCCCCGGCGGACGAGAGAAGCAACCGCCCGCGATGTTGATGCAGACAGAACCCAAGGACGCGACCGGCAAGGAGGCCGATAGGGCGAAGGATCCCGTCGCCCGCCGCCGCACCTTCGCGATCATCTCTCACCCGGATGCGGGCAAGACGACGCTCACCGAGAAGCTGCTCCTGTTCGGCGGCGCGATCCAGCTCGCCGGCGAGGTCAAGGCCAAGCGCAACCGCGTCTCCACCCGGTCCGACTGGATGGGAATCGAGAAGGAGCGCGGCATCTCGGTGGTCACCTCGGTGATGACCTTCGAATATGGCGATTGCGTCTTCAACCTCCTCGACACGCCGGGCCACGAGGACTTCTCAGAGGATACCTACCGGACCCTGACGGCCGTCGATTCGGCGGTGATGGTGATCGATGCCGCTAAGGGCATCGAGGCGCGCACGCGCAAGCTGTTCGAGGTCTGCCGCCTGCGTGACATCCCCATCGTCACCTTCATCAACAAGCTCGACCGTGAGGCGCGCGATCCGTTCGAACTCCTCGACGAGATCGAGAAGACCCTCGCCCTGGACGTCGCGCCGGTGACTTGGCCCATCGGCCGGGGACGGAGCTTTGCCGGCACCTACGACCTCGGCAACGGCCGTGTCCGCCGGCTCGATGCCGCCGACGACGCCGGCACTGTGGCCGTGTCCGGCGTGGACGATCCGCTGTTCGACCAGTTGCTCACTGAAGAGGGCGAGGTGGCCACGTGGCGCGAGGAGGCGGAGCTCGCCGAATCCGGGCTGAAGCGGTTCGATCTCGAGGCGTTTCGCGAGGGGCACCTCACGCCGGTCTTCTTCGGTTCGGCCCTGCGCAATTTCGGCGTGCGCGATCTCATCGACGGGCTCGCCCGCTTCGCGCCGCCCCCGCGTGGGCAGGATTGCGACAAGCGGCTGGTGGAGCCGACCGAGCCGAAGATGACCGGCTTCGTGTTCAAGATCCAGGCGAACATGGACCTCAACCACCGCGACCGCATCGCCTTCATGCGTGTCTGCTCGGGCAGGCTCAGCCGTGGGATGAAGGCCAAGCTCGTGCGCACCGGCAAGCCGATGTCGCTCTCCGCACCGCAATTCTTTTTCGCTCAGGATCGTGCCATCGCCGACGAGGCCTTCGCCGGCGATGTGGTCGGCATCCCCAACCACGGCACCCTGCGCATCGGCGACACGCTCACCGAAGGCGAGGAGATCGTGTTTCGCGGCGTGCCGAGCTTCGCCCCGGAAATCCTGCGCCGGATCAAGCTCACCGACGCGATGAAGGCCAAGAAGCTGCGGGAAGCGCTTCAGCAGATGGGCGAGGAGGGTGTCGTCCAGGTCTTCCGCCCGCACGATGGCTCGCAGGCGATCGTCGGTGTCGTCGGCGCGCTGCAGCTCGACGTGTTGAAGGAACGGCTCCAGGCCGAGTATGGCCTGCCTATCGATTACGAGCCGACGCGCTTCTCGATCTGCCGCTGGATCGAATCGGATGCGGAAACCGACCTCGATGCCTTCGTCGGCACGCATGGCTCGGCGATGGCAAGCGACCTCGACGGGGCCCCCGTCTTCATGGCGACCACCGCCTTCTCTCTGCGCTACGAGGAGGAGCGTGCGCCGAAGGTGCGCTTCACCGACATCAAGGATTACCAGAAGCGCGCGGTCTGAGCCCGGGCGGGAACATCATGCAAAAAGGGCCGCGCAGCTTTCGCCGCGCGGCCCTTTTCGATTCGACCGATATGATCGAGGCGATCAGCGGCCCTGCTGGATCGCCGAGAGGATCCAGCGCCCCCCGCGCTCGCGCACGAAGGTCCAGAGTTCCAGGGCCTCCGGCTCGCCGGTCTCGACGGTCTGGTTGGTCCGGAGGTCGACCGTCACATCGGTGATGGCATAGCGCATCGCCACGGTGGCGTATTCCATCCGGCCCTCGCTCCATGATTCCGACAGGTCACCCTGCAGCAGCTTCACGTTCGAGATCCGGTTGACGACCCCGCGGGATTCGTTGCCACGCAGTTCGTCGGCGAAGTAGCCCGCCATTTCCGGCGTCGCGAGGTTGCGCAGCCCAGCGACGTCGCCACGGCCATAGGCCGCTTGCACGTCGTTGAGGGCGATCTCGAAGCTCTGGAAATCGCCGGGGCCGATATCGACTTTGCCGATGGTCGGCTGAGGCGCGCCGCGCCGAGCTGCCCCCATGGCCGGGCCGCCGCCCATGCCGGGGCCCGAGCCCGCGCCGGGCGCAGAACCGTAGCCGGGAGGATTGGCATTGTCCGACAGGGTGGAGCGGGCCATGCCGGCGGGAGCCGGATTGCCCTGGCGGCGGCGGAACCAACGCACCGCGAAGGCGACGACCATTACGATGAGGCCGACCTGCAACAGGAGGCCTATCATCGAGGCGATGCCGCCGAGCCCGCCGAAGAAGCCGCCGCCGAGGAGCGCGCCGAGCAAGCCCGCACCGAGCAGGCCCGCCATGAAGCCGCCGCCGAAGCGGGGACGCTGCGTGGCGGCGCTGGTCATGCCGGGATTGCCCATGGTCGAACCGGGCTGCGTCTGCGAGCGCTGAATCGGCGCCGCGCCCGGAGCCGTGGCCGTGGAGGAGGGGGCGTTGTACGTCTTCGAGCCGCGCGAGCCCATACCGCCGCCGCCGCCCGGACGGGCCTCGGCAACGGGCGCTGCGACGGCCAGCACCGCGGCGAGCGCGAAGATGGTCGCGGCGCGGGTGCGACGCGTGGAGGAGATGAACATGAATACGCCCCTGAACGAAGTCTGAGAGAGTTCCGGCGGGAATGCCGGACCTTATATGGTGACGTCCGCCTGAGAGTTTTAGTCCGTGTGCAGCGCCGCTTTTGTGCTTCGGACGACGCTGGCAAGAGCCGAAACGCCTCAGCCGGCGGCCGGGAAGATCATTCGGACGGATGTTCCCTCGCCGGGTTTGCTGTCGAGGGCGACGGTTCCGTTCTGGCGCTTCACCAGGCCATGGACGATAGCGAGCCCGGCGCCGCGCCCGGCCTCTCGGGTCGTGATGAAGGGAGCGAGCGCCCGCGCTGCCATCTCCGGTGTCATCCCGTGTCCTGTATCACGCACCGAGATGCCGACGGCGCCGTCTCCCTGCCGGCGGATGGCCGGATCGCTCGGCGGCACCGGGAAGCTCGCGATCTCGACGCTGCCGCCGCCCGGCATCGCCTCGCAGGCATTGGCGAGGATGTGGGAGAGGGCGAGATCCACCTGGGTTGGGTTGGTGAGACCATTGGGCAGGTCCGACGCGGTGTGGACCGTCAATGTCACTCCGGGGGGAAGCGTCGCCTGCATGCGGGCGCCGAAGGCGGTGATGAGGGCATTCATGTCGACGGGGCGGACATCCGGCGCGATCCGCCGCGAAAAGGTCAGCAATTGCCGCGTCAGGATCGTCGCCCGCTCGACAGCATCGGTGGATCGGGTCACGGCCCGCTGGATGAAGGGTTCTTCCCGGTCGCCGAGACGCCGCTTCAGCCCGTCGATATAGCCGATGAGGATCTGCAGGAAGTTGTTGAATTCGTGGGCGACACTGTTGGTGAGCAAGCCAAGCGCCTCGCGTTGCCGGGACAAGGCAAGCGCCCCTTCCGCGTCCCTTCGCCGGGTGACGTCGACCAGCTGCGCGAGGAGGAGATCGGCGTCGGGAAGGGGCACCGCGAAGATCTCGGCCCAGAAGGTCGATCCGTTCCTGCGCCAGGCCAGCACCTCGATCCCCTCCGGCCGCGTCCCAGCCAAGGCCGCCGCGAAGGCGGCGCGGGCCTCCTTGTCAGTATTGGCGCCGAGAAGGAGATGGGCGTCGCGTCCGGCGAGATCGCCGGTCTCATGGCCGGTGAGACGGGCGAAGGCGGAGTTGGCCGAGACGATCCTCGCCGTCGCCGGGTCGATCAGCAGGGCCGGTACGGGGCTGGCCGCGAGGGCCGAGCGAAAATCGATGCGCGAGCCCGGAGCATCGTCCGGTTCGCCGTCCTGATCATGCAACGCCATGCTCTCTCCAGGCCTGTCGGAGCGAAACCGGCTCCCGCGTGAGTCGCATCGGGCGAAGGCGCCAGGACCGATTGGCACGGCGGCTCCCGGCGATGGCTATTGCCGCACCCACATCACCCGTGCGATCCACGCGATCTCGGCCACCTGGACGATGCGTTCGGGGTGGCTCGGATTGAGCGAGAGCAGCTCGATGGTCCGGGCGGTCTTGCGGCGCAGTTCCTTGGCCAGCACCTCGCCGCTCGCCAGGCGCACCACCACGCGATCGCCCTTGCGGACACTGGCGGTGGGAGAGACGATCAGCACGTCGCCGTCGCGATAGAGCGGCTCCATGGAATCGCCCTGCACTTCGAGGGCGAAGGCGCGATCCTCGCCGAGATCGGGAAACTCGATCTCCTCCCAGCCCGGCCCGCCGGTGGGCATGCCTTCCTCGGTGAAGAGCCGGCCGGCGCCGGCCTGGGTCATGCCGATCAGCGGCACCATGGCGCGCGGCATGCCTTCCCGTGGCTCGATGAGGCGAAGGAAATCGTCGAGCGTCGCGTTGGTGGCCGCGAGCACCTTCGACACGGATTCGGTGGAGGGCCAGCGCTTGCGCCCATCCGGCCCGATCCGCTTCGAGCGGTTGAAGCTCGTGGCATCGAGACCCGCACGGCGTGCGAGACCGGAGGCCGAGAAGCCGTGGCGTTCCGCGAGACGGTCGATCGCGGTCCAGATCTGCTCGTGGGATAGCATGGCGAGACTCGATCAGAATGGCTAAGACATCCGGCCTAGCTTTAGGAAAGTAGAACTAAAATACGCCGGAAGCAACGGGACGCCGCCATAATCCTGAAGGTGTAGGAACCGGGAGCGGACGACTTGAGGTAGCGACCGATCGCGGTTGCGACGGATGCCGACCCGTTCTATCGCGTGGGCCAACGAACCGGAAGGCAACGCGCGATGCCCGTGATCTACAAGATATGCCCGCGCGCTCTGTGGCGCGAGGCGGAAGAGGCGGGGCGGTTCGCAGGTGCGCCCGTCGACAGGGCCGATGGGTTCATCCATTTCTCCACCGCCGAACAAGTGGCCGAAACGGCCGCACGGCATTTCGCGAATGTCTCCGATCTCCTCCTCATCGGCATCGAGGCCGAGGCGCTGGGCGAGGCCCTTCGCTACGAGCCCTCCCGTGGCGGGGCGCTGTTCCCCCATCTCTACGGCGATCTTCCCCTCAATGCCGTCAGGTCCGTGACCGAGCTTCCGATCGGGCCGGACGGCCAGCATGTGTTTCCCGCCGATCTTATCTCGTCCGCCGATCCTGCGACCGGAGCATCGGTATGATCGGCGCTCTCTTTCCCCTCGCCAGGCCGATCCTGCACGGCCTCGACGCAGAGACGGCGCACAACCTCACCTTGCGCGGGCTGAGGCTTCTTCCTCCGCGCAAGCCGGCCACAGATGATTCGAGGCTCGCGGTCACCGCCTTCGGCCGCCGGTTCCCCAACCCGGTCGGCCTCGCGGCAGGGTTCGACAAGGGCGCACAGGTGCCCGATGCGCTGCTCGGCCTGGGCTTCGGCTTCGTGGAGGTCGGCGGCGTGGTGCCGAAGCCGCAGGGCGGCAACCCGCGCCCGCGCGTGTTCCGCCTGAGCGCCGACGGTGCCGTCATCAACCGCTTCGGTCTCAACAGCGAAGGGCTCGACGTCGTGCGCGGCCGCCTCGCGGCTAGGGGCGGCCGGACCGGCCTCGTGGGCATCAATATCGGGGCCAACAAGGATTCCACCGACAGGATCGCCGATTACGTGGCCTGCACCACGGCGCTGGCGCTCCACGTCGCCTTCGTTACGGTCAACGTCTCCTCGCCGAACACCCCCGGCTTGCGCGACCTCCAGGGCGAAGCTTTCCTCGACGATCTGCTGGGACGCGTGGTCGAGGCCTGCGATAAGGTCTCGCCCGAGACCGCGATCCTGTTGAAGATCGCCCCCGACATCTCCCTCGAAGCCCTCGATTCCATCGTCGCCACCGCCTTGCGGCGGAAGGTGCAGGGCCTCGTCGTCTCCAACACCACCATCGCGCGGCCGGCCAGTCTCACCGAGGCCTCCCTGGCGACGGAGACCGGCGGCCTCTCCGGCCGTCCCCTGTTCGCTCCGGCGACCCGCCTCCTCGCGGAGACCTACCTGCGTGTCGGCGGCACCATCCCACTCATCGGCGTCGGCGGGATCGACTCCGCCGAGGCGGCCTGGACCAAGATCCGCGCGGGAGCGAGCCTGCTCCAGCTCTACTCGGCCCTGGTCTATGCCGGCCCCGGCCTCGTGGGCGCGATCAAATCCGGCCTGCTGCGTAAACTCGCCGCGGAGGGTGCGAGCGACCTGTCCGCCATCGTCGGGCGCGATGCCGCGACCTTGGCCAGGCTCGGCCTCGACGCGGCGTAGGCGAGGATCGGGCCCGGGGACGTGCCGAGCAGTGGTCCCGCGTTGCGATGGACGCCTGGGCAAGGCCGGTTTTCGGAACGGATTTGCCGGTTCGATCCCGGCGTCATTCGCATGCGGCTCCTGCACTGAGATCGGGGGTGAGTTTAGAACTCCGTAAGACTGCTCGGTTTCGTGCCAGGACACGTCCACAGGCGCATGACTGGCCCGCGTTTGCCCCTGATTGAGTGAACCTTGTGCGGTGCGATATCGCTGGTGGAATCGATGGTGGCCTCGCCCTGCGATGGCACTGTCCCATCCATCATTTGCCGAACCAGGATCGTTCATGGATCACCCGGTCGCGTCCCCCAAGCGTTCCTCCGCCGCCGGCGGTTGGGGCGCGTTGAAGAGCTGCGGCAAGCACCTGCTGAGCAGCCGTGCCCCGCTCTCCGGGGCCCGCGCCATGCTCAAGGCCAACCAGCCGGACGGGTTCGATTGTCCCGGCTGCGCCTGGGGTGATCCGGCGCACGGCTCGTCCTTCGAGTTCTGTGAGAACGGTGTGAAGGCCGTCTCGTGGGAAGCGACCGACAAACGTACGCCGCCGAAGTTCTTCGCCAAGCACACCGTCTCGGAGCTGCGCGGCTGGACCGACTATGCGCTCGAAGGCGAGGGCCGCCTCACGCATCCCATGCGCTACGATGCAGGCAGCGACCGCTATCTGCCCGTCAGTTGGGATGCGGCCTTCGCCGAGATCGGCGCCACCCTGCGCGGCCTCGACAGCCCCGACCGGGCCGAGTTCTACACCTCCGGCCGCGCCTCCAACGAGGCGGCCTATGTCTATCAGCTGTTCGCCCGGCTCTACGGCACCAACAACTTCCCCGATTGCTCCAACATGTGCCACGAGGCCAGCGGCATCGCCCTCCAGGCGGCCATCGGCATTGGCAAGGGGACCGTCCTGCTCGAGGATTTCGAGAAGGCGGACGCGATCTTCGTGGTTGGCCAGAATCCCGGCACCAACCATCCGCGCATGCTCGGCGACCTGCGCAAGGCGGCCACCCGCGGCGCCCGCGTGGTGGTGTTCAACCCCGTGCGCGAGCGCGGCCTCGAGCGCTTCGCCGACCCGCAGAACACAGTGGAGATGCTGCGCGGTGCCAGCGCCCCGGTGGCGAGCCATTATTACCAGCCGCGTCCGGGCGGCGACATGGCGGCGTTCCGCGGTATCGCCAAGGCGGTCTTCGCAGCCGACGACGCGGCTCTCGCCGCCGGCCGTCCATCCGTTCTGGATCGCGCCTTCCTCAGCCACCACGCCGAGGGCCACGAGGCCTATCGCGCCGTCGTGGAGGCCACGAGCTGGGAGTCGATCGAGGATCAGTCCGGCCTCTCCCGCGCCGATATCGAGGTGGCGGCCGAGGTCTATCTCGGCGCCGACAAGGTTATCTGTACCTGGGCCATGGGCGTCACCCAGCACAAGCACTCGGTGGCGACCATCCGGGAGATGACGAACGTCATGCTCCTGCGCGGCAATATCGGCCGTCCCGGCGCCGGCCTCTGCCCCGTGCGCGGCCATTCCAACGTGCAGGGCGACCGCACGGTGGGCATCAATGAGAAGCCGCCCGCCGTGTTGCTCGACGCCCTCGAGCGCGAGATCGGCTTCGTCGCCCCGCGCAAGCACGGCCACAACGTCATCGGCGCCATCGGCGCCATGCTCGACGGATCCTCGAAGGCCTTCATCGGGCTCGGCGGCAATTTCGCCCGCGCCACGCCGGATACGGCGCTGGTGGCCAAGGCGCTCGCCTCCTGCGAGCTCACCGTCCATATCGCGACGAAGCTCAACCACTCGCACCTCGTGCCCGGCCGCGTCGCCTACCTGCTGCCCTGTATCGGCCGCACCGAGATCGACCGGAATTCCAAGGGCAAGATCCAGATCGTCACGGTCGAAGATTCCATGAGCATGGTCCACGGCTCGGGGGGCATCAACAAGCCCGCCTCGCCGGAACTGCGCTCGGAAATCGCCATCATCGCCGGCATGGCGGCGGCCACCGTCGGTTCGGACAAGATCGATTGGGCGGCGCTCGCCGACGATTACGACGGCATCCGCGCTTTGATCGAGCGGACCATTCCGGGCTTTACCGGCTACAACGTCCGGGTCCGCCGCCCGCGCGGCTTCATGCTGCGCAACCTCGCCGCCGAGCGCAATTTCGAGACGGCGAACGGCAAGGCGAATTTCTCTGCCGACGCCCTGCCCGAGGCGACCGAGCATCAGCAGGCGAGGGCGATGGGCGACACCTTCGTGCTCCAGACCTTCCGCAGCCACGATCAGTACAACACCACCGTCTACGGCCTCGACGACCGCTATCGCGGGGTCTACGGCGAGCGTCAGGTGCTGTTCGCCCATCCCGACGATCTGGCCGAGATCCGTGCCGTCGCCGGCGACCGGGTCGACATCGTCGGCACCCATGACGACGGCGTCGTGCGGGTGGCCAAAGGTTTCCGCCTCGTGCCGTTCGACATGCCGCGCGGCAGCCTCGCCGGCTACTACCCGGAGCTCAACGTCCTCGTTCCCCTGTCGTCCTTCGGCAAAGAGAGCGACACGCCGACCTCGAAATCGGTGATGGTCTCGATCCGGCGCCCGGCGGAAGCCGCGTGAGCGAGCCGCCCGCCGACGCCGAGACCTTCCTCGCCGTCACCGATTCCATCGCCGACCTCCAGCCCGGCCTCTCCACCTTGGAGGCCGGGTTGCTGGCGGGACTGCACCTGAAGCTCGCCGCCGACAGCCGCAGCTTCGCGCGGGTCTTCGGTGTCGAGCATGCCCTCGTCCTGCGCGCCGTGGAGACCCTGTCGGGGGAAGCGGAGCTGCTGTCAGTCACCGAGCGGAACCAGCGCACCCAGCGGACCCGCTACGAGGCGACGCCGGCGGGCCTCGCCATCCTGGACCACCTGCACGGCTGATCCCGCACTCAGCTTCCGTAGCTCTGGATCAAAGACCCGGCCACGAGGGTCCAGCCGTCCACCAGTACGAAGAAGATCAGCTTGAACGGCAGCGCCACCGTCGCGGGGGGCACCATCATCATGCCCACCGCCATCAGGATCGAGGCGACGACCAGATCGATGACGAGGAAGGGGATGAAGAGCAGGAAGCCGATCTCGAAGGCGCGCCGCAACTCCGAGATCATGAAGGCCGGCGTGACGATTTCGAGACCGATGGCCTCCGGCCCCGCAGGGGCGGGGGCCTTCGCCATGTCGAGGAAGAGCTTTAGATCCTTTTCGCGCACGTTGCGCAGCATGAACGTCTTGAACGGGGCCGAGGCCCGCTCGAACGCCACGCTCTGCGTGATCTGGCCGGCGATCAGCGGCTCGATGCCAGTGCGGTAGGCCTCCCGCGCCGTCGGAGCCATGACGAAGGCGGTGAGGAACAGGGCGAGGCTGGTGATCACGGCGTTCGGCGGCGCGCTCTGCGTGCCGAGGGCCGAGCGCAGGATCGACAGGACCACCACGATCCGCGTGAACGAGGTCGCCATCACCAACACCGAGGGCGCCAGCGTCAGGACGGTGATGAGGGCGATGAGCTGGAGTGCCCGCTCCGTCACCCCGCCCTGGCCGAGATCGACCGAGAGGCTTTGCGCCATGGCCGCACCGATGCCGACGGCAAGGATACCCCCCGCCGCCAGCACGAGGCGGGCGGAACGCAGGGAAACGGAAGTGGGTCGAGTCAGGGGTGCCATGGCGGGGCGCAACCTGCGTCGGTGGGAGCCCAGGCGCAAGCGCCCACGCCCTCGAAGCTCCCTCGCTCGAAGCTCCCTCGATGGAAGGCCGAGTGACACCGTGGCGAAAATGCCGACGGGATGCTTTGCGCTCGCTTGCCGGGATGACTAGGTTCCCCAGCACAGACCCGGACGAGACCGAAGGACGACCATGACGAGCGCAACCGCCACCGAGACCCGGGACATCGGACCGTTCGCGGAGCCTGTGTGGCAGACGCCGTTCGGGCTGCCGCCCTTCGACCGGATCCGCCCGGAGCATTTCCTGCCTGCCTTCGAGACCGCCCTGGATTCGCACGATGCTGAGATCGCCGCCATCGCCGACGCGTCGGAGCCGGCGACCTTCGCCAACACGGTGGAGGCGATGGAGCGCGCGGGCCTCGATCTCGACCGTGTCGCTTCCGTCTTCTTCAATCTCAGCGGCAGCAACACCAGCCCGGAGCTCCAGGCCGTCGAGCGGGCGATTACGCCCCGTCTCGCCCGCCACGGCAGCGCCATCTACCTGAATCCCCGGCTCTGGGCACGCATCGCCGCTGTCGATGCCGATGCGGAGACGCTCGGTGCGGAAGAGCGGCGCGTCCTGGAGCGCTACCGCACACGCTTTCGCCGCGCCGGTGCCGATCTCGCCCCCGAGGCGAAGACGCGGATGGCCGAGATCGCCGGGCGGATGGCCGAGCTCGGAACGACGTTCAGCCAGAATCTGCTGGCCGACGAAAGCGCCTTCATCCTCCCCCTCGACGGCGAGGAGGACCTTGCCGGCCTGCCCGAGTTCCTGATGGCCGCCGCCGCCAGCGCGGCCAAGGACCGTGGCGGTGAGCACGGTCACGTCATCACGCTGTCGCGCTCGTTGATCGAGCCGTTCCTGGTCTTCTCCACCCGGCGTGACCTGCGCGAGAAGGCCTACGAGGCCTGGACCCGCCGTGGCGAGAGCGGGGGCACCACGGACAATACCGGGATCATCGCCGAGATCGTCGCCCTCCGCGCGGAGCGGGCGCGGCTTCTGGGCTTCGACAGCTTCGCTCATTTCAAGCTGTCCGACACCATGGCCGGCTCGCCGGATGCGGCGATGGAACTCCTGCGCAACGTCTGGACACCGGCCCATGCCCGTGCGGGCGCCGAGCGCGACCGACTCCAGGCGCTGGCGACGGCGGAAGGGGCCGACTTCGCCATCCGCGCCCACGATTGGCGCCACTATGCCGAGAAGCTGCGGCGGTCCGAGCACGATCTCGACGAGGGCGAGATCAAGCCCTACCTGCCCCTCGATGGGGTCATCGCGGCGTCCTTCGACACGGCCTCGCGCCTGTTCCACCTCCGCTTCGAAGAACTCGCCGACTTTCCGCGCTACCATCCCGACGTGCGGGCCTGGACGGTGCGCAATGCCGACGGGTCGGAGGTCGGCGTCTTCCTGGGCGATTACTTCGCCCGCTCGTCGAAGCGCAGCGGCGCCTGGATGAGCGCGTTCCGCTCCCAGGAGCGGCTCAACGGCCCGATCACGCCGATCATCGTCAATGTGATGAACTTCGCCAAGGCGCCGGCGGGCGAGACGACGCTTCTGTCCTTCGACGACGCGCGCACCCTGTTCCACGAGTTCGGCCACGCCTTGCACGGCCTCCTCTCGGACGTGACCTACCCGCTTCTCGCGGGCACGGCGGTGGCGGGCGATTTCGTCGAACTGCCCTCCCAGCTCTACGAGCACTGGCTCGAACAACCGGAGGTGCTGCGCATCCATGCGCGCCACTACCGCACCGGCGAGCCGATGCCGGAGGAGTTGCACAAGCGCATGCTCGCGGCACGGTCGTTCAATCAGGGCTTCTCCACCATCGAGTACACCGCTTCGGCGATCGTCGACATGACGCTGCATCTGTCGAGCGGCGGCGAGGACGGGCTCGACGTTCTGGCCTTCGAGGCCGACGCGCTGCAGCGCATCGGCATGCCGGCGGAGATCTCCATGCGGCACCGCTCGCCGCATTTCGCGCATATCTTCTCCGGCGACGGTTATGCCGCCGGCTATTACAGCTATCTCTGGTCCGAGGTGCTGGATGCCGATGCGTTCGACGCCTTCCGAGAGGCCGGCGACATCTTCCACCCCGAGACGGCGGCGCGCCTGCGCAAGTTCGTCTACGGGGCCGGGAACCTGCGCGAGCCCGGCGAGGCTTACACCGCCTTCCGTGGCCGCCTGCCCAGCATCGATCCGCTGCTGCGCAAGCGCGGCCTGGCCGCCGCCTGACTCAGGAGAGATAGTTCGTCAGCGTCAGCTTCGAGAGCATCGAGGTGACCTGATAGCTCGCCTGAAGCTGGTTCTGGAGGGCCAGGAGCTTGGCGGTCACCTCCTCGATGGAGACTGTATCGACTCCGTCGAGGCTGTCTTCCAGGGCCGCCCTGGCGGAGCGGTTGTCGGTCTTGGTGTCCGCCATGGTCCTGGCCGCCAGGCTGAGATCGCTGGCGATGCTTTGCACGCCGTCGCGGCCATCGCTGGAGGTGAGGAGCGAACGCGCGCGCTCCGAGACGGCATTGTAGCGTGCCGTTTCCGGCGATCCGGTCGTCGAGGGCGTGAAGCTCTGCACCGCGACCTGTGCGATGCCGGCGAGGACCGCTCGGATCGGAGCCTCGTTGGCCTGGGCTCCGATGCCGAGCCTGCGATCCGCGCCGATCTGCACCGTCGCCGTCGTCCTGGGATCGGTCGAGGTATCGTCGCCGGTGTACCAGATCACGGTCTTGGTGCTGGCCTGCTCGGCGTAGCCGTTCCCGTCCGCCGAGACGCGGCGTGGCGCGAAACCTTCGGTTTTCGATCCCGCGAAGAAGTCCTGCGAGGCACGCGACGCCGAACTCGCCGAGAGGGTCGTCCCGGCCGTTTCCTTGAGCGCGTTCGACAGCGCCTTCGAAATGTTGGCCGCCACGTCACCCGTCAGCGAGAAGTCGGTCGACGACTTAGAATCCGCGTTTGCCTTCGCGGTCAGCGTTATCGTCTGGGTGGTCCCGTCGCGAAGCGCCAGGTTGAAGGTCAGCGTGTCCCCCGCCGCCGGAGGGGCGTTGACGGTGAGCTCCACGGAAGCCGGCGTACCGGTGCCGAAATTCGCCGCGAGCCCGAGGGAGGCCTTGCCCTGGATGCTGGCGACCGGCTGGCCCTCGAATCTCTTGGTCAGGGCGGCGGCGGTCTCGGCGGCCGTGCCGAGTGCAATCGTGTTGGTCGCGTCGGCCGGAGGGTTGGCGGTGACGATCAGGTCGGTGAAGCTTTGGCTCCCATCGGGCTGATTGACGGCGACGCGGATGCGGTCGCCCTCCGCCGGCGCATTGGCCACGGCGAAGGTCACGTCCGGTGCCGTGCCGCCCGACTTCGCCCCCGCCGTGATGGCGGACGGGTTCGAGCTCGTGGCCGAGAGGAGCTTGAAGCCGAAATTCGCGCGCGCTTCGGTGCCCGCCGTGCCCGTGCCTTCCTCGCTGACCGTCACGGTGGAGCCCGACGCGCTGGTGGCGATGCGGCCGTTGCCGTTCGGGCCGAGATCGGCGGCCACCTGCTCGTTCACCAGGGTCTTGAGACCATCGAGGCCGAGACCGGGAACGCCGTTCAGGATGGCATCCGACGAAGCTACGGGGGGCGTATCGGAGATTCGCCCGCCGAAGACGTAGCTGCCCGCGACGTCCTGGTTCAACGCGTCCACGGCCGCATCCAGGCTGTTCCTGGCCACCTGCGCCACGGTCGAGGCCGTGCCGGTGGTGCTGGAATTCAACGATTTCTGCAGGATGCCGCTCAGGGAGGAGAGCTGCGCCACCGCCGAACTGGTGACCGTCACCCGCGTCGTGTTCGCCGTAATGGCGGCATCGTATCCGTCGAGGGCGCTGAGGGAGGCATGGGCGCTGAGGCTGGTGGTCCGCGCCGCGCCAATCCCGCCATACGTCTCGGCGGTGCGGCCGCTGGCGAGCTGGGTGGACAACGCGTCGAGACGCGCCTTCTGGCTAACCAGGTTCGCGGTGTTGCGATCCTGGACGTAGGTGCCGGCCGTAAAGGCGCTGATCGTCATCGTGACCTCGGCGGTAGGGTCTCCAAGCGGTCAACCGGTTGAAGACGCCGGAAAATCGATCCGAACAGTGGAGGCCACGTTTCGGAAGAACCGGATGGAGAAGAAGACCTGGAGCAACCTCGCGGACGCGATATCCGCGACGACGCCCTAGATCCGGAGGAGCGTGTCCAGCATGTCCCGCGCGGCGGTGAGCACGCGGGCATTGGCGGTGTAGGCCGTCTGCAATCCGACGAGCCTCGACATCTCCTCGTCGATCTTGACGCCGGACGTGCTGGCGAACCGGCCCTGCGCCGTCGCGAGCGCGATGCTCTGCCCTTCGTCGAGATTCTGCGCGGTGGCAGCAGCGGCGCCCTGTGAGTCGATGATCTTCTGGGCGAAGCCCTGCACGGAGGATTCGTAGGGCGCACTGATGCCGCCGATCCCGCTCGCCGCCGAAAAGGTCCGGTTCGCGCTCGTGAGGGCATCGAACAGGTATTGCGGCCTCGTCGGTTCGCTGCCCTGGGTTCCCGGCGCAAACTTTACCAGCGTTTCCGTCTTGGCGACCACCGCCGGGTTCACGGCGATGCGCTGGGCGAAGCCCGTCAGCTGCGAGCCGCCATCGAACGACCCGGTATAGAGGCGGGCCTTGCCGCCGGAATCGACGAAGAGGGGGATCTGGGGCTTGCCGTTCGTCACATCGTCCGGCGACGTCGACTGGGTGACGCTGGCCTTGATCCCCATGATCGTCGGAGCGCCGCTGGTCGGTGACAGGATCCTGACGCCACCCTTCCCGACCTCGGGGACGGACGTCACGGTGTAGGGTGAGCCGAGAGCGGCGGCGATCGCCGTGCCGAAGGTGGCCGGGTCGCTGCCCACCGTGAACGGGACGATGGTCGCCAGCGGATCGGCGACATCCGCCCGGTTCACCGACGCAGGCGGGTTCAGGTTGGACGGAACCAGGATCAGGTTGCGCTGCGCACCGTTCGTGTCCTTGAGGGTGATCGTGATGGCGTTGCCGGCGCTCAGGCCGGTGAGGTCGATGGCGAATCCCGCCCCCGCCGCTGCCGACGCGGGCGTGCCGACCGCCGACGTATCGGACAGCGACCGCGACAGGCCCGCCGCCAGATCGTCGAGCTGGCGCTGGGCCTGGGGCAGAACCGTGTCGCGCAGCTCGATCCCTGCGGCCAGCGAGCCCGAACGGATCGCGTTCGAGGCCACGAGATCGATCGTGCCGCCCCCCGGGGTGGTCGCCGTGATGGTTCCGACGCTCCGCTGCGCCGGATCCGTGGAATAGGCGTCCTCGGGACCGAGGGTTCCGCGACCGTCGAAGCTCAGGCTCACGGCGCTGGCCCGGTCCACCAGCGTCATCCCGGACGTGGTGATGACCGTGACGGTCCCGTCGCGTTGCACCGACGCCTGCACGTCGAGATAGCCGGAGAGGGAATTGAGGGCCTGGTCACGCTGATCGAGGAGCGCGACCTTGGCCCCATCGTCGCTGGTGGCGGCGATCTTGACGTTAAGCTGTGCGATGGACGAGAGCAGCCCGCTCGCCGCCGCCGTATCGTTGGAGAGCTGGCTCTCGGTCGCGCTGCGCAGGGCCTGAATCCCCTCCGCGATGCCCCCGATCTTCGTCGCTAGGTTCGACGCGGCCGAGACCACGGCAGAGCGGGCGGGGGCGGATGACGGGGCCGCCCCGAGGGTCTGCAGCGCCAGGGTGAAATTGTTGACCACTCCGTCGAGGGCGCTCGTGGTGCCCGGTATACCGTAGAGTTTATCGAGTTGGGTCCGGACGTCCGCCATCATCCCGGTATAAGACGCGCCGGACGTCTCGAGCCGCAGCTGCTTCACCGAATTCTCGTCGATGATCCGATTGATCGTCCCGATGGCGACGCCGGAATTGCCGGGCCCCTGCGCGACGGTGTCGAGCGTGCGCCTGACATAGCCGGTGGTGCCGACATTCGCGATGTTCTGCGAGACGATGCCAATGGCGGCCTGAGTGGTCTTCAAGCCGGCCGCGGCCGTGTTCAGCGCTGTGAACGACACGATCGCCCTCCCTCTACGTCACCGGAAACCCCAGAACTCAGCGGATGATGTTGATCAACGAGGACATCATATCCTGCGCGGTCGAAATGACCTTCGTATTCGCAGAATAGGCCTGTTGGGTTACGATCATCTTAGAGAACTCGCTCGCAATGTCCGTATTTGATTGCTCGATATTCTGGCCTATGATCTTCGTTGCGTTAAGGCCTATCAAGGGATTCCCCGAATCAAGTGTCTGCCGATAATTTCCGGACGAGTCTGCCTTCAGCCCGTCGGGATTTGTAAATTGAACAACCTTGATCCTGGCGAGGGCAACAGTGCTGCCATTGCTATAGCTACCGACGACCTCCCCGCTCTCATTGACTGACAGTTCATTCAATGTCCCTGATGTAAATCCATCCTGGCCAAGGGCTGTCGTCGTTATTACCGTACTGCTATTTGCAGTTAGTCTTGATCCGTAATCAAACGAAATGGGGTTGAGGGTCACGCCGTTGATGGTTGGCGCTGCAATTGTAACTGATTCGGTCGCGGGATTGGTCAACTTGCCGCTTGCGTCGAATTCAAACGCTGTTCCTGAATTTGTCCATGATGAAGCCGATTGATCGACCGTCGTGTCGTTGGCGTAATACAAGTTCCAGACGTTATTCTTGGCCGGAACTGCGGTGGTAGTGCCATCTGGATTCGTAATCGTCGTAGCGCTAGCTGCATCTTGAACTTTTGCCCACACCGTAGTCAAGTATACTGGTGCTCCGCTAGGCGAATAGGTCGTCAGCGCGGGGCCGCTCATACTGCCGTTCATAAGCTTTGTCGCGTCTGCACCTGCAGAGACCGTTCCAGCTCCCGTTCCCGTCAGGATTACTGGGTTGGTAGAGGCCGCAAACGTGGTTCCGATCAGGTTCTTTGACGGAGATATTGGAAGATTCGCTGCATAAGTGATCGTGCTCGTTGCCTTGGCAGGAATTGGCAAGGCCGAAATCTTGATCGGGCCTTCACTCGTGGCGCTCCCCGTACTCGGGTCAAGACTCGTCCCTGTCAGATAGGCGCCGCCGCCATTGCGGAGATAGCCTTCCTGATCTTTAACGAAATCGCCCCGGCGGGTGTAGAGATTGCCCGGCGAGAAAGATGTCTGTCCGTTGACGTCGTTCGTCTTCGCCTGCACGGCGAAAAAGCCCGGACCGTTCAAGGCGATGTTGGTCGGGGTCTCGGTGGCGATAATGTTGCCCTGGATCGAGTTTGTCAGGACTGAGTTCGCCCTGACGCTGCCGGAGACCTGGCGGTTGGGCGCCTGCTCGGCGACAAGGTCGACGAAGCTGGTATCGACCCGCTTGAAGCCAGTCGTCTGCGAGTTGGCGATGTTGCCGGAGATGTTCTCGAGGGAAAAGCCCTGGGCCTTCATGCCCGAGACCGCCGTCTGCAACGCGGAAAAGACATCCATGACCGGCAACCTTTGTTGAAAATGACGTGGACCGAAATTGGTTCAGGCCATCAACCGCAAGCCGGATGCCAAATCTATGTCATTGATACGATGAGATTATTTTTTAAGATGGCCGGCAAGAACCGACATTTTCCGGGAATACCCCGGCAGCTTTTGCCGGTTTCGTGATACGATGAGTGCGCCGTTTACCCAGCGTTATGCTGCGGTCGGATATCGTCAGGCCGTTGGAGCAACGGAGAGGGATCATGAAGGCCAAGCGGGCGACCCTCGTCCACCTCATCTATTTCTCTCGCCTCAACCTTGCCGCCGATGCGGCGGGCCGGACTCGCCAGCTCGGAGAGATCACGCGGCAGGCGCAGAAGAAGAACGAATTTTCCGTCATCACCAGCTTCCTGCTGGTGGAACAGAATTTCGCGGCCCAGATCATCGAGGGCGAGCGCACCTCGGTGAACGACACGTTCGGACGGATCAGCAACGATACGCGGCATCGCGATGTCCAGATCGTCGAGTGGCGTGAGATCGTGAAGCGCGAATTCGTCAATTCGTTCGTGACCGTCGTCCGCAACCCTGCGAACGACGCGACCTTCCAGAAGGCCGGCCTGCTGCCGATGTTTCAGCGCGGCACCCCGAAAGGCGGGGTGATCCATTCCCTCGCTATTGCCCTGCAGGCCGAATCGCTGGCCAAGCAGGGCATCGACCACCTGTTCGTCTGATGCGCCATTCCAGCCTTCCTGACGTCGGATATCCGACCCTGAGCTTCGAAAGCCCATGAGTGAGACGCCACCGATCCTGATCGTCGACGATCAGGAGAAACTGCTGAAGCTCGTCATTCTCCTGATGACGCGGATCGGATTCCCGGATGTCGATGGCGTGACCAGCGGTCCCGAAGCGCTGGAGCGCTTGCGCGAGCGCAAATACGCCCTCGTGATCTCGGACCTGATGATGGAGCCGATGGACGGGCTGACGCTCCTGCGCGAAATCCGCGGCGACGACGCGCTCATGAACACGCCCTTCATCCTCACCGAAGCCTCGTTCGACTTTGAGGACATCAACCTCGCGCACCAGGCCGGCGCGGACGCTTTCATCCTGAAGCCGTTCGACATGTCGGTGCTGAAGTCGAAGCTGAAACAAGTGATCAACCGCAAGCCGCGCCGCCGCGAGGCGCCGCTTGCAGCGGAATCCGCCTTGAACGTCGATTTCCCGATGCTCGGCAAGTTCTGATCGCACCCGGCCGCCGCAAGGGCGTCGCCGGGCTCAGGTGACGTCCGTAGTCCGGGCGGGATTCAGTCCAGCGCCCGCGCCATCGCAACGAAGCCGGCCACCGGGACCTCCTCTGCGCGGGCAGTCTCGGCGATGCCCGCCGCGTCGAGCAGGCGCGCCGGATCGGGCGTGGCGGCCTTCAGGCTCTGGCGCAGCATCTTGCGGCGCTGGCCGAACGCCGCTCGCGTCACCCGTTCGAGCGCTGTCACCGAACAGGGCAGGGGGGCGCGCCTCGGCTTCAAGTGGACGACGCTCGATGTCACCTTGGGCGGCGGCACGAAGGCCGAAGGCGCCACGTCGAACAGGATATTCGCCTCGGTGCGCCAGCCGCAGAGGACGCCGAGGCGCCCGTAATTCGCCCGGTCCGATTCATCCGCGACGATCCGCTCGGCGACCTCGCGCTGGAACATCAACGTGAGGGAGTCCCACCAGGGCGGCCAGACCGCTTCGGTAAGCCATCCCGTCAGCAGCGGCGTCCCGACATTGTAGGGGAGGTTGGCGACGATCCGCACCAGCCTATCGCCCACGAGGGGGCGCGGATCGAATTTCAGCGCGTCGGCGTCGATCACATCGAGGCGGCCCGGATAGTGGGCGGCAATCTCGGCCAGAGCCGGCAGGGCGCGGGGATCGCGCTCGATGGCGACCACGCGGGCGGCGCCGGCGGAGAGGAGGGCGCGGGTCAGGCCGCCGGGGCCCGGCCCCACCTCCACCACCGTGACCCCCTCCAGGGGGCCGGCGGCGCGGGCGATCCGCCCGGTCAGGTTGAGGTCGAACAGGAAGTTCTGCCCCAGCGCCTTCTTCGGCGCGAGGTCGTGCTTCAGCACCACGTCCCGCAGAGGGGGAAGTCCGTCCTCGCTCACGCGTGTTGCCCCGCCAGTCTGGCGGCGAGCCGCAGGGCGCCCATCAGACTGTCCGGCCGCGCCACGCCCTTGCCCGCGATGTCGAAGGCGGTGCCGTGATCGGGCGAGGTCCGGATGAAGGGCAGGCCCAGCGTGACGTTGACGCCATCGTCGAAGGCGATGGTCTTGATCGGGATCAGAGCCTGGTCGTGGGTCGGCGTCAGCGCGACGTCGTAGGTCGCGCGGGCACGGGGATGGAACAGCGTGTCCGCCGGAAGCGGTCCTCTGATATCGATCCCTTCGTCCTGGAGCTGCGCCACGGCGGGTTCCAGGACGTCGCGGTCTTCCGTCCCCATCGTGCCGGCCTCGCCCGCATGGGGGTTCAGCCCCGACAGGACGAGGCGCGGATGCGCGATGCCGAAGCGCTCCATCAGATCCCGCGCCACGATGCGCGCCGTCCGGACGACGAGGTCCTGGGTCAACAGATCGGGCACGCGGCGCAGGGCGACGTGGATCGTCACCGGAACTACCGCCAGGGTCTCGCTCCACAGCATCATCACGGGGAGCGGCGCGGCCTTGCCGGGCTCGGCCGCCAGGGCCGCGAGGAATTCGGTATGGCCGGGATAGGCGAAGCCGACACTGGTGAGAACGTATTTCGCGATCGGATTGGTGACGAGGGCGATCGCCTCGCCCGACCGAACCAGACCGACAGCCGTCATGATCGATTCGAGGGTCGCGCCGGCATCGGCCGCGCTCGGCCGTCCCGCCACCGCACCGACGCGGGCGCCGCTCGGCAGGGGCATCACCGGAAGTGCGCGGGGAAAGACCTCGACCGCGAGATCGGGGCCGACCTCCGCCACCGGGACCTGAAAGCCGAGGCTGCTTGCCCGCGCCTCGATGAAATCGGGGTCGCCGATGAGGAAGAACGGCGGAAGCCCGGCGCTCGCATCCCGTGCGAGCCACGCCATGAGAGCGATCTCGGGCCCGATGCCGGCGGGATCGCCCATCGTGAGCGCAATGGGTCTGTGCACCGTCATGGCCTGTTGTCGTCGCCGGATGAAGGCGAGGCCGGGCTCGCGCCCGATCTCACCGGGTGGCCGCAATGCCGTCGGCCGTGCTCGCGATGTTGACGTTCTGGCGCAGGTCGACCTCGCCGAGGGTCTTCAGCTCGATACGCAGCAGCACGGTGCGGTTGCGCTCCGTCACCCCGAGGGCAGCGGCCGTCGGAGAGACGATGTAGTTGAGCGAGAAGGTGGTGCACTCGTCCTGATAACCGCCGCCGACGCTCAAGCCGGCGAGGTTGGCGCGGCCGGGATTGGTATAGACCGGCGCAGCACCCACGGGATTGGCGAGATAGGCGGTGTAAGCGTTGGCGAAGGTATCGCGCACGTCGAGATAGTGCGTGAGATCGACGAGGGCCGAGCCGGTGACGAACCAGTTCGGGGTGATGTGGTAGGTCGCCGAGGCGGTCAGGCCCTCTCTCCGGTTGTTGAATCCGAGCATGGGCTGAGCGGCGTAATAGGAATAGAACATCGACAGGTCGATGGGCGCGAACGGGGCGAGGCGCGCGATGACGCCCGATTCCAGACGGTTGACGGTGAAGTCCCGCTGTTCGAACCGCGCACGGGTGACGAAGCTGATATTCTGGTTCGGGGAGAGCTGGAATCGTCCGACGTAATCGGATTGCCGCCGCTCCAGGCCGGAATCGAGACCGACATTGGCGAGATCGCCGCGCCGGAACGAGTTGACCCCGGCGACCTGGATGGATTCACCGAACATCACGTTCGCGTACCAGCCCGACGGCGTCACCACCGAGTATTGCGCGCCGAGATTGGTGCGGACGCCCCCTTCGACACGGTCGTAGCCCGAGAACTTGTCCCACTCGAACAGCGACGTGTCGTCGAAGACGAGGCTCTGCGCGTCCTCGTTGGGCAGGCGGCCGATATGGGTCTCACTCGGACGGATCACGACCTGCGCGATCGGTTCGAGGGTGTGGACGCCGAGAGGGCCGAAATTGCTCACGAAGGGATAGCGGTAATCGAGACCCACCGCCGGCATCACCCGGCCCGAGAAATCCGAATCCGTGGTGCTGATCGTTTGCGCCAGGGCGTTCTGATAGCCGGAATTGCGCGGGTCGACGAAGAAGGCGTCCGTGCGCAGATAAGCGAAGGGCGTGAAGACCTGGCCGGCATCGTCGATGAAGGTCCGGCGCCATGACAGCTGCGCGGATGCGCGCGTGTTGCTCCCCGACAGGCCGCGGATGATGCAGGTGCTACGCGTGAAGGTGGTGCAGGTGTCGTAGAGCGAATAGGTCGTCCCGTTGACCGTGGGGTTGAAGTAGTAGGAGCCCGTGCGCGGGATGGCCTGGAAGTCCGTGGCTTCGCGGTCGAGATGGGTGATGTTGGCCTCGAAGCGCACTTCGCCGCCGAGGAAGCCCGGACCGTTGATGCGCTTGTCGTAATCGATCACCGGCGCGACGACCGGCTGCTCCTTCTGCCAATCGTAGCTCGACAGGCCCTTGAAATAGTAGGCGCGCGCCTCAAACCACGAGCGGTCACCCTGGCCGATCAGATAGGCCGTCGACACCGCCTCGCGGAAATAATCCGTCGTGATGCTCGAATTGCGGACGCGGTAGTTGTCGAGGAACCATTTGTCGGTGACGCCGACCACGTCCCAGCCGGTTCGCCAGCGGTCGTTGATGTAGAACTGGCCCGTGGACTCGATGGAACCACGGAAGTCGCGGTCGCCCGCGCCGAGCGGGCCGGGGAGGAAGGCGCTGGGCGTCGTCTGGAAGATGCCGCTGGCGCGGATGGTGTAGGTTCCGGTGTCGAGCCGGTGGCGCAACTCACCCTGGCCGAGGATACCCTGCTCGCTCAGGAAGGACGGCGATAGGGTGATGTCGAAATTCGGCGCGACGTTAATGAAGAACGGCGTCGAGATGCCGCTGCCGAGGGCGGTGGAGGTGATGAAGCGCGGCGTGAGGAAGCCGGTCTTGCGCTTCACCGTCGGATCCGGCGCCTCGAAATACGGCAGGTAGCCCACGGGGATGCCGGCGATCTCGAGGGTCGATTCCTCGAACCCGATGATGTGCGTCTCGTTGTTGTGGATGATCTTGGCGGCGCGCACCTGCCACAGCGGCGGCGTCTCCGGATTGTTCTTGCACGGCTCGCAGGCGGTGTAGGTACCGGATTCAAAGGTCGTCTGCTCGCCGTCCACCCGCTCGCCGCGCGGCGCGGAGAAGCGCGTGCGGACCGGCTGGCCCCGCATCTCGACGGTCTGCTGGATGCGCAGGGCGTCGACGAACCCGTTCCGGAAATCGTCCGTCAGCTCCATCGTATCGCCGGTCACGACGGCACCGGTCTCGTCGGTGAGACGGACGTTGCCTTCGGCGAAGACGCGGCTGCTGGCGCGGTCGTAGCGCACGCGGTCGGCCTGAAGGGTGCGCGGACCGTAATGCAGCTCGGCATTGCCGCGCGCCGTGACGGTGTTGTTGTCGTTGTCGTAGATCAGCTCGGCGGCCTCGACGAGGAGTCGCTCGGCCGGCTTGCCCGTGGGCGCTGGCTGCGGGGCTGCCTTGGGCGCCACAGCGGATTTGGGCGCCGCAGCCTTGCGGGCCTGGCCCTTGTCACTCCGGCCGGCCGTCTGCGCGCTCGCTCCATCGGAGCCGAGCATGAGCGCGGCGCTGGAGACGAACGCCAGCAACCCGGCGAGCTTCGCGATGTCGGAGACTGTACGCAACCCGTGTCCCAACCTCTGCCTCGGCCTCGTTTCGCGTCCCGTCACCGACAACGGCATCAGCCGTCCTCCTGATAGAGAAGCGTGAGCGTACCGAGAAGACTCCCTACCACGGCCGGGAACCATGCCGCCACCGGGGGCGACACGATGCCTGATGCGCCGAGGCCCTCCATGACCTGCCGCGCGACGTAGAGGAAGAACCCCGCCGCCACACCGCCAAGCACAAGCTTACCCACTCCACCAAAGCGGAAGAACCTTAAGGAAACGCTGGCTGCCACGAGCACCATGGCAACGAAGAGAATGGGCCTCGCCATGAGAACATCATACTGGAGTCGGTAGCGCGTCGCATCCAACCCCGCCCTCTCCGTGCGTGCGATGGTCTCGTTCAGTTGCCAGAAAGGCACAGATTCCGGGGGCGTGAAGCGCTGCTTCACCTGTCCGGCGTCGAGGTTCGAGGCGAGGATATAGGTGTCGTAGCTCTCGGGAGGCTGGCCCTTGGCGAGGAGCCGCGCGTCCTGAAGGGTCCAGTAGCCGTCATGCAGCGTCGCCCGCGCGGCCTCGATCTGCGATAGAAAGACCCCAGCCTCGTCGAACGTATAGACCGATACGCCGGCCAGGGTGGTGGTGCCCTCGATCGCCGTCCCGGCGCGCAGGATCGCCTGTCCGTCGAGGCTGTTCTGGCGGATCCACAGATCCTTGCCGGAATTCGCCTTCGTGGATTTCGCGAAGATCTTCGCCTCGATCTCGGTAGAGCGCTGCTTCATCGCGGCGGAGACCGGATTGTAGATCCCCACCGTGAAGGCTCCGATGGCCAGCGCCACCAGGATGCCGGGCTGGAGGAACTGCCAGGCCGAGATGCCCGCGGCCCGCGCCACCACGAGTTCGAGCTTGCGCGACAGCTGAAGCAGCGCCGCCATGGAGCCGAACAGGATCGCGAAGGGCAGCACGCCCTCGGCCACCGCCGGGGTGCGATAGAGCGAGAGCTGAGCCATCAAACTTGTGGATGCGCCCTCGGTGTCGCCCGCCCGCCGCAGCAATTCGACGAAATCCAGGGTGTAGACCAGGGCGAAGACGGTGATGAACACGCCGAGCACCGTGCGCAGGAAGCGCAGGGCGAAGTAACGTCCGAGGGTGAAGCCGATCATCATGGCGGCGGCCTCACCCGTCGCCGAGGCGCGGCCGCCGCATCACGGTGCGGCCGAGATTCGAGAGGGTCCTGGAGACGCGCGCGTTCCAATCCCGTACCGCGGCCCCGTTGAAGACGACGAGGCAGGAGATCGCCAGCGCCAGGGCCGGGGCGGCATAGATCGCGATCACGGCGCCTTGGCTTCGCACCGCCGCGCTGCTGGCGGCAAAGCCCGCGATGCGCAGGACGATGACGGCGACGACGGCGCCCGCCATGGCGAGGCCGCGCCCCTGGCGCGTCGTGCGCGGGTCGCCCAAAGCGGCGAAGGCGATGAGGGTCAGGGCAAGCGGGTAGAGCCAGGCCGAAAGTCGGTCATGCACCTCGGCGCGGAAGCGACCCTTCTGCGACTGGTAATAGGTCTCGCTCGTATCGGGGAAGAGAAGCTGCGCGGTCGACCGTTCGCGCGGCTTGTAGACGATCTCGCCGTCGGGCGGGGTGAAGGCCGCGAGATCCACCGTGTAGCGCTCGAAGGTGATGATCGAAGAATCCCGCGAATCCTTCTGCTGCCGATGGATGCTGCCCTTCTCGAGGGCGAGATAGCTCTGGCCCTCGTAATCCACAGCCTGCCCCTGCTCGGCGAGATAGACCACCGTCTTTCCGGCTTCGCGCTTGTCCTGGATGAAGATGCCCTGGAGCGTTCCGCCCGGGCCGCGCTCGCGGAAATGGAAGGTGATGCCGCTGTCGAGTTCGGTGAACTGGCCCTCCTTCACCACGTTCGCGATGAAGTCGCCGCGCACACGGGTCAGGACGTCGCGCAGTTCCTGGAACGAGGACGGCATCACCTGGATCGTCAGGAAGGCGACGCCGGCGCTCACGATGAGCCCCAGGGTCAGGAATGGGCGAAGAATGCGCCGCGGCTGCATGCCGGCCGCCGACATGACGATGAGCTCGGAATCGCCGTTCAGCCGGTTCAGGGCGTAGACCACGGCGATGAACAGGGCCACGGGCGCGATCACGGTGATCAGCGTCGGCACCGACAACCCGGTGATCAGGAAGAAGACGATGAGGGTCTGGCCCTTGGCCGTAATCAGGTCGAGTTCGCGCAGGGCCTGCGTCACCCAGATCGTGCCCGTGAGGCCGATCAGGCAAGCGAGGAACGCCCCGGCCGCGATCCTGAATATGTAGCGCTCGATCTGCGTCATCGGATCTCGTGGCGGGCCCTACGCGCGGCTTGCGTGGGACGCGTCCCACGGGCCTTCCTCATGCCCCCCGGCATCGCGCCCGTCCACCGATGTCGATCGCCTTGGGGCGCTCCAAATCAGGCGGTTTCGCGGCGGCCGGATCACGTTGCGTTCTTCGCATCAACGGGTACACAGGGAGCGTCGCGGCGCCGCGTGTCGGGCCGCACGGACCAATTCAGATCTTCGGAAAGCGTGACTTATGGCGGACGGTATCACGATCGCATTCGGGCCGCTCGGTTCGGTCGGCCAGGGCGACGTCGTTCTCTTCGTCGGCGATGATCTGGCTCTCTCGCCCGCGGTCACTCAGGCCTTCGGCCGCGGCGCGGCCGACCTGGTGGCGCGCGCCGCCGCGAGCGAGCGTTTCAAGGGCAAGTCGCTGACCTCCCTGGCGCTGCCGGCCCCCGCCGGGCTCGATGCCGACCGGCTCCTCGTCATCGGCCTCGGTTCGGAGAAAGACCGCGCCAAGATCGATTGGCCGGCGCTCGGCGGCTATGCCGCGAGCAAGGTGAGCGGCCGCCAGGCCCATGTGGCCCTCGATTGGCCCGGTTCTTCGGTGAGCCCGGCGAACGCCGCCGATTTCGCCCTCGGTGCGCGTCTGCGCGCCTACAGCTTCGACCGCTACAAGACGAAGAAGAAGCCGGAGGGCGAGGAAGGCCGCGTCACCGCGCTCACCCTCATGGTCGCCGACCCCTCGGGTGCGGAGGCGGCTTCCAAGGTCTCGGAGGCCGTGGCCGGCGGCGTTCTCCTTGCCCGTGAGCTCATCAACGAGCCGCCGAACGTGCTCTACCCCGAGGAGTTCGCGCGGCGCGCCGAGGAATTGACCAAGCTCGGCGTCGAGGTCGAGGTCCTCGGCCCCGGCAAGCTCGAGGCCCTCGGCATGGGAGCGCTTCTCGCCGTAGCTCAGGGCTCCACGCGCGAGGCCCGCGTCGTCGTCATGCGCTGGAACGGCGGCGATGATGCCTCGGAGGCGCCGATCGCCTTCATTGGCAAGGGCGTCTGCTTCGATTCCGGCGGCATCTCGATCAAGTCCGCCGGCGGCATGGAAGACATGAAGGGCGATATGGGCGGCGCCGCCTGCGTCGTCGGCACGATGTTCGCGCTCGCCTCGCGCAAGGCGAAGGTCAACGCCATCGGCGCCATCGGCATCGTCGAGAACATGCCGGACGGCAACGCCATGCGCCCGGCCGACATCGTCACCTCGATGTCCGGCCAGACCATCGAGATCATCAACACCGACGCCGAGGGGCGCCTCGTCCTCGCCGACGTGATCTGGCACGTGCAGAGCGCCTACAAGCCGAAATTCATGATCGATCTGGCGACGCTCACCGGGGCGATCATCGTCGCCCTCGGCCAGGACATCGCCGGCATGTTCTCCAACGACGATGCGCTCGCGGCCAAGATCGCCGCCGCCAGCGAGGCCACCGGCGAGGCAGTGTGGCGGATGCCGCTCATCCCGGCCTACGACAAGGCCATCGACTCGAAGTTCGCCGACATGAAGAACACCGGCGGGCGCCATGGCGGCGCGGCCACCGCCGCCTCCTTCATCAAGCGCTACGTCAACGACGTGCCGTGGGCGCATCTCGACATCGCCGGCGTTGCGATGTCGTCGAGCCCCAGCGAGATTAATCGGAGCTGGGGCGCCGGCTGGGGTGTGCGTCTCCTCGACCGGCTCGTGCGCGACAATTACGAGGCGTGATGCCATCCGGCGGCTCGCCGGTGGCGCGGCACCTCCCGGCGGCGGCGTTTCCCCCTGCCGCCGCAGGCTTTCCTCTCGCAACCGCGGCGTTTCCCCTCGCCGCTGCGGGCTTGGCCGTCTGCGCGGCTGCCGTGACCGGCCTGAGCCAAGCGTCGGCGTTGCCGCCTGAGATCGCCGCGCGGTTCTATGGGTTCTTCCTCCAGCAATACCCGCTCTTCACCTTCGCGCTGATCTACGCTCTCGCGCGGATCGTCGCGATGGCAGCGACGAGCACCGCGTCACGTCTCCGGCGCGTCGTCGGTGCCCTGGTTGGGGCCACGCTGCTCTTCGCGCTCAGCCTCTATCCGACCTTCGGCGGTCTCGTTCTCCGCGCGGGCTTCGCCACCGGCGGCATGACCTTCCTCACCTACCAGCCCATGAATGCGGCCTTTGCCATCGGCGCCGCGGCATCGGCTTTCGTCTTCGGGTCGGCCTTGGCCGTCAGCCGAATCCTGATCGGCGGTGGTGCGTCCGCCCCGTCATGGGGCCGCCGTCTTGCGGTCGGTCTCTTCCACTGCGGAACGGGCTTTCTCGCCCTGTGGTTCGCCTTCGCGGTGATCGGGCAGGCCCATCCAGCCGGTTTCGGCCCCTGGCCCCGCCGCGCCCTATCGGTCGGCGAGACAGGGGTGGGAGTGTCCCTGGTCCTCGCCGCGTTTCTGCCCCATGCCATCCTGGTCTGGCTGGCACTTCGTGGCAGATCCCGACGTAAGTCACCCGATGTACGATCGATTGCGGCTTGATCCCATACGCGGGACGCCGGAAAAATAGTGCACATGTGAACGAAGGTGGCACCAAGCCGCCCCGCGCATCTAGAGGGAGGATCGAGATGATCCATGGCATGGCCCAAGGGCCGCTTTCCGTGCGCCCATGGCTTTCCATGTATCCGCCCGGCGTCCCGGCCGAGATCGATGTCGCGAGCCGGCGCACCCTCGTGGACATCCTGCGCCTCGGCACAACGGAATGTGCCGCCCGCCCGGCGATCCGCTGTTTCGGCAAGTCCATCACCTATGCCGAACTCGGTGCCTCCGCCGACGCGATCGCGGCCTGGCTGGTGGCCGAAGGGTTCGGCAAGGGCGACCGGATCGCCGTCATGATGCCGAACGTGCCGGCCTATCCGGCGGCGATCTACGGAATCCTCCTGACCGGTTGTGTCGTGGTCAATATCAACCCGCTCTACACCCCGCGCGAACTGGCGGTGCAGATCAACGATTCGGGGGCTCGAGCGCTCTTCGTCCTCGAGAATTTCGCCCATACCGTCGCCAGTGCGGGCGCCGACCTCGACCTCGACCGCATCGTCGTCGCCGGACCGGGCGACGGGCTCGGCCTCAAGGGCCGGATCGTCGATCTCGTCTCGCGCCACATCAAGAAGGCGGTGCCTCCCTATCGCCTGCCCGAGGGTAAGACGCTGCGCTTCGAGACGGTCCTGCGCCGCGGCCGAAGCCTGCCGAAAGCGTCGGTGTCGGTCGGGCCGCAGGATCTCGCGTTCCTGCAATATACCGGGGGGACGACGGGCGCCGCCAAGGCCGCCATGCTGACCCATGCCAACGTCGTCGCCAACGTGGCGCAGTGCCGGGTCTGGTTCTGCGTGTCGGAAACCGACGGGGTCGACCGGGTCATGGTCACGGCCCTGCCGCTCTATCACATCTTCGCTCTCACCGGCTGCTTCTTCCTGTTCATGAGCATCGGCGGATGCTGCCTGCTCATTCCCAATCCCCGCGACATCGACGGGTTCGTGAAGACCCTGAAGGGCAACCGCTTCACACATTTCTCCGGAGTGAACACACTGTTCAATCTGTTGAACAACCATCCGAAGATCGCGGAGGTGGATTTCTCCAAGGTCCATTTCGTGATCGCCGGCGGCATGGCCGTGCAGGCCCCCGTGGCGGCCAGGTGGAAGGCGATCACGGGCAAGTCCATCGTCGAGGGCTACGGACTCTCGGAGACCTCACCCGTGGTCTGCGTGAACGACCCGCGGGCGGACTGGACCGGCACGATCGGCTTCCCGGTTCCCTCCACCGATGTGGCGATCCGCGATGCCGAGGGCAGGGACGCCCTCCCCGGCGAGCCCGGCGAACTCTGCGTACGCGGCCCCCAGGTGATGGCGGGCTACTGGAAGCGGCCGGACGAGACCGCGCGGGCGACGACCAGTGACGGCTACTTCCGCACCGGTGACGTGGCGGTTCTCCAGGCGGACGGGCAGGTGCGGATCGTCGACCGGATGAAGGACATGATCCTGGTCTCGGGCTTCAACGTCTACCCGAACGAGGTGGAGGAGATCCTCGTCGGACATCCCGGCGTTCTCGAATGCGCCGTGGTCGGTACGCCATGCGAGGAGACCGGCGAGATGGTCGTGGCGCATGTGGTGCTCAAGGACAGAAGCGTCGGCGTCGAGGCGCTGCGGACCTACGCGCGCTCGCAGCTCACCGGCTACAAGGTGCCGAGGCGCGTCGTCTTCCACGACGCCCTCCCGAAGACCAATGTCGGCAAGGTGCTGCGCCGGGCGCTGCGCGAGGAGATGCCGCGCGCCTGACGTGCCCGCCGATGTAACCCGCGACGGCGTCTCGCCGAATGGTGACGATCGGCCCTGTTGCACGGACGGTCAGCGAGGCCGATCTTCGCGGGACGAGGCCGCCCCGCGCGGCCATCCCTTCTTTGTTCGAGGACGCCACATGTACATCAAGCGGACACGCGGCTGGGAAATGCCTGAGCGCCTCGCCACGCCCGAGAGCGTCTTCCTGAACCGCCGCGCCTTGCTCGGCGGCGCCGCCGGCCTTGCGGCGACCTCGCTTGTCGGCGTGGAGGGCGCGCGCGCCGCCGCCGACCCGACGAGCGGCCTCTATCCGGCCGCGCGCAACGAGGCCTATACCCTCGACCGTCCGCTGACGGCCGAGAAGTTCTCGGCCGATTACAACAACTTTTATGAGTTCGGCACCTCGAAGACCGTGCTGCCGGCGGCCAACGCCCTGAAGACCCGACCCTGGACCATCAAGATCGACGGTTTGGTCGAAAAGCCGTTCGAGATCGGAATCGACGATCTCGTCCGGAAGATGAGCCTGGAGGAGCGCCTCTACCGCCACCGCTGCGTCGAGGCCTGGTCGATGTCGGTGCCCTGGACGGGATTCCCGTTCTCGAAGCTCGTCGCTTTGGCAAAGCCGGCCTCGGGGGCGAAGTACCTCCGCATGGAGACGTTCATGGACAAGTCCATGGCGCCGGGACAGCGCTCGTTCCTGTATCCGTGGCCCTATGTGGAAGGGCTGACGATGGAGGAGGCCAACAACGACCTCGCCTTCATCGCCACCGGTATCTACGGCAAGCCGCTGGCCAACCAGTTCGGCGCGCCGATCCGGCTCGCGGTGCCGTGGAAGTATGGCTTCAAATCAGTGAAGTCGATCGTGAAGCTGTCTTTCGTCGCCGAGCGGCCGAAGACCTTCTGGGAAGGCCTGCAGGCCTCGGAATACGGCTTCTGGGCCAATGTGAACCCGGCGGTCTCGCATCCGCGCTGGAGCCAAGCATCGGAGCGCGTGCTCGGCACCGACCAGCGTGTTCCGACCCTGATCTACAACGGCTATGGCGAGCAGGTGGCCGGGCTCTACAAGGGCCTTGAGAACGAGCGCCTGTTCGTCTGAGCGAGCGTCCGGTCAGTAGGTCCAGCGCTGGGCCTTGGCCACGAGGAAGTCGCGGAAGGCTTGCACGCGGGCGACGGAGCGCATCTCCTCAGCATAGACGAGGTAGCTCTCCATGTGCGGCATCTCGACGTCGCGCAGGACCTGCATGAGACCGGTCTGCCCCTCCACGGCGTAGTCGGGGAGGATGCCGATGCCGGCGCCGGTCTCCATCGCCTTCTGCAGGGCGGCGATGTTGTTCACCGTGAAGTGGATCGTCCGCCGTTCCTGGCCCTCGCGGCCCACTGTCGAGAGCCAGTGAGTCGCCAGCAGGTAGGACGGCTCGTTGCCGCCGAACGACACGAGCCGGTGGTTGTCGAGATCCGCGATCACCTTGGGTTCGCCGAACCGCTTCACGTAATCGGCCGAGGCGAAGGCATGGTAGTGGACCGTGAACAGCCGCCGCTGGATCAGGTCGGGCTGGGCCGGGCGCCGCATCCGGACGGCGACGTCCGCCTCGCGCATGGCGAGATCGAGTTCCTCGTTCGTGAGGATGAGTTCGACGCGCACGTCGGGATAGAGGTCGAGGAACTCGGCGACGCGCTGGGCCAGCCACGAGGTGCCGAGGCCCGTCGTCGTCGTCACCTTGAGGTCGCCGCTCGGCCGCTCGCTCGTTTCCACCAGCCGCGCCCTGGTGTTCTCCAGGCGCAGCTTCATGTCCCGCGCTGCCCGGAACAGCAGGTCGCCCTGCTCGGTCAGGATGAGGCCGCGCGCATGGCGGTGGAAGAGCGGGGCCTTCAACTCCCGTTCGAGGGCGCTGATCTGGCGGCTCACCGCCGATTGGCTCAGGCCGATATCGTCGCCGGCACGCGTGAAGCTGCCGGCTTCGGCAACGTTGAGGAAGATCCGGATCTTGTCCCAGTCCACGGCGTCCAACCCCCTCCCGCAGCCCCGTGCCGACGGCAGGATGTCCGATGTCGGACCCGGTACGGTCAGGCATCGGTTCTTGCCGTGTCTCGGCGTGCCCGGCCGCCGTTTCATGCAGTTCGGCCGGGCAACATGGGACGCCGAGCCGATGGAACTCGGCTCACGCTGGTTTTAGGACAACGATCTTGCGATTAGGTTGATGTCCGACGCAAGGCGCCGAACAAAGATTTCCCTATTCCGCTGCAGCCTGCTGTGGGGTTTCGCCGAGTTCGAGGGCCGCGAGGTACTTTTCCGCCTCCAGGGCCGCCATGCAGCCCATCCCGGCCGCGGTGATCGCCTGCCGGTAGACGTCGTCCGTAACGTCGCCGGCGGCATAGACACCGGGGATCGCCGTCTCGGTGGTACCCGGCTTCGTCTCGATATAGCCGCCATGGCGCATGGCGAGCTGCCCCTCGAAAATCCCCGTTGCCGGCTGATGCCCGATGGCGACGAACACGCCGTCCGCCTTGAGCTCCGTGACCGCGCCCGAGCGCACGTCCTTCAGGCGCAGATGCGTGACGGAGGGCGGCGCCTGCGTGCCGCAGATTTCCTCGATCGCGTGGTGCCAGACCACCTCGACATTGGGATGCTTGAACAGGCGCTCCTGCAGGATGCGCTCGGCGCGAAACTCGCCCCGGCGATGCACCACCGTGACCTTCGCGGCGAGGTTGGCGAGATAGAGCGCCTCTTCCACGGCGGTGTTGCCGCCGCCGACCACCACGACCTCCTTGCCACGGAAGAAGAACCCGTCGCAGGTGGCGCAGGCCGAGACGCCGAAGCCCTGGAACTTGGCCTCGGACGGCAAGCCGAGCCACTTCGCCTGCGCGCCGGTGGCGATGATGAGCGCATCGCAGGTGTAGGTCTCGCCGGAATCCGCTTCCAGATGGAAGGGCCGCGCCTGCAGGTCGACCTTCGTGATGTATTCGGAGACGATCCTGGTACCCACATGCTCGGCCTGGAGCCGCATCTGCTCCATCAGCCATGGACCCTGGATCGGGTCGGCGAAGCCCGGATAGTTCTCGACATCGGTGGTGATCATGAGCTGGCCGCCGGGCTGGAAGCCGGAGATCAGCAGCGGCTCGACCATGGCGCGAGCGGCATAGATGGCGGCGGTGTACCCGGCCGGGCCTGAGCCGATGATGATGAGCTTGGAATGGTGGGGGGCCATGGTTCGGACGTCTCCTACGGCCGCGGCGCAGGTACCAACCCGGCGCGGTGCTCGATATAGGCGCGGGCCATAGCTTCTGCGATGGCCGGCGTCGCGTCGAGGGGGGTGTAATGCAACTCTTCCAGACGACCGGTGAAGGGCTTCAGGGCGCCCACCATGGCCAGTCCGGCAAAGAGCCGCCTGTGCCGAATGTAAGTCTTCGGGAGATCGAAGAGAAGCACCGGCGCACCGCTACTCACCGCTTCTCCCACCATGTTGGCCGAATCCGACGTGACCACGATGGCGTCCGCGAGGGCGAGCAGCGAGACGTAGGGGTTCGTCCCGGAACCGTCCCAGAAAAAGCCGCCCTTTTCCGTGACGAGGCGCTGAAGCGCCGTCCGCAGGGGCGGCGGCGTTCGGCGGGATACCGTGAGCATCAGCGACGATCCGCCATCGGCGAGTTTCGTCAGGCGGGCGAGCAGCCGCTTCATGTCGGCGGAACGATAGCTGAGATGGCGGCTGTCGCCGCCGATCAGGACCGCGACGCGCGGCCCCGGCAACCGGACCAGGCGCGGGTCGGGGGAACGGCGCGCCGCCGCCAGCCGCGCCGCCGTGACCTGATGCGGTGCCGTCAGGGTCGTGAACACGTTCGGCCCGCGAAGATCGTCGTAATCCGGCACCCAGATGAAGTCCGCGGTGTCGTGGCCCGTCCGGGGATCCTTCAGGAACGCGGTGAACGTCCGGCCTTTCGACGCCTTGCGGATCGCGCGCAGATAGGGAACCGCGCGGCGTCCCGAGGCGATCACGATCTCGGGGAACGGGCCGGCCAGGGCACCGCCGCGAAGGCCGGGGCGGTCGCGCGGATCGATCGGTCCCCATGGGGCGAGCCAGCCGAAGGGGGGGCGGGGGGCGACGCGGTGGATCTCGAAATCGAGGCCCAGGGTCTCCGCGAGACCGATGCATTGGTTCTCGTCACCGGCCTTGCCGTCGGTGACGATCCAGGCTCCCACATGCGCCAGGTTGGCGGCGAGGCCGGGGCTGAGGTCCTCTCCAGCAGATCGCATCACGCCGGACGCTCCCGATATCGACATGGCAGCGTCAGTTCGACGGGAATGCCCGGCGCAGCCAGCCGGCATAATGCTGGGCGATCGCGGCAACGCGGCGACGTTCGGAATCCGGATCGTACCACGCCCCGCCCGAGCTCGACGGCAGCGCGGATAGCTGCGGATGCCGGGCCAGAACCTCGCCGCGACGACCGACGATCAAGGCTTCGCCGTCGAGATAGTCGGATTGCGAGCCGCCGCCGAAGCCGCTGCGGCCCCCTTCGCTCCCGGTATAGGGCCGGAGCGACAGGCTCTTGATCCTCACCACCAGAACCGGACCGGCGCCCCCGATCCTGTCCGCGAACTCGCGGTTGAGCGCGCCGAGGAGATCGTCACGCAAGGCTTCCGCCGGCGCGCCGCCGCCCTGCGCCAGGAGCGGCCCCACATCGACGCGGATCACCGACAATTGCGTGGCCCCAAAGGACGACAGGCCCTCGGCCAGGGCAGGGGATGCCATGGCGAGGACGGCCACGAGGCCGATCCAAGCCCGCCGCCAGACCGTGACGGACCAGCGAGATACCGTCTGGCGCATGGTCGAAGCCTCGGGCGTCAAACGCCGTACTGGACCGCGACGACCTCGTAGGATTTGCCACCCCCGGGGGTCGTCACCTCCACCGTGTCCCCGACGCCCTTGCCGATGAGGGCGCGGGCGATGGGGGAGGTGATCGAGACCAGACCCGAACGGACGTCGGCCTCCGGCTCGCCGACGAGCTGGTAGGTCTTCTCTTCCTCGGTATCTTCGTCGACGAGCTTCACCGTGGCGCCGAACTTGATCTTCGTGCCCGACAGCTTGGTGACGTCGATGACCTCGGCCCGGGCGATCATGCTCTCGAGCTCCATCACCCGTCCCTCGTTGTGGGACTGGGCCTCCTTGGCGGCATGATACTCGGCATTCTCCGACAGGTCGCCGAGCGCCCGAGCTTCGGAGATGGCCTGGATGATGCGCTGGCGCTCCACCTGCTGGCGATGCTTCAGCTCGGCTTCCAGCGCAGCGAACCCGCGCACCGTCATCGGAACCTTGTCTATCGTCATCGTCTCGCGCCACAATGAATAGGCCCGGTCGGGAGCGGAACGCTCCCTCCGGGCCAGAGTAAGATGGTCTTGAAGCCTTGGCATCTGCTGTGTCCATCAAGACGGACACCACATCAAATGTTAAGCCGCGAAGTATTCCTGCAAGGCACGGACTTGGAGATCGCCTTCGAGATAGGCCTTGATCCCCTCGGCCGCCGCCATCGCTCCGGCTAGAGTGGTGTAGTACGGCACTTTATGCAAGAGGGCGGCCCGGCGCAGGGAGCGCGAGTCTGCCAGGGCGCCTGCGCCTTCCGTCGTGTTGAACACGAGCTGGATGTCGCCGTTCTTGATCGAATCGACCACGTGCGGCCGACCCTCCAGCACCTTGTTCACCCGCTCCGTGGGGACGCCGTTCTCCACGAGGTAGCGTTGCGTCCCGCTGGTGGCGACGATGGTGAAACCGGCCTCCGACAACTCCCGGATGGCCGGCAGGATGCGGGCCTTGTCGGCGTCACGGACCGAGACGAACACCGCGCCGCTCTTCGGCACGAGGGTGCCCGAGCCGAGCTGGCTCTTGGCGAAGGCGACGCCGAAGCTCGAATCCAGACCGATGACCTCGCCGGTGGAGCGCATCTCCGGTCCGAGCAGGACGTCGACGCCGGGGAAACGGGCGAAGGGGAACACGGCTTCCTTGACGGCGATGTGGTCGAGGACCTTCGGCTCGAGCCCGAAACTCGCCAGCGGCTCGCCGGCCATGACCCGCGCCGCGATCTTGGCGATGGGCTCGCCGATGACCTTGGCGACGAAAGGCACCGTGCGGGATGCCCGTGGGTTCACCTCCAGCACGTAGATCGCGCCGTCCTTGATGGCGTATTGCACGTTCATCAGGCCGCCGACCTGAAGGGCCAGCGCCATCGCCTTCGTCTGGCGCTCCAACTCGGCGATGGTCTCCGGCGAGAGCGAGCGCGAGGGCAGCGAGCAGGCGGAATCGCCCGAATGGATGCCCGCCTCTTCGATGTGCTCCATGATACCGGCGATGTAGACGTCCTTGCCGTCGCAGATGGCATCCACGTCGATCTCGGTGGCATCCGACAGGTAGCGGTCGAACAGGAGCGGATTCTTGCCCAGCACCGTGTTGATCTGGCCGGTCTTGTCGTTGGGGTAGCGGGATTTCACGTCCGACGGGATCAGGCTCGGCAGGGTGTCGAGGAGGTAATCGGCGAACTGGACCTCGTCGCGGATGATCGCCATGGCGCGGCCGCCGAGCACGTAGCTCGGGCGCACCACGAAGGGCAGGCCGAGATCGGAGGCCACGAGGCGGCTCTGCTCGACGGAATAGGCGATGCCGTTCTTCGGCTGCTTCATACCGAGCTTGTCGAGGAGGCGCTTGAACTGGTCGCGGTCCTCGGCGAGGTCGATGGCGTCCGGTGAGGTGCCGAGGATCGGCACGCCGGCCGCTTCGAGGGCGCGGGCGAGCTTCAGCGGGGTCTGGCCGCCGAACTGGACGATGACGCCGTGCAGCGTGCCGGCCTGCCGCTCGGTCTCGATGATCTCGAGCACGTCCTCCTGGGTCAGCGGCTCGAAATAGAGGCGGTCGGAGGTGTCGTAGTCGGTGGAGACCGTCTCCGGATTGCAATTGACCATGATGGTCTCGTAGCCGGCCTCGGTGAGCGCGAAGCACGCGTGACAACAGCAATAGTCGAACTCGATGCCCTGGCCGATGCGGTTGGGTCCGCCGCCGAGGATGATGACCTTCTTCGCGTCGGTCGGCTGCGCCTCGTCCACCACGGTGCCGGCGAAGGGCGCGACGTAGGTGGAGTACATATAGGCGGTGGGCGCCTTGAACTCGGCCGCGCAGGTGTCGATGCGCTTGAAGACCGGGCGGACGCCCAGTGCCCGGCGGGCGGCGCGGACGCTGTCCTCGTCGGTCTTGGCGAGCACGGCGAGGCGGGCATCGGAAAAGCCGGCGGCCTTGAGCTGGCGCAGCGCGCCGGGGGTGTTCGGAATGCCGTGGGCCTTGACCCGGTTCTCCAGGTCGATGATCGCCTGCAGCTGCTCCAGGAACCACGGATCGATCTTGCACGAGGCGTGGACCTCCTCGTGGCTGACGCCGAGGCGGAGCGCCTGTCCCACTTTGAGGAGACGATCCGGCGTCGGCGTGCCGAGAGCCGCCTTGATGGCGTTATGGTCGTCGCCCTTGCCGAGCCCCTCGATCTCGATCTCGTCGAGGCCGGTGAGGCCGGTCTCCAGGGAGCGCAGGGCCTTCTGCAGCGATTCGGCAAAGCAGCGGCCGATGGCCATGGCCTCGCCCACCGACTTCATCGCCGTGGTGAGCGTCGGCTCGGCGCCGGGGAACTTCTCGAAGGCGAAGCGCGGGATCTTGGTGACGACGTAGTCGATGGTCGGCTCGAACGAGGCCGGGGTCGCGCCGCCGGTGATGTCGTTGGCGATCTCGTCGAGGGTGTAGCCCACCGCGAGCTTGGCCGCGACCTTGGCGATGGGGAAGCCCGTGGCCTTGGAGGCCAGCGCCGACGAGCGCGACACGCGCGGGTTCATCTCGATGACGATCATCCGGCCGGTGGCCGGATCGATGGCGAACTGCACGTTCGAGCCGCCGGTCTCCACGCCGATCTCGCGCAGCACCGCGAGCGACGCGTCGCGCATCACCTGGTATTCCTTGTCTGTCAGCGTCAGCGCCGGCGCCACGGTGATGGAATCGCCGGTATGGACGCCCATCGGGTCGATGTTCTCGATGGAGCAGACGATGATGCAGTTGTCGTTCTTATCGCGAACGACCTCCATCTCGTATTCCTTCCAGCCGAGGACGCTCTCTTCGATCAGGACCTCGTTGGTCGGCGAGGCGTCGATGCCGCGCTCGACGATGTCGAGGAATTCTTCCCGGTTGTAGGCGATGCCGCCGCCGGTGCCGCCCATGGTGAAGGAGGGGCGGATGATGGCCGGGAGGCCGACTTCGGCCAGCGCGATCAGGGCCTGCCCGATGGCATGCTCGCCGTAGCGCTTGCGCCGGTCGGATTCGCCCGCATGCCACTTCTTCTCGAAGGCGGTGAGGGCCGCCGGGCGGGCGGCCTCGTCGATGGAGGTCTCGATCCGGGCGATCTCGGCGAGGTACTTTTCGCGATCTACCTTCTTGGCGGCGGATGCGTTGGCGACGGCCGATTTCGGCGTTTCCAGGCCGATCTTGGTCATCGCGTCACGAAACAATTGCCGATCCTCGGCCTTGTCGATGGCCTCGGCCGTGGCGCCGATCATCTGGACGTCGAATTTTTCGAGTATGCCCAGCTTCTTGAGCGAAAGGGCGCAGTTCAAGGCCGTCTGGCCGCCCATCGTCGGCAGCAGGGCGAAGCCGCCGGGAAGGACGTGGCGCTCTTTCTCGATGATCTTGGCGACGATCTCCGGCGTGATCGGCTCGACATAGGTCGCATCCGCCATGTCCGGGTCGGTCATGATCGTCGCCGGGTTCGAATTGACCAGCACGATCCGGTAGCCCTCTTCGCGGAGGGCCTTGCACGCCTGAGTCCCGGAATAGTCGAACTCGCAGGCCTGCCCGATCACGATCGGACCGGCACCGATGATGAGGATCGTGGAGAGGTCGGTGCGTTTCGGCATCGGGCGCCTTGGCTTGCGGACGCGCGCGTCCGTCAAGCGCGGCGCCACAATCTGGAGCGGGCCGGATATGGACGCGAGCGGCGTGAATGATCGTTAGGGTTCGCGTCTACACGCGGCGGGCGGGTTTTGGAAGAGCGCCAAGAGGCTTGGCGACGATTGTGGCCGCCCCGGACGGGCGCCGGTTCGCCACCGAAGACAATCGAACTATAATAACTATAGAACTTGGAAATCGCACAATATTGCGCCCTCGATGGAGCCGTGTAATTGAGACGATCGGCGCCTTGTCGATCTCGAACAAGACTAAATCGAGGATAAGAATGATCAAGCTAGGAACGCTCATGGGCACGCTGGCCCTGTGCATCGCCACCGGCCCCGCCGCTTTCGCCGCCGAGATCGCCGTGAAGACCCTCAATAGCGGACCGGGTGGTCTGATGGTCTTCGACCCCGCCTTCGTGAAACTGGCGCCGGGCGACAGCATCAAGTTCGTCCCCCAGGACAAGGGGCACAATGCCGAGCTGATCAAGGGCATGGCGCCCGAGGGAGCGGAGACCTTCAAGACCGTCCTGGGCAAGGAGGAGGTCGTCACGTTCGACAAGCCCGGGGTCTACGGCATCAAGTGCTCGCCGCATTACCTCATGGGCATGATCGCCGTGGTGGTGGTCGGCGACAAGCCGCAGAACCTCGAGGCGGCCAAGGCGGTGACGCACAACAAGCTCGCCGCCAAGCGGTTCGAGCCCCTGCTCGCTCAGGTTCAGTGACGTGAGAAAGGAGGCGGCGCCAAGCCGCCTCCGACTGCCCGCGCGGTGCCGTCAGAGGCCGATATAGAGGGCGGCCACCGCGCGATCGATGGAGAGATAGAACACGCCGAAGGCCACCGCAGCGGCCGCGGCGAATTCGAGGGCGACGTTGGGCAGGGTCTGCGAGCGGCGCAGGGTCTCGCGGCCGAAATACAGGCTGATCCAGGCGATCGTGAGGACGACGGGCAGGACGAACAGGAAGGACCAGGTGCTCTCGACGGTCTGGGTGCCGCCGGCCGGGTCGATGAGCGCGCGGATGTTGCGGACCCAGGGGGCGTAGCAGGCCGAATACAGGGCGGTCATCCAGGCGAGGGCGACGCCCACACCGAGATGGAACGTGAAGACCCGATGCAGGCGCGAGAAATCATCGCGCGCGTCGTCGAACGTCATGTGGAAAACCCCGTGCTCGTGGCAGCCGGACGATCGTTGCGGCGTCGTCGCCGTGCCGATCGTCGTTGGCTTCGGGGAGTACCGGTCAAAGCCGGGTTTTTTGTGACAGGCGAGGGAACCATTTCGCGAATGCCCCGGCGGCGATCCGCCGGAGCTCATGGGAAGCAGCGAAGATGCGCCCGGCGCGGCGAGCGATACGGCCTTAAGCCGCGCTTGTGGGGGCCGTCTCCGCCTTGCCGCTGCGCATCAGCGCCACGAACCGCTCGAACAGGTAGTGGCTGTCGCGCGGTCCCGGCGAGGCTTCCGGGTGGTGCTGCACCGAGAAGGCCGGGCGATCGGTGAGGGTGAGGCCGCAATTCGAGCCGTCGAACAGCGAGATATGCGTCTCCACCGCCGTGTCGGGCAGGCTGGCCGGATCGACGGCGAAGCCGTGGTTCATCGAGACGATCTCGACCTTCCCCGTGGTCTTGTCCTTGACCGGGTGGTTGGCCCCGTGATGGCCTTGGGCCATCTTCACGGTGCGGCCGCCGAGCGCCAGGCCCATGAGCTGGTGTCCGAGGCAGATGCCGAAGGTCGGCACCTTCTCGTCCAGCAACTCGCGGATCACCGGGACGGCGTATTCGCCGGTGGCGGCCGGATCGCCGGGACCGTTCGACAGGAAGACGCCGTCGGGCTTCATCGCCATGATCGCGGCGGCGGAGGTGGTGGCGGGCACCACGGTGACGTCGCAGCCGGCCTCGGCGAGGAGGCGCAGGATGTTGCGCTTCACCCCGTAATCGATGGCCACGACCTTGAGGCCCTCGCCGATCTGGCGGCTGCCGTAGCCGCTCTTCACGGCCCAGGTCGTCTGCGACCAGTCTGACGTCTCGCGGCTGGTCACCGGCGGAACGAGGTCGAGCCCTTCCATCGGGGCGAGAGCGGCGGCGCGTGCCTTCAGCGCCTCACGATCGAACCGGCCCTCCGGATCGTTGGCGATGACGGCGTTGGGCATGCCGTGGTCGCGGATGAGGGCGGTGAGCGCCCGCGTGTCGATCCCGGTGATGCCGACGATGCCGCGCGCCTTGAGCCAAGCGTCGAGATGGCTCGACGAACGCCAGCTCGACGGGTTGGTGACGGCCGAGGCGATGACCGCGCCGCGCACGCCGGAGGCGGGAGCCGCGTCGAGGCTCTCCAGGTCTTCGTCGTTGGTGCCGGTATTGCCGATATGCGGAAAGGTGAAGGTGACGATCTGGCCGGCATAGGAGGGGTCGGTGAGGATCTCCTGGTAGCCGGTCATCGCCGTGTTGAAACAGACTTCGCCATCGGCGGCCCCGGTCTGGCCGATACCGAATCCTTCGAGGACGGTGCCGTCGGCCAGCACGAGGAGGGCTGTCGCGACGGGCTCGGCCCAGGGTGCGGGCGTGGAGGATGATTGCGCCGGGGCGCCTTCGTCTTGCAGCATCGTCGCGATCTCGCTTATGTCCGGCCGACCCATCGACGCCGGTGCGACGGCGCGTGCGGGTGGCGCATTGTGCGGCGCTCATAACGAGCGGGCCGTGATGGGGTCAATGTGGCCCCTGTTCCCGACCGGCTCAACCACCTCGGTCGGCCGATCACAGCAATTCGCAGACCATCCGGGCGCCGAGCCCAGAGACCACAACCATCCTTAGGAGACGACCATGCTGCGCGCGCGCCTCACCACCGAGATGAAGGAGGCCATGAAGGCCGGCGACAAGGCCAAGCTCGCCACTGTGCGGATGATCCAGGCCGCGTTGAAGGACAAGGACATCGAGGCCCGGGGCCTCGGCAAGGAGCCGGCCTCCGAGGAGGAGATCCTCGCGCTGCTGCAGAAGATGATCAAGCAGCGCAACGAATCGGCCGGCGTCTACGACCAGGGCGGTCGTCCCGAACTCGCCGAGACCGAGCGGGCCGAGGCCGCAATCATCGCGGGCTACCTGCCCCAGCAGATGGACGAGGCCGAGACCCGCGCCGCCATCGAGGCCGCCGTGGCCGAGACCGGCGCGGCCGGCCCCAAGGACATGGGCAAGGTCATCGCCGCCCTGAAGGGCCAATTCGCCGGCCGGATGGATTTCGGCAAGGCGAGCGGGCTGGTGAAGGACGTGCTCAACGCCAAGGCTTGAGGATTTCCGCCGATCGGACCGGACGGTGATGAGGCCCACTCGTCACGGTCCGGTCCGAGGCATGAGCGATGGATGCGTCGAAGCGTTCGGGACTCCTTAAACGCGGTGAGGTAGACTGCAGGCCTGCAAAGGTCTGGTTCACCCGTGCGTTACCCACCCCACATCCTCGAAGAGATCAGGGCGCGGCTTCCCGCCTCCGACGTGGTCGGGCGGCGCGTGCGGCTGAAGAAGGCGGGCCGTGAGTGGCGCGGGCTGTCGCCGTTCAATTCGGAGAAGACCCCGTCCTTCTACGTCAACGACCAGAAGCAGTTCTATCACTGCTTCTCGTCCGGCAAGCACGGTGACGTCTTCACCTTCCTGATGGAGACCGAGGGCCTTAGCTTTCCCGAGGCGGTGGAGCGTCTGGCCGGAGAGGCGGGGGTGACCCTGCCCGCGCCCAGCGCCGATGCGCGGGAGATGGAGACGAAGCGCACCGGCGCCTTCGAGGTGATGGAACTGGCGGCCGCCTATTACGAGGATCAGCTCAAGGGCCGCCTCGGCACCAGCGCCCGCGCCTATCTCGACCGGCGTGAGCTAGGCCTCGAAATCCGCTCGCGTTTCCGCCTCGGCTACGCCACGTCGGAGCGCTACGGCCTGCGCGATCATCTCGCCGCGAAGGATGTGGACAAGGAGCTGATGGCCGAACTCGGCCTGCTCGTCAGCGGCGACGACATCGCCGTCCCCTTCGACAAGTTCCGCGACCGGGTGATGTTTCCCATCACCGACAGCCGGGGCCGGGTCATCGCCTTCGGTGGCCGCGCCATGCAGGCCGACGCCAAGGCGAAGTACATGAATTCGCCGGAGACCCCGCTCTTCCACAAGGGGCAGGTGCTCTACAACCTGCATGGTGCCCGCAAGGCCGCCCATGACCGCGGGACGATCATCGCCGTGGAAGGCTATGTCGACGTCATCGCCATGACCATGGCCGGGCACCCGAATGCCGTCGCCGGCCTCGGTACGGCCTTGACGGAGGAGCAGCTGGCGCTGCTCTGGCGCCATGCCGACGAGCCGATCCTGTGTTTCGACGGCGACGGCGCCGGCCAGCGCGCGGCGTTCAAGGCGCTCGACGTCGCCCTGCCGGGGCTGACGCCGGGCAAGTCGCTTCGCTTCGCCCTCCTGCCGGAAGGCCAGGACCCCGACGACCTGCTCCGCTCGGCCGGCGCCTCCGCCATCGACCGGGTGCTCGACGGAGCCCGACCCCTCGTGGAGGTGTTGTGGTCGCGCGCCACCGACTCGACGCCGACGGATACGCCCGAACGCAAGGCCGGCCTCGCCAAGGGCTTGCGCGAGATGGTCGCCTCGATCCGCGACGAGACGGTGCGGCGGTTCTACAAGGACGAGATCGAGGGGCGCCTCCGCGCCCTCTCTCCCGGAGGCGGTGGCGGCCAGCGCCGGACCGGCTACGAGCCTCGGAGCAGCGGAGGCTCGACGTTCCAGCGCAAGCCGAGGCCGGGAGACCCGCCGCCCTCGCCGCGAATCACCACGAAATTCAATCCGCTCTTTGCCGGGTCGACGAATTCCGGCGGGACGGCTATGTTCAGGGACCGCGAGGCGATGATCGTCTCCTCTCTGCTCGCCCACCCGGAATTGTTGGGGATAGAAGCCGAGGATCTGGCGGCGCTGGAACTCGACGATCCCGATGCGCAGGCGTTGCGGTCCCTCCTGCTGGATCAGGCGGCGGATGCCGATCAGCCCGATGTGGAGGTTCTGGAGAGCCGGTTGCGGAGGGCGGGGCTCGACGGCGCGGCCATGCGGCTTGCCACCCATGTCCGTCCGGGGGACCGCTGGACGCTCGATTCGCACGCGGACCGGATGCGTCTGGAAGACGCATTGCGTCAGGCCGTGATCTTGCACCGGAAGTCTGGAGCGCTAAATAGCGAACTTCGCGCTGCCGAGAGAGCACTGGCCGAGGAGGGATCCGAGGCCAACTTCGCTTGGCTATGTGACGTCAAGGGACGTATGGCCGTGATCGCAGGGGCAGAGGCAGAGGCCGACGAGCCTGAATCGGACGATACAGCGGCCGCGTAACCGCGACGAACCGGAATTTAGGGTGCCGCTCGCGGCACATGGTTAACAGTCGGTCAAGCGTAGCGCTTGTAGACCGGGATATGAGATATCGACGCGGTCGCTTCGTGCGCGCCGCACATCAACGAGAATGGCGGCGTGGACGACGCGGAGTGAGCCGAACGCTCCCGCTCAACGCGACCAGGGCAACAATAGGCGGACCATGGCGACGAAGGCAACGGAACGGGACGAAACGGATGCTGCTCCTGAGCAACAGACGGACGGACCGCTCCTCGATCTGACCGATGCCTCGGTCAAGCGGATGGTGAAGCTCGCCAAGAAGCGCGGCTACATCACCTACGAGGAGATCAACGAGGTGCTGCCCGAGGGCCAGTCCGATCCGGACCAGCTCGAGGACGTGCTGTCGCAGCTCTCCGAGATGGGCATCAACGTCGTCGAGGCGGAAGAGACCGAGGATGCCGGTGGCGACAAGCCGGCCAACGGCGAAGCTTCCGAAGACGACGATGCTGCCGAGGGGACGGAAGTCGCCGAGATCGCGCCGACCAAGCCCTTGGCCGTGCGCGAGACCACGGCCAAGGAGCCCACCGACCGGACCGACGATCCGGTGCGGATGTACCTGCGCGAGATGGGCTCGGTGGAGCTACTGTCCCGCGAGGGCGAAATCGCTATCGCTAAGCGCATCGAGGCCGGCCGCGAAGCCATGATCGCGGGCCTCTGCGAGAGCCCGCTGACGTTCCAGGCCATCATCATCTGGCGCGACGAACTCGTCGACGGCCGCGTGCTCCTGCGCGACATCATCGATCTCGAAGCCACCTATGCCGGACCGGACGCCAAGAATGCGCCGCAGCTCACCGAAGGTGAGGATGGCGACGAGGCCGAGGCGGAGGCACCGATCCCCGCCGAAGGCGGCGACGATGACGACGACATGGAGAACAACGTCTCGCTCGCGGCCATGGAAGCCGAGATCAAGCCGCGCGTTCTCGAGACGTTCGACAACATCGCCAACAACTACAAGAAGCTGCGCAAGCTCCAGAACGAGCATGCCGACCTGAAGGCCGGCGGCGCGACGCAGACTTCCGCCCAGAGCCAGAAGCAGTCCGATTTCAAGGATACCGTCGTCGCCGACGTGAAGTCGCTGTCGCTGAACTCGAACCGCATCGAAGCGCTGGTCGAGCAGCTCTACGACATCAACAAGCGCCTCATCAGCCATGAGGGTCGCCTTATGCGCTATGCCGAGAGCCACGGCGTCGCCCGCGACGAATTCCTGCGCCACTACCAGGGCTGGGAGCTCGATCCGAACTGGATGGAGCGGGTCGGCAAGCTCGGTGGCAAGGGCTGGAAGAACCTCGTCGAGAAGGGCGCCAAGCAGGTCGCCGACCTGCGCGAGCAGATCCTGACGCTCGCCTCCGAGACCGGTCTCGAGATCGGCGAGTACCGCAAAATCGTCAACATGGTCCAGAAGGGCGAGCGCGAAGCCCGTCAGGCCAAGAAGGAGATGATCGAGGCCAATCTCCGCCTCGTGATCTCCATTGCCAAGAAATACACCAACCGCGGCCTGCAGTTCCTGGACCTGATCCAGGAAGGCAATATCGGCCTGATGAAGGCGGTCGATAAGTTCGAGTATCGCCGGGGCTACAAGTTCTCGACCTACGCCACCTGGTGGATCAGGCAGGCGATCACCCGCTCCATCGCCGATCAGGCGCGCACCATCCGCATTCCGGTGCACATGATCGAGACGATCAACAAGATCGTTCGGACCTCGCGCCAGATGCTCCACGAGATCGGGCGGGAACCCACTCCGGAAGAGCTGGCCGAGAAGCTGGCCATGCCTTTGGAGAAGGTCCGAAAGGTCCTCAAGATCGCCAAGGAGCCGATCTCTCTCGAGACGCCCATCGGCGACGAGGAGGATTCGCATCTCGGCGATTTCATCGAGGACAAGAACGTCGTTCTGCCGATCGATGCAGCGATCCAGTCGAACCTGCGCGAGACCACGACCCGCGTGCTGGCCTCGCTGACGCCGCGCGAGGAGCGGGTGCTGCGCATGCGCTTCGGCATCGGCATGAATACCGACCACACCCTGGAAGAGGTGGGTCAGCAATTCTCGGTGACCCGCGAGCGCATCCGTCAGATCGAGGCGAAGGCGCTGCGCAAGCTCAAGCACCCGAGCCGTTCGCGCAAGCTGCGGAGCTTCCTCGACAATTGAGGGCGGCCCGGCCGCCTCTTTCGTGATGAGGGACTGTCTATCGAAAACGACAAGGGCGCACCGAAGGGTGCGCCCTTGTCGTTTCAGGTCACATCTTCACGCCGGGAGAGGCTACTCTCCGTCGCCGATGCCTCACTGGCTCCCCGCTCGTGCCGGATCGAAGCCGCGCTTGCGCGAGTAGATGCTTTCGGCGTCGGGCATGACGGCGCCCGCCACGGGGGTCACGCGCCCGGCGACGTGCTGCTTCTGGCGAGACCCATCCGTCCTGCAACCCGTGCACAAAGAGGCGATGGCCCGTTCGCCGCGGCGGGCGATGCGCTCGTTGAAGACCGCCTGACGCCGGCTGCTGGCTTCGTTGGACTCCGAAAAGCTCGACGTCGTCGGAATGCCGGCTTCGTCCTGCGAGGCGGCGGGGGGCTGCACGGGTGTGTTGGCGGCGGGAAGCAGGAGGGGGCCGGCCTGCGCGGCCCCGGTAAGCGCCATGGCGATCACGAGGGCGACGGCACGGGGTGCGAAAGGCATGGGTGGTTCCGATGGCAGGGGTAGAATCTCGGCGTCATGATGAGCCGGTATTGGTCATTTTCACCTTATCATGTCACCAATGGGACGATATTGACCGTCGGACCTGGTGACGAACGTGGCGGCACCCGTTGCCGCCCGCCTCCCTCCGACCCACTTTGGCAACATGCTCGATTTTGGCCCGCCTCATCCCTCGCCGACTGCCGAAGCGGATGGGTCGGAGGCGAACGACGTGCCGTTCGGATCTCTGCAGGAATGTGTCGCCCTAAGGGATTGGCTCCTGAGTGAAGGCGCACGCCTGCCGCAGGCGGACGATCTTCTGGCGGGGATGTCCGAGCGGCTGATCGCCCTGGGCGTTCCCGTCAACCGGGCGTCCACCGCCATCGACACGCTCCATTCCGAGTATTCCGGGGTCGGTCGATTCTGGACCCCCGAGAGCGGATCGACCGTGCGGCTGTTCCCGCATGGGGAAGCGTCCGACAAGGCCTATCACGACAGCCCGTTCTTCACCGTCCACGAGACCGGCGAATGGCTGATGGTCGACCTGAACGACGCGGATGACCTGCAATACTCGATCATCGGCGATCTCAAGGCCGGGGGCTACACGCATTACATCGTGGCGCCGCTGTTCTTCACCAATGGCTCGCGCAACGGCATCACCTTCGCGACCCGCGCCCCGGACGGATTCCGCGACGAGGACATCGCCATACTCCGGTTCGTCATGCCGACCCTGGCGGCGGTGATGGAGATGCGCATCGTCAACAAGACGCTGGATCAGGTCCTTCGCATCTATGTGGGCGACGAGCCTCACCGGGCGATCCTGTCGGGCGATATCCGGCGTGGACAGGTCAAGCGCATCCGCTCGGCCATCCTGTTCGCCGATATGCGCGACTACACTCAGATTTCGGCGAACATGACGCCGGAGGAGGCTGTCGACCTCCTCAACATCTTCTTCGATTGCCTGGTGCCGGCGGTGGAGCGGGAGGGCGGCGAGGTTCTGAAATATCTCGGCGATGGGTTGCTGGCGATCTTCCGCGAGCGTGGCGACGATCTCGGCGGAGCCGCCAAGGGCGCCCTCATCGCCGCCCGTTCCGCCCTCTCCGCCCTCGACGAGGCGAATTCCATCGGCCGTTTCGCGCAGCCCGTGGTCGCCGGCATCGCGCTCCACCATGGCGAGGCAGCCTACGGCAATGTCGGTTCCGGTGCGCGCCTCGACTTCACCGTCATCGGCCGCGACGTGAACCTGGCGAGCCGCCTCGCGCGCCTCAACAAGGTCCTCGGCGAACCGCTCCTCATGTCGAAGCCCTTCGTCGATTTCCTCTGGGACGAGTCGGACTCCCTCGGCGAGCACGATCTCGACGGGTTCACCGAACCGATGGGCGTCTACCGGCCGGGCCGAACACCGGTGGCACTCTGATACCGGCGAGCATGTGAAACGATGTGCGCAGGGATTGACCGGAGCGTGGTCCTTGCCCACATCAGGGGTGTTCCAGGGAGATCCCCGTCAAGGGGCTGAGAAACCGATGAGCGTGGACCTTGGGTCCGCGCGGCGCGGAAATCCTTTGAACCTGAACCGGCTCATACCGGCGTAGGGATTGGACCGCGGGTTTTTCCGTCAAGGAACCCGGCACGCTTCGGATCAGAAGCTGAAGGATACCAATCTCTGCGGATCATCGCGGAGGTTCCTTTTGGACGTCTCAGCCACCCCGACCCCCCTGTCGCGCCGGACGACCGGTCTCGTCATCGACGGCAACGCTCTGCCCGCGCGAAGCGACGTCGTGATCGTCGGCGCCGGTCTGATCGGCCTCTCCGCGGCCTGGCGCCTGGCTCGGGCGGGTCTCACCGTCACGGTGATCGAACGCGACACCGTGGGCGCCGGTGCGAGTCTCGCGGCCACGGGGATGCTCGCGCCCGCGGCGGAACACGAACCGGGGTCCGATCCGCTGCTTCCCCTGGCCCTCGAGAGCCTGGCGCGCTGGCCGGGCTTTCGCGATGAACTTCAGGCCGCCTCCGGTATCGGCATCGACTACCGGGAGGAGGGGACCCTCGTCCTGGCCATCGGCCGCGACGAGGTCGACCGTCTGCGCTTTCGGCACGACCTCCAGATCCGGTCCGGGCTCACGGCGCGCTGGCTGTCGGGGGCGGAGGTCCGTGCCCGCGAGCCGGCGCTTCGCCCCTCCGTCACCGCCGGACTGTTCTGCGCGGAGGATCATCAGGTCGACCCACCCCTCGTCATGGCGGCGCTCACCCGCGCGGCCCAGGCGGCCGGAGTGTCCATCGTCGAGCAATGTCCGGTGGAGGCGCTGGATTGGGAAGGCGGCCGCGTCAGGGGCGTCATGACGCCCCTCGGATCCGCGTCGGCCGAGACCGTGATCCTGGCAGCGGGCGCCTGGAGCGGGGAGGCCGGGCTTTTGCCGGACGAACTCGCCCTGCCGGTTCGGCCGATCCGCGGCCAGTCGCTGGCGCTGAAGACCACCGCCCGGACGGGCAACCTCTCGCACATGGTCTGGACCGAGCAGGTCCACATGGCTCCCAAGGCCGATGGTCATCTCATCGTGGGGGCCACGGTGGAGGATTGCGGCTTCGTTTCGGGCGTCACCGCCGGCGGTCTCTACGCCCTCTTGGAAGGGGCACGGCGCGTCCTGCCCGGAATCGAGGAGATGGAGGTCGCCGCGGTCTGGAGCGGCTTCCGGCCGACCTCCGACGACGATGCCCCGATCATCGACACGCTGGCGCCCGGCCTCGTGGCGGCCACCGGCCATCACCGCAACGGTTACCTCCTGGCTCCCGCCACGGCCGACGCCGTCTGCGCCCTTCTCACCACCGGCGCGCTGCCCGATTTCGCGCGCGGCTTCGGCCTCGCCCGATTCCGGCGGCCCGCGCGGAGCGAGAGGAGGGCTTTCGCATGAAGCTCACCATCAACGGGCACCCGCGCGAGGTCGAGGCAACGGACCTGTCGGCCCTCTTCCGGGTCGAGGCGGAGGAGGCGGGGATCGAAAGCCCGCAGGGCATCGCCATCGCGCTGAACGGCACCGTCATCCGCCGCCGCGACTGGGAGACGACCCCCGTCGCCGAGGGCGACAGGGTCGAGATCGTGCGCGCCATGCAGGGCGGATAGTCGAGGGATCGGGATCATGAACGGACACAGGATCGAAACCGCAGCGGAGGACGCGCTGGTCATCGCCGGCGTGAGCCTGGGCTCCCGCCTCTTCATCGGCACGGCGGGATATCCCACGCAGAGCATCATGGTGGACGCGGTAGAAGCCTCCGGGGCGGAGATCGTCACCGCCTCGATCCGCCGAGTCTCTCTCCAGGGCCACGGTTCGGATACGGTGCGGCGCCTGAAGGGCTATCGCTTCCTGCCCAACACCGCCGGCTGCGAGACCGCCCGCGACGCGATCATGACGGCCGAACTCGCCCGTGAGGCTTTGGACACCAACTGGATCAAGGTGGAGGTCATCGGCGACCGCGAAACGCTCTATCCAGACGTGGCCGAATTGCTGGAAGCTTGCCGCCACCTCGTCGATGACGGCTTCGTCGTGCTGCCCTATTGCAACGACGACCCCGTCGTCTGTCAGCGGCTCGCCGATATCGGCTGCGCGGCGGTGATGCCGATGGGGTCGCTCATCGGCTCGGGCATGGGTGTCGCCAACCCGGCCAATCTCGAACTGATCTGTCGCCGGGCCAGCGTGCCGGTCATCGTGGATGCCGGGATCGGGACGGCCTCCGACGCCGTGGTGGCCATGGAACTCGGCGCCGCTGGCTGCCTCCTCAACACCGCCGTCGCCAAGGCCGACGACCCCGTCCGCATGGCCCGCGCCATGCGCCATGCCGTCGAAGCCGGCCGGCTCGCCCATCTCGCCGGCCGCATCCCCAAGCGGGGACGCGCCGAGCCGTCGAGCCCGCAGCTCGGACTCGTGGGTTCGTGACGCGGAAACCGTCGGGGCTCCTTCTGGTCACGGATCGGGCCGGAAGCCCGCGGGCTTTGGTCGAGAGGATCGAGGCGGCGCTCTCGGGCGGCGCCCGCTGGATCTGGTTCAGGGACCGCGACCTCGACGCGGCCTCCCGCCGGGCGCTTGCTGAAGAACTGATGGGGCCGGTGCGGGACGTGGATGCGAGGCTCATCGTCGGGGGAGACGTGGCGCTCGCCCGCATGATCGGCGCCGATGGGGTCCATCTCGGCGGAGGGGCGATGCCCGTAGACGTCGCGGCGGCGCGGCGGGATCTTTCGCCCGGTTGCCTCGTCGGCGTCTCGGCCCATTCACCCGTGGAGGTGAGCCGGGCCGCCGAAGCGGGCGCGGACTACGCCACACTCAGCCCCATTTTCGCGACACCGAGCAAGCCGGGATACGGGCCGGCTCTCGGCCCGACCATTCTCGAACGCGGTTCAAGACCCGCGATCCCGGTCTTCGCCCTCGGCGGCGTCACCCCGGCGAATGCGGGAGTCTGCCGCGACGCCGGGTTCTCCGGCATCGCCGTCATGGGCGGGGTCATGGGGGCGGCGGATTCACGAGCGGCGGTGCGTGCCTATCTCGATGCCTGGGGCGGCGTCAGCCCGGCGGGTCTGGCGAATGGGATCGCCGGTTCTGCGCGCTAGAATCGGCGACACTCCAAGGGCCTGAACGACGCGTACCGGCTTTAGTGCGCAGCGGGGCCGTAAGGGGGCCGTGGGATGGCCCGATGCGCCGCGCGCAGGGCCGCGGACCAGCGCTCGCGCAGATCGTGGAAGTAGGATTCTCCCGCCTCGATCCGATGGCTCACTTCGAGGTCGAGCCCACCGCGACGGGCCACGGCGATGTCGATGGGCAATCCCACGCCGAGATTCGAGCGCATGGTCGAATCCATGGAGACGAGGCTCACCTTCAGGGCGTCGTAGAGGTCGGTCTCGAACTTGACGGCCCGGTCGAGGATCGGCTTGCCGTATTTGTGCTCACCGATCTGGAGGAACGGCGCATCGGTGCTGCACTCGATGAAGTTGCCCGCCGAATAGATCAGAAACAGGCGCATGGGCTCGTTGCCAATCTGGCCGCCGAACAGCAGCGAGATCGAGAACCGGAGATTGGCCGCCTCGAACCCGGCCTTTTCGATGGCCCGGACGCGACGGATCGCCTTGCCGATGAGCTGGGCCGCCTGGAACATCGTCGTGGTTTCGGTGAGCTTCAGCATCGGCTCGCCATCGTCGCCGGCAACGCCCTCGGCGAGCATGCTGAGCACCGATTGGGTCACGGAGAGGTTGCCGGCCGATGCCAGCATCATCACGCGCTCGCCGGGAACGTTGAAGTGATGCAGCTTACGGTAGGTCGAGATGTCGTCGAGGCCCGCATTGGTGCGGGTGTCGGCAACCATCACGAGCCCTTCCTCGACAAGGAGCCCGACGCAATAGGTCATGATACCGATACCCCTGATGGCCCGAGCAAATCAGGCCATTCTTGACGTTGTGACAGGCTAGACTTGAACGGCGGCCTGGGCCTGTTCGACGCGAAGCTTTACTTCGAGTGTTTCAGTCCCGCCACCCATCCGGCTGCCTCTGATCGGGGCCGCACCTAAATAATCCAGCCCGATGGCGACACGGATATGCGCCTCCGTCGTAGCGATACCATTGGCCGGGTCGAAACCGACCCATCCCAGACCGGGCACCAGAGCTTCCGCCCAAGCATGCCCCGATCCCTGGTCTACCTCGCTGTCGGCGTGGAAGAAATAGCCGGAGACGTAGCGGGCGGGAATTTCCAGATGCCGCGCGGCGGCGATGAAAATATGGGCAAGATCCTGGCAGACGCCCTTTCCGGCGGCGAAGGACTGCGCGGCGGTGGTGCTGGCGCTGGCCGGACCCGGCTCGAACGCGATCGTGTCGAAGACGGCGGCGAGGAGACGGTGAAGGCAGGGAAGGACCGAGGAATCACCCTCGTCGACCACGCTCTTGGCAAAAGCCTGAAGCTCGCCATTGGCCGTCGCGAGATCGGAATCGCGCAAATAAAACACGTCGGGCAGGCGTTCCACGGTGCCGCGGACGATACCGTGCATCTCGTTGGTATCGACTTCGCCGGTCACACGGATCGTCAGGGCGTCGGCGGGCTCGTCGGCCGTGAACCAATGGGTGACGTTGCCGAACCCGTCCTCGCGCTCGCTGATCCGCCCATCCACCGAGGGCTCGATCCGCCAGCGGCGGACATATTGCCCGTCATGGTCGCGCGGTCGAAGGCGAAGAAGCTGGATAAGACCCCGGGCCGGCTGCTCGTAGGTGTAGTTGGTCTCATGGAAGACGCGGATGCGCATGGACGTCTCTTGTAGAACTCGGGATTCGACGGAACCCTACACCAGATATTGTTCGATGACCGCCGCGCCGAGGCGATTGTTCTCGACGATGAAGGCCGTCACGAACTCATGCAGGCCCGATCGGAAGACCCGGTCGATGTTCTCGCCCTCCAGGCGTGCGAGGGTGTTGCTCGCCAGACGCTGGCTCGCGCCGCGGCGGCCATAGGCGTCGGCGATGAGATCGAGATGCTCCACCAGCATGCCGTAGCAATTGGTCAGGGAGCGCGGCATCTGCCGGTTGAGGATCAGCAGATCGGCCACGAGCAGCGGTTTGACGCTCTCGCGATAGACCCAGTGATAGGCGTTGAAGGCCGAGACCTCGCGCAGGATCGTGGTCCACTGGAAATAATCGAGGCTGCCGCCGACCTTCTCCGTGGCCGGCAGCAGGATGCGGTACTTCACGTCGAGGATGCGGGCCGTGTTGTCGGCCCGCTCGATGGCGGTACCGAGCCGCGTGAACCAGTAGGCGTCGTTGCGCAGCATGGTGCGGTAGGCCGAGCCGTCGAAGGCGAGAGACACGCCCTTCACCCATTCGAGGAAGCGGCTGAACTCGTCGCGATTGAGGTCGCGGCCTTCGTAGTTGCGCAGTTCGAGCCAGGCCCCGTTGATCGCGTCCCACATTTCCGTGGTCAGCGCGGTGCGGACGGAGCGGGCATTCTCGCGCGCGGTCTCGATGCAGGACCGGATCGAGGACGGGTTGTGCGGCGAGAAGGCGAGGAAGTTGCACACCGTCGCTTCGTTGACGCTGTCATAGAGCGGCTTGAACACCTCCGGGTCGCCTGCGGAGGCCAGGGCCGACGCCCATTCGTTGGTCTCGCCGCCGCCATAGCTCGAGGGGAGGGCGGCGAGCCGATGGGCCGCATCGAGGATGCGGGCGACGAACTCGGCCCGCTCGGCGTAGCGCGAGAGCCAGTACAGATTGTCGGCGGTCCGGGACAGCATGGGCTTCCGTTAAGGCGATGGGCGAGAAAACGATCCACCCCGCTTCCGAGGTGGGCTTTGGCGTAGCGTCAGGCGTCCAGCACCCAGGTATCCTTGGTGCCCCCGCCCTGGCTGGAATTGACGACGAGCGACCCTTCCTTGAGGGCGACGCGAGTCAGGCCGCCGGGAACGATTCTGATCTCGTCGGAGCCGCATAGCACGAAGGGCCGCAGGTCGACGTGGCGCGGCGCGACGCCGGACGCGACGAAGGTCGGGCAGGTGGACAGCGCCAGGGTCGGCTGGGCGATGAATCCGTCCGGCGCGTGGCGCAGCTTGCGGCTGAAATCCTCGATCTCCCGCTTGGTGGCGTGCGGGCCCACCAGCATGCCGTAGCCCCCCGATCCGTTGACCTCCTTCACGACGAGGTCGGCGAGGTTGTCCATCACGTAGGAGAAGGCCTCCTTCTCGCGGCAGCGATAGGTCGGCACGTTGTGCAGGATCGGCTCCTCGCCGGTGAAGAACTTCACGATCTCCGGCATGTAGCTGTAGACGGCCTTGTCGTCGGCGATGCCGGTGCCGACCGCGTTGGCGAGGGTGACGGTGCCGCGCTCGTAGGCGTTCATTAGGCCGGGCACGCCGAGGACCGAATCGGGCCGGAACACCAGGGGGTCGAGGAAGTCGTCGTCGAGGCGGCGATAGATCACGTCGACCCGGCGTGGGCCTTCCGTGGTGCGCATGTAGACCACGTCGTCCTTGGTGAAGAGGTCGGAGGCCTCCACCAGATCGACGCCGAGCTTGTCGGCCAGGAACGAGTGTTCGTAGAACGCGGAATTGTAGCGCCCCGGGGTGAGCAGCACGACGGAGGGGTCGCGCGTCGCCGTCTGCGGGGCGAGGCTGCGCAGGGTCGCCAGGAGCGCGTCGGGGTAGTTCTCCACCGGTGCCACGCGGTGGCGCGAGAACAGTTCGGGGAAGAGCCGCAGCATGACCTCCCGGTTCTCCAGCATGTAGGAGACGCCGGACGGCGTGCGGGCATTGTCCTCCAGCACGAAGAAGTCGTTTTCGCCGGTGCGGACGATGTCGATGCCGGCGATGTGGACGTAGAGGTCGTGCGGGACTTTGAAGGCCCGCATCTCCATCCGGTAATGCGGGTTGCGATAGACCAGATCGGCTGGAATGATTCCGGCCTTGATGCATTCCTGGGCGCCATAGATGTCGCTGAGGAAGGCATTGATCGCGGTGACGCGCTGCTTCAGCCCGCGCTCGAGGAAGCTCCATTCCGGCTTGGTGATCACCCGGGGGATGATGTCGAAGGGGATCAGCCGCTCGGTGGATTCGTTGGCGCCGTAGACGGCGAAGGTGATGCCGATGCGCCGGAAGAGCATCTCGGCCTGGCTGCGACGCGTGTTGAAGTGCTCGGGCGGCGTCGTCTCGAGCCACGATTTCAGGCTGTCATAGGCTTCGCGAACCGAGGCATCGCCCAGGGCGGCTCCCGGTATCCCATTCATTTCGTCGAACGCAGCGAGCGCCATTCGCGCCTCCCCTTTTATCCCGGCATCTTCGCAAGAGGCGCGCCACCGGGACGATGTGCGCTTCGCAGCAGACCGATGGTGTTGTCCGATCACCGCGACGCGAACGACCCGCGGCGACCCGATCGTCAGAGTAGCACGTTCACATCAGCTTCAACCCCTTCAGGCTCGCGTGTCCATCCCGGCCGAGGATGACATGGTCGTGGACGACGATCCCCAGCGGGTCGAGGATCGCCACGATCTCCCGCGTCATCCTGATGTCGGCCGCCGAAGGCGCCGGATCGCCGGAGGGGTGGTTATGCGCGAGGATGATGGCGGTGGCCGAAAGTTCGAGGGCGCGGCGGGCGACCTCGCGCGGATAGACCGGTGTGTGATCGACGGTGCCGCGCCCCTGGACCTCGTCGGCGATGAGGTGGTTGCGCTTGTCGAGGAACAGCACGCGGAACTGCTCGCGCGGCGAGAACGCCATGGTGGCGCGGCAATAGTCCAGCAGCGCCGCCCAGGAGGAGAGCAGGGGGCGCGCGGCGATGGCGCCCCGCGCCAGGCGATGGCCCGCCGCCTCGATGAGCTTGAGATCGGCGACGACACCCTGGCTGACGCCCTCCACCTCCGCGAGGCGGTTCGGCTCCGCGCTCACCACTTCGGCGAAACTGCCGAACCGGCGGATCAGGGCTTTCGCCAGGGGCTTCACGTCCCGCCGCGGGATCGCGCGAAAGAGGACGAGTTCGAGGAGTTCGTAATCCGGCAGGGCATCCGCCCCGGCCTGGGCGAAACGGGCCCGCAGCCGGTCGCGGTGCCCGAGATAATGCGGAGCGTCCGAGGCCGCCTCGCCGGCGGGCGATTCGAGGGGGAGGCGCGGCATCGTCTTGCCTCCGGATCCCGGCATCGTCAGGCGGAGGGGTCGATCGGCTGATGCAGGCCCTTGGGCGAGTAGGTGAAGACCTCGACGCCCGTCTCCGTCACCGCCACCGTGTGTTCGAACTGCGCCGAGAGCGAGCGATCCCGCGTCACCGCGGTCCAGCCGTCGGAGAGCACCTTCACCGCCGGGCGGCCGAGATTGATCATGGGCTCGACCGTGAAGAACTGTCCCGGCTCGAAGGTCACGTCGTAGCTCGGCTCGACATAGTGCAGGATGGTCGGCGCATCGTGATAGATGCGCCCGAGACCGTGCCCGCAGAAATCGCGCACCACGGAGCAGCGCTCGGCTTCGGCATAGGCCTGGATCGCGCGGCCGATATCCGTGGTCGAGCCGCCCGGCTTGATCGCGGCGATGCCCCGCATGAGGCATTCGTGGGTGATCTCGCACAGGCGTGCCGCCTTGCGCGGCACCTCGCCGACATAGGCCATGCGGCTGCTGTCGCCATGCCAGCCATCGACGATGAGGCAGATGTCGAGATTGACGATGTCGCCGTCGCGCAGGGGCTTGTCGTTGGGGATGCCGTGGCAGACCACATGGTTGATCGAGGTGCAGATCGACTTCGGATAGCCGCGATACAGCAGCGAGGCCGGGTAGGCGCCGTTGTCCATGGCGAATTCGTAGGCGAGGCGGTCCAGTGCCTCCGTGGTGACGCCGGGGGCGGTGGCCTCCATCAGCACGTCGAGGGCTTCCGCCGTGAGGCGTCCGGCCTTGCGCATGCCCTCGAACCCTTCGGGACCGTGAATCGGCGGGCGGGGCGCGCGGCGTCCGCCTTCGACGACGGCCTGTTCGTTCTGGGTCATGAGGAACGTGGTTTCGTAAAAGCGGCTGAGAGACATCCCTCTCTACGGCGGCCTGCGCGGGAGGCCAAGCCTCGACGGGACGGGCTTTTTGCTGGGCTTGGGGAATCGTCGGCGCTAGGCTTGAGGGCGACGAGCGGGTACAGAATGGCCCGGACAGGGCAATGGTGCCCGGGCGGGGCTCAGCTCCGGCGGGCCGGAGGCAGGATCGGGCGATGGCTGACAAGGCGGTGCCGCATTTCCACAACGACCTCGGAGTTGCCCTGATCGCAGTGGGCTCGAAGGAGTTCATGTGCATCGGCGCCAAGCCGCCCTTCGATCATCCGCACGTCTTCCTCGACATGGGGACCGACGACGAGATCATCTGCCAGTATTGCTCGACGCTCTACCGCTATCGCCCCGGCCTGAAGGCCGGCACGGCCGATCCGGCCGCCGCCGTCTGGGATGACCACGGCGCGAAGGCCGCCTGATCGCACACGATTCGCGAGGGCGAGATCCGCAGGTGTCCGACGGTTCCCATGGGTCGCGAACCCCTCACGCAGCCCCCGGCCTGGCCGTCGCCATCGTCGGCGCCGGCATAGGCGGCCTGACCGCCGCCCTCGCCCTCGATGCCGCCGGGCATGAGGTGACGCTCGTCGAGCGCAGGACCGGCTTCAGCGAAGTCGGCGCCGGCCTCCAGCTCTCTCCGAATGCCAGCCGCGTGCTGATCTCCCTCGGCCTCGGCGCCGCCCTGCGCCGGGCGGCGAGCGAGCCGCCACGGGTGGTGGTGCGTGCCCTTGGGTCCGGCCGCGAGATCGGCGGCGTCGAACTCGGGGCCGAACTGCGCGGCCGCCACGGCGCGCCCTATTATGTCATCCACCGGGCCGACCTGCAGACGCTCCTGCTCGACGCCGTGCGCAGCCGGCCGGGAATCCGCCTGATGATGGGGCGGGACGTCAGGGGGCTCGCCGAATCGGACACCTCCGTCGAGCTGACCCTGGAAAGCGGCCAGGGCTCGCGATCCGAGACGCTGGCCGTCGACCTCGTGGTGGGAGCCGATGGCGTGCGCTCCACCCTGCGCGGCCATTTCGACGGCCGGCGGTTGCGGTCCTGCGGCGAGGCCGCCTGGCGCGCCACGATCCCGCGCGATGCCGCGCCTCCGGAATTGCAGGGCGACGAGACCGGCCTGTGGCTCGGCCGTCGCCGGCACGTGGTGCATTACCCGATCCAGGGCGGGCGGAGCATCAACATCGTGGCCGTGGTGCCCGAGCGCCTCGGCAGCGAGGATTGGGGCCAGCTCGGCGAACCCGCCGTCCTGCGCGCGCAGTTTCCCGACGCGACCCCGGTTCTGGCCGAGCTCCTGACCGCGCCGGATTCCTGGCTGGTCTGGTCCCTCGTCGACCGGCCGACCGCGCGGCCCATGGCGCGGGGCCGGGTGGCCCTCATCGGCGACGCGGCCCATCCGGTCCTGCCGTTTCTGGCGCAGGGGGCGGCGCTGGCCATCGAGGACGCGGCCGTCTTTGCCCTGACCCTGCGGGCCGACGACGTGGCGGCGTCGCTGGCGGCCTATGCCGGCCTGCGCGCCCCCCGCACCCGGCGCGTGCAATCGGCCGCGCGCGGCAACGGCCGGACCTACCATGCGGGCGGACTCATCGGTTTTGCCCGCAACGTCGTCATGCGCCGCCTCGGTCCCGCCGGGATGGGCCGCCGCTACGACTGGCTCTACGGCTGGGCGCCGTGACGGCCACGCCGGGGTCGGGGTGCCTTGATCTCCCGCCCGCGCATCGCTACCCCTCGTGGCGGCATGCGGACGTGGCGAAACCGGTAGACGCACGAGACTTAAAATCTTGCGGCTGAAAGGCTGTGCGGGTTCGAGTCCCGCCGTCCGCACCATCGCCCGCACCGAACCGCGATGGCCTGAAACCTGCTGAGCCGATCCGGTCATTGATCGTACCGCGCGGCGACCGATCTATCGCCTGCGAGACGAGCCCTCTACGTTCCTGACAGCAGGTGGCTTCGCATCAGCGAGGGAAGGATCTGCCATGACCGAACTTCACCCGGAAGTCGCAGCCGTCACTGAGCGCGTGGTGACGCGCTCCAAGGCGAGCCGGCGCGCCTATCTCGACCTGATCGCCCGCGAACGCGACGGCGGCGTGCACCGGCCGATGCTCAATTGCGGCAACCTCGCCCATGGCTTCGCGGCCTCCGGCGAGGACAAGCCGGCGATCAAGTCCGGCCGGGGCATGAATATCGGCATCGTCACCGCCTATAACGACATGCTGTCGGCGCATCAGCCCTATGGCCGCTACCCGGAGCAGATGAAGTTGTTCGCCCGCGAGGTCGGTGCCACGGCCCAGGTGGCGGGCGGCGTGCCGGCCATGTGCGACGGCGTCACGCAAGGCCAGCGAGGCATGGAACTGTCGCTGTTCTCCCGCGACACCATCGCGCTCTCCACGGCGGTGGGGCTCAGCCACGGCATGTTCGACGGGGCGGCCCTGCTCGGCATCTGCGACAAGATCGTGCCCGGCCTGCTCATCGGGGCGCTGCGCTTCGGTCACCTGCCGCAGATCCTGATCCCGGCCGGGCCGATGCCCTCGGGCCTTGCCAACAAGGAGAAGCAGCGCATCCGCCAGCTCTATGCCGAAGGCAAGGTCGGCCGCGACGAGCTGCTCGAATCGGAATCCGCCTCCTATCACGGGGCGGGAACCTGCACCTTCTACGGCACCGCCAATTCTAACCAGATGATGATGGACGTGATGGGCCTGCACATGCCCGGCGCCTCCTTCATCAATCCCGGCACGAAACTGCGCCAGGCCGTCACCCGCGCCGCCGTGCACCGGCTCACGGAGATCGGCGCCGCCGGCAACGATTACCGGCCCCTCGGGCGCTGCGTCGACGAGAAGGCGATCGTCAACGCGATCATCGGCTTGTTGGCCACGGGCGGCTCCACCAACCACGCCATCCACCTGCCGGCCATCGCGAGAGCCGCCGGGATCATCGTCGACTGGGAGGATTTCGACCGGCTCTCGGCGGTCATCCCGCAGGTGGCCAAGGTCTATCCCAACGGTTCGGGCGACGTGAACCACTTCCACGCCGCCGGCGGCATGTCCTACGTCATCGCCAGCCTGATCGACGCGGGCCTGCTGCACGACGACATCCTCACCGTGGCCGGCGGGCGCCTGCGCGACCATGCCCGCGACCCGAAGCTGATCGAGGACGACCTGGTGTTCGAGGACGCGGCCGCCGCCTCGCACGACGAGAGCATCCTGCGCGGCCCCGCCAACGCCTTCCAGAAGGACGGCGGGATGCGGCTGGTGAAGGGCAATCTCGGCCGGGCCACCTTTAAGACCAGCGCCGTCGATCCCTCGCGCTGGACCGTCGAGGCTCCGGCACGGGTGTTCGACGATCAGGATGACGTCATGGCCGCCTTCAAGGCGGGCGAACTGGAGCGGGACGTGGTCGTCGTCGTGCGGTTCCAGGGGCCGAAGGCCAACGGAATGCCCGAACTGCACAAGCTAACGCCGCAGCTCGGTGTGCTTCAGGATCGCGGCTTCCGCGTCGCCCTCGTCACCGACGGGCGCATGTCCGGCGCGTCGGGCAAGGTGCCGGCGGCGATCCATTTGAGCCCCGAGGCCCTCGGCGGCGGTCCGCTCGGCAAGCTGCGCGACGGCGACATCGTCCGCCTCAGCGCCGAGGACGGAACGCTCCAGGCCCTCGTCGACCCGGAGGAATGGGAGGCGCGGGAGGGCGCCACCCCGCCGCCGCCGGCTTTCGGGACCGGCCGCGAGCTCTTCGCCTTCCTGCGCCACGGGGCGGACGGGGCCGAGCAGGGCGCGTCCGCGATGCTCGCCGCTGCGGGCCTCTAGTCGAGGCGCTTCGCACCCCGCTCCCACGACCGACGGAACACTCCAATCTTCGCCAAGGACGGTTCTCAATGACGACCATCGACGCGCTGATGCGCTCCGTTCCCGTGATCCCCGTCCTCGTGATCGAGGACGCCGCCCATGCCGAGCCGATCGCCAGGGCGCTGGTGGATGGCGGGCTGACAGCCCTGGAGGTGACCCTGCGGACCCCCGCCGCCCTGGAGGTGATCCGCATCATGGCGCAGGTGGACGGGGCCGTCGTCGGCGCGGGCACCGTGCTGAACGAGCGGGATCTCGACGCGGCGATGGAGGCGGGCGCGCAATTCATCGTCAGCCCCGGCCTCACCGATCCGCTGACGAAGGCCGCGATCGATCGCGGCATCCCCTTCCTGCCGGGGGTCGCCAATGCCGCCGACATCATGCGCGGCCTCGACCATGGGCTCGACCGGTTCAAGTTCTTCCCCGCCGAGGCCGCCGGGGGAATCAAGGCGCTCAAGGCCCTCACCGGACCGTTCGGGCAGGTCCGCTTCTGCCCCACGGGCGGGATCACCGAAGCGACGGCACCGGACTGGCTCAAGCTCGCGCAGGTCCTCTGCGTCGGTGGCAGCTGGGTCGTCCCGGCCGGCGAACCGCAGCCGGAAGCGATCCGCCGGGCAGCGAGGGTCGCGTCGGGTCTGCGCCCGCACTGATCCGAAGCCTCGAGCCACGGGTCTTCGGGCCTTCCCCGGAAGAGGCCTGGCACCGTTGGATGAATGCTTGCGCGGCAAACGAAAAGGAATAGCCTCCTCCCGGATCGACTTCACGAAGAATGAAGGTATCGAGGCTGAAGCACCGCCGAATGCCCGCGCCCGCGCCATGTGGGACTCGTTGGACCGGCCAAGCAGATCACTCGGTATCGAGGCTTCGTGATGCGACGTCGCCAAGCATGGCATGTCGCATGCAGGACCTTGAAGACGTTTCTGCCGGTGAGGAAGTGCGATGCAGTCCAGGCTGACGACTTACATCTTCATCGGCATGCTTCTGGGCATCGCGGTCGGTTATCTCTGCAACATCACTTGGCCGGACCCTCAGACATCCAAGGAGATCTCCGGCTACATCGCCCTCGTCAGTGACGTGTTCCTGCGGCTGATCAAGATGATCATCGCGCCCCTGGTGTTCTCGACCCTTGTCGTCGGCATCGCGCATATGGGCGACACCGCCTCTGTCGGCCGCGTCGGCGGCAAGGCGATGCTGTGGTTCGTCGGCGCGTCCCTGTGCTCGCTGCTGCTCGGCCTGGTGATGGTCAACATCCTGCGACCCGGCGATGCCCTGAACCTTCCCCTGCCGGATGCCGGCGCCACTACCAACCTCAAGGCCGCATCGCTTTCCCTCAAGGAATTCGTCACCCATCTGGTGCCGAAAAGCCCCGTGGAGGCGATGGCCAACAACGAGATCCTGCAGATCGTCGTCTTCTCGATCTTCTTCGGCGTCGCGCTCGCGGCGTTGGGACAGAAGGGCAAGCTCCTGGCCGAAGGTATCGAGGGCCTCGCCGACGTGATGCTGAAGATCACCGGCTACGTCATGGGTTTCGCCCCCGTCGCGGTGTTCGCGGCCATCGCGGCGACGATCACCACGCAGGGCATCGGCGTCCTTGTGACCTACGGCAAGTTCATGGTGGAATTCTACTTCAGCCTCGCCATGCTGTGGTGCCTGCTGGCCTTCGCCGGATTCCTGCTCGTCGGAAAGCAGATGCGGCGGCTCCTCAACCTGATCAAGGAGCCGTTCCTCCTCGCCTTTTCCACCGCATCGAGCGAGGCGGCCTATCCGAAGACCCTGCAGAACCTCGAGCGCTTCGGCGTGCCGAACAAGATCACCTCGTTCGTGTTGCCGATGGGCTATTCCTTCAATCTCGACGGCTCGATGATGTACTGCACCTTTGCGGTGATGTTCATCGCGCAGGCCTACAACATCCCGCTGACCCTCGGGCAGCAGATGACCATGCTCCTCCTGCTGATGGTGACGTCGAAGGGCATGGCCGGCGTGCCCCGCGCTTCCCTGGTGGTGATCTCCGCCACGCTCTCGACCTTCCACATCCCCGAGGCCGGCCTCCTCCTCATCATCGGCATCGACCAGTTCCTCGACATGGGCCGCTCGGCCACCAACGTCCTGGGCAACAGCGTCGCCACCGTCGCCGTGGCGAAATGGGAGGGGCAGCTGGAATTGACCGACCAAAGCCTCGACCGGGACGTGTCGCCCCTGGCCGAGCCGGCCTGAACCGCCAGCGGCATCGCTCGCCGCCGACCGCAACCGCAATGGCATGATGGGACACGGACAATGCACGCGAAGGGCATGATGGCAGCGGTCGCCGGCGCCCTGGTGCTCGCCTTGGGCACCGCACCCGCCGCCGCCATCGATGTTCTTACCGGAACGCTGAAGAAGATCGGCGAATCGCGCTCCGTCACCCTCGGCTATCGCGAAAACTCGCTGCCCTTCTCGTTCAAGGACGCGGCCGGGCATCCGGTGGGATACGCCATCGATCTCTGCCTTGAAGTGGTCGACGCCATCGGCAAGGAGATCGGTCGCACCGATCTTGCCGTCCGCTACGAGCCCGTCACCCCGGAAACCCGGATCGCCGCCCTGACTTCGGGCCGGATCGACCTCGAATGCGGGTCGACCACGGCGAATGCGGAGCGTCGCAAGCTCGTGGCGTTCTCGCCCATTACCTATTTCAGTGCCACCAAGCTCCTGGTGAAGCGCGGCGGGTCCATCGGCTCCTATCGCGACCTCTCCGGCAAAACCGTCGCGGTCACCGCCGGCACCACCAACGAGGCGGCCCTGCGCGCGCTGATGGCGCGGTTGAACCTCTCCGCCAGCATCGTCACGGGCCGCGACCATGCCGAATCCTTCGCCATGGTCAGGGACGGCCGCGCCGACGCGCTGGGGCTCGACGATGTCCTGCTCTATGGCCTCATCGCGGCGGCTGGCCCGGACGGGGCGTCCTATACTGTGTTGGCGGACAAGCTCTCCTTCGAGCCCTACGGCCTGATGTTCCGCAAGGACGACCTGCAATTCGCCGGCGTGGTCAACGCCGCCTTCGAACGTCTCGCCGAGTCGCGCGAGCTGCGCTGGATCTATGAGCGCTGGTTCCTCAAGCGGTTGCCGAACGGCGAGCGCCTGAACGTCCCGATGTCCGACGAGCTGAGAACGAATTTCCAGGTCATCGGGCTTCAGGACTGAGCCGATGTCAGGATTGCCCGCCCACGGCGCTTGACGGCTCCGCCGCCGCATGTGGCCTTCGGCGGTGCCGCCGCGAGCGTGGCGCGAGGGAGACGACCGATGGCGACGGACACGCAGAAGCCCACCGAGGCGCCGGCCGAGAACATCGCCGTCGCCACCGTGCGGACCGTCGAGATGGAGGGCGCGCAGACGCGGACCGAGCACGACCTCCTCGGCTACGGCGAGGTGCCGGCCGGCGTCTATTGGGGAATCCACACCAAGCGCGCGGTGGCCAACTTCCCGATCACCGGCGTGCCGGTGGGGCACTTTCCCGAATTCGTCAAAAGCCTCGCCCTGGTGAAGCAGGCGGCGGCCCGCGCCAACCGGCGGCTGGGCTACCTTTCCGCCGACAAGGCCGATGCCATCGACCGCGCCTGCATCCTCGTCGCCACCGAGCCGCGCTTTGCCGAATCCTTCGTGGTGGATGCGATCCAGGGCGGGGCCGGCACCTCGACCAACATGAACGCCAACGAGGTCATCGCCAACGTCGCCCTGGAACTGATGGGGCACCCGCTGGGGCATTACGAGGCGCTCCACCCCAACGACGACGTCAACATGGCGCAATCCACCAACGACGCCTATCCGACCGCCCTGCGCCTCGCCGTCATGTTCGCGACCCAGCCCCTCATCAAGGCCCTCGACGACCTCGCCTACGCCTTCAAGGGCAAGGCCGTGGAATTCGCCGACGTTCTCAAGATGGGCCGCACCCAACTGATGGATGCGGTGCCGATGACCCTCGGCCAGGAATTCGACGGGTTCCACGCCACCATGAAGGAGGATGTGGCCCGGCTGAACGAGATCGTCGGGCTGTTCCGCGAGGTCAATCTCGGGGCCACCGCCATCGGCACCGGCATCAATGCGGACCCGCGTTATGCATCCCTGGCGGTGGAGGAGCTGTCGCGCATCTCCGGACACCCGATGGTGCTCGCCTCGAACCTGATCGAGGCGACATCCGATCTCGGCGCGTTCGTACTGTTCTCGGGCGTGCTGAAGCGCGTGGCGGTGAAGCTCTCGAAGATCTGCAACGACCTGCGCCTGCTCTCGAGCGGGCCGCGCACCGGGTTCGGCGAGATCCGGCTGCCGGCGGTCCAGGCCGGTTCCTCGATCATGCCGGGGAAAGTAAACCCGGTGATTCCAGAGGTGGTGAACCAGGTCGCGTTCCTGGTGATCGGCCACGACCTCACCGTGACCCTCTGCGCCGAGGGAGGGCAGCTCCAGCTCAACGCCTTCGAGCCGACCATCGGGTATTGCGTCCTCAGCTCGCTGCGCATGCTCACCGCCGCGGTGGATACCCTGACGAAACGCTGCATCGAAGGGATCGAGGCCGATCGCGAACGCTGCCGCTCCCTCGTCCATGGTTCCATCGGCCTCGTGACCGCCCTGGTGCCGGCTCTGGGATACGAGGCGTGTTCGAGGGTCGCCCAGCGCGCCCTGGCGGAGAATCGCCCGGTCGCCGACATCGTTTTGGAGGAAGGGCTTCTGACCGAGGTCCAGCTCGATCACCTGCTCGAACTCGAGGCAATGACCCGTCCCTCCCGCGTGAGGAGGAACGGCCCCTCGGCTTGAAGGCCGCCGCTGGATCGGGGCCGAGGGGGGCTTCGTGACGGTTCGGTGACGGTGCGAAGCACAAAAACTAAGCAAAGGGCGCGCTGGCAGGAACAATTGATCCCAAGAGCACCGCAGGATGCATTGCGTTTCTTCTCCAAGCCCTCTTTCTGCACATCAATTGACCCCGGCGATGACATGGTTTGCCGCCTGACGAACGTTGCAGCGCCGCCACAGCAGTTCAGAACCGATGTGGCATCCGCGATTCCGAGTTGCTCGCAGGAACCCGCTCGCACAGAGTGAATACGCACTGGGGAAACCCCGGGGCACGGTCGGAACGGGGCGCTCAAGTCCTGCCGGCTAACAAATAAAGGCAAACGAACGCCGGTCCGTGCCGGGTTGAAGTTGCCTGTCCCTCGGGTCTCGAAGCTTTTGGAGATATCAATGAAGCTCTTGAAGAGCTCACTCCTCGGTACCGCCGCAGCCTTTGCGTCGGTCGCTGGAGCGCATGCCGCCGATCTTCCCGTGAAGAAGGCCGTGCCGATCGAATACGTCCGCGTCTGCAGCGCCTACGGCGCCGGCTTCTTCTACATCCCCGGAACGGATACCTGCATCCGTCTCTCGGGCCGCGCCCGCCTCGACATCGGCTACCAGCCGACGGACAGCCGCACCGGCGCTGGCAACGGCGACACGACCGGCTATATCGGCCTCGCCCGCATCAACGTCGATGCCCGCACCCAGACGGCCTACGGCACCCTGCGCGCCTTCACCCGTATCCAGTTCGCCTCGCGCACCGGCGGCACCGGCGGCCTCCGCTCCGGCACTCAGGAGCGTATCGGCTCCGCCTTCGGCGCCACCGGCCAGGATCAGGCCGGTCGCGACCAGCAGTTCGTGAACACCGACAAGGCGTTCATCCAGTTCGCCGGCCTCACCGCCGGTCGCGCTTCCTCGTTCTTCGACTTCTACGCCCACGATTTCGAGTTCGCCGGCGCGACCCTGAACTCCGATGTTCAGTCCACCAACCTGCTCGCCTACTCGGCCAAGTTCGGTGAAGGCTTCTCGGCCACCGTTTCGCTCGAAGACCCGACCTTCCGTCGCAACACGGTCTACTCGCAGACCTTCGGGGCGACTGGCGTCACTGGCGCTCCGTCTCCGGTTCTCGTCGGACTCGGTGCAACAAACACGTTCCAGAACTACGACGTGTCGCAGCGTAACCGGATGCCCGACTTCGTTGGCGTTCTGCGCTACGATGCTGCCTGGGGTTCGGCTCAGATCTCAGCTGCCGTCAAGGAAATCAACGTCCAAAATCCCACTGGATCTACCTTCGGTATAGCTTCGGTTCCCGGTCTTGGTGGGACTGCTGTGACCGGACATCCCTCGAGCGAGTACGGCTGGGCTGTCCAGGGTGGCGTGAAGATCAACACCCCGTTCATCGCTCCCGGCGACACCCTGTACCTGCAGGGAGCCTACGGTGAGGGTGCGACCCTCTACACGGGCTACTCGTCCTACAACGGCAGCTACACCTCGATTGCCAGCACCATCAACGGCGCTGCCTTCGATCCCTTCATGTCCGACGCCACGCTGAACCCTCTGACCGGCAAGATCGAAACCTCCACCAGCTTCACGGTGGTTGGCTCGTTCCTGCATTACTGGTCGCCTGAGTGGCGTTCGGCCGTGTTCGGCAGCTACGGCGAGCTCTCCTTCGCCCGTGGCGCTCGCGCCGCCAACGCAGCGGCGTTCCAGACCAACGGTGCGACCACTCAGTTCACCGGCATTCCTGGCCAGACCTCCTTCGACGTCAGCCCGGTTCTGCGTGACACCTACCAGATCGTCGCCGGCGCGAGCCTGATCTGGTCGCCGGTGAAGGACCTCGATATCGGTGTCGAGGGCTTCTACACCAAGGTCGGCGTCCAGAACGGTCGTGTCGTGGATCGCACTCAGTCGAGCGGCACCGTCAACGCTGCGAACATCGCCTCCGGCGCCGTTCGCACCGTGACCGCGGACGACACCTACCAGGTGCGTATGCGCGTTCAGCGCGACTTCTAAGCATCGATGCTCGGCGGGATTGGAGCCGTGCTCCGATCCCGCACGATCATTCAAGATGTTCCGAAAAAGGCCCGGCTTTGCAGCCGGGCCTTTTTCATGTGCTGTGGCGATCCGCGATGCCCACGTCTTCTCCGGCCCGTTAGACTTTCAAAGGCGGGGCAATGTCTCGCCGAAATGGATCCCGGTCGCGCGCGCGGCACGCCGATTGCTATAACGTCGTCGAGCGGTTGACATCTCCGGTGAGGCCTCATTCACCGATTGCGATGGGCGAGACCGCTGCTACGTTGAGCCTCACGTGCCGGTCGTCCGATCGGCGAGAACCCCTCCGGGAGCCAGCCTTCACATGCATTTTGGTCATCACAGGTCCGTCGCTCTGTCGGCGGCGGTCGTCCTCGCATCGGCGATGGGCATTACGCTCGGCGCATCCGGTGCCGGCGCCCAGGAACTGACCGGCACCCTCAAGAAGATCAAAGAGACCGGCGAAATCACCATCGGCTATCGCGACGCCTCGGTCCCGTTCTCCTACCTCGACGGCGACCAGAAGCCGGTCGGCTACGCCTTCGAGATCTGTAAGAAGATCGCCGAGGCGGTGAAGACGAACCTGAAGCTGACGAAGCTCGAGGTTAAGCTCAATCCGGTCACCTCCGCCACCCGCATCCCGCTGATCGCCAACGGCACCGTCGATCTCGAATGCGGCTCGACCACCAACAACGTCGACCGCCAGAAGCAGGTGGCCTTCACCAACACCCACTTCCTCACCGCCACCCGCTACGTGGCGAAGAAGTCGGCCAAGCTCGACACGATCGAGGATCTCAAGGGCAAGACCGTGGTGTCCACCTCGGGCACCACCAACATCCGCCAGATCAACGAGGCCAACACCGCCCGCAGCCTCGGCCTGACAATCCTGCCCGCCAAGGATCACGCCGAAGCCTTCCTCATGGTCGAGACCGGCCGCGCCGCCGCCTTCGTCATGGATGACGTTCTGCTCGCCTCGCTGGCCGCCAGCTCCAAGGAGCCCGGTGCCTACGCGATTTCGACCGAGGCCCTGTCGAAGCCCGAGCCCTACGGCATCATGCTCCGCAAGGACGACGCGCCGTTCAAGGCCGTGGTCGATGAAGCGACGGCCAAGCTCTACAAGAGCCCCGAGGGCAAGGTCCTGTACGAGACCTGGTTCACCAAGCCGATCCCGCCGCGCGGCATCAACCTCAGCCTTCCCATGAGCGACCCCATGAAGAAGGCCTTCGAGTCGCCCAGCGACAGCGCCGATCCGGCCGCCTACTAAGCCGCCGCATCGGAGCAGACGACAGGCGATGAACTATAACTGGAACTGGCGGATCTTCTTCGAACCGTCGCCGGAAGGCACCGGCACCTATGCCGACATGCTTCTCTCCGGCCTCTCCTGGACGATCGCCACGGCGCTTTGTTCCTGGATCATCGCCTTCTCCCTCGGCTCGCTCATCGGGGTGCTGCGCACCCTTCCGAGCCGGGGGGCTCAACGGGTCGGCACCACCTATGTGGAGCTGTTCCGCAACATCCCGCTCCTCGTGCAGATGTTCCTCTGGTTCTACGTGGTGCCGGAGATCCTGCCCGGCTCCTGGGGGACCTGGCTGAAGCAACTGCCGAACTCGTCGTTCTACACGGCGGTCATCTGCCTCGGCTTCTTCACGGCCTCCCGCGTCGCCGAGCAGGTCCGCACCGGCATCGAGACCTTGCCGCGCGGTCAGCGCATGGCCGGCACGGCTTTGGGCCTCACCACGTGGCAGACCTATCGCTACGTGCTGCTGCCCAATGCCTACCGGGTGATCCTGCCGCCGCTGACCTCGGAGTTCCTGAACAACCTCAAGAACACCTCGGTGGCGCTCACCATCGGCCTGCTCGAACTCACGGCTCGGGCACGCTCGATGCAGGAATTCTCCTCCCAGGTCTTCGAATCCTTCACGGCGGCGACGGTCATCTATCTCGGCATCAGCCTGATCGTGGTGACGGTATCGAGCAAGCTCGAGACCCGCATCGCCGTCCCGGGATCGCGCTGATGATGGCGCGATCGCTCTCCCCATCCTTCGCGACCGTCAGACGGGGCTAGAGGACCGATGTTCACGGATTTCGACTTCGGAGTCGTCCTCTCATCCTTGCCGTACCTGTTCGGGACGGGAATGGTGTTCACGCTGACGCTCACCGCGCTTGCCGCCTCGGGCGGCATCATCCTCGGCACCATCATCGCGATGATGCGTCTGTCCGGGATCACCGCCCTGGCGCTCCCGGCCAAGATCTACGTGAACTTCATGAGGTCGCTGCCCCTCGTGCTGGTGATCTTTTGGTTCTACTTCCTCGTTCCTTATATCGGCCAATGGATGACGGGCGCGTCGCGGCCGATCTCGGTGGGCGCCTTCACCTCGGCCCTCGTTACCTTCACCCTGTTCGAGGCGGCGTTCTTCTCCGAGATCATGCGCGCCGGCATCCAGGCGATCCCGAAAGGCCAGACGGCGGCGGCGCAGGCCATCGGCCTGACCTACGGCCAGACCATGCGGACGGTGATCCTGCCGCAGGCCTTCCGCAACATGCTGCCGCTGCTGCTGACCCAGACCATCGTGCTCTTCCAGGACACGTCCCTGGTCTACGTCATCTCGCTCACCGACTTCCTCGGCGCCGCCTCGAAGGTCGCCCAGCGCGATGGCCGTCTCGTGGAGATGTATCTGTTCGCCGCCGCCGTCTACCTGGTGATCTGCATCACCGCCTCGACCCTCGTCCGGCGTCTCCAGCGCCGCGTCGCCATCATCCGCTAAGCTCTCGAGGATCCGTCATGTCCGCCATCGATCCCCAGGCTTCGGCGAAGCCGATGATCGCCATCGACAACATCAGCAAGTGGTATGGCCCGGTCCAGGTCCTCAACGGCTGTACGACACAGGTCACCAAGGGCGAGGTGGTCGTCGTCTGCGGCCCCTCCGGATCGGGCAAGTCCACCCTGATCAAGACGGTGAACGCCCTGGAGCCGATCCAGAAGGGGGCGATCACTGTCGACGGCATCGGCGTCCAGGCCAAGGGCACCAATCTGCCCAAGCTGCGCGCCCGCGTCGGCATGGTGTTCCAGCATTTCGAGTTGTTCCCCCACCTGTCGATCATCGACAATCTGATGCTCGGCCAGTGCAAGGTGCTGGGACGGGCCAAGGACGATGCCCATGACCGCGGCCTGAAGCTCCTCGGGCGGGTCGGCCTCTCGGCGCATTCGCACAAATATCCGGGCCAGCTCTCCGGCGGTCAGCAACAGCGCGTCGCCATCGCCCGCGCCCTGTCGATGAACCCCATCGTCATGCTGTTCGACGAACCGACCTCGGCCCTCGACCCGGAAATGGTCGGCGAGGTGCTCGACGTGATGATCGAGCTCGCCCGCGAGGGCATGACGATGATGGTCGTCACCCACGAGATGGGCTTTGCCCGCAAGGTCGCCAACCGCGTCGTCTTCATGGATCGCGGCGAGATCGTCGAGGACGCCACCAAGGACGACTTCTTCGACAAGCCGCGCTCCGAGCGCGCGCAGACCTTCCTGTCGAAGATCCTGGCTCACTGATTCTCGAACCACCGGGCGGGGGCCGTCCCGGCTCCCGCCCGTGGCCGTGCATGCGCGCGGCTTTCCGACTCAGGCGTAGCCGGGCGTGGCCTCCGCCCGTCGCCGAATGCTCGACGCGATCGCGTCCAGGCGCTCGTCGCCGACGAGAGTGCGGACGGCGAGGAAGTAGGTCTCCTCGCCCAGCGGCAGGTAATCGAGCCCGAACCGTTCCGCGACGGCGCGGGTGCCCATCCCTACATCGGCCGCCCCGGACGCGATCAGGGCCGCGACGGCCTGATGCGTGAACTCCTCCGTCTCGTAGCCGCGAATATCGCGTCCGCTGATGCCGGCCTCGGCGCAGAGTCGGTCGAACCAGATCCGCGTCCCCGCACCAAACTGCCGGTTGACGAAGCGGATGCCGCCCGTGGCGAGGTCCGTGATGGCGGCCACGGCGAAGGGATTGCCCGGCTGGAGCATCAGGCCCTGCTCGCGCAGCAGGACCGGGCGTGTCAGCAGGGCCGGGTCGGCGAGGATGTCGGCGAAGACCGAGCCCGGATCGGGCAGGGCCGCACCGAAATGGAACCCCGCCCCATCGGCCCGTCCGGCCTTCAGGTGCGAGAGCGCGTCCATGCTCCCCGCGATGGTGACCGCGATGCTGCCCATCTCGCGCAGGGCATCGAGCAGGACGGAATCGTGGCTGACCGCGAAGGTGAGGGGGCCGGCAGCGCGTCCGAGGAGGCCAGTGAGCGTCGCCTCCAACCGCCTCTCTTCGCGTGCGATGATCTCACCACTCGCCCGTGATGCGGCGCCGAGCGCCTGATGGAACGCGGTGCCGAAGGGCGTCAGCACGGTGCCGTGTCCTTTGGTCTTGCGGATGACGGGCTGGCCGAGCGCGTCCTCCAAGATCTGGAAGCGGCCCCAGGCGGAGCGATAGGACAGGTCGAGCCGCGCCGCGGCACCCCGCAGCGAGCCCTCGGCGGAAACCGCGTCCAGAAGCGCCAGGGTCGGGGCGAAGGCGAGTTGCCGGTCCGCCGCCGCGATGGTCCCGTCGAGGAGCAACCCGACCTTCATAGGCAATCCGTTTCCTATTGAACTGGCGCTGACAGCGGTAGCATGAGGGGGCGAGCGTGCCTCACAAAACTCCCGGTCTCGGTCGGCTTTTTCTCGAAGCGCCACCGTGCAGCGGGAGTTTCTGCGCCAGACACGAACCGCGCACAGCACCGGAGCCATGCTTCAGACCCTCGAGGAGACGTTCCAGCGGATCGCCGCGCTCGATCCGGAGGTGGTCGCCATCGCCGGCCTGTCGCTGCGGGTGAGCCTATCGGCGGTGGGGCTCGGCACGCTGATCGGCGTGCCCCTCGGGGCCCTCGTCGCCGTGGCGGCATTCCCGGGGCGCAAACTGGTGGTGGGATGCCTCAACGCGGCGATGGGCCTGCCGCCGGTGGTCATCGGCCTCGTCCTCTACCTCATCCTGTCCCGGTCCGGTCCCCTCGGCAGCCTCGGCCTGCTGTTCACGCCGGGCGCGATGATCGCGGCGCAGACGGTCCTCGTCATCCCGCTCATCGCCGCCCTCGCACGCCAGATCGTCGCCGATGCGGAGGAGCATCTCGGCGAGCAGCTTCGCTCCTTCGGCCTCGGACCCGTGCGGCGGGCCGCGATCCTGATCTACGATACGCGCTTCTCCCTGGTGACGGCGATTCTCGCCGCGTTCGGCCGCGCCATTTCGGAGATCGGAGCCGTCCTCGTCGTCGGCGGCAATATCGACGGGCACACCCGCACCATGACGACGGCGATCTCCCTCGAGACGCAGAAGGGCGACCTGCCCCTCGCCTTGGCCCTCGGCCTTGTCCTCATCGCCATCGTCCTCGCCGTCAGCGCCACCGCCTCGCTGCTGCGTTCCTATGCCATGCGAGCCTATGGATGAGCGCGGCGCTTCCCATCGTCATCGAAGGTTTGCGCTACCGGGTGGGAGACCTCGCGATCCTCAAGGGCGTCGACATGTCGGTGACGTCGGCCGGCATCACGGCGATCATCGGTGCGAACGGCGCCGGCAAGAGCGTGCTCCTGCGCCTCATCGACGGATTGCTGGCGCCGACGGGCGGGACCATCCGCATCGGCCCATCGGCCGGCACCCGTCCGGGCACCGCCTTCGTGTTCCAGCGGCCCGGCCTCGTCCGTGCGAGCGCCGCCGCCAACGTGGCGCTGGCCCTGGCCCCGCTCGGCCTCGGCGCGGCTGAGCGGGCCGAACGAGTGCGGGCCGCGCTCCGCCATGTGGGGCTGTCCGAACGGGCCGGCGCTCCGGCCACCCGCCTGTCGGGGGGCGAGCAGCAGCGCCTCGCCCTCGCGCGGGCCTGGGCGCGGGCGCCCGATCTCCTCCTGCTCGACGAGCCCACCGCCAATCTCGATCCGGCCTCGTCCCGTGTCATCGAGGATCTCGTGGCATCGATGGCGGCGGCCGGGACGAAGGTCGTGCTGGTCTCGCACAATCTCGGTCAGGTCATGCGTCTGGCCGAGGATGTGGTCGTCCTCGCCGGGGGGCGCGCCGTCGAGCACGGCCCCGTGCGCACCACCCTGTCATCCCCCCGTTCGCCGCAGGCGCGGGCCTATCTCACCGGAGAAATGCCATGGACCTCCTTCGCCGCTCTCTCCTGAGCCTCGGCCTTTTCGTTGCCGTCTCCGGATTGTCGACGGTACCGGGTGTCGCCGAACCCGCCGAGACCATCACGGTGGCCTCCACCACGTCCACCGAGCAATCCGGCCTGTTCAAGGAGTTGCTGCCGGCATTCACGCAGGCCAGCGGCATCGGCGTGAAAGTGGTGGCCCTCGGCACCGGGCAGGCCCTCGATGCGGCCCGACGCGGGGATGCCGACGTCGCCCTCGTCCACGACACCGCCGCCGAGGAGAAGTTCGTCGGCGAGGGGTGGAGCACCAAGCGCTATCCGGTGATGTACAACGACTTCGTCATCGTCGGCCCGAAGGACGATCCGGCCGGTGCGGCCGGCGCCAGCGTCGTCGAGGCCCTGCGCAAAATCGCCGCCGCCAAGGCGCCCTTCGTCTCGCGCGGCGACCGCTCGGGCACCCATAGCGCCGAGCTGCGCTACTGGAAGGAGGCCGGTCTCGATCTCGGCGCTGTGCGTGGCGATTGGTACAAGGATGTGGGCCAGGGGATGGGGCCGGCGCTCAACACCGCCTCGGCCGCCAATGCCTACCTCCTCAGCGATCGGGGCACGTGGCTGTCGTTCAAGAACCGGGGCGATCTCAAGATCCTGGTGGAAGGCGACAAGCGCCTCTTCAACCAATACGGCGTGATGGTCGTGAACCCGGACAAACATCCGCATGTGAAGGCGAAGGCGGCCCAGGCTTTCGTGGACTGGCTCGTCTCAGGCCCGGGCCAGGCGGCCATCGCTGGCTACCGGATCGGTGGGGAGCAGCTCTTCTTTCCCAATGCCGATGCCCGATGACGGCCGGTCCCCGACGATGGGGCGCGCTGCGCCGCCCTTGACACGTCCCGCGTCCCGCGCACCTTCCTTGGTCAATCGCGCTGTCGCAGATACGGCGGCTGGCCTCGGGAGGGCCGTGACATGATGGGTTCGGGTATCAGAGGGTTTTCCATCGCCGCCGTGACGGCGGTAATGGCGATGGTTCCGGCGATCGCGTCGGCCGAATCGGCGGGCAAGCCGGCCAATATCTGCAAGGAGCTCACCGCGTTCCTGCATGCGCCGGCTCAGCCGGCCGCGTCCGGTTCGGCGACGGCCCAGTCGAGCACGGCCGTCACCGCTCCGGGCTCGGGATCGCAGAAATCCTCGGGCAATGAGACGCAGAAGGATTCCGGCCTGAGCGGGCCGACGTCCCCCAACGGTCCCGGTGCCTCCGGTCCCCAGGGGGCGACCCAGAACGCGGCGGCCCCCTCGGGCGGGTCGGCCCAAGTCTCGGCACCGGCC
>NZ_VMOA01000059.1 GCF_020662345.1 Methylobacterium sp. W2 | reverse complement strand
CGGCGGGGCCGTGAGGTCCTTGTCGAGGCAGGCGAGTTGCACGAGCCTGTCGAGGACCACCAGGGCCTCGTTGTGGGTCACGTGTTTTCCCGCCTGCGCCGCCGCGATCAACGGCAGGGCGAGGTTGTCTGTCGTCTGCGACATGGGGTGACTCCGGGTCGGTCGGGTCGGTCGGGTCGCTCAGGTGGAGCGGACGGGCAGGAGGGCACGGCGGCTCGGGCCGGGTCCGGCGACGGTCCCGACCTGGGCGACGCTCACGTCGAGGCGGGTCTGCGGCGCGCCGAAATCGGCGGTCTCGTCGGCGGCGGCGTAGAGAAGCGTCGGCTCTGTCGTCCGGGCGGTGCGCAGGGTCGAGCCGTCCGCCGCGCGGATCTCGACGAGATAGGTCTCGCCCGGTTCGTCCTGCGGGATGTCCACCGGCTCCCAGCCATCCGCGTCCCGCCGCGCCCGGCGGAGCCAGGACAGCCTGATCCCGCCGGCCTCGCGCCGCGCGGCCGGATGCACCGGGGCGAGCGGACGAAGCGGCAGCAGGCCGGCGCTCGCCTGCAGCTCGACATAACTCGGATCGCCGGGGTCGCGGGCGGCCGGCCCGATCCGGTAGCGGAACGGGCGGCCCGCCTCGTCGAGCCGGTCCACCAGGGGCACGACCGCCCCGTCGTCGAGGCGCACCACGAGGCAGCCGGCCGGATTCGCGCGCCGGCTCAGATCCTCGCTCCCCATCAGGCCGCGCAGCAGGCGGCTGAGGCGATAGGTGCCGGGGCCGATCAGTTCGGCGCCCGCCGCCGCGATGATCTCGATTCGTCCATCCCCGCCCACGAGGGCGAACAGGTTGCCGCCCGAGAGCGCATCGTCCTCAGCAATCGAGGACAGGGCGCCGGCATGGCGCAGGCGCACATCGAGACGGGTTCCCCGGTCGAAGCGCCAGAGCGGTCCCGGCGGCAGCGCGGTCAGCGTCTCGCCAAGGCAGGCGGGATAATCGACGATCCGGTGCAGGCCGAGGGGGCCGTCCGTGCCGGCCGAGCGCCAGACGGCCATCTCGCCGGGCCAGGGATCGGCCGAGACCGCGAGGTAGTGCAGGATTGTCGGGCTGCCCCTGTCCACCGGCAGGTCGAGGACGCGGGCGAAGGGTCGCCCGGCCATGGACGGCGGCGGCCGGTATCGCCTGTCGTCGGGGCTTCGGTTCGCGCCGAGGCGAGAGCTATGGACCGGCACGGCGCGGGTCTCGATCCGCCGCGCGCCGGCGCTGTCGGCGATCCGCACGATCCGATGCGGCAGCCGCGCGCCGGGCAGGGCCAGGAGGTCGCCGGGCATCAGGTCGAGACGGCGCGGGCTGACCCCGAAACTCGCGCTGTCGCGCCCGGCGATGGCGGTGTCGAGAAGCGCTTCGGCCAGCGCTTCGGCGCTCCCCCGGCGGGTCACGATGGGGGCGTCGGCGTTGCTTTCGCGCCGCCTCAGGCCGGTGGGGCGGATCGCCGAGGCGGTGGCTTTCCGGTAATCGGCGCTCTGCCCGTCACAGAAGGCGAGGGTGAGCGCGCGGGGCAGTTCGGATTCCTCGGCGCGGACGAAGCTCAGGGGCGCCCGGTCCCGCTCCGCGAGCACGAGATCGGCGGCCGCCAGGACGATCGGGCTCTCGCGGCGCGGGCCGCGAATGTCGAGCCTGCCGCCCACCGCCGAGACGTCGAGGCCGTAGACCTGGGCCAGGGGTTCCAGGGCGCCGCGCGCCGACATCGGCCGGTCGATGACATAGCCGTCGAGAAAGGCATCGGCGGCGATCCGGGCCGGTGCGGTGATGCCGAGATCGGCGAGGATCGCGCCGATCAGGCGGTCGAGCTCCAGCCCCTCGATCCGTCCTGTGATCCAGTGACCCAGGGACCAGTTCTCCGCATCCGCCCAGACCGTGTCGAAATCCGGGAAGGCCGGGAAGGGCCGCGCGTCCCAGCACCAGACGAAGACGGAGGAAGGCGACACCATCGGGCCGCCATAGACCGGGGAGACCGGGTTGTGAGCCGGCTCGAAACCCGGCAGCGCTGGATCGAAGCGGGTCAGGATCGCGGTGAGGCCGCGGGCCTGGATCAGGTCGTCGCGGACATTGGCGGAGAAGGGCGGCGCGGCGTTCTCGGAGGATTTCGCGTCGGGAAAGACGTTGGGGCCGTTGGTGCCCCTGTCCACGGCGGGCACGCCGATCTCGGTGAGCCAGATCGGCTTGGATCGGGGGATCCAGGCCGTGGTGCCGGTCTCGATCCCGCCGTCGCGCTCCCGATGCGGGTTCGACCACCAGGAGACGAGGTCCTTGGCCCGGTAGATCCAGGGTTTGGCCGCCGCGCCGTCGGTGATCGGTGTGCGCAGCTGCGCGCGGCGGTCGGCGTCATTGGCATAGTACCAGTCGAAGGCCTCCCCAGCCCCGAGCCGGCGCTTGAGATAGGCCATGTCGTAGAGGCTGTCGGTCTCGGCGAGGTCGGCATGGTCCGCGCCGTCGCGCCAGTCGCTGATCGGCGGGTAGTAATCGATGCCCACCGCCGCGATGGCGGGATCGGAAAACAGCGCGTCGAGGGGGAACCGCACGGTCGCCCCGCCGTCGCGGACATGGGCGCCGTATTCGGTCCAATCGGCGGCGTAGACCAGGGCGACGCCGGCCCCGAGGCGGGCGCGCACCTCATGCGCCAGGGTTTTGAACGCCTCCACCGCCGGATAGCGCCCGGCCTCGCCCCGCACGCGGGTGAGGCTCGGGAACTCGCTGCCGATGATGAAGCCGGACAAGTGAACGCCGTCCGCCGCCCAGGCGGCGGCGAGGTCGGCGTAATGCAGGAGGAAGCGGCGATAACCGTCGGGATTGTGGAAGAAGGCCGCCACCTGCGTCGCCGCGGCGGCGGTCCCGTCCGGGCTGCCCGGCTGGTCGGGGGCCGGGACACAGGTGATGCGCCCGCGCCAGGGATAGGGCGGCTGATGGAGGGCGCCGGCATCGCGCGGATCGGGCAGGCCGTTGCCGGCGGGCACATCCATCATCACGAACGGGTAGAGCACGACCTCGAGACCGCGCCGGCGCAGCTCGGCGACGAGGCGTCCGAGCCCGGCATCGGAGGGGGTTCCGCCATAGGCGACGCCCCCGGTCGGCGCGGTCGAGACCGTCTCCACCTCCTCGCGGGTCAGGCCGGCGACGCTCCACGTGTCGCCGAGGGTCGTCTTGTCCGGCCGGTCGACCTTGGGCGTCACCGTGCATTGGCCGGCGCGCAGATCGCTCCCGAACCAGCTCGCCACCACTGAGACGCGGGCGAGGCGCGGGCACAGGGCCTGGAGCGCGTCGAGGGAGGCGGTGACGTCGCTCGCTTCCTGGAACTGGAACCGGTTGGCCGCCCGCGTGGCGCCGAAACCCGCATCCTCGGTGACCGGGCGGGGGTCGAGGCCGAACTCCGTCGACCCGGGGATGAGGCAGACCGCGCGGATCATGCCCGCGAGCCCCTCCACGGGGCGGATCACCTCGAAGGCGAGTTGCGGCACCCGGTTGCCGAACTCGGCGAGCGCCAGCCGCTCGAACACGATATAGGCGAGGCCGCGATAGGCCGGTGCCCGGTCGGCGCCCTCCTTGGCGACGATGAGCGGATCGGGTGCCTGGTCGGCGCCGCCCCGGTGCAGGCGGTGGTTCAGGGTGGTGAGGTCGATCTCGCGGCCATCGGCCCAGACCCGGCGGACATGGGCGATCTCGCCCTCGCACAGCCCCACCGCGAGGTCGGCGAAATAGGCATAGGTCGTGGTCACGGTCTTCTGACCGCCGCCGCCCTTGCCCCCGGACGCGGCGCGCTGGACGCTGGTATTGGCCACTTCCAGCGGGCGCGTCGCCCAGATCAGCGTCCCGCCGACCTTGGCGCGGCCATAGACCCGCTTGATCGGCTCGCCCTCCGTGGAGGCGAGCCCGGCCACATCGGCGAGGCGCGGGCCTTCCACGACGCGCGGCCCGGCCCGCGACCCGAACACGGCGCTGTCGATCGCGCCGCCGGCCACGGCGCCGAGCGTGCTGAGCACCGCCCCGCCGATCGGGCCACCGAGCGCGGTCCCGAGAGCCGCCCCGGCCGTCTGCAGGATGAGCGTGGCCATGCGGGAGGGCTCCGGGACGGGAGGGCTAAAGGATCAGGGGCACTCAGTTCATTGCGCCAGTTCGCGCGCATCGCCTCTTCCCGCGCGCGGGAAGAGGGACGTGTCTCCCCCTCGTCGGGGAGCACGTCGAGGCGTCAGCCGAGGGTGAGGGGGCTCATTCGGATGAGGCTCACTCGGAGCCGCCCCCTCACCCTCGCTCCGCTCGTCACAGGCACGGCGAGGTGCCTGTGACCCTCTCCCCGCGTGCGGGGAGAGGGGGGAGTGCGCATCCTGTACGGGGGCGGGACGCCTACCGTCGTTGCCCGAGGTTGGTGGCCACGCCGGTCGGTGCGCATCCCCTCGCCCCGCTTGCGGGGAGAGGGACGTGTCTCCCCCTCGCTGGGGAGCACGTCGAGGCGTCAGCCGACGGTGAGGGGGCTCATTCGGATGAGGCTCACTCGGAGCCGCCCCCTCACCCTCGCTCCGCTCGTCACAGGCACGACAAGGTGCCTGTGACCCTCTCCCCGCGTGCGGGGAGAGGGGGAAGTGCGCGTCCTGTACGGGGGCGGGACGCCTACCGTCGTTGCCCGAGGTTGGTGGCCACGCCGGTCGGTGCGCATCTCCTCGCCCCGCTTGCGGGGAGAGGGACGTGTCTCCCCCTCGTCGGGGAGCACGTCGAGGCGGCAGCCGACGGTGAGGGGGCTCATTCGGATGAGGCTCACTCGGAGCCGCCCCCTCACCCTCGCTCCGCTCGTCACAGGCACGGCGAGGTGCCTGTGACCCTCTCCCCGCGTGCGGGGAGAGGCGATGCGCACGACCGTCCGTCGCGTTGCATTCCCGCTATCAGGCGCCCGGAAACCGGAACACATGCGCCAGATGCCGGCGCCACCATCGGGTGACGGCGACCTCCGTCACCGCCGCCCCGTCATGGGCGTGGATCATCGTCCCGGCCCCGCTGGCGATGGCGCAGTGCTTGGCCGGCAGATGGGAGCGGAAGGCGAAGAGCAGGACGTCGCCGGCCTCGGGTTCGTATCCGGCGTCGGGGCGGGGCAGGGCGACGAGATGGCGCCGGGCCGCCTCCGCCATCGGGTCGGTGCCACCGGCGGCGGATTCCGCCCAGGACGCCGAATAGGGCGGCGCGGTCTCGGGCTCCGGGCCGAGGAGCCCGCGCCAGATTCCCCGCACTAGGCCGAGGCAATCGCAGCCGACGCCCTTGAGCGAGGCCTGGTGCCGATAGGGCGTGCCGATCCAGCCCCGTGCCTCGGCGACGATCCGGTCGGAGCTTGCCATGACGGTCTCCTTTGCCGGCTCAGCGAAACAGGCTGCCGCCGTCGAGGGCGGCGCCTGTGCCGGCGGTGCCGCGGATGACGAAGTCGTTGCCGGGCATGTGCGGGAAGCCCTGGAAGTTCACGGCATTGGAAAAGGTGGCCGCGCAGGTGGAGAGGCGCTTGTCGCAGCCGGCCGTGAGCGTGAAGGCGTCTCCCGCCATGACGGCGCGGGGCGGCTCCTGCCAGAGGGTGATCCGGGCGCCGCCATCGGCCGGCGCGTGAGACCGGACATCGTTGGCGAGCCCGGCATTCGCGCCCGAATTCCAGCTGAGCCGCCCGCCGGTGAAGCGGCCGGCGGGGAAGGTGCCGGCCAGGGCCACCGGCATCTCGCCGGGCTGTGCCGGCGCGAGGACGGTCCCGCTGGTGCGGTAGCGCGGATCGGCGAGATCGACCCGGCAGCGCGCATCGCCGAGATCGGCGCCGCAGGTGGCGCGGAAGGTCCGTCCGCGTTCCTCGTCGAGGCGGTCCATCAATCCGCGCAGTTCCGCCACGAAGGCGGTGCCGGCCCGGCGGATTTCGCCGATCGTGCCGATGTCGAGGAGGAGGCGCGTCCCCGGATCGGTCCAGTCCACGAGCCAGGTCTCGACGCCCGCCGCGTCGTAGAGCCCGCCCGCCACGTCCGCGTCGGCGATGCCCAGCGACGTCAGCGCTCCGGCCACCTCGCCGCCGCCCACGGCGAAGCCGAGCTCCGCGCTCGCCTCGGCGGCCTCGAGTCCCGAGCGCGCGGCGAAGGTGATGCCGGAAAAGGCGAGGTCGCGATCGTGGTCGGTGAAACCGAGGGTGAGGCCGTCGCGGCGGGTCAGCGACCAGCAATGACACAGGGTGGTGGACCCGCCGGCGAGATGCGCGGCAAGGGCGGCGGGGATGTCGCGCATGATTTCAGGCTCCGGTCAGGGCACGATCTCGACGAGCGGCACGTTCGGGATCTCGCCGGCGGTGAAGGCCGAGAGGTCCACGCTGAAATCGTCGGTGTCGAAGCGGACGGGCACGTCGAACCAGAACCCCGCCGTCACCGGCGCGCCGGGGGCGGGGGCCGTCGCCAGGGTGACGAGGCCCGTGGCGGCGTCGCAGGTGAAGGCCGATGGGGCACGCTCGACACCGGCTACCGCCACCCGGACGGTCTCCGCCACCGGCTTGGCGATGAGCCGACGATAAGGCAGCGGTCCGGTGCCGTAGGTCTTGGCGAGGGGAAACACCCGCGTCGTGCCGTCGCCGAGGCCGAGCCGCTGGTCGCCCGGCCCCACCGCCTGGCTCGGCGGCCCCGAGCGATGGTCGATCCGGTCGCGGTAGCGGAAGCCGTAGAGGCGCCCGCGCCGCTCTTCGAAGAAGGCGAGGACCGCATGCAGGGCATCGAGGGTGCGGATGCCCAGGCCCGCATCGTAGCGCCGCCGCGAATCGGCCCAGCGGCTGTTGCGGTGCTCGCGCCCCGAGGCCAGCGTCACGATCTCGGTGAGCCGGCTCGGGCCGCCGCTGCCGCGCAGGGCCACGTCGAGGGGAAAGCGGACCTCGTGGAAATCGCCGGCCATGACGGGCCTCCCTGGTGAGGTTCAGGATGCGCGCCGGCCGCGGGAAACGGCGCGGGCGAGGGCGGCGGCCACCTGCGCCTCGGAGCGGCGGAAGCTCTCCGCATCCGGCGTCGCGATATGGACGGTGACGGAGACCGGCCGTCCCGCCGCCCCGCCGGCGACCCCGAGCCGGCCGTCGCTGCCCCGCGTGAGCGGCAGGATCGCCTCCGGCCCGGCCTCGCCCATCAGGCCCGTCCCGTCGCGCAGGGGGAAGTAGGTGGGGGCGGCCACGACACCGCCCTCGGCGAAGGGGCGCACCCGCCCGCCGGAGATCACGCCACCGGAGATCACGCCACTGGAGATCACGCCACCCTTGGCGAAGGCGGTGCTCGAGGCCCCGGAATTGATCAGGCTTCGCACCAGGGATTCGATGCCGCTCTTCACCGGGTCGAGGACGGCCTTGCCCGCCATGCCGGCGAGCTTCGCGACGAGGGAGTTCAGCGCACCGTCGAGCTGCTTGGCCGGGCCGACCGTGCTGATGAAGGCCTTGCTCAGGCTGTCGCCGAATTTTTGCGCCAGACTGTCCAGGGTACTCAGCTGCTTGGCCCGCGCCGCATTGGTGCGGTCGATCTCGGTCTCGGCCATGGGTGTCTCCGCTCAAGGATCGGGATAGGCCTCCATCAGCCGGCGCAGGTCGGCGGCACTGGCGGCGTCGCGCCGGCCGCCGCGACCGGCGGCGGCGATCAGTTCGCGGGGCGTCGCCGCCCAGAAGTCGCGCGGGCTCCAGCGCAGGGCGTTCAGGCCCAGGGCCATGGCCTCGTCCCACGGGAAGGCGGAGGGAGATTCCGGCGCGATCCCGCCCGTGGGGTTCAAGGGCCCGGAGGTGATGGGTCCGGCGTCTCGGCCCCGAAGGCGGCGGCGAGCGCCTCGCCGAGGGCCGTGGCGATGGGCTCGATCCCGCCCGTGAGCGGCAGCCGCGCCACCGCCGCGTCGTCGAGGTCGTGGCCGCCGCCGCGCAGGGTCGCGCCGAGGAGGGCGATGAGATCGCGGCTGGCGAGGCGGCCTTCGGCGAAGCGCGCGGCGAGGCCGGTGAGGTCGGAGGCGCCGAGCGCCTCCTCCAACTCGGCCAGGGCTCCGAGGGTGAGGCACAGGGTGTAGCGCCGGTCCCCGATCGCGACGGAGACCTCTCCGCGCCTGCGGTTCGCCATCACAGGCTCGTAAAGGTGAGGGGGCCGGCCGAATCGAGGGCCATGTCGAAGGTCACCTCGCCGGCATGGTCGCCGCGGTACTCGAGGCTGGTGATCTGGAACAGGCCCTGGATCGTGCCGAAGGCCGGCACCACGATCTGCAGGGTGTCGATGGTGCCCTCGAAGAACATCCGGCGCAGGCGCTCGTCGGAGGCCTCGTCGCGAAAGACGCCGGAGCCCGAGACCGCCGCGCGGCGCACCCCCGCCCCGGCCAGCAGCTCGCGCCAGCGCCCGACGGAGTCGGCGCTCGTCACGTCCACGGTCTCGGCGTTGAAGGCGAGCTGCCGGGCGCGCAGGCCGGCCACCGCCGTGAAGCCCGCCCCCTCGCTGATCCGGATCAGGAGGTCCTTGCCTTTCTGGGCACTCATGGGGTCGCTCCTTGAAGCGGGTTTCGCAAACGTGGTCACCGGTTTCGCGCAGCAAAACCCGCTCAGGAGATCGGCAGCCGCTCGGTGACGGCCTGAAGGGTGAGGGTGGCGCGGGTCTCGCCGCTGCGCTCGTCCCGCGCGGAGGACAGGGATTCGACCCGCAGGAGCGACAGGGCATGGCCGGCGGGGGACAGCAGCGCCTCGTGCAGGAGGGCGGCGGCGCGGCCGGCGGCCTCGATGGCGCTGCGGCTCGATCCGGGCCTGGCGAAGAGGATCAGCCCGAGGCGATGGACATGGCGCAGCGCGCCGTCGACGGAATCGTCGCGCATCTCGGCCGGGCCGAACAGCGCGTAGACCGGCGCGGCGCCGCGCGGCGGCTCGTCATGGATGCGGACCTGGCCGCCCATGAGCCGGCCGAGCTCCGCGTCGCCGCCGAGGACAGTCAGGATGGCGGCCCGCAGGGCGAGGAGCGGGTTGGCGGGACGGGACAGGGGGTCGCTCACGGCAGGGCTCCCGTTGTGTCGATCAGTTCCTCGACCTCGCAGACGAGGTCGCGCCCGCGCCCGTCGGGGTCTCCCGCCGCGCGGATCACGAAGCGGCGCGGGCCGGAGGCGAGCCGCATGGCGGGCGTGACGTCCGTGCGGTAGGCGATGCGGATGCGGTGGGTCGCCACCGCATCGGACCGGCCGCCGCGGGCGCGCTCGGCATGGCCGGTGGAATCCAGCGTGCCCCACAGGAGCGGCCCGGCGACGAACCGGCGGAGATGGCCGCCGAACCCGTCCGGGTCGTCGACGAAGCGTTCGAGCACGTAGCGGCGCCGCCGCGCGCCGATGGGCGGGTGCGTCATGACAAGGCTCCGGGGTCGGTAAGTTAGAGGCGCATCCGGCGGTGCGGCGCGATCAGCGCCTCCACCATCGGGGCGAGGGTCACCGGCAGGTCGCCGCGATGCTCGAACCCGTGCGCGGCCACGAGCCGGATCGCCTGCATCAGGGAAGGGGGGACCGGCGGGCCTGATCCGCCATACCCGGCATCGACCTCGATCAGGGCGGCGGCCCGGGCGAGCGACGGGAGTGCGGGCGAGACGATCAGTCCCGGCGCCTCCACCATGTCCGGCGCGAGGCGGACGAGGCCGGGGGCGAAGGCCGTGACGATCCCCGTCGCATCCACCGAACTCGCGCTCGCCAGGGCGACGAGGGGGCTCAGGGGCAGGGGCACGAACCCGTCCCGGGGCCAGGCCGTCAGCATCACCCGGTAGCGGCCCGGCGCCAGGACGCGCCGCGTCGCCAGCTCGACCATGGCGCGGGCCGAGGCGATCAGGCTTTCCACCAGACCGTCCTCGGCGGTGTTGTCCGGGTCGAGGCGCAGGTGGGCGCGCATGTCGGCGAGGGTGACCGGCTCGACGATGGCGGCATCGACGCGTATCGGATTCATCGTCGTCTCCGGGTGGACGGTGAAGGGGACGGGCGGAATGGATCTCGACATGCGGTCTGTAGGCATGGCGCTGCTGCTCGGCCTCGCCGCCGGCCCGGCCGGCGCCGTGGTCGGCGGCCGGGATGCGCCGGAGGCGGCGGGCTCGGCCGTGATGGTGCTGTCCTCGAACGGCGGCGTGTGCACCGGCATCGTCGTGGCGCAGGACGCGGTGCTCACCGCCGGCCATTGCGTGGCGTCAGCCTCCCGCCAGGGCGGCGCCGAGCACCGGGTGCATTTTCGCGATGAGGCGGGCCAGCCGGTGCTGGTCGATCTCGCGGCCCGCGCGGTCCATCCCGGCTACGATGCCGGCGCCATCGCCGGGCGTCGGCGCTCCATCGATCTGGCCCTCGTCCGCACCGTCACGCCGCTTCCCGGCCGCTTCCGGCCGACCCCCCTCAGCGCCGCCCTGCCGCGTGCCGGCGAGAGCCTTGTCCTCTCCGGCTACGGGGTCTCGAAACCGGGCGAGCCGCGCACCACCGGGACCTTCCGCAGCGCCGTGCTGCCGGTGGTCGAGCCCTATGGGCAGAGCAAAATCCTGGTCTGGATGAAGCCGTCCGGCGGCACATCCGGCGCCTGCCAGGGCGATTCCGGCGGGCCGATCGCAACGACGCCCGGCGCTCCGCCGCTCGCCGTCTCCGCCTGGGTCGAGGGCGGCGCCTGCGGCGCCATCTCGCAGGGCGTCCTGCTGGGGCCGCAGCGCGACTGGATCGACCGGATTCTCGCGGGCTGGGGGCGTTCCGCCGGCTGGTCCGCGCCCTGACGCCGCTCCTCCCTGCGACGGAACCGGGAGCTTGGCCGAGGGATTGGCTTACGCTAGGCTTCATTCCAGGGACGTCCGGGGCTTTCAGCCGGGCGCGGGAGAGACATGATGTTCGCGACCGCGTTCCGCAGGGCCGTCGTCACGGCGCTGGTCGGGCTGATTCCGGCTCCGGCCTTCGCTGTGATCAACGGCGAGGTCTCCCGGGATCCCAACGGCCTGCGCGCCTCCGTCGTCCGCATCGAGAGCACCCAGGGCGAGATCTGCTCGGGCACGCTGATCGGTCCCGACCTCGTCCTGACGGCCGCCCATTGCGTGATGCACCAAGCCGGCTACAGCGTGGTCGCCGTCGACCGGGCGTTCCGCCAGCGCCGCATCCTCGCCATCGCCGCCTCGATGCATCCCGATTTCGTGCCCGGCACGACGCCCGAGGATCAGCCCGGCATCGACCTCGCCTTGATCAAGCTCGCCGAGCCCTTGGGGCCGGATTTCCAGCCCCTCGATCCGCGGGGCGGCGGCGCCATCAACAGCGGCGACGCCGTGGACATCGCCGGGTTCGGCGTGGTGGCCGAGAACCGCCGCAACACCGCCCGCACCCTGCGCCAGGCGCATCTGGTCTCCATCGGCTCGCTCAAGGTCGCCAACACCGTCACCGTGGTGACGGACCGGCGGCGCCTCGCCGAGACGGCGGGAGCGGGGGCGTGTCTGGGCGATTCCGGCGGGCCGATCCTGCGCGGCGGCCCCGGCGGTTATCAGGTGGTCGGCGTCGTCAGCTGGTCGAGCGGCGCCATGCGCCAGGACAAGCGCGCCCGCACCGCCTGCGGCGGCTTCACGGCGGTGACCCCCACCGGCGAGCATGCCGGCTGGATCACGTCGCGGGCCGCCGAGATGGCGCAGCTCACCGCCAGCGAGGCGTCCACGAATTTCCGGCGCTCCAACCGCTCGGACTGGATGGCGCGGCCGGGGCGGCGGTAGGAGCCGTGCGGAAATTCGGCCGGGCTATCAGGTTGCCGTTGCCGAGCCGGTGATCTGGACCTCGACGGCGAACTCACCGAAGGACTCCGGGATTTCCCGGGCAGCGGACTGAGTTTGTGCGAAAACCTTCATCGCCCAGCCGTCGCCGGTTCGATTGAGGCCGAGCCCGACGGACAGGTCAGGATGGCCTGCAACGTACCGCGATGTGAAGGCGTCCTTGGCCGCCAAGGCGGCTGGTTTCGACGCTACCAACTTCTCTCGCCGATCAACCATGTCACGCTCCTCACGCGCTCCTGAGATCAATGTGAGGTTTGTTTCGCGCCGAGCGATCGAAGGCGAGAGGTTGTGCATCCCACACTATGGGTCAGCATGGCGATACAATTTCGAGTGGCAAGGAAGAATTTGCTCTGTTTGGGCGGAGCGGGCATCCGCTTCATTCCTTCCTTCGGGTGGAAGGTATCTCTCGGGCCGAGGCCCGAGAGAGGTTGTGCTCACGCGAACTTCAGCAGCTTGATCGCGTCGAAATCCTGCACGCCGCCGCCCACGCGCTTGGTCGTGTAGAACAGCACGTAGGGCTTGGCCGAGTAGGGGTCGCGCAGGACGCGCAGGCCGGCGCGGTCCACGATGAGGTAGCCGCGCTTGAACTCGCCGAAGGCGATGGACAGGCTGTTGGCCGCCACATCCGGCATCGCCTCGGCCTCCGCCACGGGGAAGCCGAGCAGGGTCGCGATCCTGTCGGCCGAGACCGGCGGCTGCCACAGGTAGTTGCCGTCGGCATCCTTCATCTTGCGGATCGTGCTCTGGACCTTGCGGTTCATCACGAAGCTGGCGTTCTGGCGGTAGCCGGCGCGCAGGGCGTAGACGAGGTCGAACAGCACGTCGGACGGGTTGGCGGTGGGAAACGCGCCGGCCGCGCCGGTGGCGACGAAGCCGAGTTTCCCCGGCACCCAGGCGGCATTCGCCACGTTGTCCACGCTGAGGAAGCCGCGCGGGCGGCTGACCCCGTTGCCGGTGACGAAGGCGACGCTCTCCTGTTCGGCGAAGGCCGTCTCCACCTCGTCGGCGAGCCAGGCGTCGATATCGACGATGGCATCGTCGAGGAGGGTCTGGGTCGCCGCCGGCATGGCGTAGAGCTCCATGGCGGGGAAGCTCAGCTCCGTCAGGGGCGGCGCGTCGGTCTGGGGACGGGCAGCGGTCTCGGCGACCCAGCCCGAGACCGCATCGGTGGCGGAAACGGCGCGCTTGTAGAGGCCGCCCGATATGGTCCGCACCGTGGCGAGCGCCCGGATCGGTGACAGGTTGGCGAGCCGCCGCAGCACGTCGCGCTCGATGGTCTGCGGCACGAGATAGCCGCCATCGGGGCCGGACCCGGCCGAGAGCGCCTTCTCCTCCAGGCGCTTCAGGCCGCCGCTCTCGCCCGCCCGGACATAGAGGTCGAAGGCCGCCTTGTGCTCGACGGAGGCCGGGTCCGGACGGCTCGGCCCGTCCCCGCCCAGGGGCGGGCGGCGGCCGTCGAGGGTCAGGCGGTCGAGGCGGGTCCGGGCGGTGTCGAGGGCCGCGTCGATGCGGGCGAGCTTCTCCTCGGTGAGGACGTCCCCCGGGCGGCGGCCTTCGAGTTCGGCGAGCCGGCTGTCGTTGGTCTCCTTGAAGGCCTCGAAGGCGCGGGAGAGTTCGCCCATGGCGGCGCCCACCTCGGCGTCGGAAGCGGGCCGCGCGGCCTTGTTCTCCAGCGGGAGGTGCGGATCGGCCTTGGTCTCCGGGGCGGCGGCGTTGGGCGAGACGTGGACGGTCATGCGAGCCTCTTGGGTTGGGCGACGGAGGGGAGGGTGAAGGGGGCAAGGGCGGCAGGCCGGGCGGCAGGCTGGGCGGAGGGCGCTCCGCGCGGGGCGAGCCGGCGGGCGAAGGCGCGCAGCTCCCTGGCGAGGGGCGAAGCCGCCCCGTCCGGCACGGCGGCGCGGGCGCCGGGCAGGAGGGGAAAGGTGACGAGGGAAATCTCCCACAGGTCGACCGCCAGCAGGCGGCGCAGGCCGCCGCGCTGCGGGCTCGAACGCAGGGTACGAAAGCCGATGGACAGCCCGTCGAGGCCGCCCTCGCGCATGAGCGCGTCGGCCTCGCGCCCGCGCTGGACGGCGAGGTTGATCAGCCCCTCCACCCGCAGGCCGCGCGCATCCTCGCGCAGGGAGAGCCAGCGCCCGATCGGCTCGGCCGGATCGTGCTGGAACAGCATCCGCACGCCGGCGGCCCCGCGCTCGCCGAGGCTCCCCGCGAAGGCGCCCGGCGCCACCACGTCGTTGCCGAGATCGGGCACGCCGAACAGGCTGGCATAGCCGATGAAATGGCCGTCCATGGCGGGCTCCCGAAGGGCAAGTCGAAGGGGGTGGAGGCGAGTTATGGTGGCTGTCACAAGGACATTCGGAGAAGCGCTAAAGCCGCGCCGGGACAAAGACTGCCGCAACGAATAGGCACGTAGTGGCGCTCACGGGCACAATCCGTTTCAAACGGTCCAAAGCGGTGCCGTGCGGCGGTGCGGCGAGCCGTCCATCTGGAAACTACGACTCCCTGCGGGTAGGGCGGAGCTGAGCCTCGACCGTCATCCGCTAGGAGCCTGCCTTGGACCGACAACACAGTGCCCCCATTCTTCTTACCGCCGACGGTCGCTCGGTTTCATTAGAGCCACTTCCACAGCAAGGAGGTGGGGCCACTGTGCTGGAAGCGGAGATCCAAGCTCTCGTTCATGCGCATCCAGACTCACTGCCTATTGCGGAGATCGATCCATTGTTCGTCGGCGCGGTCGCCATATGCCGCGAGATGCAGCTTGGCACGGCTGGAAGGGTCGACAACTTTCTCATTACACCATCGGGACTGCCGGTGCTGATCGAATGCAAGCTTTGGCGCAATCCAGAAGCCCGGCGCGAGGTTGTTGGACAGATTCTGGACTATGCCAAGGTTCTCAGCCGCTGGACCTTCTCGGACCTCCAGCGGGAAGTCGGGAGCCGTACTGGAATGGGCCCGGACGCTCTGCTGAAGCTGGTCCGTGATGCCGATCCGAGGGTTAAGGAGGCCGAATTCACTGACGCCGTCACGGCGAACCTGCGGCGTGGTCGCTTCCTGCTCTTGGTCTTGGGAGATGGCGTGCGCGAGGGCGTCGAGGCCATCGCGAACTATCTGCAATCCCACACCGGCTTGCATTTTACATTCGGCCTTGTCGAGTTTCCGATCTATCGTCTTCCCAATGGAGAGCGCTTGGTCGCGCCGCGCGTGCTCGCACGAACGACTTCCATTCTCCGAAGCGTCATTGCTCTTCCTGAAGGCTACATCGTCCAAGAACCTGCCGAAGCCGCGGCCGAACTGGATACCGTTTCCGATCCGGAGCGAGCAGCTCTGGGGGCGAAGCAGCAAGCGTTCTGGAAAGAATTCCTCGATAACTATATTCAACTAGACGATCGAACTCAGGAGATCCCAAGGCCCCCGCGTCAGGGTTATCTCAGCTTCATGATGCCCGCTCCGCAGGGAAGCAGTTGGCTCACCGTTTACCGGGATCTTCATAAGGGTGAAGTGGGCCTCTTCCTGTCTGCAAGTCGAAATAGCCCAGGTGAAAGCGCTCGAGAGGCGATCTTGGAGAACTGGGATACCGTCCGGCTCGCCCTGAACGGGACAGTTCGTTCCGAAAAGGACAAGTATGGTCGCTATGGGATCGCTGATTCGCGTTTGGTTGGCGATCTGAACAATCCCGGCATTCGGACGGATGCGTTCAAGTGGCTCGCCGAGCGGGTGAACACGTTCGTGAATGTCCTGCGCCCTCTAATTAGGGACGCCGTGGCGGATGAAAGCACTCGCTGAGCACGAAACGGTTCGGGCTCGCACAGGATGATCTTCGCTCCCCTGTCCCAATAACACGCCGCCTTCCGCACTTCCCCCGGTGGGGAGAGCCGCCTCCGGCGCCGCCGGTGCGCTCCGACTCCAGGCGGGGTGCACCCGGTGGGCGAGGCCCACTGCGATTCGACGCGGTGGAGGATTTTTCGGCACCCGCTAAGTATGTCGTGACGTTTTACCTGTGGCATGCGGATCAAGATGATGGGCGCATGTTGCAGGCGCCTATCGAGATTTCGCTTTCCTATTAATGAAAGAAAGACAATATTCGTGGTCGATTGGATGCGAATCGCGAATGGGAGACTAGCATGCACCTAGCCCATAAGCTGCGCGGCACAGCCGTCCTGCTGTGCCTGGTTGTGCCGACCTTGGCAACGGCTGCGGATCCCACGGCCGATGCCCAGGCCGCGGCGGCCCGCTGGGACCAGACCTACAATTCCGGCGACATGGATGGCCTCAAGGGGCTCTATGCGGCCGATGCCATGGTGATCCCGAAGGGCGCCGCCGTGTCCGGCGCCGACAAGATCGGCGCCTTCTTCGCCGGGCTGAAGGCGAAGGGGTTCGAGGACCACACGGTCAAGGTCCAGTCGGCGCAGATGAAGGGAGATCTGCTCCTCGTCACCGGCCGCTGGGCCATGTCCGGACCCGCCGAGGGCGGGGCGAAGAAGGCGTTCGAGGGCAATTGGGTCAACGTTCTTGAACGCAAGGGCAACGACTGGCGCACGGTGCTGCACACCTGGAACTGACGGACCTATAACGCCGCCCCGTAGCCCACCGCCTCGCGCTTCTCCGCCTCGGTGAGGAAATCCGCCGCCTGGACCCGGCGCCAGAGCGATTCCCGCTCCGGCGCCAGGGCCTCGATGGCGTCGAGGTCGGGCTCCAGCCGGGCGGGGCCGAAGGCGGGTTCCAGCCATTGGGCGAGGCTCTCGGCGGTGCGGCACGCCAGGGGGATCACCGTCTGCCGGTAGAAGGCGCGGTTGGCCTCGGCGTAATTGGCGTGGGTGTTGTCGCCCGAGAGCCCGAGCAGCAGTGGCGGCACGCCGAAGGCCAGCGCGATCTCGCGGGCGGCGGCGGCCTTGGCCTCCACGAAATCCATGTCTTTCGGTGAGAGCGAGAGCGGCTTCCAGTCGAGGCCGCCCTCCAGCAGCAGCGGCCGGCCGGCATTGGCCGCCCCCTGGTAATTGGCCTCGAGCTCGCCCTTGAGGCGGGTGAACTGCGCCTCGCTCAACGTCGACCCGTTGGCGGTGGCGTAGACCAGCGCCCCGGAGGGCCGGGCGGCATTGTCGAGGAGCGCCTTGTTCCAGGCCCCGGCGGCGTTGTGGATGTCGAGCGCCACCGCCGCCGCTTCCATCGGCGAGAGGCCGTAATGGTCGTCCGCCGGGTGGAACAGGGTGAGGTGCAGGATCGGCGGCACGCCGTTCCGGTCCTGATCGTAGCGCAGGACCCGGCCGCCCACATGATGGTCGTAGGCGATGGGCCAGCCGTCGGGGCCGGGCACCACCCGCATCCGGTCCGGCCGCAGGGCGTGGAGCTCGCGCGGGGTGCCCTCGAGGCTCACCGCTTCGAGATAGGCGTTCCCCGAGACCATGAGGTGGCCGTACAGGGTCTCGAGCAGCCGCGCGCCGCCCTCGCGGGCATTCGGCCGGGCAAGGAGCGCGAGGAGCGGATGCGGCCCCGCCCGGTCCGTCAGCACCAGGGGCAGGGCGGCGGCCGCCTCCGCCACCAGCCGCACCGCCCGGTGGACGATGGCGTTGCGCTGGAACCCCTCCCGCGCCAGGGCGCCGTAATCCCGCGCGGTCCAGACCGCCCGTCCCTCGCCGTAGAAGGCGAGGCCGATGCCGGCGACCGGCGCCGCCTTGGTCTCGGCCACGGGAAAGGCGGCCCGCGCGAGGCGGGTGAGGAGGTTCGGCATGGGAATGTCCTGACTCGATCAGTTCTGTTCCGAAAGGCCTGTGCGCAGTCCCCTCTCCCCGCACGCGGGGAGAGGGCCGCGACGACCCCGTCGTCGGCGCGGCGAGGCGGCAGCCGATGGTGAGGGGGCTCGTCCGGAGGAGCCACATCCGGAGTCACCCCCTCACCCTCGCCCTGCCGGGCTCACGTCGCCTCCCGGCAAGGGGAGGACGACGTCCTCTCCCCGTCCACGGGGAGAGGGGGACCAGCCTCTTCCGAATAGGGACGTGCCCTCTGGCTGTCGGATCCGAAGGCCAGCGGCCCACCCTCCCCCGCAATGGGGGGAGGGACGCGCGGCGTACGCTGCTCACATCCGCCGGATCCGCGGCTCGGCCCTCTGGCTCAGCATCAGGTGGGTGAGGGCCCAGACGAGGGCGTCGAGGCGGTCGGGGGAGGCGCCGCTGGAGAGGCCGTCCGGGCCGAAATCGCAGAGTTCATCTCTCGACCTCTAAGGTGCTGATTTAAAAGGAAAGTAGATTTTCAGTTTTTCAGGGTTTTACAGTCACGTTCCTCGCGTGTTCTGCTGAGGCTAATCAGGGCCGCCTGGCCACTCGTCTTCTTGTCAGCGAAGCGGCAGTAGCGCTCGATCATCGCGAGCGACATTCCGGTGATGTCCCCAATCTGGCCTGTGGAAAGGCCGGCACGGCGCAGGCGGATCACAGCCGTGCAGCGCAGCCCATGGAGTGAGGCTCCTGCGAGGATCGGAATTTCGGCGCGAGCTTCCGAGTAGTGGCGCGAGAAAAGCTTCCTTGTGAACGGCTTACCACTGTCCTGGAGAAGGAATGGGCCGGGACGCCGCTCCCATGTTGCCATCTCGGCCGCCAGCTCCGGCACGATCGGACACCACACCTCTCGGCCGGTTTTCACTTGGCGAAGTGTAAATCCGCCATCTTCTACGTCGGTCCACCCGAGCCGAACGACGTCCGAACCGCGCTGTCCGGTGTAGATGTACAGCAACACGCCGCGGCGAATGACCCCGGTTAGTTCTGAGTGGGCCAACTCGATCTGGGCCGCAGTCCAGGGCTTATGCCCGGTCTTTGCTGGATAAGGTCTCACTCCTTCGGTAAGGCTGGTCTCCACGTGGCCGCGTGCACTAGCCCACGCCGACAGCGCTCTCATTGCGCCGAGGAAGTTGTTCGCCTTTCCTCTCGTCTGGCTAAAACCGTCCATCATCGCCTGAATATGAACAGGCCGAAGCTTTGCCGAAGGAAGGTTGCCCCATGCTTCGCGCGCGATCCGTAGCGATCGGCGATACAAGGCCTTCGTGCCGTCGGATAGGTCGTTGGCGAAGGCTGGTGACACCTCATAGGAATCTATGAGCGCCGATACCGTATCAGTTGGGACCGGCCCGCTGACGCCTTGTGCTTGACGTACTGCGATCCAAAACTCCGGCGCTTGCGGATCATCAGGCAGTCGCGTGCGAGGGCCGGCATGATCGGTTCCCCGTCCGGCCTGAAAGTAGAAATACTCGCGGCCGCGCGATCGGATTTTGTGAACGCTTCTAGGCAGCACCACCACGGCCCTCCGTCGTCTTCGTGACATTGTGTGCCCCCAGCAGGAATGGATCAGAGATCGAAGTCTCTGTGCCACCGCCTAGCGATACAAGCGCGCTTTCAACCTCACGCCAGCACCATCGAATACAGCCTCCTGAAAGCCGAAGCGGTTTTGGCAACACGCCTCGACGAACCATCTCGTCAACCGTGCTTTCCGACACGTCTAGTTCAAGGGCGAGGGTGGCCTTTGAAACGAACGATGGCGGGCGGATAGGAAGCGTGCGGCCCGTCATGCCGCTCCTCCGTTGTGAAGGGGGCCGCCAGGCAGGCGCATAGCCTTCTGAAGCGCGACCTCCTGGCGGATCACATCTGGGCACCGCGCCGCCCGAGCCTTCCAAAACGCAGAAACCATCTCCTCGGTCGCGTCGTCGCCGGTCTGGTCGTTTGGTCCAAGGACGTGCATCCGGAGCCGAACGCCGGGCGCCAAGTTCTTGACGAGAACGAAGATGCTCTCCGCTTGACTGGGGACGAACAGGATCGCGCCGGTGGCTTCCTCAAGCTGGGCTAGTTCGGCCTGCGCGAGCCTGCGGAACCGGTGCTGGCGCCAGGGGAACCGCTCGAAGAACAGCCGATCGGACACGCACATTGCGTCGGCCTCGACCGACATGCGCTTCATGGTGCGGGGGCGGCGGGTCTTCATGCTCGGCCTCCATTGCGAGGGGCCGGCTTCACCTCGTCCAGCAGCTCGGCCGCCATCGAGAGACAGGCGGCGGCCGACCTGACGGAGTATGCCAAGCCCCGCGCGTCGCGCAGGGTGGCGAAGTTGGCGGCGGTGGCCGCGTAGACCTCGGCGGAGGCCATGGCGGTCCCGATCGCGTCGAACACCGCGCCGCGGTCGTCGGGGGCGGTCGGAACCGGGGAGGAGCGCACGGTTTGCGCAGCGGCCATCATGCGCGGCGCTCCCACTTCTCAGGAACGGAGCCGTAGGCGAGGCTCGCGATCTGCTCGGCGACCTCGCGGCTGACGCTGACGCGGTTCAGGACGCGATGGGCACGAAGTTCAGCGGGGGATGGTCCGTCAAAGGACACCATCGGGACGGCGGGCAATTGCCGCCGGACGGGGGATCGGGTATTAGATGCCACAGAAATTTTACCTTTTTTGGCCTCGCGCGAGTGACCCTCGTGTCGGGGCCGTTTTTTTGCGCGTCAGGGCTGGGTGCGGATGCCTGTGGGCTGACCCGCTGGCGGCGGATCAGGCGGCTACGGGCTCCATGTCGAGGAGCCGCCGGGCAACACCGTTCGGGATGACGAGGCGTCGCTGACCGATGCGCTTCGCCTCGATCTCACCTCGCGAAATCATGTCGTAGATCAGGGACGGGGAGACCCCCATTGCCCTCGCGAGCGGCCGAGCCTTGGCGGGCAACCCAGCTTCAACGTCCTTCCGAATGTCCATTTCACAGCCTCCGTAGGACAGCTAATGGATGTCCTACGCCAGTTATGCGCACTGGACAGGGGTTGCGCAAGTTTGGTAAGCCACCAGATGTCCTAAATGGACGGAATGGACTAAGCCGATGGCAAAACGATCCCCTCGCACTGCTGGCGGCGCCGCCCGGAGACTGCCTGTCAGCACGAAGATCCTTCCCGATCTGAAGGAGAGGCTGGAATCAGAGGCGTCTGCGGGTGGGCGGACTCTGGGAAGCGAGATCGAGCGGCGCTTGGAGGGTTCTTTCAAGTATAGGTCGGAGCATTTGGCGCTATTCGAGGACGAGCGGACATTCCATGCGCTCTGTGCAATAGCTGCAACATGGATGACGATTGAAGACGTCTCTGGCCGTCCGTGGTACTCGAACAAGGGGACAATAAAGACAGCAAAGCACGCGGTAGACGCGATACTCGACATGATGAAGGCAGAAAATCCCATCGAACCACCGAAGGGATTGCTTGAATTTGCCTTGCAAGATGCCGCACAGCGTGAATTGGGCGAGCGCGTCGCTGGGCGAATCCGCGAAAAGATCAAGCGGCTTCCTGCCAACGATGAGAACGACAAGGCGATTGTTGGTCTCGCGGGAGACTTGTTTGCCGACTGATGTCCTTTTTCTTAAGGACAGGAAAGACAGAATAGTCGTAGGATAATAAACAGATATAGCGTTTGTATTACAAGTCATCCCGCTTCCTGTAATGTCACTGCGACAGAGGCGGGGGTTAGGATGCGCGCCGAAACGCTTAGTAGGACCAGGATATTCCGCACCAATCCGGCGCTAGACGCTGCGGTGGCGGCTGCTGTGGAGCGCGAGGGCTCCACAGCCTCGAACTGGCTGCGCCGCGCCGTGGCGTCGATGGTCTCGGCTCCTCCCCGCCCTTCGATCCGTCTCGCTCCGGTTCCCGCTGTCGCCCTCGCCAAGGTCTGGCCGGAGGTCGAGGCGTGGCTTGATCGCGCCTGCCGTCGCACCGGTTGCGACCTGACCGTCTCCGAGCTCCGCGAACTCTGCGAGCGTGAACAGGGAATGCTCTTTGTCATGGTCGGTGACGAAGGCCGCCCTGTCGCCGCTGGCGTGACGCAGGTTCGCGACCACGCGAGCGGGCGCCGGTCGTGCTGGATCTTAGCTGTGGGCGGCACGCGGGCGCGAGACTGGCTGTCGACGCTGGAAGGCATCGAGACCGGCGCCGCGGCGATCTCCTGCTCCTCTGTCGAACTCGTAGGCCGCCCCGGCTGGGCTCGCCTCCTCGACGGCTACGCCACCGAGTCCTGTGAGGCCGGTCTTCATTTCTCGAAATCGCTGGGGGCTCACTCATGAGCGACACCGCCACACCCATCGCCGAACCGGAGGTCGAGCGCGTCCGTGATGTCGTTCGCCTGTTCAATCTTAATGCCGGCTCCGGTCCTGGTCTGCTCGCCGATGCGATGAAGCCGGACACCACCCCCGCAGATCCGGCCACGGCGCCCGACGCCTCCGGGGAGGACTGAGCCATGTCGGGGAAGAGCACGACACAGACCCAGACCAGCAGCGTCATGAAAGATCCGTGGAGCCCGGCCCAGCCGGCGCCTAACGGCATCCTCGCGGGCTCCACGAACGCCTTCAACAGCGGCGTCGGAAGCCAGATCTACCAGGGGCCCCGGGTGGCTGGCATCGGCTCCACGACGCAGGCCGGCCTCGACTACATGAAGGCCGACGCGAATGCGGGCCAGGGCGCTGCGCAGGCGACCCCTCGCTCTCGCGCGAGATGACCGGCGCCTACGCCTCGGACAACGCCAATATGCTCCGGTCAGCCGGGTTCGATCCGACGCCGGGTAACACGTACCTCGCGCATTTCGCGGGACCGGGCGGGGCGAAGTCTGTCCTCGGGGCCGATCCCTCGACGCCCGTGGTGCAGGTTCTCCCTCCGGCTTCCATCGCGGCCAACCCCTTCCTGAAACCGATGACGGCCGGCGACCTGATGGGCTGGGCGGCGAGAAAGGTCGGGGACCAGGCGCCGACCATGACGATGCCAGGCGCGGCCCCGGCGGCCTCGAGCCAGTTCGGCATGTTGGGTCCGCAGGCGTCAGCTAGACCGGCGGCCCCGATGCAGATGCCGGGCGAGGCCCCGGCCGCCGCGCCCTCGTTCAATGCCGCCAGCTTCCTTCAGGCCGTGATGGGCGGTGGATCTCCGACCATGGGCGCACAGCCTGCCGCGCAGGTCCAACAGCAGCCGTCGCAGTTCCTGGACATGCTGGGTCCGATTGGCGGCCAGCCGCAGCCGTTCGACGCGCAAAGGTTCTGGAGCCTCCTTGCAAAGCGCGGATGACATCCTTTAACCCGCCAAGGCCTGCATCTCGGCCATCCCATCGCGCAGCACGTAGCCGCGGCCCCAGACGGTCTCGATGTAGTTCTTGCCGGAGGAGGCGTTAGCGAGCTTCTTGCGCAGCTTGCAAATGAAAACGTCGATGATCTTGAGCTCGGGCTCGTCCATGCCGCCATAGAGGTGATTGAGGAACATCTCCTTCGTCAGGGTCGTACCCTTCCGCAGTGTGAGGAGTTCCAGGATCTGGTACTCCTTGCTGGTGAGGTTCACCCGGCTGCCGGCAATGGCCACCATCTTCTCGTCGAGGTTCACCACGAGGTCGCCGGTGGTGATCACCGACTGAGCGTGGCCTTTCGAGCGGCGGACGATCGCGTGGATGCGGGCGACCAGTTCGTCCTTATGGAAGGGCTTGGTGAGGTAATCGTCGGCTCCGAAGCCGAGGCCCTTCACCTTGTCCTCGATGCTAGCCATGCCGGAGAGGATCAGGATCGGTGTCTTGACCTTCGCCACGCGCAACGAGCGCAGCACCTCGTAGCCCGAGATATCCGGGAGGGTGAGGTCGAGCAGAATGATGTCGTAATCGTAGAGCTTGCCGAGGTCGATTCCTTCCTCGCCGAGATCCGTCGTGTAGGTGTTGAAGCTCTCCGATTTGAGCATCAGCTCGATGCTCGCTGCGATCGAAGCGTCGTCCTCAATCAGCAACACGCGCATGGGAAGGCCCTCAAAAGATTGAGACTTCCTAACCGGACGTTGGCAACAAACCGTTAATGTGCGGAAGGAAGACCCGCTTCATGCAGGCAGGGCTCGGCTGCGCACTAGACCGCGCACGGCTCGGAAGGGAAGCGTCAGAGCCGTCAAACAGGCGCCCAGCGCCAGGACCACGAAGACCGACAGGATCGCCGTCAGGATTTTGATCATAAGCGTGCTCGCTCCGGTGTGCAGGCGGACCGTGGCATAGGCCCCGCAGTGCGATGTAGCGACGTTCGACCCAAAGTTCGGCGAGAGTGTGTGCGGTTCTACGTTTCCGTCAGGATCGATCGCTGCATGCGATACCGTTTCCCTCGATGTGTTAATTCAACGTTAGGGATGCGCGATGTGGTGGCGTGTGAGGCGCGGAGCACTATGGACTCTCTCGGTACTGATGGTATCGGCCGGCGGTGCAATGCTGCACTTAGCCTTCACGGGGTACCGACAAGACCCGTTTGAGACGTTCCTCGGGCTCGCCTGCGCGCTGACAGGCGCTGCTATCTACTGGCACGCTATCCGACAGAGATAGCCAAGGAGGCCCGCCGTTTCCGACACCCTGCTCCTGCTCGTTCTAGCGACCGAGAATGCTGAGCTGCGCGCCCTGCTCGCAGAGGCCCAGGAGCAGTGCGTCGAGTTGACGGTGGACGCTGGCGAGCTCCACGCCGAGGTCGAGGCGCTGCAGCGGGAGTTGGCGGAGATGCTGGTTAGCCGAGAGCAGGCCATCAAGAACCGAACTCACGGACGCGACGCGCATGCTTAGCGCTGGCACGCCGCGTGCAAGTGCGGTCCCGTCCTCTTGAACCTCCCACCACACCCGCCCGGCTCACGCCGCAGCGGGTTTTTCGTTTGGATTGCCCTACCTCTGCAGTTCCACAACTGGAGGAAACCTCTTGCTGAATCGTATCGGCCGTTTGGCCCCCCTAATCGCAGGCCTTTCCCTGTGCATTCCCCTCGCATCGCAAGCGCTTGCACAAGCAGCAGCGCCAGCGGCCAAGCCTGCTGCAACGGCGGCACAAGATCCGGCGACGCTGAAGGTGGCACGTGAGGTCGTGGCCCAGATGCAGGGAGATCGCGCGACTACGCTATCCTCAATGGCCGCTCCCATGGCCGGCATGATGCAGCAGATGGGAATTAGGGAAGCTGACCGGGCGCAGGTCGTCGTTCAAGAGGCCGTACTTCCCATGTTGACGGCCCATTACGACGAACTCCTCGATATTCAGGCACGAAGTTTCGCAGGTGTCCTCAGCAAAGAGGATCTACAGGCGGTGGGGACCTTCTATGCCTCTCCGGCTGGCCGGCGCCTTGCCGCAGCACAACCTCAGCTAGTTCAGGCTCAGATGGCTGGCACGACACAGTGGATGCAGGGCCTGATGCCCGAGATGCAGACAAAGATCGTTCAGATCATCAAAGCGAAGGGGTGGGGGCCTGGCGACAAGCCCAAACGATAGCTTTCGCTTTGGCGATGGCACTCTGAATGAGTGGTCATGACCTGCCCGGCTTAGGCTGGGCGGGCTTTCTTTGTTCTCCGTCTCATGAAAACGTGGTTGAGCGCGGCAGCCTCGGCAATCCCCCGTTCATTCTGTGGAGCCCATCACTGCGCCGTTGAACTTAATGGAGGCAATCGTGCGCATACGTTCAAGCAAGATCCTTTTGACGATCGCGGCCTGTGTCGGCTTGGCCTCCATCGCCGAAGCGGCGCCTATGCCAAACGCCGGGGTAAGTCATGCCCCGCAGGAAAAGATCGAGACCGTGCAGTACTACGGTGGCGGCTATGGCTACGGTGGCGGTTATGGGGGCGGCGGCTACGGCTACGGCCACTCGCCCGAGCACCGCTACCGGCAACACATTCGTCGCGAATTCCTTCATGAGCGGCGCTACGATGCTCATCTACGCCGCCAGGATCAGCATTACCGTCGCGCTTATCGCTACGGGTACTGAACCGCCGCATTCACCCGACAGATCTTAGCGTCCTTTACCCGCCCGGCTTACGCTGCGGCGGGTTTTTCGAATTCTGGATTGGGTTCAAGGCTGCGAAATATCCAGCGTATCCCCAGCCAGCCAAGCGCGGTCCCTACCACCCAACTCAAAGCGCTATCATGCGGTAGATACGCAATCTGTCCCTCCCAAATCTGATAGCTCAACCACAAAAGCACGAGTCCTTCGAATCCTTTGAGCGGCCTCAGCAGATATCGAGATTGCGTGGGCACCATCGCTATTTCCCTTGGGCTTTCCAGCGAAAGCAGTTCGAGCGTCTTCGTTAACGCCATCGCGCTCAACCAAATGACGTGAGACAAGATCTTGCTCGAACATCCGTCTCGCCCAGTCGTTGGTCTGGTTCAAGAAGCCCGCGAGGAATCCATGATCGAGAAGAAAACGTCCCAAGCTGATGAGGCAAGCCCATCGGTTACGCCAGACGCACAGGATCCGCTGAACGTGCCGATGGACCAGGTAATTACAAAAACACCGAAGATCGAAGGCAGCCATACGCAAGAGACCATCGATCCGGCTGAACGACTGTCTGATGATCCCGAGGAGCAAAACGACCTTGCCTGATTGTGCGCCCACCGCAGATTTGAGGCCCGCCCGGCTCACGCTGCGGCGGGTTTCTTGTTACCCCAGCGCTAACGCTTGTTCGGGTAGCCCAGCAGGATCGCGGTACGGGCGAGGTTGCGATTGTAGGCGGCAGAGGCGTCCGGCACTGCGAGGCCCTTCGATACTGCCTCCTTGGCTTGAAGGGCCGCCGCAAGGTCTATCGTGTAGGCGGCGTTCAGTGGAAAGCCGATGCTCCCCTCCCCGGTGAGGACCGCAGTCACGGCAGCATTCACCTCATCGTTGGTGACGAGGCCCATTTTGAATAGCGTTCCGGTGGTGAGGTCATTCGCCATGGGCGCCCGTTCGTTCATCGGCATCGGGGCCTAGCGCTCGCCTTCCTCGGCCATCACGGCCTCGACGGCAGCAATCGCATTCTCCAGCTCGGCGACGCGCTTGAGTACACTGTCTGCCGGCATAGTGTCGTGATCCGCTGCGGCGACGATCAGAACATGCTGATGGGCCTTCAGGCGGCTGAGGAGGGCTTCAAGCTTGGACATTAGGCCGGCCTAGCCACCTGAGCGGATCTACGCAATGTGCCTAGTGCAAAGCCTCGTCAGAAGCTGCCGCTCAGCGGCTCCGGCGCACCGCTCCCAGCTTCAGGAACCTTACGGGTGGGCTGCAGCATGTCATCGAGCATGATCAGGAGGTTTGATAGTTCTTGCCTCCCATCCTCTGGCACGCCATCCGCGCTTATCCTGCGCTGGATCGTGCTTCTGACGTTGGACAAAGCCTCACGATATCCCTCTACGCGTTCGGTGCTCATGATCGGGTTCCTGGCGGCGACCGCGAGGAGGTAGGGCAGGCTTCCCGGTCGCCTACCGCTTCACTGCCCAGATCGGCACAGCCCCCTTCGGCCGGCCTGGCAAGTTCCGGAAGTACCGCGTGCGCTCGAACCGGATGAAATCCGCCTCGACGGCCGACGCGAGGTCACCGCTCAGGACCATGGCCCCGCAGAAGTCGGAGCGGATCACGCCGAGGTCGGGATGGACGCCGAAAAGCTGCAGCGTCGTCCAGCCGAGCCGGCCGGCCTCGTCAGCGTTTTTATCGAGGAAGTCGAAGCACGCGGCGTGCACAGACTGCCAGCCGGCGGGCGTCAGCCCTGAGCACGGGACCACGCTCGGCTTCATGTCGAGGAAGGCCTCGCGCCACGCCTGCGGGCTGCCGGGCTCGATCTTGAAGGCTGGGGAGGCTGACATGAGGTCCGGCGGCTGTGATGGGCCGGACGGGATAGGGGGTGGCCATTGGCTGCGCCATGGTCTGTCTGCCATGCGCGACGTCGCGGCTGGGGACGGGGGCGCGCGGCAACCGCGGACGCCAAAGGAGTTCAAAGCGCTGCGCCTTCACCGTCCTGGGGCAACGTGCCAGTTTTCTGCGATCGGGCACCGTAGCGGCTTAGATTGCCCGTGCTTCACCCGGCTTGAGGTCCATGCGAGCTATGCTAGCAGCCCCCAGCTTGCCGACGACATGAGGGTTGGCACCAGCCGGCTCCTGCGCTTCTGCGATCTCAAGCGCATCTGCCACCGTCTTCGCGAGGATTGCGTACACGTTGTCAGTGCTGTCCGCCTGATGGATCGCAACAAGGAAGGCAGTGAGGGAGGGCTTCTTCGGCATGGACGTGCACATGCCAGAATGCCGCAGCGGCGTGAAGGCCACGCTCCCAGGCAGAAGCGGCGGCACCTGAGATGCGGCGAAGGCCTTGGACGTGCAAGGGCGGGATAGGGGACGGGGATCGACCACGCCAGTACATGGGGCCAAGCGCGGCATTGAGGCCGGGGACAAGAACCAATCCTACCGTCCGGTCGGTGCCAGAGAGCTCCATGCTGAGGCTCGTTGGCTAAGGTTCGAGCCAAACGAGATACATGGCAATCTCGGTGTGTAATGGCGACCCGTGGCTCTCTGGGGACGTGAAAGATGTGCAACCTCTACAGCTTGATCACGTCACAGGCGGAGATCCGTGAGGCGTTCGGTGTGGAGGAGGACCGCGCTGGCAACCTGCCAAGGACGCCCGGCATCTTCCCAGACCAGATGGCGCCCATTGTTCGGATCGAGGACGGCAGGCGGACCCTTGAGATGCTCCGATGGGGCATCCCGGGTCCGAAGCAGTACGGGGAGCATCCCGTCACCAACGTCCGGAACGTCAAGAGCCCGCATTGGCGGCCATGGCTCAAGCCTGAATACCGCTGCCTCGTCCCGGTGTCCTCCTTCAGTGAGTACGCCGACACCAAGCCGAAGAAGACGCCCACGTGGTTCGCCCTCGATGATGACCGGCCGCTGTTTGCCTTCGCCGGGATCTGGCGACCCTGGACGGGCGTGCGCGGCACCAAGGCCGAGAACCCCGACCGAGAGGAGGCCGAGCACCAGTTGTTCTCGTTCCTCACATGCGATGCGAACGGAATCGTCGGCCCGGTCCATCCGAAGGCGATGCCGGTCCTGTTGACGACGCCGGAGGAGTGGCGGACGTGGCTTGAGGCGCCGACAGAGATCGCCCTTGAGCTGCAACGCCCGCGGCCCGATGCCATGATGAAGGTGGTGGCGGCCGGAGCGCGGAAGGACCCGACAGAATGACCCGGAGCCTACTGCTCACCCAAACAGCGTCGATGATTTTCGTGGCCGGCCTATCGGCTGTTAGCGCACGTAACACCCCATGCTCAGGTTCGAAGGGCGGCATCAAAGCATGCCAGGGCGAGAAGTTCCTATGCAACGATGGGTTTACAAGCGCCTCGAAGCAAAAATGCTCGCGTTGAGACGTCTGGCGTTCCTGACCCTGATCCTAGCGTCTTCTCCTATGCAGGCGGCCGAGCCCATCACCGGCCGGGCCTCGGTGGTCGATGGCGACACCCTCGACATCGGCGGCACCCGCATTCGGCTCCATGGGATCGATGCGCCAGAGAGCGGTCAGCTTTGCCATAGAAGGTCAGGGGAGGCCTTCCGATGCGGACAGGCGGCTGCACTCGCGCTGGCCGACCGGATCGGCTCCGCGACCGTCTCCTGCGATCCTCGGGACACCGACTAGTACGGGCGCACCGTAGCGGTCTGCCGGAAGGGTACGGAGGATCTGAACCACTGGCTGGTCGCGCAGGGCCACGCCGTCGCGTACCGCCGGTATTCCGAGGACTATGTCGGCACCGAGGCTACCGCGAAAGCAGGGAAGCTCGGGATATGGGCCGGCTCCTTCACGGCGCCGGGAGACTGGCGCAAGGGCGAGCGTGCCATGACAATGGGGTTCGCGGCGCCGGGCGGCCCGGATGGTCCCATACCCTCGCCAGCGCCTTTGAAGCCGGCCATCCAGGCCGGCGGCTGCGCGATCAAGGGCAACATCAGCCGGAAAGGTGACAAGGTCTTCCACGTTTCTGGATCGCGGGATTATGACCGGACCCGGATCAGCGAGAAGGACGGCGAGCGCATGTTCTGCTCCGAGGACGAGGCGAAGGCTGCCGGGTGGCGCGCGCCCCGGGGGTGAACTCGCGCGCCTAAAACATCGGGGTTCCGCCCGTTACCGGCACCAATCCACCAGCCATGTAGCTGCCCTCACGTGAGGCAAGAAGAACATAGGCCGGCGCGAGTTCCGCGGGCTGACCCGCTCGTCCAAGGGGGGTATCGGCGCCAAGCTGCTCAATCTGGTCAGGGCTTTTCACGATCGGCTGGATAGGAGTCCAGATCGGGCCGGGCGCCACGCAGTTCACGCGAATGCCCTTCGGGGCGAGCAGGTTCGAAAGACCGATGGTCAAGCTCGCGATGGCACCCTTGGTTGCGGCGTAGATCAGCATCGTCTTGTCGGCGATTTTGGCCTGCTGGCTAGTCGAATTGACGATTGCCGAGCCCGGCTTCATGTGCGGCACTGCCGCTTGGCAGAGATAGTACATCGCGAACACATTGGCCCGGAACGACCCTTCGAGATCCGCGGCGATCACGTCGTCGAGGTCGTCGTTGACCGTTTGCGCAGCGGCGTTGTTCACCAGGATATCAATGCCACCGAGGGCTTCGACGGTCTGAGCGACAAGGTCGCGGCAATGCGCCTCGTCGCGTAGGTCGCCTGGCAACAACAGAGCGCGACGCCCGGCCTTCTCAATCCAATGCGCTGTCTCTTCGGCATCGGATTGTTCGACGGGCAGGTAGGAGATTGCTACGTCCGCTCCTTCACGGGCATAGGCGATCGCAACAGCTCGTCCAATTCCGCTGTCTCCCCCCGTGATCAGCGCCACCTTACCCACAAGCAAGTCCTTGCCGACATAGCTGTCCTCGCCATGATCCGGCGTCGGCGTCATCTTCGACGTCAGTCCAGGCCGTTCCTGCTGCTGGTCTCCGGGAAAGGG